>JAACWS010000024.1 GCA_009991955.1 Spirochaetales bacterium
GCCGGTATACCCCGAAGTACATTCGAGATTAACAAAGATAGACGACATATTTGTCGCCACAGGGTTTGAGGCACAATATAAATGTTTGTAGATGAGTAGCATTTGATTTATAATTTTAAGGAATGAAGCTACAGAACCTGCACCTTCGCGACACCCTCTCATCTTCCCTACAGGACCTCATATCGCAGACAGAAGATATTTTTATGTCCTTTGCCCGGGAGTACCCTAATCTACTGAAGGAAATGGAAAAGGGCATTGTTGACACCCACACAGCAATCGTGTGTTTTTCCAGTACCGAGGCTGCGGGATGTGTAGATGACGATGTGAACACGAGCCTATCGGAAGTTATAGTTTCGAGCCAAAAAATCATCCGCGAAACTATGGAATTTTTGGGACGAATGGAAGAAGGAGACTCAGAACTCTTTCAACGCCTGGAAAGAGAAATAGAGCGGCTGCAGGGACTAAACGATCGAATTGCCCAAATAAAAGACGACTCGGTAGAAATGGAACTCATATCGCTGAATGCAATGACAGTTGCTCTAAAGGCAGGGGCATCGGGGAGGGCATTTTCGTATATTACCGAGGAGCTTAAGCGACTTTCGATGAAAATTATCGAACTCACCGATGGGGTCTCGGAAAACGGAAAGGTAATAACCGAGCGGTTTGTGAACCTGAAAGACTCAATGACCCGACTTCAGGGGTATCAGAAAGAAGTCTTTGATCTGGTCAATTCGTCCATGTTGGTGACCTTCGATGGATTTACCGAAGGAATTCGAAAAGTTGCTGGTAGGATGGGAGATCTGGTCCAAGAGGCGGAAAGTGTAAAGGTGCCTCTGGCGAAGGTTATGGAGCAGACCCAGACCCAAGACATCATGCGCCAGTCATTGGAACACGTTATCATATCGGTGAATGAAATGTACCAAATCGACCGCATATCGACCCCCGAAGAAATGCTCGATGAAATGACCTTTTTTACCCTTATGCCCCAGCTCTGTAGCGCCGTGCTCGACGAGGTCACGGGGTATATTCGCCAAAGTAAAAAGGAAATAAGTCAGAACCTTCAAAAAGCCGAAGACATAATCGGCGGGCTCGACAAAAATCGCGATGCTTTGGTGCGGAGGTTTTTGGACCAAGAAAACTTGGAGGATAGCCTTGCCGGGCATCATCGGAAATCAACCGAAGCCCTAGGGCAAATGACAAAAGAACTTCAGGAAATCATTTCCAAAAAGCATAGTCTGGGCAACGCTACCCAAGGATTGCTCAAAGACATTCAAAACCTGAATAGCAACTTTACCAACTTTTCTAGTTTGATTACCCGATTTAAAACCATCGATGTGGCGTCTCGAATAGAAATTGCAAAAAATACAGTGTTGTCTAGAATGATATCGACGGTCGACGAAATGACCAACCTGACCCAACGAATTACCCACGACGTGGAGAATTCCTACAATCTAACCACCGACTTCTTACGCTCGTCCAAAGACACCATTTTTCGGGTGAGGGTTCAGTTCGATGAAGAAGAAGCGAAGGTTCGGGCTCAAGAACATCGATTGAACGAAAAACTGAAGGCCTTACAGCTGGGAACAGAAAAACTCGAGTCGAATATACGAAACTTCTCGGTTTTTAGTACGGTGTTTCAAGACCTTTTTCTAAGATCGAGCCAGAACTTTGGTCGCCTGGATCGGCTCATTTCGATTATCAACGATGTTCGGGGTCAGTTACAGTCGATTCAAGACGAGGCCCAGAATGCTCGCGATACTCTTTTGGCTGAACAGGGCTTGAATGAATGGAAGCTCCAAAATCATAAGCTCCAGGATATTATCCAGCGATTCACCATATTTTCCCACAAAAAAGCAGCGGGAGACTTGGCAGGGTTTGAGGTCGAAGAGGGTGTAGAAGCAGGGGAGATAACCCTCTTCTAAAGGACAACTATGGAATCCAAAGTGGTGAAGACCGAAGGCAACGGTGGGTACGAGCGTAATTTCGTTTCCCTAGAGATAACTGACAAAGAGTTTTCTTCCTTTGCGGACCTCATTTATCGGTTAACTGGAATCTATATCACCGATAAAAAGCGCCAATTAGTAATTAGTCGCCTGACGAAGCGACTCAAGTTTTTCGGTTTTGGAACCTTTTCTGAATATTACGATTTTCTTCATGATCCTGCGGGTGTTATCGAGGTTCGGGAGTTTATAAATCAAATTACGACAAATAAGACCGATTTCTTTCGAGAAGCCCACCACTTCGATTTCATAAGTGACACTATGCTCCCGGGTTTGCACAATCAGAACGAGCGGAGTGTACGTTTTTGGAGTGCGGGGTGCTCTACCGGTGAAGAGCCCTACACCCTGGCAATTATATTGTTAGAAACCATCGAATCTTTTAAGTCTCGAGGGTCATGGGATGTAAAAATCCTTGCTACAGACTTAGATACAAACGTCATGAAACGGACGGTTGCCGGGGTGTACGAGGAAGCCAAGTTAAAGCCCATATCGTCCGCCCTTCGGACTAAGTACTTTTCACCTGCCGGGCCAGGTCTTTTTGAGGCAAAGCCTATCCTCAAGAATCTCATAACCGTAAAGAGGCTCAACCTCATGGATCCTTATCCCTTTAAAAAGGGATTTAATGGTATCTTTTGCCGCAATGTGCTTATATATTTTACCCAAGAGGATAGAAAACGAGTCGTGAACAAGATGCACGCTCATATTCGTCCTGGCGGTTTTCTGTTCTTAGGGCATTCGGAGTCCTTGCTTGCGGATTCAATGGGATTTCGAAACCTGGGGCATACTATTTATCAAAAGTTGTAGAAGGTCCCTAAGAATCTCATGCATCAAAGTTTTAGTACAAAGTTCAACATGCCCTGGGTTATTCTTCATCCCGGAGATTACTACGCCAGCCGAGAGCAAGAAGTTCTCTCGACTATCCTTGGTAGTTGTATTGCGGTTATTCTCCACGACCCCCTTATCCATATCAGCGGAATGAATCATTTCATGTTGCCCTCTTTACGAGATACCACTCGTTTTTTTGAAGAAGAGTCCGGGCGGTACGGCTCGTATGCTATGGATTTATTGATCAACTCGATGATGAAAAAAGGGGCTAACCGAGAACGTCTGACTGCAAAGGTGTTCGGGGGGGGGCATGTTTTGAGTAAGGCTACGGGTAAAACGAGTGCCCAGTTTACGAAGAAAGGAATTGGCACCCCGGGATTTAGTTTCGCCGAGAGTAGCAAGACCGTACCGGAAAGCAATATTCAGTTCGCCCTCGAGTATCTCAAGACCGAGGGTATTCCAATTCATGGCCACGATGTTGGTGGCTATCATGGGCGTAAGATCTATTTATTTGCCCAAACCGGTAAGGTACTTTTGGCTCGACTCACCGGGAGCTCGACCATCAATACCGTGGCCGCCGAGGAAAAGGAATACCTCAAGAAGGTTGCCCAAGAAATCCGCAAGAAAGACGACGACGGAATTACCCTATGGGAACCTCTATAACCCTCTATTCTTAATCAGTTCTGGCTCTTAAGTCATTGCTTTTAAGGAAATTTCAGAATTATTTGAAATTTCCTTGCGCAATAAGGGAGTATTTTTAACTTGTTTCTAAACAAGTTAAAAATGCTTGTTCTGCGCGAGCAATTATCAAAAAAAGAATTTTTGATAATTGCTCTGGTGCAATGACCTATTTGGCCAAAGAATGAGATTATAGAGGTTCCCCCTATTTTAGAACATATCCAATGGGCTTCGACCTTCATTTCTTAGGGCATAGAGCTTATTGATGTAGCGTACTTCTTGCATTCTGGCGTCGAGGGTCGTTCTTTCGGCCCCTATTTGGGAGAAAAAGGAGCGAAAGGTCATTCCCTGACGAATTACTCCATCTCCCGGGTTTGTCTCATTGAAATATTCTTCGAGCTCCAGTACTCGATAGTAGATTCGTTCCCACTGAAAGAGAACCCGTCTTACATCGAGTAGGTCTCCAACAATTTGTCGTTTTTCTCGTAGTTGTTCCATTCGGGTTCCTAGACGGTTCTCCCGATCTTCCTGAATCCATTTCTGGATGATAGCTCTATTGTCCATGAGCCCTGCGTAGGCGCTGACAAACTGGTCCCGGAGTTCTATGTATCGGGTAGCGTACTGCTGCATCGCCCGGGGAAAGTTGGCCCTTAGGGCCTGGATCCGTTCGGTATTCCAGGTTCGCTGAAAGGTTTCTAGGTCGCTTACTGCGATTGGTATTTGGGACCATCGGCCATCGACCTGTTGTACAACCCGCCCGGGTTCGGTGAAAAAGGTATCGCCACTTTCGGTTTCTACCGATACCCGACCTTCGCTGGTAGTGACAAGGATTTCCCCGCCCGGTGCGGCATAGACTTCAAAAACCGTTCCCCGGACCCCCATGGTCGCGGTACCGGTACGAACATTGAGCCTGCTATTTCGGTTCATTCGGTCTACTCGAACAGCGACAGAACCCCGTAGAAGGTTTAGGTTTCCTTGTTGGGAGGACTGTAGGCTGGTCAAATCGAAATACATCGTAGTACCACCCCGAAGGCTTATTCGGGAAGAATACCCGGTCGCTGAACGGAGGGATATTTCTACTAACCCATTGGAACCGACTTGAATCATGTCGTAGTTCTGGATCTGGAAGCCTATATCAATAGGACCCCGAACCTGGGAGGTATTTCGTCGAATTGTCGCCGAACCTTGAATATAGGCGATTTCGCCGATGACATCTTCGACCCCAAATGCCAGGGTTCCCAGGAATAACAGACTTAGTAAAAAGAGAGGAGTTCGGTAGTTCATACTCCAAACTATAGCTCCTTGTTCTGCTTGACACAATATCGGGGGGCAAATAGGATCGGGTCTATGAAAATGACAGTTGGAATCGCCCTGGTAGGGTGCGGTACGGTGGGTGGAGCGACGGCTTTGTTGCTGCAAGAGCAGCGGGACAGTATTCGCTTCCGAACAGGGGTCGACCTGGACCTCCGATATATTGTGGACAAAAACCTAACCTACGCCCGTAAATTGGGCCTTTCGGAGTCAATTCTTACCGAGTCCCTTGAGAAAGCCCTCTCCGATTCGAAAGTGTCGGTAGTCATTGAGCTGGTAGGGGGTACGGGTTTTGCAAAAACCCTTATTCTTCAAGCTTTTGCCGCGGGAAAACACGTAGTAACCGCGAATAAGGCACTTCTGGCCTATCATGGACCGGAACTCTTTGCGGCAGCAAAAAAGGCCGAAGTAGCCTTGGCCTTTGAGGCGAGTTGTGGGGGTGGAATTCCCATTGTTCGAGCATTCTACGACGGACTAACTGCGAATACTATCGATGCGGTCTACGGGATTGTAAATGGTACCTGTAACCACATTCTCTCGGAAATGATTCAGAAAGACTCTACCTACGATGAGGCCCTTAAGGGGGCTCAGGCCGCAGGTTTTGCAGAAGCGGACCCTAGCCTGGATGTTAACGGAGGAGACTCGGCCCACAAGATCGCAATTATGGGAGCTATGGCCTTTGGATCCCCAATCCCTTTAGATACGATACCAGTAAAGGGTATTGCGAACCTCGAAGCCGAGGATGTGCTCTTCGGGGGAGAAATGGGCTACGTCGTTAAACTCATCGCCAGCGCAGTTCGGGGCAAGAAAGGTGTGTTCGTTCGAGTTGAACCGGCTTTTATACCGATGGATCATCCCCTCGCATGGGTAAGTGGAAGTTTTAACGCTATCTCGGTCTACGGAAGTGCAGTAGGCCATACAATGTACTACGGCCGGGGCGCAGGTGGTACTCCAACAGCCAGTGCGGTGGTTTCGGATATAATTTCCTTGGGATTAGGAACTTACCCGGTTCAGTTTAAGTCGATGGATTTTTGGAATCCCGATAAGAAGCCCCTCAAACTTCAAGAGCCCGGGGATATTCATCGGCGGTACTACCTAAAATTGCGGGTTTTAGATCGGCCTGGGAATCTTGGACGAATTACAACGGTCCTCGGCGAAAACGCCATTAGCGTTTCCTCGATTCTCCAACACGAAATCCCCGAGGCAACCGATGGGGAGGTGTTAGAAAATACCCCTCCAGAAGCTGGTGTCATAGAGCCCACTGTTCCAATTGTCATAACTACCCATCGGGTGAAAGAGTCGCAACTTCTTTCGGCGATTGAAGATATCGAAGCCCTCGAGGATGTGT
Organism: Spirochaetales bacterium; assembly: GCA_009991955.1. Taxonomy (GTDB): domain Bacteria; phylum Spirochaetota; class Spirochaetia; order DSM-27196; family Salinispiraceae; genus SKVS01. The sequence goes on from JAACWS010000024.1 coordinate 6,163, forward strand.
ATCCTGGAACTACCGTCTTGCCGATCCTCGAAGAGCACCCGGAATTTCGTTACTTAAATACCTGAGGCAGGGCGGGGTCGACCAGGGCAAAAATGACCACAATTACCAGGGCTGGTAAGAAGTTGGCCGTTGGAATCTTTTTAAGCCCGAGGATATTGAGAGAAATCATGAGGATCATGGCTCCGCCGATTCCGCTTATCTCGCTTAGCACCAGTTCTGGGACCGAGGCCCCAAAAAGCCCTGCGGCGAGGGTAATTGCCCCCTGGTACACAATAATCGAAACAGCACTGTAGAGAACACCAACTCCGAGGCCCGCGGCCAAGAGTAGGGCCATGAATCCATCCATTACCGACTTGGTCAGCAAGATTGAATACTGCCCCTGAAGGCCCGCCTGGATACTTCCCAGAATCGCCATAGACCCGACGCAGAAGAGTACCGTCGCCTCCAGAAATCCGGCTACAAAACTGGCCCCTTTGGCGGCATTATCGGGATCCAGAGGCTTTTTTTGGTTGAACGATAGTGAGAGGCGGTGGAGAGATGTCCCAATTTTGCCGATACCCCGCTCGATCCCGAGAAACTCACCGATGACCCCTCCACTCACCAACGCGAGGGCGAGATACAAGATTCGTTCGGTCCGTAGGGCCATCATCGTGCCAATGACCAAGGTCGTGACCCCAATCCCAATAAAAACCATCGACTGAATCCCTTCATTCTTGCGAATAAAAGCACCGGCCAGAAGACCAATAAGGCCCCCGATAAGAATTGCTGCGGCATTTATAAATGTGGCGATCATGAACAGATACTATCTCATTCCTCGGGGTGCTGGAATCCCCCGCCGGCCTGTGATACCATGGAACCGAAAGGGTGGAAACAATGGTTGGTCAACAAAGGTATGGATTATGGCGATTACTTGGATTTGGAGTCTTGGCCGTGTTCATGTTTATGGGATGTGCGACGGTGCCTACCGAGGTTCCCCAAGATCTTACCTCCCCCGAACTTTTTCAAAGAGCCCAAGAATATTCTGATTCTGGAAACCAAGAAGCGGCCCTTGTGTACATCGATGCAATTATGGAGCGCTTCGTCCAAGAGCCCCTGACCTACATAACCGCCCAGTACCACCGGGCCCTGTATTTACAAAAGGCGAAGGAAACGAATATGGCGATCGGGGCCTACCAAACACTACTTTCCCGTTACGACGCAGAAACCGGTTTGCCCGAGTGGATTCGTACCCTCGCTACCCAAAAACTTGCCGAACTTTCGGAATAGGGGCCTTAGATAGTGCTCCAAAGCTTGTGGTAGGTGACATATTTTCTAGGCAAGGCGACAAAAACCCCAGATTTATTGGCCCCGATGAACCAAATACTGGGGATTTTGATACCCAGAATCCTTAGAACACCAGGTTCCCACAAGCTTTTGAGCACACAATTCTCATCAAGGAAGGGTCCCGACCACCGCGGGAAACTGGGGGGTATCTTGGTCGGGAATCGCCCGGAGAAAGAATCGGTATAAGGTAAGAAATGCATCGACAAAACCGCACACCGGTAGGTCTTGATCAGGAAACTGAAAAATCACCCATCGCCCCTCGGGAGTTATCTGGTACATTAGCAGTATAGTGTCGTTTGAAATTGCACCCCGAACTTCCCTTGGGGGGCACACCTCCCATTGGTCGGAAGAAGCTTGAAGAAAAACCGTATTTTCGTCTCTTGGCCCGGTGATATACACTCGAACCTCCAAATCGGTTGTCCCTAGGTACCAACGGTAGGTCCCTTGAAAATATCGGATTGAGTTCCTGGGCAGGGCTGGAAGGCCGGTACGGGCCTGGGTGACCACTTCGAGAGTCGCTTGAACCGCCGAAAGGGTCGGTGGTGTACCGGGAGCGGTCGACTCTGCTTGGCCCTGGGCGCCGATAAAGTGGGGTGCCCAAAGGAATCCTAAGATCAGTCCAACCGCTAAAATGAAGCTCAGTCCAAGGGTGGATCTGACAAAGGAAAAAATTTCCAACTTTTTCAACATATTTTCATTTTACCTGAATCAGAAAGCCTTTGCACCCAGTAATACTAGGTATGAAAACAAAGATTTTTTCCGGCTTCATTGGATTACTGTTGGCTGGGCTCGGGGGGTGTATTCCTTTTTCTCCTCTGGTGGTAGAAAACCCTCCTCCGTTTCCTCCCCTGTTACTGAACTGGAAGATGGAGAGCGAGAGCCGAGGAGTCTTAGAATTCTCGGTACCGGTCAACCCCGGAGATCCGGAACTGTGGGGTACCGACGAATCCCATGCCATCGAAGTATCTCTCCCGTCCGAGGGTTACGATACCCATATTCGGATAGATTTTGTTGGCGAGTTACCACTGCCCGGTGATTCTATTACCCTCGTCGGTAGGGTAGAAGATAGGGGAGGAAGTGGTTTGAGTTTTACTGCCCCTTTGTACGGAATGAATGCCCACCTACCGGTCTTGCATATTAACGAAGTTCGAGCGGTGAATACCACGACGAAGGCCGAGGCGGTAGAATTGCGGGCCGAAGAGCCAGGGGATCTGGGGGGGATTACGTTGATTTTTGGGAATCCCGTAGAGCCCGGTTCGATTCTTCGCCTGCCCAGGGTCGAGGTAAGTGAAGGTGATATGATCGTAGTCCATTTTCGGGCCGATCCTGCCCAATTGCAGGGGGATTATGGCAACTGGGGCCTGGCTGTTCCTACGGGCTCGGCGGAGATCCCTGGGGTTATGAATCTCTATTTGCCTGGGGGATTGAGTGCTACTGCGGAGTTGATTCTCTTGGCCCGGGATCCTCGGGGGGTAGAATTTCTTGACGGTATTTTTTACTCAAACAAGTCCAACAATCCCGAGGACCGATACCGAGGATTTGGAACCCTGGCAACTTTAAAAAAAGCAGAATTTTTTGGGACCACAAATCTATGGTACCCCGAGACCCCCGAGGCGGTAAATCCCGAAGACTTTCCTACTAGCCTCGGGCTAACCAGTACCCGGACTCTCAATCGGCGACCCTACGACCCAAATCTGGAGTATCCGGGAAAGGCAGACTGGTTTATTGGAGCGACGAGTACCGGGAGTATAGGTGCAGAGAATACTACGGTTGTGTATGAGCCCTAGAGTCCCTGAATAATGCCTTCGAGGGTCTTACGGGGAGCGGCGCCGACGTGCTGTTTTACGAGTTTTCCATCTTTGAAGAAAAGAATGGTTGGAATACTCACGATACCGTACTGCTGGGCCAGGTCGCCCTCGTGGTCGACGTTTACTTTACCAACAACCAAGGAGTCGGGGTTGGCTTGGGCTAAATCGGCGAGGATCGGGGCAATCATCTTACAGGGCATGCACCATTCGGCCCAGAAATCCACAACTACAAGTTTGTTGGATTCTAGGACCTCGGTAGAAAAGTTATCTTTGGTTAGGGTTACTTCGTTGGACATAGGAGTATAGTAGCTATTCGGTTAGTCAGTGGCAAGTCGAGTAACGAAGTTTGCAACCCTTTCTTCCAGTTCTTTTTCCGAAGTGGCTGGCGGATTCCCGATCGCTCGGACCAGGGCGGAGCCTACAATGACGCTGTCTACCAAGGGCTGAAGGGCTCGTACCTGGGCTCGTTCCTGAATTCCGAATCCGACGGCCAGTTGGCCGCCGTAGGGGCGAAGGCGAGAGAGAATTCGCTGGATGAAGGCCTCGTTTTCGGGGCCCAGCTCGGTTTTTGTCCCGGTAATTCCGGTTCTTAGGGCCCCGTAGACCATAGATGGAGAAGTGCTAGTTATGAGGTCGAGCCGGCTATCGGTGGTGGTCGGTACAACTACTGGAACGACGTGCAGACCCTGGGCCTGGGCAGCTTCCCGCAGTCCTTCGTCGTTGTCGGTCGGAAGGTCAGGAATTATGAGTCCCCAGGCCCCGGCCTCGGCGGCATCGGCGCAGAATTTCTGAACCCCCCGGGCATAGACCAGGCTGGCATAGGTCATAATATGAACTCGGGTTCGAGATCCGGGCAGATTTGCAACCTCTCGCACAAAGTCAAATCCCTTAGAAACCCGAAAACCCTGGGCAAGGGCCCGATTGCACGCAGCCTCGATGGTGGGACCGTCGGCCGAGGGGTCGGAGAAAGGAAACTGAATTTCGATATGGTCGGCCCCGGCTCGAACTATCCCCCGGGCTACAGCCTGGGAGGAGGGTAGGTCGGGAAAGAACGGGATCATGTGGACCATGAGGGAAGCAAAGGTTGATTGGTTCATTGGATACCCTCCATATCGGCAATTTCGTGGGAAAGAAAGCCCTTCCAGGCTTGTGGGGCAATCGCCTTTGCGGTAATAAAAATATCCTTATCTCCTCTTCCAGACATATTAATAATCAAGTTCTTTCCTGGGCCCATTTCCTGGGCAATTTTTACGGCCTGGGCTCCGGCGTGGGCACTTTCGAGGGCAAAAATAACCCCTTCGGTGCGGGCGAAAAATTTGAGCGCCTCGAGGGCCTCGGTATCGGTCGACCGCAAGAATTGTACCCGCCCCGTGGTTCCCAGGTGGGCCAATTGGGGGCCAATTCCTGGATAATCGAGGCCCGCAGAAATGGAGTGGGTGTCCTGAACCTGGCCATCCTCGTTTAAGAGAAACAGGCTCTTATACCCCTGGACGATTCCGACCGAGCCGGTTCCGTCCATCCGGGCAGCGTGGTCGCCCAAAGAAGTTCCCCGCCCCCCGGCCTCCACTCCGATGAGGCTCACCCGAGAATCTCCAAGGAAGGGAGCAAAAAATCCTATGGCATTTGAGCCCCCACCTACACAGGCGACCATACAATCGGGATGAAATCCCCTATCTTTCGACTGGGTCTTTACTTCACCCCCAATGATCGACTGAAATTCCCGCACCATATCGGGAAAGGGACTAGGCCCAAGGGCACTTCCCAGCAGGTAATGGGTTTCGGCAAAAGATGAGGCCCAGTCTCGCAGGGCTTCGTTTACCGCATCTTTGAGGGTTTTTGCCCCCGAGGTGACGCTCGTGACTTCGGCCCCGTAGAGTTCCATGGAAAAGACGTTGGGTCTTTGCCGACGTACGTCCACCTCGCCCATATAGACCCGGCAGGGTAAGCCCAATTTTGCACAGACTGCGGCGGTGGCTACCCCGTGTTGACCGGCCCCGGTCTCGGCGATAATGCGAGTCTTCCCAATCCGTTTCGCCAAAAGGCCCTGACCCAGAGCGTTATTAATTTTATGAGCTCCCGTGGCCGCCAGCCCCTCGAGTTTTATATAGATATTCGCCCCGCCGATTTCTCGGGTGGCGTTTTCGGCAAAGACCATAGGGGTGGGCCGACCTACAAAATCGCGAAGCAGGTCTGAGTATTCTTCCTTGAATATTGGATCGTGAATCGCATCGACAAATGCCTCCTCGAGCTCATCGAGGGCTGTGCGAAGGACCTCGGCTACGTACCGGCCACCAAATTGACCAAAAAAACCTTGGACCGGCTTATCGGTTTCGAACACGGTGCATCTCCTTGAAAAAGGCCTGAATTTTTTGTGGGTCTTTTTTACCCGGGCTTTGTTCCAACCCACTTGACACATCGACCAGTTCGGGAAAATAGGCGGATAGAATTTCGGATAGGTTTTCGGGATTAATACCCCCGGCCAGCCATAGACCGCCGGTTTGCCGGAATTCTTGGGCAATTTCCCCATTCACCCTTTTCCCCGTTCCTCCGGCCAAAACTGGGTCGAAGGCGTCGACCAGGATCCGGGGAGAACGAAATTCTAAAGCGTTGGCAGCTTCGCCCGGGCCCTTGGGTCGAAGGGCCTTGTACCAGGGGTAGTGGAAGGTTTGGCAGAACTCCGGGGTTTCGGTGCCGTGGAGCTGGACAGCATCGATGAGCCCCTCTTTGAAGGCCTCTTGAATTTCGTCCCATTCTTCGCTCGCCTCGGGCATCTTGTCCCAAACGACAACAGCGACTTTGAGGATTGGTAGTTCCTTTACCTGGCGAAGTACTGCCAAGCTCGCCCGTCGGGGGCTCTTGGCAAAGACAAAACCCAGGACATCGGCCCCCGCAGAGGTAACGATTTGTGCGTCTTCGAGATTCGTAATACCGCAGACCTTAACCAGAGGCCCTCGATATTCACTCGGATCACCTCCGGCCAAGTTCAGATAGAACAGGCGACGGGTCATCATCGACCAGAAATTTGTAGGTTCCAGGGGCTTTGGTTTCTGGACGACCTGCACTAACTCAACGGCGAGTCCGGGGGTACGAACAACCGACTCCCCCACCAAAATCCCCCGAAAACCCAGGGAAAAAATCCAGCGGGCCTGAAAGGCCGTAAAAATGCCCGATTCATAGACAACCTTCGTCGGCCAATCGATTCCGTGGAAAAGGACTGGTGGCAAGAGCGGATCAAGGGTAAAGGTTGCCAGATTTCGACAGTTGATGCCGACCAGGGGGGGAGCCAGAGGTCGGACCCGGAGGACTTCCTCGTAGGTGTGAACCTCTACCAGGACCTGCATACCCAAATCCGTCGCCCTTTGAAACATTGCGGTTAGTGTTTGGTCATCAAGGACCGAAGCGATAAGCAAAATTGCGTCCGCCCCCGCTCGATAGGAGACGTCTACATCCTCGAGGTCGATGAGAAAGTCTTTTCGTAACACCGCCATGGAAGGCAGGGTCGATTTGACCTCAATGAGGTCGGATAAACTCCCGGAGAAATGGTCTTCTTCGGTCAGGATCGAGCAGTGACGAACCCCCGCATTCCAGTACCCTTGTGCCTGGGTTACCGGGTCCAGCTCCGGATCGATACTACCCCGGCTGGGGCTTCGACGTTTAATTTCGCAAATGACCCGGGAATCGGTTTTGAACGGTACCAAGGGTACGACCCGGGCTTCGGGAACTGGTACCCCGAGGCTCGATCCTTCGACGGCCATTCTTCGCCGCCGGTACTCTACAATATCTTGTCGAAGGTTTATGCCGGACTGGTTCACAGGGCAGCTTCTTTTATTCGTTTGCTAAGGAAGATTGTATCTTCGATTTTCTGGGCCACCTTGCCACTTTCCATGGCTTTTCGGGCCAATTCGTAGCCTTCTTTTATGGTCGAAACAAGGCCGGCAACCTTCATGGCTGCCCCGGCGTTAACACAGACTGCGTCCCGGAGGGCAGGGTTACCCGAGCCCCCAACTACCTGCCGGGCGAGTTCGGCGTTGTGGTTTCCGTCCCCACCGACCAAGTCCTCGATCGTATAGGATGGTAGGTCGAGATCTGCTGGGCCGTCGTAGGTGTAGGTAGAGATTTCTCCTCCCTCGGCAAATTCTGCCACATGGGTTGGGCCGGTGATGGAAATTTCGTCCAGCCCGTCGGCTCCGTGGACGACCATCCCCCGCTTGATACCGAGCATCTTGGCCGCTGCCGCCATGGTCTCCACCAGGTCCTTGGTATATACCCCAATGAGCTGGTAGTCGGCCCCCGCAGGATTGACCAAAGGGCCGAGGAGATTCATGAGAGTTTTTACCTTTAGCTCTTTTCGCGCCGGTGCAGCAAATCGCATGGCACTATGGTAGACCGGGGCAAAGAGAAAGGCAAAGTCGTTTTTTACCAAAAGTTCCTGGGATTGTTTGGGACTGAGGTCGATCGAAAATCCCAGAGATTGATAGAATTCTGCACTGCCACTCCGGCTGCTGACCGCCCTATTTCCGTGTTTTGCCGTAGGAATCCCGCAGGCCCCGGCTACCAGGGCAGTGAGGCTCGAAATATTGAAGGTTCCAAGTCCATCTCCTCCGGTGCCACAGGTATCGAGGCAGGGTTTCGAGGGGGTAATGCGGGCACGCTTTTGTTGGAGTACCCGAGCACAGCCGGCAATTTCTTGGGGACGGATTCCCTTCGTATTCCAGGCAGTCAGAAAGCCAGCAATTTGAATATCGCTCAAATTACCTTCGGTGAGCTCTTCCATGAAAGATTCGGCTTCTTCAAAACTCAGGTCTTCGTGGCTCATTATTTTTGTAAGAAGGGTAGACCCAACGAAGGGGGTCCGACGGTAGTTCAGGAAATTTTTCAGGAGGAGTTTTCCCGTCTCGCTGGCGATTGATTCGGGATGAAACTGAACCCCCTCCAGATTCCATTCCTTGTGGCGTATTCCCATTATTTCGCCGTCTTCCGATCGGGCAGTAATTTCGAACTCCGGATTCAATGTGCTTTCTTCGATTGCCAGACTATGGTAGCGAGTAAAAACCGCCGGGCTGGGGATCGATCGAAAGAGCCCCTTTCCGTCGACGGTAATTGCCTCGGCCTTGCCGTGAACTATCTGTTGGGCGCTGACAATTCGGGCTCCAAAGGCCTGGCCAATTGCCTGATGTCCGAGACAGACGCCCAAAATTGGTATTTTTCCCGCAAATTCCTTGATTGCCGCCAGACTAATTCCCGCATCTTCCGGCCGGCCAGGACCCGGGCTTATGACGATATGACTCGGGTTCATTTGCCTTATTTCTTCGAGGGAAATTTTATCGTGGCGTACGACCTTTACGGGTATTTGGGAAATTTCGCAGAAGTACTGGTAAAGGTTGTGGGTAAAGCTATCGTAGTTGTCGATGAGTAGAATCATTGGGTTACCTCCTGGCTCGCCTCAGCACCGATGCTCCGCAGAAGGGCACCCAGTTTTTCGTTGGTTTCTTCCAGTTCCCTCTCGGGGGTCGAGTCGAATACTATGCCTCCTCCGGCCTGAAGGGTTAACACCCCATCTTTTTTTAGGGCGCTTCGGATAGTAATACAGGTGTCCAGGTTCCCACCGGGTTCGATGTACCCAACTACCCCGGCGTAAAACCGTCTTTGCACCCTCTCGAGACGGTCTATAGTTTTTATTGCTTGGATTTTCGGGGCCCCCGATACGGTTCCCGCGGGGAAGGTTGCCCTCAAAACGTCCAGCCCGTTTTTCTCTGGAGCCAGTGTTCCTTCGACCTGGCTCACGATATGCATGACATGACTGTATCGTTCAATGACCATGTATTCGCTCACCGCAACCGATCCTGGACTGCAGACTCGACCCAAATCATTTCGCCCAAGATCCACGAGCATGAGATGCTCTGCTCGCTCTTTGGGATCGCTTAAGAGCTCGTGTTCAAGAGCTAGGTCCTTCGCCTTATCGGGACTCCGACGACGAGTGCCGGCGATTGGCCTCACCAGTGCCCGGTCTTCTTTTACCTTACAATGGACCTCAGGACTGGCGCCAAAGAGCTCAAAATCCCCAAAGTTTAGGTAAAACAGATAGGGGGAGGGGTTGGTTCGGCGTAATCGTCGATAGGCTTCGATGCCAGGAAGATCGGTTTTATACTGGAGTCTGCGGCTGGGTACTCCTTGGAGCAGGTTTCCCAGGACAACTTCTTTGCGCATGGCTTCGACGAACTCCTTGTATTCCTCGTCGATCTCGGGACCAGAAATTTTTACCGCTGGATAGAGTGTCTCGTCATCCTTGAGGTAGCTAAAGTTGAGATCGTTTATGGTATCTTCGACCTCGGCCAGGGCCCGAACGAGGTCTATCGATTTTTCTCGATAGTTGAGCCCGATGAGGTAGAGAAGGTCGGTATAGTGGTCAAAAACGATAAAGACATGACCAAAAAGAAACAGTCCATCGGGTAGACCCAGGGGATCGGGTTTTGTCCTCAGAGGAATGGTGTCGCAGAACCTACTGAACTCGAAGGATAAAAACCCTATGCCCCCCGCGGGGTACGGAAAGTCTTGGTGGGGTTGTTTATGCTGATTCGCAAAATACAGTAGCAGGTCGAGTATGTCCCGAGCTTTACTCTGAATGCGGTACTCTTTACCCGCCTCGATCCGTTCTATTCCCAGTGGGGACTTGGCCGAATCCCCGCCGGCAGGGGTAAAATCTTCGGAGGAAGTAAAAAAGATTCCCCGCGAATCCTGACTCACCCTAAACGCTTCTCTAACCATGAGAAGGCTGTACCGTTCTCTACCCTTTTGGTACGAGGAACTTTCCAAGATACACCGGGCGTCGAGTTTTTTTGCCAGCCCGTAGGGGGTAAACCGTTCTCCGGGAATGATTTTAATGAGCTCCTCCATGCAATCTCCTGTTTCTGTACATAGTAACTAAAGGGTAGGGGGAGAATACATCGGGCGAACTATTTGGTCAAGGAGAGTGGTGCGAAAATCGAGTTTCACACCCTATTTTACTAGGGAAGGGTCCGTTGGAGGGTCTGTATGAACTCGGTCATACCCTCGTTATCCTGGTATCGACCAAGAAGATCGACAAAATATCGATCTCGCACCCCGACGTCTTGAATTCGCAGGGCTCCGTCGACAATATCGCTGGCGTTAAAGAGCACCTCGGTAGTTCCAAGCTCTCCGGCGGCGGTAATGTAGCGATCGATTCGATCTTGCATTCCGGGCATTATGTCGGCCACTTCGGGGGTACTAAAGAAGGTATTCATGGTATTTCGGCCCTGAACCAAGGTTTGGCTGGTGGTTTCGGCCAATATTCGGTCCTCCAACAGGGCATACTGTTGGTAGTTTGTCAGGACTTGCTCGTAGCGGGCGGCAACAACCGCTAACTCTTCGGCCTGGGCTTGGAGGTTGACAAACTCTTCTTCACTAATGCCCGATTCTTGGTCACTGGCCGAGGCCCCGTCGGGTGTAGTTTGGGCCGCAGCGGTGGCTGTAGCGTCGGCGGCAATTTGAGCGGCAGTAAGCTGTAGTCTTAGTTCTTCAATTTGTTCTAAGGCTGATAGACGCCCCTCCTCGGCCCGTTGGAACTGGGACTGAAGGTTAGAAATTGTTTGCTGGGAGCTGGTCAGTTGTCTCTGGGTTGCGGACAGCTCTTGTTGGAGTTGGGCGATTTGTTGCCGTTGTTCCGAAATTTGTACTGCATTTTCTTCCAGAATCCCTTGAGTGCTCTCTTGTTCGGCCCGGGTCTGAGATTGGAAACTGGAGTACTGATTATTGAGCCTTCGGGCCGCTTCGTTGATATTGCCAACGAATTGGGAGGCCTGATTCGCTAAAGGGTAGGTCGAAAGCAGGTTTGTGTAGGCGCTTATTGCGGCGGTGTACTGTTGCTGATTGAGTAAGAGGTTCGCCGAAGTTAGCCCCGGGTTGGCGTCCTCGGTTTGCCGGGTCTGTTGGGTTTGTTGGGTCTGATTTTCGGTGCCCTCTTTGAGTTGTCGAAGGGTCGTTGCAATTTGAGGGTCTGTAAGGGGCAAAGAGGAAAGTAACTGTTCAAAAGACCGATCGAGGGCTACCCAATCGCCAGCCGAGTAGGCTTGACCCAAGGAACTAAGAGCCGCGGTAGTAGTATTCTGTAATTCCGCAGCGCTACGATCCTGGGTGTACTGTTGAGCCTCAAGAATTTCGGGGAGGGTCTGAATGACCTGACGATACAGGGTCGTGGCCCGGGTTCGGTCCCCCGCTGAGGCAGCCGCCCGAGCTTGGGAGGCTGATTCCCGAATAGAACTCAGAATTGCTAAACTCTCGGACAGACGTGCGGTATCGGAGCTGGTCCGGGCTCGTTCGGCCGCAAGGGTTCGATCGATGAGGTCGATGGCAAACAGGTCTATGTCCCTTCTTCGAGCCAAAGATTGCACGCTAATAACCGAGGGATCGTTTAGGTAGGTGCGAAGGGAATCGAGTCCCCGAGTAGCGTCCTCGATTCGACCCTCCCGGATGGCTGCTCGAATCGAGGTATACAGGCCTATTAGCTGGTCCTCGGCGGCCTGGGCCCGGGCGGCAGTCTGGTTGAGGGCTGTCAGTTCCGCTTGGGCACTCTGTAGACTTGCGGCGGCTTCGGCCCGGGCGGCCTCGAGTTCTTCATTTTGCGCATCCATTTGGGCTCGGAGTTCTTGTTCTCGACGTCGGGATTCTTCTTGAATAGTCTGGCGTTCGGCGGTAGCGGCGGCCAAATTTGAGTTAAATTCCCTTTGGGCAGCATCGAGGCTGTTTTGGAGGCGAATTCGCTCCTCTTCAACCTCGGCGCTATAACGGGCCAGTTCGGCCTGGAAGGCCGCATTCTTTTCTTCTTCGAAAGCTCTCAGTCGTTCCTGAATGACCTCTTCGCTCAAACCCTCGGCGATGAGCCGTTGCCGTTCCTGTTGGAGTTCGACATCCAACTGGGCTCGTAGTTCTGCCTCGCGAGCCTGGATTTGTTGCTCGACGTTTGCGGCTAACTGAGAACGCTCTCGCTCAATTACTTCAAGGCGAACCTGAATCTCGTTGATCTCTTTGTCTTTTTCTTGAATCGCACCTTCGGCCTCGCGACGAATTTCTGCGACCAATCTTCCTTCGGCGCTTGATAATTGAACTGTTTCGTTGAGCGCTTGGTTTTCCGAGGCTGCAAAGAGGGTGCTTAGGGTAAAAATCCCCAAGGCAAGAACCCCAGCCGCCCCAACATTTACTAAGAGAGGAAGGACAAAACCGTGTTTTTTGGGGATCACTTTCCACGCTAATTCGTCGGCTTTCATTCTATTCGACTGGGCAATTTGATCTATTTGCAGTCGAATATCTTCCTGGTCGGCTTCGGAAATACCTGGGGTGAGTGGATCGCCCTCGTGAGCCCTAGCATTTCGCTTGGCGACACTATTTGAGTAATTCTTAAAATGAATCGCCTTGCGTAGAAGGCCTCGATCCTGCATTACCCCTATTATGGTACGGACTTACGGAGAAATCAATATACCAATCAACAAGCTCCTAGAGCCAAGTAAGTTCAGAAAAAGCCCGGGCTATTGGTATTCGCCGCCCGGTTCCAAAGGCCCGGGTCGAGACCTTGAGTACCGGCGGAGCTTGTCGCCTTTTATATTCAGACCTCGCTACCAAACTCAGAATTTTGCCAACCAATTCGGCATCGTAGCCATCGGCAATGAGTTCGGGCTTAGTTTTGTGGTCCAAGATGTACTTGGCAAGTATTTCATCTAAAAGTTCGTAGGGGGGTAGACTGTCCTGGTCTTTTTGATCCGGTCGTAATTCTGCCGAGGGAGCTTTATCGATAATTGCCCGGGGAATAATTTCCCGTTCCTTATTCAGATGACGGGCAAGTTCGTAGACTTCGGTTTTGAACAAGTCGCCAATGACAGCCAGGCTTCCGGCCATATCGCCGTAGAGGGTACAGTAGCCCACTGCCAGCTCGCTCTTGTTGCCCGTGGTAAGTACGAGGGATCCGAATTTATTCGAATAAGCCATTAGAAGGGTTCCCCGAATTCGGGCTTGGATATTCTCTTCCGCCAAATCGGTAGGGCGGTTCTCGAAGTGGGGTGCGAGAGCTTTTTCGAAACCTTGGTATAAGGGTTCTATGGGTAGAGTTTTAAGGGTGATTCCTAGCCTCTGACCCAGAAGTTCGCTGTCGGTCACGCTCCCAGTGGAGCTATATTTACTGGGGAGAAGAAAGGCAGTTACCTTGTCTGGTCCCAGGGCTTGGGTGGCGAGGGTTACGACCACCGCCGAATCAATTCCCCCAGACAATCCAAGATGGACCTTCGAAAAACCCGATTTCTTGAGGTAGTCCGAAATTCCTAAACGTAAGGCCTGGGCGATGTCTTCATAATCTTGGTCCTTCCCTCCAACGAGGGTAGTTTCGGGCGTCGAAGCAAAGGGATCAACCAAGTCGAGGGAAGGGGCAAAACGAGCTGACTGGTGCACCAGTTTACCCGACCGATCGGTAACGAGGCTGTGGCCGTCAAAAATGAGGTTATCGTTGGCACCGACGGTGTTAACGTAGAGTACCGGGACACCAGAGCTCCGTCCAATATGCTCCATGAGCCGCAAGCGTATTCCCGACTTCCCCGCATAGAAGGGGCTGGCCGAGGGTACCAATAACAACATCGCCCCCCCATCGAGCAAATTGCGAACCGGGTCGACTTCGTAACGCACCGAAGCATCCCGCTCGGTTTCCCACCACATGTCTTCGCAGATTGCCACACCTATTTGGATATCCTTAAACCGAAAGGTCGACCAGGTACGGGCGGGGGCAAAGTACCGGGCTTCGTCAAACACATCGTAGGTAGGTAAAAGGGTTTTGGGTTGCCGGTGGAGAACCTTACCCTGGTAAAGGAAGTAGGCGGAATTCTGGAGGGCCTTGCCCCCGGGTTCGGTAGACTTGTCGACCAGGCCTACCAGGACACCCAGATCTGGGGGGAGTTCTTTCTGCAAGATTCGCAGGGAGCGAAGGTTTTCCTGGAGAAAGCTGGGCTGATCGAGAAGATCCATGGGAGGGTACCCACAAATTGCCAGTTCCGGGGTAACCAGTATTTCTGCTCCGGCCTCCCGAGCCTGCCGGGCGAGGTCGAGAATGGTGTTCCTATTGGCCCCGAAATCTGCAATGCGGGGGTTCATTTGCCCCAGGGCGATTTTCATAGTGCTGTGCTCCTGTAACCGTTCCTGGACCTAGGGATTGACCGTACTTCTAGTGGTCCGGTAGACTGCACCATACCATGAACCAGAGTTATCTGATAACCGGCACCCCTTCTTCCCTCATGACCTCCTTGGTGACCAAGTTATTGGATCAGGGCAATAGGGTGACTATTTTGCTCGACGAGGGAGCTGAAGGATTTCATGCCCCCGAAGGGCTCGATACGGGATTAACCCTCATTCAGAATAACCCCCGGTCGCCTCTTCCTGCAAAGACCTACTTTTTATCTCTCGAATCCGAGGAACAAAAGCTCGATCATGCTATCCATTTTTACTATCCTGGTACGAAAGGTAGGACCCTTACGGAGCTCGACAGTGGGACTATCGATCGTTTCATCGATAGTGGCATTAAGGGGTTTCTTTTTCCCTTGCGAGAAACGTTAACCGTTCTCCAAGGGCAAAAAAGTGGATCTTTGACCCTCGTTTGTGTTGGTGGAGTAGATCAAGTCTTGCCTCCCCTTGAAGCCGGAGTTTTTGGGGCAGTGCAAGAAATTGGCCGCTCCCTCTTTACCCTCTACCAGAACGAACGAATTTCCCTCCGGGGAATCCATGGGGCCAGCGATCTAGGAGATGCGCAGATTGAAGAGTACATCCTCCAGGCGATAACCGAAGATTCACCAAAAACCCGTTACCGTTGGAATCGTTATACCGGGAAAACCGGAATTTTTGGCCTTCGAAAGTAGTACAAATGAAGGATGTAGACCGATGAAACTATCGCTTCGACTCACTATCGCGACCGGGATCGGCCTAGTTCTCGGAATACTTTTGCCCCTAGGAGGGGGTGATACCCTCGCCCTCTTCGATGTTCTTGAACGAATTATCGTTTCGATTGGACGTTACGTTGTCTTTCCCCTCGTCTTCTTTTCCGTAGCTATTGGGGTTTACGAGCTGTGGTACGAGAACAAGCTTCATACCCTTGGCCTCTCTATCTTGGCTCTTATTCCTGGGGCTGCCTTGCTGGGTTCCTTCGTTGGGACCCTTGGCTTCGCAATTTTTCGACCCGAGCGAATACCCATTATTATAAAAGAGGGTGAAGTACTTCAATTGCCCGATGCCCTTGACCTTATCGAGCGTATTTTTCCATCGAACGTTTTCGAAATTTTCGTTCGTGATTCTGGATATCTACTGCCAGTTTTGGTTGCGGGTATTCTTCTAGGATTGGCTTTTCATTTTCCCAAAGGACATGCAGGGCCAAGCCTTGAACTTTTCGACAGCCTGAGTCGAATATTGTTTCGGGTAGCCCACTATATAATTGAGTTTATGGCCCTCGGATTTATCGTCCTTGGAGCCTACCGAATGCTTCAGTTGCGAGAAACAACCGATCTTGATCTTTTCCAGTCCCTCTTTTTCCTCATTTTTGGGCTTGTGGGGTTCATGACCTTCGTTCTCTATCCTCTCATCCTTTTTAGTCTGGGAGGAAAGAAAAATCCCTTTTCCTGGCTCCGTGGAACTTTCCTTCCCCTCTTGGCCAGTGTTCTCTCCGGGGACACCTACTTCGTACTGCCCTTCCTTAGTCGCCTAGGAAAAGAACACCATAAAATTCCTCGAAAAGTTGGTGTAATGGCCTATCCCCTATCGATTCTTTTTGGCCGGTCCGGCTCGGCTATGGTTATTGGGGTTTCGTTTCTGGCGATTCTACAGTCCTATAGCAGCCTCGAGCTCACCCTTGGGCAGTATCTTTGGGTCTTTGCTGGTTCCTTCGGGGTCTCTTTCCTGCTGGTCGGTGTTCCCAGTTCGGGTGCGCTCATCGGCCTCGCGTTACTGTCTGGTTGGTACGGCCAAGGTCTCGAGGAGGGGTATCTGATTCTTCTCCCCGCCGCCCCATTTCTTATTGGTGCTGGGGTATTTCTTGACGTATTGACCGCCAGTGTCGTGGGAATTCTTGCCGCCCGGTGGAATAAGCTCGAAATGAAACACATATCCTAGCACCCTTCCCTTAGATTGCCCCAAAATCCCACTAAATCCGCACAAAAAATAAAAAAATCTCTCGATACCTTGGGGTATTCTCTTTACATTCGTGAATCAACTTACTATATTTCCTACGTCAACGTATGAAAATAACGTTTATGCTACAGGAAAGGAGTATTACATGTCAGCAACTGCAATTTTGGACATGATGAAGAAAGAAGGTATCGAGTACGTCGATCTCCAGTTTGGGGATATGTTCGGCATGCTCCAGCACACTACTTTCGTGGCCTCGGAACTCGACGAAGATCAGCTAGAGAACGGAATTCCCTTCGACGGCTCTTCGATCCGAGCATGGAAAAGTATCGATAAGTCGGACATGGTATTTAAACCAGACTTGAGTTCGGCTTTCGTAGACCCTTTCCGAGAACAAAAGACCTTGGTCATGTACGGCGATATCTATGAGCCTCGGACCGGCGAACGCTACGAAAGAAGTCCTCGAAACATCGCCTTTAAGGCCCTGGAGTATATGAAAAGTCTCGGAATTGGTGACGAACTCTTTTTTGGCCCCGAGCCTGAGTTCTTCATTTTTGACGGTGTTCGATACTTCATTGAACCTAGGGGTAGCTTTTTCGAAATCGATACCGAAGAAGGACCTTGGAACACCGGTGCCGATGGGGTAAATCTTGGTCACAAGATTCGACATAAAATGGGATACTTCCCTACCACTCCCCAAGATACCCTCATGGATATCCGGAGCGAAATTGTCACCAACATGAAAAAGATGGGAATGACGGTTTACCTCCACCACCACGAGGTAGCAACCGCCCAGGGCGAAATTGGAATTAAGTTTGGCGATATTATTACCGCCGGTGACCTGGTTCATAAATACAAGTACGCCGTAAAGAACACAGCCTACAAACACGGAAAGACTGCAACTTTCATGCCCAAGCCTATGTTTGGCGATAACGGGTCGGGAATGCACGCCCATACCTCTATTTGGAAGGGTGGAAAGAACACCTTCGCCGGTGACGGATACGCAAACCTGAGCCAAACCGCCCTCTATGCCATTGGAGGACTCCTAAAGCACGGTCGATCGATTCAGGCCTTCACAAATCCTACCGCCAACTCCTATCGTCGACTAGTTCCTGGCTATGAAGCACCGGTAAAGTTAGCCTACTCGGCAACAAACCGTTCTGCAGCCATCCGTATTCCCTATGTAACCAACGATAAAGCTCGACGGTTCGAGTTCCGCTGTGGGGACGCCTCAGGATCGCCTTATTTAAACTTTGCCGCTATGACAATGGCTATGATTGATGGAATTCGGAATAAGCTCGACCCAGGTCCTGCCCTCGATAAGAACATTTACGACCTTCCACCAGAAGAAGCGAAGCTTATTCCTTCGACCTGCCCAACCCAGGAAGACGCGATCAAAGAAATGCTCGCCGATAGGGATTGGCTCATGGCTGGAGACGTCTTTACCTCAGAGTTTATCGACGCCTATGCAGATCACCGGCTTAAGTCCGAGGTTGAGCCTATGAAGCTGCAACCCACTCCGCTGGAGTACGATCTATACTACGACGTGTAAAAGAATCAAAGAATCGAATGAGGAGCAGTCTTTTGGGGCTGCTCCTTTTTGTTTGCCTCGCGTTATTTTCTCTCGTCTTCGGTCCAAATTCGAGCAATGTTAATGACCGTTTGGGTAGCCCTTACCATTGCTGGAAGGGCTATCCACTCGTAGCGACTATGGAAATTGTGACCCCCAGTGAAGATGTTTGGGGTCGGTAGACCACGTTCGCTTAAGCGAGCCCCATCGGTACCTCCTCGGATTACCTCTCCTACCGCAGGTGCCCCAGTTTCCTCTATTCCTTTTACGAGAGCGCCCATAATCTTGGGGTGGGATGCGAGAAAGTCGTGCAAATTTAGGTACTGTTTGGTAGCCTCTAACTCTACCTTCCCTCCGGGAAATGAACCTTCGATGGTTCGGGCCAACTGATCGAGAAAGGTAAGGCGCCTATGGATCTCATCGATGGAGAAGTCTCGAATAAACAGTCGGAAAAAAGCGTGGTCCATTCGGCCTTCGATTTCCTGTGGGGCGTAGAAGCCGTATCTTCCGTCGGTAGTCTCGGGTGCCTCGCTCCTAGGTAGCCCGGCGATAAAGGCCCCTGCCATAGCAACCGCATTCACCATTACCCCCCGGGCGTAGCCGGGGTGAATCATGCGCCCCGTGAAGGTAACCCCAACAGTGTAAGCGTTGAAGCAGTGTTCGTTGTAAGTCCCTTCGGTACTACCGTCGAGGGTATAAGCGGCTTTGGACTTGAGGGTCTCGAGGTTTAACTTGTCGACCCCCCGGCCAATCTCCTCGTCCGGGGTAAAGATAATTTCTATCGGTCCGTGGACAGCCTCGGGGTGAGCCATCCAAAAGGCAACGGCGGTCATAATTTCTGCAACCCCGGCCTTGTCGTCGGCTCCCAGAAGGGTCGAGCCGTCGGAGGTAATAAGAGTTTGCCCCTTGTACCCGAGCATATGTTTGTTGTCATCGTTCTCGTTTGGATCGAGAAAAACACCATCACCCAGTTCCAACGCCGAACCATCGTAGTTCTTCCAAATTTTCGGCTTAACCCCTTCACCCGAGAAGTCAGGCGATGTATCCATATGGGCAAGAAAACCAATAGGGGTGCAATGATGGTACCCTGGGCTTGGGGGAATTTTTCCAACAACGTATCCAAACTCGGTCATTTCAACCTCTGGAACACCTAGGTCCTCGAGTTCCTTTTTGAGAAGGCGTGCAAGGTCCCATTGGAAGGGTGTTGAAGGGCAGGTTGGACTATGGGGATCCGAGGTTGTATGAATTCTTACGTAGCGCAAGAAATTTTCGACGACGGTAGATTCGATCCATGGTTGAGTATTCATAGGTCCAGTATAGACCCTGGTCGGTTGGGTATCAATTATGTATATTACACCCATGCAACTCACCCACTATCCGCACTTTGCCCCTATTACTTTGGGACTCCGGGATGAACTCCTGCCTTACTTTTCCCGGATTACTTCGGGGATTTCGGAATTTTGTTTTGCAGGAATCTACCTCTTTCGAAAGACCTACGATTATCAGGTAGCCTTGCTAGAAAAAGACAAAATCATCCTTAAGGGAACCAAAGAAGGGCGGACCTTTTGTGCTTTACCTCTTGGGCTTCCCGAAGACAAGGGTGTATTACGGACAATTCTTGAAGAAGTTGATTACCTGAAAGGCCTCAGCGAGGAACAGGCCGATTACCATCGGGTATGGTTGGAACAACATCATCTCGAAATTTGCGAAGACCGAGATAATTTTGACTACCTCTATTCCCGGGAAGAACTAGCATCCCTATCGGGAAAACGCTTTCATAAAAAACGAAACCAGGTAAATTCCTTTCTCCATAACTACCCGAACCATAGGGGTGAGTTTCTTACCGACGAGAACCGTCATCATGCCTACGAGGTGTTAGAGGGGTGGAAAGAGGGGAGAGATGAAATCGAAGACTACCCTGCGAGCAAGGAAGCTCTAGACAAACAAAACGTGCTCGGCCTTACGGGGTATATCGTCTACGTAGACGAGGTGCCTGTAGCCTTTACTATGGGCGAAGGGATTATGAATGATTCAATGTACGTTATTCACATCGAGAAAGGTATACCTACCTACAAGGGAGTTTACCAATACATTAATCAGGCCTACGCCGAAGTCTTGCCAGAACGCTACGCCCTTATTAACCGGGAACAAGATTTAGGCGATCAGGGACTCAGGCAGGCAAAAATGACCTATCGGCCCATTGGGTTTTCGAAAAAATTCCGTGTTTACCAAGAAGCTTTAGTCAAGCAACCTTTTTATACCCGCTCCTGCGATGCCCAACCAGAGCCTATACTAGATGCATGACAATTCAAGATTACCTTGACCCAGCCCAAGGGGTACTAAAAGCAAGTTTGGGACAAAATGTAGTCCAGGAACTGGTAAAGAGTATTCCCGAGGAACACCTTCTGTCCCTTTCGGTTCAACAGGTAATAAGAATTCTCCCCGCCCTCGCCCATCTCTCCGATGACGATCCCTATGCACTCCTCGTGGTTCCCCATAATTCGTCCGATTCCTCCCAAGGAATCGAGCTGACCGTACTAACCTTTGATCAACCAGGATTGTTCGCTACTCTTTCGGGGATTTTGAGTGCTCTGGGATTTGCTACCTACGAAGGTACTATGATTACTACCCAGGTACTTTCTAATTCCAAGCGACGGGCAGCAGTGGATATTTTCTGGGGTAAACTGCCGACCGATGGGGACTTGGAACTGTGGGAAGGGGAACTTCGCCAACGGCTCCAACGGGTATTTGCCCTCTATCCCCAGGGGCCGGAAAAGGTAAAACAGTTTGTTATTGAAGAAGTAGCCCGGGCGTTGCGAACCGCAAACCTCTCGGCGGGCGAAATACTCGCTCCTATGACGATTTCGTACACCCTTACCCCAACCGGAAGGGCTCGGTTTGAAATTGCGAGTACCAACACGCCCTTCTTCCTCTACAGTCTCAGTTCGGCTCTTTCTTTGCATCACGTATCAATCGAGGCTCTCGAAATTCGCACCCGTGGCGACCAAATTCTCGATGTCGTTGAACTTGCCCGGGAAGGAGGGAGCCCACTTGACGATGAGCACCTTCTAAACCGAATTAAACTGTCGATTCTTATGTCCAAGCAGTTCACCTATTTCGTAGACCGAGCGCCGGATCCCCTTCGGGCCCTGGTTCGATTTGATGCCCTGGTCCAGGATATTGGAGAAGTGCGAAGTTCGGCCGATATTCAGCAGCTCCTGGCCAGTGCAGACCTTCAGAAAGAGTTGGCCCTCATTCTGGGAACCTCAGATTTCTTGTGGGAAGATTTTATTCGAGTACAGCACGAAAACATATTGCCGATGATTCGAAGTCTAGGTGAACAAGAACTGTTGTCAACGAATCCCCAGGAGCTAGAGATATCCTTGCACAAAGCCCTTGAAACTGCCCGTAACCAAGCCCTATCGGTGGCCACCCGCGTGTCCTTCCAAGATCCCGTTGAGCAACTCCAGGGGGTTTTGGCGGCCCAGGTAAAGGCATTGAACGATTTCAAGAACCGGGAATCGTTCCTCATAGACCTGGACCATATTTTGGTCAAGGAACTGGACTTTTTCTTTTTGAGTCGGAGGCTCACCGCCCTGGCCGAGGCCGTCGTCAAGAAAGCTGTGGAGCTTGCCTGGGCGGAGTTGACCCCCAGGCATGGGATACCCCGGACCGCCGCAGGTATCCAAGCCGAATGGGCGATCTTTGGCCTTGGTAAACTCGGCGGCCGGGCCCTAGGCTACGCCTCGGATATCGAACTCCTCTTTGTCTATTCCGACTCGGGTACAACCGACGGGCAGAACCGTCTGGCTAATCGGGACTTTTTCGAACGGCTCTTCAAGAATGGGGCGGGGAAAATTACCGCCCGACGGGAAGGAATCTTCAAGGTAGATCTACGGCTCCGGCCTCACGGGGACGACGGTCCAGTTGCGGTCCGGCTCCAGAGTTTTATCGACTACTTCGGCCGGGACGGTCAGGCCCACAGTGCCGAACGCCTGGCTCTGGTTCGTCTTCGGTGGATTGGAGGATCAAAGGATCTGGGCGATCAAGTGAGCCGGATTCGCGATCGGGTTATTTACGAAGAAGATTCAATTGATATTTCCGAGCTCCGGACCCTCCGGCGTCGGCAGTTCGAAGAAAAAACTGGTACAAAGAAGGGTACAAAACCCCGGACCAATGCAAAGTTCTCCCCCGGGACCTTGGTCGACCTGGAATATAATGTCCAAATTCTGCAGGTGATTCACGGACGGCATAATCCCCAGCTAAGGGTGCCAGGGATTCACCAGGCCCTCGAAGAACTCTCAGCCCTGGGAACAATCGACCCAGACGAGGCCGAGGCGATGGTTCGGGCGTATCAATTCTTTCGAATCCTCATAAATGGCCTTCGTATGCTTCGGGGAAACGCCGAAGACCTCTTCCTTCCCGATCGCAAGGATATCGAGTTTCGCCACTTGGCTCGACGCATCGGCTACGAGCCAACCCAGAATCAGCAGGAAGAAGACCAGTTGAGCATCGACTTTGAGACCTTCTCGGCCAAAATTCGCCAATTTGTCGAACGCCACCTGGGGAGAGACGCCCTGCCTACTCCCGCGGCCGGATCGGTAGTCGACCTCATTCTGAACCAGGCGGTCTCCGATGAGCTTCTGGCCCGGGTTATGGACCAGGGAGGTTTTTTGAATCACCGGCGGGCCCTGGTCAACATTAAAAGTTTGGCGGGTTCGGCAGAGCAACAACAGGAGTTTAGCCGGCTCATTGTTCTTTCCTGGGATACCCTCGTGACAAGCCCCGACCCCGACATGGCCCTGAACAACTGGGAACAGTTCGTTCGCCGACTCCCCGATCCCTTGGAGCACTTTCGTCAGCTTCTTTCCCAGCCAAAACGCATATCGCTGCTTTTGAGCCTCTTTGGGGTAAGTCAGTTTTTGTCCGATACCCTCATTCAGAACCCTGACTTTTTTGCCTGGATTACCGACCCTTCAATCGTTGGAAAGGCTCGGGACCAAATTACTATGGAACAAGACCTTCGGGTCCAGGCCCAAGAGTCCCATTCTCGGCTGGACTGGGTGAATCGACTTCGCCTGTTTCGAAAAAGGGAAATTTTACGCATAGGCCTAAGGGATTTGGGGCTGGGGGTCAAACTCGAGGAGATTATGGGCGAGATTTCTTTCCTCGCCCGAGCTTGCTGCGAGGTGGCCCTGGATCAATGTTGGAAAAGGGTGGCCCCCTCTGGTACAGACCCAAGTCTAGTCGGTCCCGACCCGGACCATCTAGTGGTGTGTGGATTTGGAAAGCTCGGGGGCTGGGAGCTTAACTACAGCTCGGATATCGACCTTGTGGCAATCTACCAACCTCGTGGGGAGAGTCGAACCGAAGAGGAAGAACTAACCTACACTAAGGTTGTAAAGTCCCTGGTCCAAGACCTCACGGACTTTACCCAAGAAGGACAAGCCTATCGGGTCGACCTTCGACTTCGACCCTACGGGGTAAGTGGTCCCTTGGTTTCAACCCTTACTTCAATTCTCGACTATTACGAAAACCACGCTGACCTTTGGGAGTTCCAGGCCCTTATTAAGCTCAAACCTGTGGCGGGTAACCTGAGCCTGGGCGAAATTTTCCTCGATCGCGTACGTGATCCGTTTATTCAAAAATGGGATCCCCCCCGGGTTCGATCGAGCATCGCCCGTATGCGCGACCTTGCTCTAAAAGAGCACACCTCCAGGCTGGGGGACCGGATCGACGTAAAAAACAGCAAGGGTGGTATTCGTGATATCGAGTTTCGAGTGCAAGGACTTCAGCTCATTCACAGCGCCGAATATCCCCAACTTTTGAAGGGAAACACCCTACGGTCTCTTGCGCTTTTGAGGGAGCAGGGTATTATTTCCGAGTCTGATCTACATCAGGTCTCGGGCGATTATCGGTTCTTGCGTCGAATCGAGCACTATCTTCAGATTTCCGAAGACCGGCAGCTTCATACCCTGCCCGACAGCCTTCAACAAAGAGAGAAACTCGCCTGGTTCTTGTCCGATGCCCTCGCCGAAGTAGGAAAAAAGCCCCAGGGAACAGCAAGGTTTAGGGCCGAGGAATTTTTTGCTACCCTCCAACAGGTTATGATACGGGTTCGGACCGCCTACGAGGAGTTTCTGAATCCGCGATCCTAGGTTAGTTGATGTCTGCAATCGAGTTTTCACGTATACATTTGTATACAAAAGACTTGGGGTAGACCGAAGACAACAGCAAACCTCCGAGTATAGGAGATGAAAACCCAATTTTTTGTACGAAAGAACAAGACCACTGGTGTATATTTGTCATAATGGTAAAGTCTTCTTTTCGACTTATTCTTATTGTCTTTCTCGCTTTCTTCGCCCTCGGGTGTTCGGACGTAACAGGACTCTTGCCCCAAGTCTCAGAGGATGCCCGGGCGAGTGTAGATCTCGTGCCTCCTGGGACGAATGTGCGAAGTGGTGCTACTCTTGTGCCAATTCTTCAGCTAACCGGAGACTATGCACTAAATCCTCCGGATACAGCTGAGATTTTTGTTTTAGATCGAGAAAAGAACGAAATCCTCGCCTTCGAACCCCTGACCGGAGATCTTACCGATCCCGAGACTTTTTCCGCAATTACTAGTTCTGATTTGCCCATTCTGACTGGGCTGTACTACTTTCGGGTAGAACTCTATCGGCAGGGCCAGCTTCTTTCTACCGAGGAAACGCCCTTCTTTATAGCCCCCGAACAGTCCCAAATAGTTTCCGTTTCGACCTATCCCTCGGCCCTCGTGGCGAAGGGGTACGGCCTACTCCAAGCGAAGATTATTCCTCCTACCAGTTCCGCCCTGTCGGATCCTTATCTGCGGTGGACCCAAGACGGTGTGGTTTTGGCCCAGGGACTCCTTTCCGAAGGTTACGACACTATTCCTGTCAAGGCACCGGATACCCCAGGGGTGTTTAAGGGCAACCTTGAAATCTACCCCTTCGGCCCTCGGCCGGGAGAGCTATTTACTTTTCCTGCTCCCTTATCTCGAAGCATAGAAGCTGTGGTTGCTAACGTTCCTCCTAACAACCGAACCGATCTCGGTCCAGAAAAGGACTTCTTTACTCTTTTGCATTTTAATGGCTCCCTTGATTCGGTTGGCTCGGGCCCGTCTAGTACCTTCGAGCCTACTGAACTCCTTCTTCCAGGCCTCCGGGGAAGAACCTTTGGGTACGAGTTCCTTGCGGACCGAAGCCTACAGACGAACTCTTTCCTGCTTCCCCAAGACGATCAAGGGTATCTCAGGGAAAGTACTGCCCTGTTCTCATTTGTTCTGGACTTTCTGCCTATTGAAGGCCGAATCACCCTCCTGTCTACCGGCGTGACCGGTTGGTCGGTTGAGTATTTCGTCGACTCGTCGGGAGCACTGGGAATAGAAGTGCTCCGGGGGAGTCAGTCCTGGAAGGTTACATCCCGTCCCGGAATTATTCCCGAACCTGGACGAGAACCGGTGACACTCAATCTGGCATTTTCACTTTATCCCTCGGGAGAAAAGGATTTAGGTGTTTTAGTACTGGTTGATGGAATCGTAAGGGCCGGAGGTCTGCTTCCCGATGGCCTACTTCCCTTAACATCCTCCGGGGCGAGAGGTCAAGTTGGTGGGAATTTCTCGGGAGTTCTCGATGAGTTTGGGGTTTATTCCCGAACCGATTCCTCGGGGAGTTACTTGGCCTCGGGGCTCTTTGCCCAGGCTATGGAGCGACGCTACGGAGACCGAGTTGAGTACGCCTATTCCTTCGAAAGTGGAGTAGCCGAGGTTGCTCATCAGGGCCTTTCTTTTTCGTCTGATCCCGTTTACCGTCCAGGAGTCGTACTATTGCCTCCTGGGGAATCCATTACTTTCCCTGGGGTTGTACTTGAGAGCGCAGAAATAGAGTTTTATCTAGGTGTCGATCCGAACTCCGAGTGGGTGTCTACAACCCTCGAGTTGGACTTGACCGGAGGGTCTGGAGACAAAGTACTCAAGGTTGATATGGATGGGCGGGTGCAAATACTTGAAGGATCGAATGTACTCATTTCTCGGTTGATTCCCGTGAATGACCCGGGTAATTTGCGCCTCATTTTGGGCGTCACCGATCAAGGTCTTGCTTTGTCGGTAGATAGAAATCTCGTTCAGCTCCCCAGGGTAGACCTATCGAGTGAAGTGGTCGCTTATATCCGCCAAGAAAAGCTTGCTTATGGAGCTTCGGGAGTGCAGCATTTTGCCGCTGTCCAGGCCCGGGCCGACTTCCTAGGAATTTTTCGTGATGCATCCACTCCTTTCCCCAATGAACGTAATAACTAGAAAACTGCCAAGTATTTTGCATCTCCGGAATGAATTACCTTTGGAGTTGTGGTAGTTTTACTTTGGGTGCATCTTGAAACCGATTCCCGAGCGCCCGGGTTGTTAAAAAAGGAGAGTATATGTACCGGTTCATAAGGAAATTAGCCCTATTCTTGATTCTTGGTCTGACCTTTGGGTTGTCCGGCTTTTCTCAGGAGTTTTCCGAGAAAAAAGATATTGCAATTTTTGCCCTGAACTACTTCGGTGCTCCGGTCTCAAACTCGAACGAACGAGCCCTTGAGTTAACGGCAAACGTCAAGACCGGACAGGTTTCCTTGAGTCTTAGGGGTTCGGGCGACGATCAGGTAGACCGACTTTTCCAGCAAGCCCTGGGTTCTATCGATACGGATATTCGGAGGGTCTTCGTAGACCTGGGTCGATTTAACGTTATCGGGTTACCCCAAAGGTTATCGGATAACGATGTAGGTGCATTCATCGACTCGGTAAAAGCCTACAACGAGAGTACTACCGAAATACCCGAAGGAGTTCGGCTGGGTCAGGTGGCTTTTACGGAGGCGGACTTCAATCGCCTGGTCGGTGCGTTTTACGTAGTCATTCCTTCGGTCACTTCGTACTCCCAAATAATTGACGAGAATGCAATCTATGAAACCTCCATATCCACCTCCTTTACCATCGTCGACGTTTCCAATTACCAAACTCTCGCAGCCTTTACCATCGAAACTTCGGGTACCAGCGAAGTAGCTGCGGAATCGATGCGGGGTGCAGTAAGTAGTGTTCCTGGTCAACTCGATTTTCGAATTCGGTCAATAGAAGAGTTTCAAATTCGTACGGGAATCATCGATATCGTCGGGCGTGACATCTACTTGGAATTTGGTCGGAACATGGGGATACAACTGGGCGAAGAGTTTCGAGTTGTTCGGTTTGCCGAAAGGGCTGGGTATCAGTCTGAGGTTCCCATCGGTCTCTTGGTGGTCAGGGCCGTAGACGAACAATATTCGGTAGCTACCCTTCGATTTTCCTCTGACCGACTGGTAGTTGGTGACCAGTTGACTGAAATTCCCCGCATGGGTCTGACCCTTGAACCGAATACGAGTTTCCTCATTAGTGAGATTAGTGGTTCTTCGAATGCTGGACTTATGACCCTTGGCGCCCGGGCGACTGTTTCCCGGGGGGTCTATTCGATTCGACCTACCCTCGGCATCGATTTGCTCTTGGGTGGGGACCTGGCTGACGCAACGGTCGAAGATTTGGTGTATTTTAATGCCTACGTAGGTGCAGAGTTCAATGCATTTTTAGGGCGATTGCGACCAAACGTCGTTCTGGGGGTTGGGCCAACTATGAGTACAACCTTCGATGAAAACGCCGACCCCACGGTGCCTTTTGTTCATGTTCATGCCAAGGGTCGTTTAGCGGTCCTCCTGGGCGAGAGCTTCGAGCTCATTCCAGAGGTAGGCTTTTCGTACTATATGAACGTGTCTGGAGGCCTATCATCCTTCGGGGGCATTACCGCCGGACTCAGTGTTGGATTCCGTTAGTCGTAAAAAAGAGGAGAACTGAATGAAACTGTTTCGTCTAAGTGTACTCACGATAGTGGTAGGGGCGTTTTTTGTGTCTTGCGCTACGAGCCCTCCACCACCCCCAAATAGGGGACCCGCATCGGGTCCGAGCGATACTGGCTCCGCACCAGTTGAGCAATTACAAGAAGTGTTTCCTGGAAATGGCCGGGGAAATAGCCTGGGGACAGCAATTAACTCGGCAAAAATAGACGCGGTTCGAAATAGCGTGGTCTACCTAATTGGCCAAGGACCCGAGGCAGCGAATCAGAGTCTCCTTGAAGACATCTTGTATCGCACCCCAAACCCAAACCAGTACGTCTACGCAGACACGATGGAAACCCTTAGGCGAGATAACCTTGGAACCCAAGCTGCAATGGACATGGTGTATGAAATAACAATTCGTGTACGTATGGATCTTGTTCGCCAAATTTTGGAGTCAAATGGTCTTATGGGAAGTGGTCAGGCAGCCCAGGCCGATACCAGTGGAAGCCTTGCCGGAAATGCGGCCAACACCGTTCCTGAAGCCGCTGAGCCAGTCGCTACGGAACCAGTCTGGGAGGGCGCGACCCCTGAGCAGCGACAGTTTCTCAATCGTTACCTGTCTACTATGACGTATTTGGTGTATTTCGATGACGAATCTATCGAGGATACTCGTCTTCTTGAATTGGCTGTCAGCCAAGCGAATTCGTTTCTCCTAGGCCAGGGCTATACGGTTATTTTCCCCGACCAAATTGAGCAACTGCGTTCAGATGCCCAAATAGTTTTTGAAGATTCAACCGGGCAGGAACAGTCCATTTTGCAGTTTGTGGCCCAGAGACTAAATGCGGATGTGTATGTCGAGTTCTCGGCTACAACGTCGGGAGAAACGAGTGGTTCCAATCATTACGGCCAGGCAATAATTGGAATGAACATTTTTGAGACCTCTACTGGTCAGTTATTAGGAACTATTCCTTATACCAGCCCCAGGACCCTTAGTCGGGTGAGTCAGTTTGATGCCCAGAGCAATGCTATTCAGTCGTCGGTATTTCAGGCTATGCCTCGGCTCGTGGACCAGACCCGATCGTCCTTGGAACGGCAGTACGAAATGGGAATCCGCTACGACCTGGTCCTCCAAAATACCTCCGATGCTCGGCTCATGTCCCAGTTCAGACAGGCAATACGCCGGCAGGTGAGCGAGATAATAACCGTATCCCAGACCCCCGAGGAAACCCGGTATACCCTCTTCTTTTTTGGAAGAACCGACGACCTTATCGACATAATGTTCGGTATTGCCGATCGCGTACCGGGCCTACAAAATATGGATCTTGTTATAACCCGAGGGAAGAGTTTGACCTTCGATACCGGATTGTAAGAGGTCTATGAGTTATAGTAGGTAGTAACAGTTTGGGTATCCAAGCTAGAAAAGTGAAACATTTGCGACAGAGTCGCAGTTTGAGGAGGATTGAATGACAAATGCGGTAGGAAAATTACTCGCAGCCTTAGTTGTTTTTGCAGTCATCGCTGGGTGTGCATCACCCCCGCCCCCCCCACCACCAGCCCCCGCTCCTGCTGAGGCAGCTGCGCCGGCTCCGGTAGTGCCCGAGTGGCAGACGGTTGAGCACCGAAACACCGCTTTAGGTGGGAATGTTCCTAACTGGGCTACTATGTCGACTACTGAACTCGAAGAGTTCGAGTATCCAAACGACTACGTGTTCCGAATGGAACAAAACGGTGCAAATTTGGAAGGGACTCGAGTGCTTCTGCAGAACATGAATATACCTGTTGAAGTTGCTCGAATTGTAGAGACTCGAGTTGAGCAAACCTTTGCCGGAGCGCAGGTTGGTGACCAAGACTTCTTGGAAACCTACTTTGAGAACGTCGTAAAGGTAGTTGCAGAAACGAATTTCAGTGGCCTTCGACGTCGGGATGACTTCTGGATTCGCCAACAGAACCGGGAATCTGGTGCAGAACGTTATGTGTATTACGCCCTCTATACTATTCCCCGGGAAAACCTAGATGCCCAAATTCAGGCAGCTATTACCGGTGTACCTGCGGTAACTGAAGAAGAAGAAACCGCTCGGGATCGTGTACGAGAAATTTTTGAAAGTGGTCTCTAAGTAGAGATTGCGACCTATCGGCGGGATGAAAGTCCCGCCGTTCTTGTTTTATGTGTCCCCTGTTCGTAACCGGCTTATTCGCCAGGCCCCTGGCATAGATTGATTTTTTTGGAGCTTCCAATGAACCGAAACCTGTCAAATTCCCTTCGGGGACTTTTTGTTCTTCTGTACCTTTCCCTAGTGCTCTTTGGATGTGCCAGTCCTCCACCCGCTCAGTCTATTAGCGAACCGAGTTCCCAGGTCCCCGCTTGGGTAACTCAACGACCATCGGCTACGAGTACTACCGAGTACTTTGTTGCTAGTGGAACCGACGAGTCGGCCAATGTTCCAAAAGCCGAAGAAGCTGCCGCAGCTGCCCTTATGACCGAGATTAATCAATACTTGGGGGTAGATATCTCGTTGGTTTCAACCACCGAACAGCGGGCGAGTTTCGACGAGTTTGAGACCGAGATGCGGAACACCATTACCCTCCAGGCGGATGGAAGAATTGCCGGATTTCGAATCCAAGACCGATACGAGGTGAGCACGGGAGCGGGAGTTACGGTGTATATTCTGGCCTCCTATGAAAAGGCCGCCTTGGAGCAGGAGAGGCAGAAACGAGAAGCCCTTATCCAAGAGCAAGAGGACGCTGTTTCAATTCCCGAGAATCAGGGGCGAGCAGCATTGAGTGCCCGGGATGGCCTCGGGGCGGTTACAGGCTTTTCTCAAGCCGCCGAAGCGGCCATGGACGCGAGTATTAGAAACGCCGATGTTCGTTTCGAGCGGAATATGCGGAGTCTGGCCGAGACTATTCAGGCCTTTGAATTGCAGATCTTACAAGTGCCGAGCCAGTTGGTTGTAAGTGCCCCTCCAACCGAGGACTTCGTTGTGGCCTTGAGTTTTCAGGGCGCCCCGGCCCCAGGACTCGACCTGCGAGCCACCTTCTCTGAGGCCCAGTCGGGAGGAAGGAGCAGGGTACAAAACATTACCCAGAAAACTGACGCCGATGGTACTGTACGATTCCGACTTCCACCCCCTACCTTGGTTGGAAGTCAAACTTTGACGGTGAGTTTAGACTTGAGTGCGTATCTTGGGCCCCTGGAAGACGTCCCCCGAGCCCAGCAGGCCCTATCGAACGCCTTGTTCGACAATGCATCGGCAAAAATGGTTCGTTTACCCTACTCGGTCATAAGTTTGGCTCGAGAAGTTCCTATGGGGATTTTTGTCCTGGATACCGATATTGCGGGTAACCCAACCGGGCGCACCGAGACTTCCCAGGGTATAGTTCAGGAATTGAGTTCTGCAGGTTTTCGCATTACTCCTCTCAACCTTCAACCCGCCCAGGTTGGAGCGTCGGTCAATCCCTCGACGGTTATCCAGCTTCTCGACCAGCAAGGGGTAGTGGGGGCCGATCGACTAATCCTCGGGAGAGTTTCGATCGTTAGTGTAGAAGAGCGGGATGGATTCTTGGTGAGAGTGGGTGGATCGGTCGAGGTTTACGATCGAAATACCGGCGTCCTTTTGTTTTCCCAGGAAGGCTTTAAGCTGAGCCAAGGGGCGAGCAGTGCCCGGGCTATTTCGTCGGCCTTTAGTAGTTTAGGTAGAGATTTAGGAACCGCGATTGCCCGAGGGTTGCGATAAGCTACCTTTGGACCAAAGCCTCTTTTAGCAACATTGGATCGTCCCCTATAAGGGCCCACGCACCTTGGTTCGCCAGGTCTTGGGCCTCTTTTTTTGTGTTTACGGTCCAACTCATAACCAGGGGGCGATGTCTGTTTTTTGTTTTATGCCCTAGGTATTCTAAGGCCAGAGGTATGTGAGGCTTAAGAATTGGGGTGCCGGCGATGTAGCGACCCAGGCCCCGACGGAGGATTGGTGGCACATCCTCGTGGGCCGAGTAGATTGTAGCCCGGGGAAGGGAGGGGCTTACCAGACTAAACTGGCGCAGAACAAAAGGATTGAAGCTCGAAACAAGAACATGGTCCTGGAGACCGCGGTCTGCAATGAGGGTGGCGAGGGCCCGACAGAGTTGGTGGTTGAAGTATTTCTGTTCTTTGATTTCGATGTCGTAGTAGAGGGTCTTACCCCCGAGGTCAAAAAGGTCTTTGAGCCGTGGCAGGGTCTGGTTGGCAAATTCTTTCCCGAACCATTGACCTACTGGAGCCGACGAGATTTCTGACCACATTGATTCAGATATTTTCTGGGGCCAGCCCGCGGTCCGCTGGAGAGTCCAGTCGTGGTGGATGACCAGTTCGCCGTCATGGGTCATTTGAACATCGAGCTCAACCCCGGGGGTGTCGGTAGCCAAGAGGGCTTCAAAGGCTGCTAGGGTATTTTCTGGGGCTTGGGCCGAATATCCCCGGTGGCCAAACCGGAGGGGAATACTGAGGTCGACAGCTGAATCGTGGTTTTGTGGCGTCTGGGACGGGTGAAAAAACTGGCGAAAGGGCGGAAGAAGGGGTCTCATTCTCTTGGACTCTTTGGGTATTGAAGTTGGTCTTTTAGTTCTTGAAGGAGGGATTCGGCCTCCTGATCTTTCACCAGGGTGTCGAGGATCTGGTCGGTGGAGGTTTTTCCCGTCATGGTCTGGAGGGATTGGAGTAGGGTCTCGGGGTCTACGCCACTAGTGCGTCCCTGGGCTTTTATATCCGCCCGGCGAACCGCCTCTTTGAGGGCCCTAAGTTCCGGTTCGAAAACAGTGAATTCGGCGTTTAACTGACTCAGTCGCAGCCTATGGTTTGTCAGTTCCGATTCGGCCGCCTGAATTAAGTCGGCACGACCGGCCTCGGAAGCGTTTTTTAGTCGGTCCTTCCAGGTTTCGTAGCCCTGGATACTTTCGGTAATCGACTTTTTGAGTTGCTTTTCGGTGAGTATGTATAACGATAGTTGTTGGTAAAGTTCTTCTCGGGTTAGTCCGTCGAGTTCCATAGACCTATGATAAACGGGGAAGGTGTCCTCGTCCAGGGCGGGAATTTGCGGTATCTTTGGGGCCATGGAAACACGATTTGTTTATCCCGATGATTGTATCGCCGCCCTCGCTACCCCCTTTGGCGAGAGCGCTTTGGCGGTTATTCGAACGAGCGGCGCGGGCAGTATAGAAAGCCTAGCAAAACTCACCGAGAACCCCGAATCCCTTGAGAAGGCCGGGGGAAATACCATGGTTTTCGGATACCTAAAAGACCCTGACACCAGCGAGCAGATAGACCAGGTTATGTTCGGAATCTTTCGGGCGCCAAAAAGTTACACCGGCGAGGATAGTGTGGAAATG
Organism: Spirochaetales bacterium; assembly: GCA_009991955.1. GTDB lineage: Bacteria > Spirochaetota > Spirochaetia > DSM-27196 > Salinispiraceae > SKVS01. The sequence goes on from JAACWS010000024.1 coordinate 39,235, forward strand.
TACTGCCACGGTAGCATTCCTGGAATAGACAGGATACTCCAGACCTTGTTTTCCCATGGGTTTCGTCAGGCCCAGGGGGGTGAATTTACCCTGCGAGCCTTCTTGAACGGAAAAATGGACCTGACCCAGGCTGAGGCGGTACACGAATTGGTTACTGCCCGAACTCGAACCGCCCAACACCTGGCCCTAGGAAGGTTAAAAGGGAGCATTTACCATCAAATAGACGGGTATAAGAAGCTTCTAATTCGGGTCCAGGCGGGTGTTTCAATTCAACTGGATTATCCCGACGATGAGGTGGAGGAGATTCCCTGGGATTTTGAGGTTCTGGATCGGATCCAGAAGGGGCTTGAAACCTTGTTGGCCAGCTATTCGACCGGGCGACTTTTCCAGGAGGGGGTAGTGGTGGCCCTGGCGGGACGGACCAACGCAGGAAAGTCGTCGTTATTTAATCTGTTCCTCAAAGAAGATCGATCGATTGTGTCAGCCATTCCCGGGACCACCCGGGACTACATCGAGGCTCCTCTGTCCCTGAAGGGGGTGCCGGTGAAACTCTACGACACCGCGGGACTGAGGGTGATTGAAGAGTCCATCGAGCAGGAAGGTATTCGTAGGACGACCCAGGTCATGGGTCGTTCGGATTGCATTTTGTATTTGGTCGATGGAACCCAAGGTTTGACCCCCGAGGATGAGGAGCAACTGGCCACCTGGGAACAGAGGCCCCTTATTCGAGTTTGGAACAAGATCGATGCCGAAGGGGTATTGCGGACCCCCGCCGGCTTTTTACCCTTGAGCGCGACTACCGGCGAAGGGTTTTCGAGCTTGGAAGATAGGCTTTATACCGAGGCAGTGAAGTCTCGGGGAGCGGGGCTGGAGGGGACCGACGCAGTCATCGATTCGGCCCGGCAGAAGCGTTGTCTCGAAGACACCCTTGGGGCCTTGGCAGATCTGCAACAGGGAATAGCCCAACGCATGCCCCTGGATGCCCTAGCCCTGGACCTGCAGAGGGCCCTGGGGGCCCTGGGAGAAATTACCGGGGAGGTGACTCGAGAGGACATACTGGATGCCATGTTCAGTGGGTTCTGCGTTGGAAAGTAGGCAGGGGTACGAAGGCGACAGGGACCGAAGGGGAAAGCCCCGAGCCAGGGGTGAGGGCTTGGACCAAAGGGCCCGGCGGCCCCCGGGTGACCGAGCGGGCGGAGCCAAGAACCAGAAGTGGGGGCCGGGCGCCCAAAAGAGCAAAAGCCTAAACCCTTGTCTAGTAAGGGCTTTTTATATTACAAGAACAGTATGGAATTTGATGCAATAGTTGTGGGTGGTGGGCACGCAGGAATTGAGGCGGGTTTGGCCCTGGCCCGTTTACAGTTTGAGACCCTCCTCATTACCCAAAATTTGGATACCATTGGTAAGCTGTCGTGTAATCCGGCGGTGGGTGGACTGGCCAAGGGCAATATGGTCCGGGAGATTGATGCCCTGGGGGGCGAGATGGGCCGGCTGATCGATTCGACCATGATTCAGTACCGGGTCTTGAATCGGAGTAAGGGGCCGGCGGTCCAGAGTCCCCGGGCCCAGGCGGACAAGCAGCGTTATCAGATTGAGTCGAAAAAAACCCTGGAGATGACTCCCCACCTGCATTTATTCATGGATACGGTGACAGATTTTCTGCTGGATACCCCCGGGCGGGAGATTCAGGGGGTTGTGACCGAGCGGGGGAAACGATTTACCGCCAAGAAGGTGGTGTTGACCACGGGTACCTTTTTGAACGGAAAGATTTTTATCGGCGAACATACCGCTTCTAGTGGCCGGCTGGGGGAGCCTGCGGCCCTGGGTCTGGATAAGGCCCTGAAGGGGGCGGGTTTTGTCATGGGTCGCATGAAGACCGGTACCCCTGCCCGGGTGCACAAGGATACCCTGGACCTGAGTAAACTCGAGGTTCAATACGGGGATGACGAGATTATTCCCTTCAGTTTTTCTCACACTTCCGTGGCCCGTCCGAATATTCCCTGTTACATCACCTACACCAATGATATGACTCACACAATTATCCGGGAAAATATGCATCGTTCGCCTTTGTATTCGGGGTTGATTGAGGGTATTGGTCCCCGGTACTGCCCGAGTATAGAGGACAAGGTGGTGAAGTTTCCCAACCGAGACAGACACCAAATTTTTATCGAGCCCGAGGGTCAGGAAACCGACGAAATGTACCTGAATGGGATTTCTTCCTCCCTGCCCGAGGAGGTCCAGGAGCAGTTCATCCATACCCTGCCGGGGTTGGAGAAGGCCTGGATCATGCGCCCGGGGTACGCGGTAGAGTACGATTACGTGGACCCCAGCCAGCTGTATCCGACCCTCGAAACGAAACGGATCAAGGGTCTGTACATCGCCGGCCAGACCAACGGGACCAGTGGCTACGAGGAGGCCGCCGCCCAGGGTCTGATAGCTGGAGTCAACGCAGCCATGGCCCTACAGGGTAAGCCGGACTTTATCTTGACCCGGGCCGAGGCCTATATTGGGGTGATGATCGACGACCTGGTGACCCTGGGGACCGAAGAGCCCTACCGAATGTTCACCAGCCGGGCGGAGCATCGAATTAGTCTGCGCCACGACAGCTCGGACATGCGATTGTACGATCGAGCCCGGGAAGTCGGTTTGCACACCCCCGAGCGTTATCAGGCCTTTTTAGAGAAACAGCGGGGTATCGAGGAGATTCGCGAACTGCTGAACCAGCGGCGTTTGAGCGAGGCCGAGGGCGAACAGGCCCGGGGAGTTTTGACGGGCATTTCTGGTCCCTGGGACCGAACCTGGGGTCGCAGCTTCATGCATCTGTTAAAAAATCCCGAAGTAACCATGGAACAGTTGGTGATCTTAGAACCTTCTTTGGCCGACGCGCGGCCGGTGGAGTGGCTGCGGCAGGTAGAACTCGACATCAAGTACGAGGGCTACGTAGCTCGCCAAGAGCACGAGATACTGCGATTTAACAAGATGGAACACCTCCGCATTCCTGCGGATTTTGATTACGACGGTGTCCATGGTTTGTCCAACGAGGCGAGAGAGAAGTTTAAGAAGGTTTGTCCCTTGTCGGTAGGTCAAGCAAGCCGGATTTCCGGGGTGCGTAACGCCGATGTGGCCATTTTGATGGTGGCGGTGGCTCGGCGACCCGGTCAGTCCACCACCGACCGGCAGCTAAGCGACGAGTTGCTGGCGGGTTCTAAGCTGCCCAAGTGAGTGACACCCGGTCCCCGGGGGAACGAGAAAAAGCGCCCCACAAAGAGCGCCAAAAAAAGCCGGACTTGGCAGGACTATCCCCCGAAGCGCCTAAGCTGAAGGAAGATTTGGACCGGTACGTCCGAGAGCTCAAATTGTGGAACCCTCGGTTGGGCCTCATTGAGGCTCGGGACGAGGAGATTTTTCCCAAGCATATTTGGGACTGTCTGGCAGCCCTGCCGGTGTTTCGACAGGTTACCGCTGCAGCGGGGCCGGTTGATCCTGCCGGGCCAGGTGGTCCTGGGGACCCCCTGCGTATCGCCGACCTGGGCAGTGGAGCGGGGCTCCCGGGTTTGGTGTTGTCCCTGGCTTTGCCCACTAGTCCCGGAGGAAGGCCAATTCGCTGGGTGCTGGTAGAAAAAAGTGGCCGACGGGTGAACTTTCTTCGAAACTGCGCAGCCTTGTTTCCCCAGGCGCCGGTCGATATTTTGCCCAGCTCCTTCGAAGCCTTACCCACTGAAAGTTTCGATATTCTTACCAACCGGGCGTTTCAGCCCCTGACACCTCAAACCTTTTCGGATCAGGTACGGTTAGTGAAACCTGGGGGGTGGATTCTTTGGTACAAGGCAAAATATGAGTCCTTGGTTCAGGAGGCTCAGGCTCTGGGTCGAAATATTCGAGTTATTGGCAGTTATACCGAAGCCCAGGAGTTAGATTTTTCTGTTGATTTAGGAGCCTGGCCCCTACAAGTTCCGGGCCTCCAGGCCGAGCGGCATTTGGTTCTATGGAAGAAGAGTTCCGGGGATGCCAGGGGCTAAATTGACCGTAGTTTGTCCATGAGGGCGGGCTTATCGATGAGGTCGATAAAGCGGGCCTCGACGAAGGCTACCGCGCTTTCGCTGAATTCCCCCGCACACATACACAGGCCTCGACCGGCTTTGACGTCCTTGATTCGGGCGTGCAGATCGCGTAAGACAAACTCGCCGACCTGACCGGTTGTCCGAACGAAGCGAAAGAGTACGATATCGGCCCAGGCGGGGGTTTCTACCTCGGCCAAGATATCGGCGTATTCACCCTTGCGAACCTGAATATCCGAAATTTTCGTGTGGGAGTGGGGGAAATAGTTCTCGGCGATTCTTCTACACAGGGCAGCAAAATCGGCATCGGGGGCGATGAGGAAGGTCTGTAAGTTTTGGTTTTTCGACAGCTCGGCGTTTTTCTTTAGTTGGGCGTCCACATCTTTGTAACCCGGGTTTATTGAGTAGATCTTTTTGAGCAGAGACAGGGCTGTATTGAGGTCTTGCATCTTCATATGGGCATTGGATAGGCGATATTGCAATTCGAGCATGACTTCTTCCCGAATATTCTCGTGGCGAAGTCCAATTTCGAAGTCCAGGATAGCCGCCTCGTAGTCCTTATTTTTGATTCGTAACGATCCAGCCATGAGGGCTGCTTGGGGTCCGTAGACCGGGTCGGGTCGCAGGTGGGTGAAGAGCTGAATTGCCATGTCTAATTGACCCGCCTCGTAGTAGGATTGGGCCTGGAAAAAGATTGACTCTTTGTCGTCGGGTCTTTGCTCGATGACCTTCTTTAGCTGGGTAATTGCATCCTTGTGTTTTTTTGTCTTGTTAAAGGCGATGCCCAAATATTTCTGGGTTGGTAGATGGTTCGGTTGGAGGCGGAAAGCGGTTTGCAGATTCGCTACGGCTCGTTCGTAATTTTTTCGGCGGTACTCGATGTACCCGAGGTTGTAGGCGATTTCGAATACTTCCGAATTGAAGGTCCGGGCGATCATGAGACCCTTGTACGCCTCTTCGTGCTTTTTTAGGTTCAGGGCGGAAAGAGCCTGGCGCAGGGTTACTAAAAACTCATCAATCGAGGGGTTGCTGGCGCACATTTCAATGAGCATTCCGTAGGTTCGGTAAGACTTTTCCCAGTCCTGGTCTTGAAAATACACGTCCGAAAGTTCGAGAAGGGCATTTACGTCTTTAGGATTCTGGGCAAGCCGTTTATTCGCTTCGCGAATTATACCTTCCCGGTCACGGTTTTTACCTTTCTTTCGGTTTTTTCCACCGGTTTTGTCCCTTTGCCGGGTTATACTGGTTGATATTACAATGAGTAGTAACCCGAGCATTGTAACAACACCGGCTATCAGCAGAAAAAGGGTAATATCCATACCCTATTATTCGATAGGGGGATTCTCCTTGTCAAGGAAGGGTCTCTCCCCATAAAATGGGGAGGATCTTGATAAACCCCAACTTAGCCAGAAAACGGGATGATAGAGGTCCCCAGGACCGAGGAACGAAGGAGGTAGGGGATGAATGCGTTACGACTCGCCGATGGGACTATGTATCCTCTTTTTCCCGCTGATGGGGACGATATTACTCGCTTAACCTTGTATCCCGCATCCCCCGGGGCCCATCCGGTTCAAATCAATCTCTATCAGGGACCGAGCCTCGAAGAGCTGAGTCCTCTCGGAGTACTACGAATGGAGGGTTCGGGTGCGGACTTATCTTTGGTACTCACCCGAGACCAAGATGACGGTCTTGAGGTTGTCGTAACCGATCTAGGGAATGGGACGATTGCTACGAATTCCTTTCGTGTTGGTCAGGACGGGCCAAATTCCGAAGATGAGTCCTTTGGGGAAAACGGTGGATGGGAAGAACAATTGGCTCTGGTTGATAACTTCGAATCCCCGGAAACGGACCCGAGTCTTCCCATTCCCGATGATTTGGACTCCTTCGATATGGATACCGATCTTTTCCCTGACGAGACCGAAGAAGAGTCAACTTTGGGAGCCGAATTTTTTGGCTATGAGGAAGCCGGAACCGACGAAAAAGCCGATCTAGATGATGAAGACATTTTTACCGACGATGAAGACGACGATGAAGACGACGAAGAGCTGGGCGATGGCGATGAGACAAACGAGGGCTTTCAGGCCCTTACCCGTACACTTCCCCATCCTCTTGTTGTCGCAGGGGTTTCGTTTTTGGCCCTTGGAGTGTGTTTTGCCGCCGCCTACGGGGTCTTTTTTCTTCTAAAAGGCGAAAGTTACCCGTTACTGGAGCAGTTATTACCCTAAAATCCGCCCCACAAGGCTAGTTTGATAAAAAAAGGAAATCTATGAACTATTTTGAATCAATTTCTCTCGGAGTTCTCCAAGGGTTTACCGAGTTCTTGCCCGTTTCAAGTTCCGGGCACCTGAGGGTACTGAAGGAGCTTCTCGGTCTTGGAGACGTGGACATCCTCTTTGATGTCCTTCTGCACGTTGCTACCCTCTTGGCGACGTTTATCGTGTTTCGAAGACTTATTGGCAAGATACTGCTGGCTTTAGGGCGGGGTCTGGTTTACGGGCCACGTCGCAGTGCCGAGCTTTCCGACGACGACCGCGCCTACTGGCGATTAGCGGGAGTTATTGTTTTGACAACGTTCATTACCGGTGCTTTGGGCTTACTTATGAAAGACTGGGTAGAAGGGTTTTCGATTTCTTTGGTCTCTGGGCTCTTTATTGCTACGGGATTCATCCTTTTGGTTACTCGTTTTATACCCCTGGGGACAAAGTCCCTTGGGGACCTAGGCTGGAAAGAGGGCATTTTTCTTGGGTTTGTTCAAGGTTTAGGGGTGCTTCCGGGCATTTCCCGATCGGGAATTACCATTTCGGGGAGCCTTGGGGTTGGAATGAATCGAGACACCGCGGGGGAGTTTAGCTTTCTTATATCCCTGCCAGCGATTCTCGGCGCCTTGGTTCTAAGTCTTCGGGACTTGAATGAACTTTCCGGCTCGGTTTCCCTCGGGGTTCTTGGGGCGGGATTTGTCGCTTCGTTTCTTGTAGGATTAGGCAGTTTGGCCATGCTTCTTCGATTCGTGAGGGCTGGAAAGCTTTATTGGTTCAGTGGGTATCTTCTACCCCTTGGTATAGCGGGTCTTATATTTTTCTAAAATCCGCCGACAATGGAAGTCGGAGGATTTTTGTGGATACTCGTTCGCATACTTCATTCTTAAGTACGGTTCTCTTCTGGGTAGCAGCCTTGGTAGGACTTACCCTCTTTGCCGCCGCACTTGAGACCTTTTGGGTACCTGGGGATGCCCCGATCCTTATTCGACTTCTAGCCTTGCCTGGGGGCTTTGCCTTCGATGCTTTCCACATCGTATCCTTCTATATTCCCGGCTTCTTAGTCTACCAGGGATTCTTAGCCCGAAGGGATCGAGTTTCGTGGAATGAGGGGCTGTCATCTTTGGTGAGTATTTTTCCTGCCCTGTCCTTTGCGTTGGTTGCACGAATCTTTTTTACTGCAAACTACGAACTAAGTCCTCTCATTCGCTGGTCGATCCAAACCTTTACTATCGAAGGGACCTTGATGATATGGTCTTTGTTCGGGGTGTTCACCGGCCTCATTAGTTTTCGATTAGGCCGGTCAGTAGAGCGGGTACCAGAAACCAAAGTGGAAATCGATACCCCCCATCAAACCACCGGTGATCTTCGTAAAGATCCATGGTTCTTCCCCGAAAATTCGACTACCGACGAGGTTGTCGAAACGAAAGAACCGGAGACAGAAACGATTCTGGAAGTGGCCGGCGATGCCGAGCCGGAGTCTTTCGTGTCGGTAGAATCAGAAATAATTGGCGAACCAGAAATGATGCCCGAGGTCGCACCCGTGCCCGAGGTCGCAGACGACGAAGTCGAGGTCTTTTTTAGCCGCGGCCGTTTAACAACTGTTGAGCCGGAGGTAGCGATAGAACTGGAAGCTGAAGAGTTTGAGGAACCAGAAATCGAGTTCGATCTTGCACTCGAACCCGAGGTAATCGAGGAGACTCTTTTAGACGAGCCCATTATCGACGAACCGGTGAACGATGACCCGGTGGACGAGACAATTCTGCCTCCCCCCGAGCCACCGAGGTATCAAGGAACCTACGACGTGCCAATTCGGGGAATTCTCGATATCTTCGAGAACGAACACCACTGGCAAATAGACCAAACAGCCACCGATGCCGCAGAGGTCCTGCGAACTACCCTGCAGGAATTTGGAATTCAGGCCGAGGTAACGGGGATTCGCAAGGGCCCGGTTATTACCATGTTCGAAATTCTTCCCGCTCCGGGGGTCAAGCTGACCCGAATTGTAAACTTAGCGGACAATATTGCCCTGCGGTTAGCGGCTGAAAGCGTGCGAATAGTAGCCCCTATTCCCGGGAAACACGCGGTTGGTATCGAAATTCCTAATAAAAATCGGCATCTGGTCGGATTTGCCGAGCTCCTTCAGGATCCCCTCTTCCACGATCCAAAGCACGAAATCCCCGTAGCCCTGGGGAAAGATATAACCGGCGACGCCCAGATTGTAGACCTCGCCCGGACACCCCACCTACTTATTGCGGGAGCCACAGGAAGTGGAAAGTCGGTCTGCGTTAATAGCCTGATATGTTCGGTGCTCTATAGACGAAGCCCGGAGGAGGTCAAAATGATTTTGATCGACCCCAAGATCGTTGAGCTCAAGTTCTATAACGATATTCCCCATCTCTTGACCCCGGTAATTACCGACCCCAAGAAGGCCTTTCAGGCCCTCCAGTGGTGTATTTACGAAATGGAGCGGCGGTACAGTCTTCTCGATGCGATGGCGGTACGAGACATTCGCAGTTACAACAAGAAAATCAAGGTTAAACAAATTGCAACCACCTCTCTCCCCTACATTGTTGTGGTAATCGACGAATTTGCAGACCTCATGGCGACCACGGGGAAAGAACTCGAAAGTACCCTGGCCCGATTGGCGGCCATGAGCCGGGCGGTCGGAATCCACTTAGTCCTGGCAACCCAGCGACCGAGTACCGACGTAATTACCGGATTAATCAAGGCAAACATACCAAGTCGCATCGCCTTCATGGTAGCGAGCAAAATTGATAGCCGCATTATCCTCGATGCTATGGGAGCGGAGAAACTTCTGGGTAAGGGGGACATGCTCTTTACTAGCGCCTGGAACCCCTTCCCAACCCGTATGCAAGGGGCTTTTTTGTCCGAAGAAGAGGTAGAGCGGATTGTTGCCCACGTCCGACAGATGGGCAAGCCAGACTACATAGATGACGAAATTTTTATCGAAGATGATGATGAGGGATTTTACCAAGAAGACTTGGAAGACCCCCTCATGGATAAGGCTATCGAAATTGTTGTGAGTGCCGGCAAAGCCTCGGCGAGTTACCTTCAGCGACGGCTGAAGATTGGCTATAACCGGGCGGCCCGAATGGTCGAAATGCTCGAGGGCATGGGTATAGTTGGCCCCCAGAACGGTTCGAAGGCCCGGGAGGTTCTGCGAAACCCCGAGGCGGTCCGTTAGGTTTTTCTGCTGGGAAATCCCCATACCCCCGCAACCCAGTTCGTGGGAGGTTGGGGCAACTGATCGTTTCCCCGGGCCCTGGCTATAGCCAGGGCCTTTTTTAATTCCCCAAAGCTGCAGTGTTCGGCCTCAAATTCGGTGTACCGTTGGGCGAGATCTTCCAAGATATGGCAGTCCGAGTTGGCGACGAAGGGAAGCTTACCCCGGCGAATTCTTTTGGTGCTTTCGTCTGGAGGCAGGGTAATTTCGACTGCGTCGAAGGGGTCTGTGGGGAGGAAACCCAGTTGGCTAAAAAGGGAGTCCCTGGGCTTGTCGATGTGGGCGGGGACAAAAATTCCCCCCCGTTGGTGTACCTCCGAGAGAGCAGTCGAAATGTCGAGGGCCGAGGCGGGGGTTAGTAAGAAATAAACTTGGTCTAGAATTTCTTCTTGGGAATTTACGAGAAGCTGGGGATAGTAGAAGTTTTCGTCAACCGGAAAACGAGAAAGGCCGGAATACACCAGATTTTGAAAATCCAGGGCCCCGTCGAGGTCTTCGAATAAACACAGGCAGTGTACCTCTTCGAGGGTAGTGAGCTCCATACCGAAAACGGGAACGATTCTTTCTTGACGGCAGCAATCTTGGTGGGCGGGGCCGTTGGCACAGGAGTTATGGTCGGTGAGGGCGAGCATGTCAAGACCGAGACTAGCGGCCCTACGGGCGAGAGTTCGGGGGCTTACATCGATGTCGGCACAGGGCGAGAGGCAGCTGTGGACGTGGAGATCAGCTCGGTACCGAGGCATTCGGGGTGTACAAGAGCTGGTAGAGTTTGCCCGAGAGGATGAATTGATTTTCTGTCGACCGATAGAGCCCAATCCCCTCGTCTTTACACGACTGAATCATATCTTCAGGAACCGTACGACTGCTACAGACAAAAATTGCGCTTGCACCGGTTAAGGTTGCCACGGCAACGGTGTTCTTGTGGGCCTGGATCGTCAAAAACGCGCATCCCTCTTGGGCGTTGGCCATTGCATCGGACAAGAGATCACTGGTGAATCCGCTGGAAATAAGGGTTCCTTGGGGTGCGGCCACGATAATTTCGAGACCAAGATCCTGGGCAACTGTTTCCGATCTTACGGCCTGGGGTTCAAGGAGATTATTCACACTACCCTCCAAAGGTAATTATTGTGTATTCCGCCTGTTTACACCGACGGTTCAGCACGGAGGCGAAAACTCGTAACGACTCGGGTGCCACTCGGGCCACCAGAAATTGAGAACTCGTCACTCACCCTTTTCGTATTTGGCAGGCCCATACCCGCCCCAAAGCCTAGAGACCGAACCCACTCATTCGCCGTCGACCAGCCCTCGATGAGGGCAGACTCGAGGTCTTCTATTCCCGGCCCTAGATCTTGAGCCACTATTTCTGCGGTTTCTTCGGTCAGCTTGAAACTGAGGGTTCCACCAAGGGAGTGACAGACTTGGTTCATCTCCAGCTCGTAACTGGCAACAGCAACCTTACGGGCGATTTTTGATCCTATTCCCCGGTCTACAAGAATTTTCTTTATCTCGGTTGAGGCTTTTCCGGCGTTTTCGAAGTCAAATTTCCGGGTTGTGTATTCCCGAATGAGCACTCCGCCGGCTTCGGAAGTAGGCTGGGGATTAAGGCTACTTTCGAGTAAAGCCATTTCTTTATTCATTGCAATAAGGAGGTGAACCAGAATGTCCCGGCTGGTAAGTATCCCTACCAGTTCGCCGTGTTTATTCAGGACCGGGAAACGACCAAATCTATGTTTTTCCATTGTGCTAATGGCAAAACTCAGGGGCATGTCGTCTTCAAGCGAGATAACGTTCTTGGTCATTCGGTCTGCGGCTGAGTCTCCCATAGCCCCTTGCTGAAGGCACCGAATAATATCGTCCATGCTAATAATGCCATAGAGTCGACCCCCTTCGGCGATTGGAATGCCCGAAATATTATTGTCCCGCATGATTCCCTGAAGTTCGGCGAGAGTGCTCGTTCGGCTACCAACCCGAAGTTCGCGGGTCATGACATCCCACACTTTCATCCGGTACATGAGCTCGATCATGTGGCTGGGAGCGTTATCGGTACCGAGGATGAAGCTATTACTCAATCTAAATGTCCTTCCTCCCGGAGGATGCATCCCAAAATTGCGCAGGTACGGAACATTCTCTCGGGGGTTGCCAGAAGTGTTTTGTTGAGTTCGGTAGCGAGGGCGAGCATGCCCGGTTGGGGCTTTTTGTTATTTACAAGCAACACACCCCGGGCGCCAACAATGTCGGCGGTTCGAATGGATTGTTCGGTGCTCAGGGAAGTTATTAGAAGAAACTCCTCGTCGTCCAGGACCAGGACGTCACTCATGAGGTCGCTAGCGACAAAGTTTGTTACTTCTGCTTCTTCAAAGGTATGACATGAATAATGGACAGTGGCCGTTAAGGCTTGGACAATTCGATCATACCTCATGGGCTGTTCCGAGCTCATTTTCTTCCGATACCCTCAGCTGTTCCATGTTGATGAGGTAGAAGAGATTCTCTAACTCGAGCCCGATATTTACGTTATGTACCGTACAGTTATGGGGACAGGTTTGACGGTCGCATTTTCCCTGACACTTTAGTTCTACACTGGTAAAGTTCAGAAAGCCCCTAATTCCCGAGTGAATCATATCGTCAAAAACTCGGTTTGCCGAGGATTCGGGAACCGAAATGATAGCTACTTCTACATCATTTGCCTTTACAAAATAATTAAGGTCTTCCATTGGCAGGATTGGAACTTGTGCTTCTCTATCAATTTTTGCTGGGTCATTGTCGAAAGCGGCGAGAACCCGAATACCTTCTTTATCGAATTCTTTGTAGTTCATAAGGGCAGTTCCGATTCGTCCACAACCGACAATTACAACATCCTGCCGTTCTTGTTTTCCGAGAATCTCGCGAAGCTCGGTCATGAGGGTATCGATATTATACCCCCCTCTTTTATTCCCCTGAATATTTATGAGGGAGAAGTCTTTTCGGACAACCGCAGGGGTTACACCGACCGCATCGCCCAGATTATTAGAAAATACATTGACGATTCCTAGACTCTTCAGCTTCTTAAGAACCCTCAAATAGCGGACTAGCCTGAGGACCAGACTTTTGTTCATTTGGCTCATTTAATATTACCTTTATCACATTATAATCGACTCATTAGCTCTTACCTATTCTACTGTAGATTTTAAATGAACACAACAATATTAAAAAGTAATAGGTAATTTTATATCAAATGACTTGCCACTTATTACGAGTCATTATAGAATGAGAAGTACCAAAAATCACGACCGAAGGCAAGGAATTTCGTACCAGGAAAGGCTTTGCTCCACCGAGGAGGAACTCGTGCCCGTATCAACGACGGAAGAGTTAAAAATCACCGATGGTCTGATGGAGTTCGTTCAGGAATGGAAAAATAAGCCTGGAAACCTCATCATGATCCTCCACCGTACCCAACAAGAGTACGGTTTTGTCCCCCGCAAGATTGCAATGGATCTGGCAAAGGTGCTCGATGTGCCCCTGGCAAAGATCTACGGCGTCATCACCTTTTATCATTTCTTTAAACTCGAAAAACCGGGGAAAAATCAAATTTCTGTGTGTATGGGAACTGCCTGTTACCTTAAAGGAGCAGGGGACCTCATTCAGGAAATTGAAAACGTCATAGGGATTGGGGTTAACCAAACTACCGACGACCAGGAGTTTTCCCTCGAATCTGTCCGCTGTGTTGGATGTTGTGGTTTGGCCCCGGTTCTAACGGTGAACGGCGAAGTATACGGCAAGTTGAAAAAAGACCAAATTGCCGAAATTGTCGCAAAGCACCGGGGAGCCTAGGTCTCATTCTATGCACGCTGAGCTGGGCGATTTCCTGAGCGAAATCGTGCAGAACGCTATCGAAAGTGGTGGCGACGTAATTCGGGTCGAGATACTTCAAGATCCGGAGCACTTCGAGTTCATTGTAAGCGATAACGGCAGAGGAATAGATAGGTCGGGAATAGAACGGGCCATGAACCCCTTTTATTCCGACGGTACCAAACATCCTGGAAGAAGGGTAGGTCTTGGCCTTCCTTTTCTTGTTCAGGCTGTGCAAGCGGTAGAGGGTGTGTTCGAATTCGAAAGCGAACCAGGAAAGGGTACCCGGGTTAGGGGGAGTTTTCCCCTGGCTCACCTAGATACCCCACCCTTGGGAGATATCGTTTTTTCGATGGTAAGTTGCCTGGCTTTTCCAGGAACCTTCGAGATGTACCTCCGCCGTACGAAGATCTATCCCAATAATCCCAAAGCTTCGTTGGACTACACCATCGAAAGGAACGAATTGTTAGATGCCCTTGGGGGGCTAGAAACCCCGGGAGCTATGGCTTTAATCCGAGAGTATATCGAGTCCCAGGAGGAAGAATATGGCCAAATTGACCTTAGATGATTTACGGAAACTACGGGAGGAAAAACGGCAGGCTCTCGAAATTCGAGAAACCGACAACAAAACTATTCAGGTGATTGTAGGAATGGGAACCAGCGGAATAGCCGCCGGAGCAAAACGGACCCTCAATCAGTTCATGACTTGCATCGAGCAGTATAACCTCACCAGCGTTAGCCTTCGCCAAACCGGCAGTATCGGTTTGGACCACGCAGAACCGGTAGTAGAAGTAAAGATGCCTGGCATGCCCGACATCATCTACGGCCGAGTAGACCCCGAGGTCGCAAAGCTCATCGTAGAACGACACATTCTGGGTAAAGAACTGGTGAACGACCACGTGTTCGACCGTCCGGCACCGGACATTGTAGAAGGGTAAGGGGGAAGGGATGGCATTTAATCATTATTTACTGGTATGCGGTGGAACAGGATGTGAATCATCCAACGCCGACAAAATTTATACGAACCTAAAGTCTCAAGCTGAGGCCCAGGGAGTCGCCGAAAGCTGCCAAATAGTAAAAACCGGGTGTTTTGGTTTCTGTGAAAAGGGGCCTATCGTAAAGGTCCTTCCCGAACAGAATTTCTACGTTGGGGTTAAGCCCGAAGATGTAGAAGAAATAATCGCCGAACAGATAGTAAAAGGTCGTCGGATTGAACGACTCCAGTACAAAGAAATAGGTAAGGCTGGCGCGGAAAAGTCTGCAAAAGGGGGAATCGAGAATATCGGATTCTACCAGAAGCAGGTGCGGGTAGTACTACGAAACTGCGGATTTATTAATCCCGAAGATATTACCGAGTACATTGCCCGGGACGGGTATGCCGCCCTCGAAAAAGTCCTTTTCGAAATGAAACCCTCAGATGTAATCGACGAGCTGAAAAAATCGGGCCTTCGGGGTCGGGGTGGTGCAGGGTTTCCGACTTGGCGAAAATGGTCCTTTAGTGCGGATGTCAAAGATGTGGACCAAAAATTTATAGTATGCAACGCCGACGAAGGGGACCCTGGCGCTTACATGGACCGGTCGGTACTTGAAGGTGACCCCCACTCGGTTCTGGAAGCTATGGCAATAGCCGGATACACGGTCGGAGCAGACAAGGGGTTCATTTATATCCGAGCCGAGTACCCCCTGGCGATCAATCGACTAAAAATAGCCATCGGACAAGCCAAAGAAGTTGGTCTTCTAGGAAACAAGATATTAGGAACCGAATTCTCCTTCGACATTGAAATCCGCTTTGGGGCTGGAGCCTTCGTATGTGGTGAAGAAACCGCCCTCTTGGCATCGATCGAAGGCGAACGGGGAATGCCTCGACCTCGACCACCCTTTCCTGCGACCAATGGACTGTGGGGAAAACCTACGGTTATCAACAATGTAGAAACTTGGGCGAATATTCCAGTTATTATAACGAAGGGTGGCGACTGGTTCGCAAATATTGGAACCGCCACCAGTAAAGGCACAAAGGTCTTTGCCCTCACCGGAAAGATTAATAACAGCGGACTGGTCGAAGTTCCAATGGGAACCCCTCTTCGAGATATTATCTACAATATCGGCGGAGGCATTCCTAACGGACGAAAGTTCAAGGCCGTTCAAACCGGTGGACCCTCGGGAGGAGTCATTACCGCCGATAACATCGACGTACCAATCGACTTCGAGCACCTCCAGGAACTGGGCTCGATCATGGGATCGGGTGGAATGATAGTTATGGATGAGGACGATTGTATCGTTGATGTAGCAAAATTCTACCTGGAATTTACCGTCGAAGAAAGTTGCGGAAAATGTGCTCCCTGCCGGATCGGTGGTCGCAAGCTCTACAATCTCTTAGATAAGATTTCTAAGGGCAGTGGAACGATGGAAGACCTAGAAAAGATAAAAAGTATTGGAAACGCCATGAAGAAGGCCAGCCTCTGTGGTCTTGGACAAACGGCCCCCAACCCAGCGCTTTCTTCGATGCACTACTTCTACGACGAATACCTTTCCCACATCAAAGACAAGACGTGTCCCGCGGGGGTCTGTAAAGACCTGGTAACCTACACGATAAAAGAAGACAAATGTATCGGTTGTACCCTCTGTGCTCGAAGGTGCCCGGTGAGCTGTATTAGCGGAGAACGCAAGAACCCCCACTTTATCGATCAGGATAAGTGTATCAAGTGCGGTGAGTGTTTTACGGTATGTAAGTTTGATGCGGTCCTAAGAGCCTAGGGCGAGGGGAGGAAATAATGGCAAAAATGATCGATGCACAAATTAATGGCAGAAAAATAACCGTCGAGGAAGGCACAAGTATCCTCAAAGCGGCACAGATGGTTGGAATGAAGATTCCAGCCCTCTGCTATCATCCTGACCTTCCGGCCTGGGCTGCCTGTGGTATTTGTGTCACAAAGATTGAGGGTAGTCCTAAACTGGTCCGGGCCTGTGCGACTCCAATTGGTGCGGGGCAGAACATACTGACCCACGATCCAGACATCGTAAATGTCCGCCGGGAGGTAGTTGAGCTCATACTAGCAAACCATCCCGATGACTGTTTGTACTGTCCTCGGAATGGGAACTGCGAACTTCAACGTTTAGCAGCCGAGTTCGGAATACGGGAACAACCTTTCGAAAAGAATGTTCGAAGTCTCCCCCTAGATGATTCTACTCCGTCGATTATCCTGGACCCGGAAAAGTGTATCCTCTGTGGCCGATGTGTTAAGGTTTGCCAAGGTATGCAGAATGTGTGGGCTTTGGAGTTTATCGGTCGGGGCGATGGTACTCGAATTGCCGGCGCCGGAGATGTACTGTTGAACGAAACACCGTGCATTAAGTGTGGTCAGTGTTCTGCCCACTGTCCTGTGGGTGCAATATACGAAAAAGACGATACCGCAAAGGTGTGGCGTGCTCTCCAGGATGGGAAAAAGCACGTTGTGGCCCAGATTGCCCCGGCGGTGCGAGTTGCTCTTGGCGAAGCCTTTGGTCTGGAGCCGGGGACAATTGTAACCGGAAAAATCTACGCTGCCCTCCGGCGACTAGGGATTCACGCGATCTTCGATACAAACTTTGCAGCCGACCTGACTATTATGGAAGAGGCTACCGAGTTCGTCCATCGCTTTACCACCGAAGGATCTACCCTTCCTCTCATTAGTAGTTGTTGCCCCTCGTGGGTAGATTACCTAGAAAAGTACTTTGGCGACATGATTCCCCATTTTTCAACTGCAAAGTCGCCCCAGATGATGATGGCGAGTATGGTAAAGACCTACTATGCCCAAAAGCAAGGCATTGAACCCGAGGATATCTTTAGCTTCTCGATCATGCCTTGTACATCGAAAAAGTACGAAATTACCCGGGATGAGCATATGTACTCCACTGGTCAACAGGACTTGGACGTGGTTATTACTACCCGAGAGTTTGCCCGGATGATCAAACAAGCGGGAATCGACTTCCTCAACCTTCCGGACGAAGAGCCGGACAACCCCCTGGGTATGTACTCGGGAGCCGGAACCATCTTCGGTGTTACCGGCGGCGTTATGGAAGCGGCTCTTCGAACTGCTTACCACATGGTGACCGGTGAAGAGTTAGGAAAGGTAGAGTTCGAAATGGTGCGGGGGCTGGAAGGAATTAAATCCGCCGAAATCGATATTAAGGGAACCAAGGTACGAGTCGCGGTTGCCCACCAAATGGGAAATGTCGAAGAGATAATGAAACAAATTCGAGAGGCCAAGGCCACGGGAAAAGAGATACCTTACCATTTTGTCGAGGTTATGGCCTGCCGAGGGGGTTGTATAGGCGGTGGTGGACAGCCTTACGGCGCAACCGATGAGCGACGAAAGAAACGGATCGCCGGTATTTACAAGGACGATTCCCAACAGACCGTCCGGTGTAGCCACAATAACCCCTATATTCAGACCTTGTACGCCGACTTCCTGGAGAAACCCGGGAGTCACAAGGCTCACGAGCTCTTGCATACCAAATACGTCGACCGACCCCTGTACCAGAAATAAGAAACTCGTTTCTCGAATCAATTGTATCCCCCGGGTAGTCAAAAGCTACCTGGGGGATTTCTAAAATCTATTTTTCCGGCTAAGTTGGTCATTGCACCCTGGTTGCTAACAAGCGATAATCGATGATACATGCGGGTTTATCGAAGTTCTCTCTTAGTTTTTTCTTTTGTTAGTGTGTTCGGGATTCTCCTCAGTCTCGAACCCTTGGTTTCCACCCTTCGGGAAGAAATATTGTTAGTCTTATTCCTCATAACTCCGATATTGATAATTCTTACCGGGGTAATGAGTCTCCGATATCGCAGGACGGGAATTAGCTTTTTCTTAATTCTTCTGGGCGCTGTCTACGCCGGTTACCTAATGCCTGGGAGGCTGTGGGACCTTGAGCTCATCGTTCGACTTCAGCACGGTATCGTGCTGCTTTTGCCGGTCTTTTTTGTGTTTTTCTCCTTGAGCCCCGATCGAGGATTTACTTCGGTATCGGGTATTGGGGAACTAGTACTCTTGGTTCTTGGGGGGATTGGGATTATCTACCTCGGTTTCGGAAGAACAGGTGACGAACTGGTGGGTCTTTTTGAGAGTATCGGAAGCTCGATCGTCCCGGGGCCCCAGGGGTACTTTTTCCCGTCTTGGAATTTAACTTTTTTACAATTTCTTCTCGTTTTTTTGGGATTCTTAATCTTACTCCTGGCGGCCCTCCTTCGCCGACGAAACAGTGGATGGCTAGCACCTTGGCCGGTTATTCTCTTGAGTTTTGTTGCGGGTATGAGTCGAATGATCCAGGTTCCAATTTTGCTCTACTGGGTCTTGTCGGGAGTGGGTTTTGTCCAGGTTATATTGCTTCACGAGGCTTGGAGAGAGGCATTTTTTGACCCCCTAACAGGTATAGGAAATGCTCGAGCCCTTCAGTTCCGGTTGAAAAGAAGTCCGGGGGTTTATACGTCCGGGGAAGCATGGATCGAAAATTTCGATGATTTTTGTGCGTCCTATGGAGATGCTACGGGCCAACAATGCATTCGGATGGTGGGTAGTTATCTATCTCGGTATCGCTCCGCTTTTCGCCTCTATCGATTAGATGGCCCACGTTTTGTCCTTCTTCGTAAAACCGATGATTCTCAGGATGTAAAAAAATTAAATGAAGAAGTCCAAAAAATTACCCAAGGTTTTGCTAATAGAGGTTTTAGACTACGAAAAACTCGTAAAACGGTAGAGGTAAACCTGGGTTTAGCCTGGGGTGGCGAGTTATACTTAGGGCAGGAATATAAAAACCTATGAGCGATACTCAGCCTCGAGTTAGAGAACTCGAAGCACATCTTAAAGAAACAGAACGGAAACTCAAGGAAGCAGAAAAACTCAATCGGCTTCATCCAGATACGGGTCTGCCTATTTATCGGTTCCTCCTCCAAGATCTAGAAACCCTCATACAAGATGACAAGTCCACGGGGAAAATGAGCGAGGGGTCCGGTTGTGGGAAAAAATTCTTGCAAGAAGGAAACCCTAAAGCCTTTTCCGTTATCGTTATCCGGCTCGACTCGGCATACAGTCGTATCAAGAATACCCGAGACCGACAAAAAGCGCTGCTTTTTAAAAGTAGCTTTCGAATTAAGAATGCCCTGGACAAAGGGTGTCTCTATCAGGGTGACCGATTAGATGAGTTTTTTGTCCTCTATCCTGGAGAACACTCGGCACATCAATTAAACCAGCTCATGCAAAAAATCGCCAAGGACGTCGCTGGTCCCCACGATCCGCCCGTGGAGGATATTCGATTTGGTGCCTATGTTGCGGCCACAATGTTTCCTACTCAAGCAAAGACCCTCGATGAGCTACTCACGAACCTAGAAATTGCCGCCGAAGAAGCTGAACAAATCGCTGGGGGTGTGAGTTTTTATTCCGAGGATTTGGGTCGAAGGCAACGCCATCGAGCGGTGGTCGAAAGTGAATTAAACAAGGCGATTCAACGGGGGTTCGACCAGTTTCGTCTGGTCTTTCAACCGATATGCGGGGTCGATGGAAAAATTCGGGGGGCAGAAGTTCTGGTTCGATGGGACCATCCCAGCTTAGGGATTATTTCACCTGGGCTCTTCGTTCCCCTGGCCGAGGCCAACGGGTCTATTCGCCTACTAGGTCGCTGGATTATCTTCCAGGCCTGTCGAATTTTAGCCGAGTGGCAAAAAACTGAAACCGAGTCTATCTATTTTTCCGTGAATCTTTCTCCCGTTCAATTTCTCCAGAAAGATCTGGTTGAATCGATTGTTAACGTAATCAGAGTAAACAAACTTAAACCGGGGACCTTGAAAATCGAAATAACCGAAGGTGCCATTATGGAAGATGCCCAAGGGGCGGTTAAAAAAATGGAGCAACTCAAAAAAGAAGGAATTCGATTATCGATTGACGATTTTGGTACCGGGTATTCATCCTTAGCCTACTTAAAAGAGCTTCCCTTGGATTCGTTGAAGATTGATAAATCTTTCATCGAAGACGTCACCCGAAACGACAATAACCGGGCGATAGTTCGGGCGGTTATATCCCTCTCGAAGAATCTTGGCCTTGAAACCCTGGCCGAAGGAGTGGAATTCGAGGATCAACTAGAACTTCTGGTAGCCGAGGGGGTAGATATGATTCAGGGATACTACTTTTCTCCCCCGGTCGATGGAGATACCTTCCACGGATACCTCGAAACCGGAGGAACTCTTCCTTTGTCATGAAATATTCACCCCTTTTCTTTTTTGCAAGTCTATTTTTCCTCTGGGGTATTTCCTTCGGCTTTGCCCAGACAACCTATCTCGATGGGCCCGAGACCGGGGCTTTGGGAATGACTCCTTACGAGGCCTTTGGTACCTTCGGAGCTCCCGAGACAATCTATCCTCAGCCAGGACCCGCCGAGTGGCAACAGGACGTAGTTTTTTACTATTCCGACCATAGCTATCTTTATTGGTTCGAAAATCGGGTGTGGCAAGTGAGGTTCGATCGAAGACATAAAGATCCGGTTCTCGGGGTCTACATGGGCAGTAGCCAGAATTTGGTTCGGTCTGTTCTCGGTCCACCTCTGGCAGACGAGCCCGGAGAGCTCGTGTACCCGATGGTTGAAAGGGGATTTCCTATGCGACTGCGTCTACTCTTCGAAGAAGACCGGTTGATCGAGGCTTTCTTGTACAGGAGTGATTTTTAGGTGGCTCAAAAACTCTGTGTATGCCTGACGGGTTCAACTATCCAGGCCCAGCTATCTACTGCTCGGGAGTACCAAACGCTTGCCCACCTTTACGAGACTCGGCTCGATTTTCTCTTTTCGACCGAAGCTTCGTCCTTCTTGTTGGTTTCGGATCTCGTCCTATTTGTAAACCAGTTATTGCAATTGGGGCGACCGGTCATCCTTACTGCTCGACATCGGAAAGACGGTGGGGTGTGGCCCGGGGATAAAGAAGCTTGGCGGATGAGTATCCTGGTTTCCTTGGCAAAGGAGTTTTCGACCAACGGAAAGGTGTATATCGACCTCGATTGGGGGGTGCCCGAGCTCGATGCTCTTGCGAAAGAATTGGTGAATGCCTCTCTCGGGGTGCTGCGGAGTATTCATAGTTTCGATAGTTCGTGGACCCCAAAAGATTTGGAAGAACGGGGCAATGGTCTCTTTGAAGCGGTAGAGGGCGAAGCCCGACGGTTTATTCCAAAAATCGCCCTCGCGTGCGAGGGCATAGCTCAGACCCGGGCGATTTTTCGGTTCGGTCAGGAGAAAAGAGCCCGAGGATTTCGTTCGTTTCTAGTCTTGGGCATGGGAGAGTACGGACTTGCAACCCGGGTTCTCACCCAGTGGATTGGTTCCGAGTGGACCTATTCTACCCCCCTTCAAGGGGGCCCTGCGGCGGCTCCAGGGCAATTGGATCCCCGAACCCTCGAGGAGGTCTACGGGTACTCGAATCTCAAGGGCACCGAAACCCTCTTTGGCATTCTGGGCAATCCTTTGTCCCACAGTAAAAGCCCCCAGTTTCATAATGACCGCTTTCGTTCGGTGGGGTTCCCAGGGGTGTATCTCCCCTTTCGAACCGATGATTTGGCCGCGGGTCGACAGCTGATGGACGACCTAGGGGTTAAGGGTTTGTCAGTGACGATTCCTCACAAAGAAGGGGTCATCTCCTGGCTCGTGGACCGAGACGATGGAGTCGCGGCAGTTGGTGCGTGTAATACCTTGGTCCGGACTGACCGGGGTTGGAAGGGATACAACTCGGATATACCTGGGTTTTTGGCACCTTTGGCCCATCAAAAGGGTCTGCTTCGGGCCTTGGTTCTGGGAGCCGGCGGTGCTGCCCGGGCCATAGTCTTTGGATTAGGAAAAATGGGCATAGAGGTGACCGTAACAAACAGGACACCCCAAAGAGCCCAGGAGCTGAATGAGGAGTTGCAACCCTATCTTCCTACCACCCTTTTGAACCTGGATTGGACCCAAGCTCCTTCGACCACCGGATGGGACCTCATTGTTCAAACTACCTCTGTCGGAATGGACGGGAAGAGCGATCCCTTTGACCTCTACGAGTGGACTGGAAAGGAGGTGGCCTACGACCTCATCTACACCCCCGAACAGACCCCTTTCCTGTTAAGGGCTCAAAGGGCTGGCTGTATCACCATCAACGGTTGGCCGATGTTCGAGGGCCAGGGCCAGGTTCAAAGCCGTCTATTTAGAAGGTTGACCCCAGGGTTTTTGCCCGATATAACCTGCGTATGACTAAGAAACAACACGATCGGAACAAGCATGAAACCGACAAGCTCATAAAACGTCTCCGTCGACATACCGGGCAAGCAATAGCCGACTACTCGATGGTCGAGGATGGCGACCACGTCATGGTTTGTATGTCCGGGGGTAAGGATAGTTATGCTCTATTGGATCTCTTACTTATGCTACGAGATTCGGCTCCGGTGGATTTTCGGGTGACCGCAGTGAACTTGGACCAGAAACAGCCGGGGTTTCCCGAGGAAGTACTCCCGAATTACCTAAAGAAAAAGAAGGTCGATTTTCGAATCGTTCAGCGGGACACCTATACGATCGTCAAGCGCCTCATTCCCGAGGGCAATACAACGTGTAGTCTTTGTAGTCGCCTGCGCCGGGGAATTCTTTATAAGACTGCATCAGAAATAGGGGCCACAAAAATCGCCCTTGGTCACCATCGAAGCGATATTATTGAAACCTTCTTTTTGAACCTTTTCTACGGGGGTACCCTCAAGGCGATGCCACCAAAGTTAGTGAGTGACGATGGAAATCATGTAGTCATTCGGCCTTTGGCCTACTGTCGGGAGCAAGACCTTCAGGCCTACGCCCGAGTACAGGAATTTCCAATTATTCCTTGCGATCTCTGTGGAAGTCAGCCAAACCTACAGCGACAGGTAATTAAAGA
This sequence comes from Spirochaetales bacterium, assembly GCA_009991955.1. Lineage (GTDB taxonomy): Bacteria > Spirochaetota > Spirochaetia > DSM-27196 > Salinispiraceae > SKVS01. Next base: position 62,524 of record JAACWS010000024.1, read on the forward strand.
AACGCTCTTGGGCTGGGAAAAAACCCAACCCGGTAGGGTAGAGACTATCTTCCGGGCTCTCTCCCACGTTACCCCTTCCCACCTGCTAGACCCGAATCTCTACGAGTTTCGGAATCTCCAGGTTACCGGGGTTCCTAGTCCCTTCGGGGATGTGGGATTCGACCCCCAGAATACCCAAGGGGTTGGGTTTTCTTCACTTGAAGAGGCCGCTCTTTAGTCGTCGAAGGTACTGGATTCGGCTGATTTGAATCGTCATTTCCGAACCCTGGGGCTCGATACGGCCCCGCAGAATTTGCTCTCCCCCCTGACGGAGAATAGACAAGGGTAGGAGTAGTATCTCCGCCGGGTCGTTGGCTCCCCCCTGGGGTGCAATTTGAACCTCCAGCAGGTCCTGGGAATGGATTGCGGTTTCAATGAGGCGAAGTTTGCCCGTGTGGTCTAGGCTGCCTGCCTGGGTCATTTCTGGTCTTGCAATTCCCGATCTAATTTGAGACTCGGATAAGAGAATGCCCTTTTCCACACGATATTCGAGTTCTCGCCGAAAATCGTCATCAATTTTTAGCCCCCTGAGCTTTTCTTGTAGTGATTGGCGAATGATCTGGGCTTGAGTTGATCGATGGTCCTCGGTTTCGTGGTTTGGTGGAAGGGTATGGATTACGCGGGATATTCTTTCGAGCCCCCGAGGGGGTAGAGGAAGTGGTCGTAGATCGGGAAAGCCTGGGTCTACGTTTATGAGGCTAGGCAGGAGGGTTTCTAAGGGGATTCCCAGGGCCCCAAGGTCCTCAAAGAGCCGAAATTCGTTGGAGGGTTGGGCGGGAAGAAAACAGATACCCTGGCCTAGACTTATAACTCCCAGGCCCAGGGTCCGGGGATCGTGGAGGAGAAGCGCCTCTTTTTCTGGGCTGAGTCGTAGAAGAATCCCCCGGGAAGCCTGGGCTGAAAAAAAGTCCCGGTCCCATTCGGTAAGGGTTGCCCGGACAACCTGAGGGAGGGGGCCTTGGGTTAGAGACTCCAGGCTGGAAACCAGCGAGTTTGCTTTGTGGCCCCGGGAAAAGAGGAAATTTGCACCCGTTCGAGAGAGTTGGAGGTAGAGGACGTATTCTACTTTCTCCAAAGAGAAAAGGGGAAGAAGGGGTCCGGAAATTTCTGCGGGGACCCAGGCTTGAAGGGTCACCCGACCATCGGACTCGACCCTCCCGGCTCCTGGGGGTAGGGTAGATGGGTCTGAAAGTTTTTCTTTCGACAAATGCACCAAATTGGGATTACGAGCGTAGGTATTCTCGGGACCAGGGATGAGGGCTTGGAGAAAAATGAGTCCGGGAATTATGGTTGTTTCTAAAGCGGGCTCTAGGGACAGAAAGGTGCTCACTATTCGTTCAAGAACATCTCTGGGATACCAACGATTGTCTTCTAAAAGTACGAGCAAAGATCCTAAGGCTCCGGAGATTCGGTGTTGATTCTCGAAATTAAGGAAATTTACTTCGTCTTGATCCAGAGGCAATTCGCCTTTGCTGGCTTGATCGGACTCGATTATTCCCGACCACCACATGATGGTTCGTTCCCAGGGGCTCAAGTCAAATATTTGACTCCACCGATTGTTAAGGGTCAAAAGGTCTCGAGGTTCATCTGGATTTGGGGTCACCAAACCAAGGGCTAATAGACCATTGATCGCCCCAAGAATACGATCTGCGGTAGAGAAAAACCCGGGGATTTTGCTTTCGACCTGATCGAGAAATTTTTTTAAGAACCAGCGATTTTGTCGAAAAACCGGAAAAGAACGACCGAGTAGGACGTAGAGTCCTTGGAGGCTCAAGTCATTGGCCCAAGGAATAGGCGGTATTTCGGTTACTTCGGGAAAAGGGAGCTCTTCCCGACGATAGGATGAAAAGAGAGCTCCGGGATGACCAAATTCCTTCGAGAATCGGGCTTTTACCAGAGGGTTGTAGGCGATACTTCCTTCGGGATTTCGAAAGAGTACTAATCGATCTTCTAAGTTTGCCAAAGCTCGATAACTTTCTAGTCTAGTGAGTTCGCGACCTAAAAAGCCCAGGAGGGTTTGAGAGTCCCTGGGGCCCAGGAACGCCAAGGCACTAAGGACCTGGGCTTGGATTGGGTCGGTGAGAGCTACCATCGCCTGTTGTATTTTGTCCCGGCTTAAAAAGACTTCAAGTTTTCTTATAAGATCGTGTTTGTTGTAAGGAGTTTTTACCGGGCCGAGATAATTTCGAATGAGGTCAAAAAAGGTACGGTCCCCGAGTTGGAGAAGATGAGATCTCCACTCACCGAGTTCATCTATTTCTTCTCGTTTCATTCCCATACCTCGAGGGTGTAAGCATAGCCTTGCTCGGTCAAAAATTTCTGTCTATTTGCGGAATATTCTTCTTCCTGGGTCGATCGAGAGACGAGGGTGTAGAAGAGACTCGGATGATCTTTCGGTCGCAGTATTCGGCCGAGCCGTTGGGCTTCTTCTTGCCGGCTTCCGTAGGTCCCCGAAATTTGAATAGCGACCGATGCATCGGGGAGATCTACGGCGAAGTTGGCTACCTTGCTGACTGCGAGAACCTTTGTTTCTCCCCCACGAAAACTTTCAAATAATCGTTCCCTTTCTCCTTGAGGGGTTTTCCCCGTGAGCATAGGCAGGTGAAATTCCGCAGCCACCTTTTGAAGTTGATCGAGGTAATGACCAATGAGGAGGATACTTTCTCCTTGATGTTTTGCTAGTAGCGAACGAACAATTTCCTCTTTACGAGTATTTTCTGCAGCGATGCGAAATTTCTCTCGGAGACCCGCAACGGCGTAGGGGATTTGGGACGCGGGTGGGAGATCCACCCGATACTCGATGCACTGAGCTTCGGCTATCCACCCTCGACCTTCCAGGTCCTTCCAGGGTATGTCAAATCTTTTGGGGCCGACTAGGCTAAATACCTGCTTTTCTAAACCATCTTCCCTTACCAGCGTAGCCGTCAGCCCCAACCTCCGAACACCCTGTAGCTCAGCGGTAATTCGAAACACCGGGGCAGGCAAAATATGTACTTCGTCGTAGATAATGAGCCCCCAGCTTCGGGACCGTAAGAGCTCAAAGTGGGGGAACTCTTGGGTAGTCTCGTTCCGCCAGGTAAGAACCTGATAGGTTCCAACGGTAACCGGTTTAATCTCTTTCCGGGCACCGGTGTATTCTCCCAGCTGTTCAGGGGTAAGGGTTGTCTTTTCCCGGAGTTCTCGCATCCACTGATGTACTGCCGTAGTGCTGGAAGTGAGGATGAGGGTTTCCTGGGCCAAATCGAGGATTGAAGCTATGCCGACGATGGTTTTGCCCGCGCCGCAAGGAAGAACAATTGTACCAAACCCAGTGCCTGGTTTTAGGTCACCCAAAAATGCTTCGACCGCTTGGGTCTGATAGTCTCGGATTTCGAAGGGTTTGCCGTTTGGCAGGATTTCTTGGGCCTTAATGTCGAGGGCCTGCCCTTCTTTGAGGGGTGCCAGGTCCTGAATTGGATACCCAAGGTTCATAAGTAGGTCCTTAATGGTTCCCCGTTCAAACAGAGGTAAGAGAAAACCCTCGGGCCATTGAGCTTTTGATAGTCCGTGGATTTCTAGGTCCTCAAAGGCCGACAGATCCTCAGTAGATAGCAGACGTTTCAGTTTTGGATGGGCTCGAAGCTCTGCATAGATGTTCTTGTTTCTTGGATGGAGAAAGAGAAGGTTATCTTGATTTGTTTCGTAGAGCTGAATACTTCCGTACTTTTCGATAGTTAGTCGAATGAAAGTTACCAAGTTCGTTGGTAGAGGAAAGCGACTGAGACGGTTGAGATCGGCCAAGATCGTGTCCGTATCGATTCCCGCCGAGGCGGCATTCCACAGGCTTAGTTGGTTGAGAGCGTAGGTATGAATATGTTCAGGACTCTTTTCGAGATAGGCAAAACCGGCAAGAATCTTACGGGCCTCAAGGGCTCCAGGATCGTGAACGTCGAGAAGAATAGTAGCGTCGCTTTGGACTATGATTGGTTTATTCTGAGGTGCAAACATTTAGGTGATATCCATTAGCCCGATTGTACCGGAGGTAACTTCAAAAAACTACCGTTAGAAGCGACCTCTTTCGTACTGGGTCGGCCAGGGAATATCGAACTTAAGCTGATGAGCAGCTCTCAGAACCCAATATGGGTCCCGCAATAGTGCCCGGGCGAGGAAGATAAAGTCTGCCCTGCGGTCTTGAAGGATTGATTCGGCCATCTCGGGGCTGTCAATAAGTCCTCCTCCAATAATAGGAAGAGAAAGGATAGATTTAAGCTCGTGGGCCAAGGGAATTTGATACCCCGGGTAGGGTTGGAGTGAGGTTTCTACTACGCCTCCGGATGAAACGTGGACTGCCGCAATACCGTACCGGTCCAGGATGCCCCTCGACAGCTCGGCTCCCAATAGCTCTGGGGTATTGCCACCTTCCGCCCAGTCGTGGGCAGATATCCGGAGGAGCAGCGGCATACCCAGGGGGATCGATTTTCGTACTTCCCCGAGAACCTGTTCTAAGAAGAGAGTTCGATCTCGGCCGTACTCGTCGGGTCGGTGGTTTGTCAGGGGGCTTAAAAAGCTGCTGATGAGGTACCCATGGGCACCGTGAATTTCGATTGCGTCGAAACCTGCGTTTACAGCCCGCCCAGCAGCGGCTCCAAAGTCCTTCGCAATTCGATCGATTTCTTTTGGACTGAGCTTTTCGGGTTGAGGGTATTGAGCATTGAAGGCCTCGGGACTGGGTCCAAGGGGTCGAGAGGTTGCCCGGGATTTACGTCCGGCGTGATTGAGCTGGATCGCTGCTTTTGCACCCCCACGGTGAATTGTTTCTACGACCCTTCCATAGGGTTCAATATGGGAATCTTCCCAAAGTCCGGCACACTCTTTACTAATACGCCCTTCGGGGCTTACACCCGTAGCCTCGCAGATGACCAGACCAACGCCCCCTTGGGCCCGAGAGCCGTAGTGAACCTGGTGGAAACTATCAACGATCCCATCTTGGCCAAGGCAGGAGTACATACACATTGGAGCCATGACGACGCGATTTCTAAGCTCGAGATTGCCCATATGGGCGGAAGTTAAGAGCCGACTCATTTTCTGGGTACTTTCTCTAGGCCCGAAGGTCTAAAAGACTCGGTTGAGTGGTCCGGCTATAGACCGATCGAGGAACCTTGGGAATACGAAGAGAATGAATGCGAGAGGAGAGCTCTTCCTTCTTTTGCCGAAGGAATGCTCGAGTATCTTGGTTCCGTTGGAGTACCTGGGTTTGAAGCCTACCGAGGCTCTCTTGAAGGGCAGTTATTTCCCGATCTCCTCCGGGGAAGCTCGATTGATACATTTCTTGGAGAGGATCGATAACCTTTTGAAGGGAAAGGATTTCACCGAGTATAGCTTGTTCAATTTCGGCGTGGTAAGCGACTTTTTCGGTATTTCCTTCAGAAATCGCCTGTTCTTGAACGTCGAGTACCGAAAGGTAGTTGCGAAACTTGGCCCTTTGGGCCTCAAGCATAGAACGGAATCGGCGTAATAAAGATATTCTTTGCTCTACTTCGTGTTCAGAAAGGGTCATGGGACCTCCCTTATCCAGCGATATTAACGCCGGCTCTTTCCTGGGGTGCTACTGTTGTTTTTCCCGCAATCTCCGACCACGCGTCCCGAATTTGGGAAAGCTGTTGGGCGATGATTTGAATTGGTTCAGCTCGTTTTCGCAAATTGGCCTCGAGAAGTTGTTCGTTAAACCAAAGATAGAGACTGAACATGGTCTGGGCAAACTCACCGCCCTGTTCCATGTCCAGAGATACCATGAGTTCGGTAATAATGTCTCTGGCCTTTAGAATTGAGTTATTTACCTTGTCCAGTTGTTTGGTACTCGAGTTAAGAAGGTCTGCAGCTATCTCCAGCTGACGAATAGCCTCATCGTAGAGCATTACCACCAGTTGACCCGGGCCGGCAGTCTTAACCCGGGTTTGTTTGTACGCTGTCGTTTGATAGTTCGCCATTGCCATAAGTTCCTTCCTTTTCTTTCTCCCCGGGGATTGGGGGTTTTTTACTTCGATCTCAACGGGCTCGGTCTTTAATTTCCGAAACCGGTACTATAGAGTATCCACGTTCAATGAGGTTGTTCAGCAGGATGTCGAGCTTTGTGAAGAGATAGTCGTCTCGTCCACCGGCCGGCCGGTCGTCACCCGGTCTGCCTACGGTCATAGCGACTATTGAGCCTGGTAGTTTTCTTTCAATGATCGATTCTATCAGCTCCGCACTGGGGTAGTATAGTCTAGATATACCAGTTTCATCCCTTTTGGGTACCCAGTCGAGGCTGTCTACATCTCGACCTATGTAGGTGTAGTTCATTCCCGACCCTGCAGAGAGTATCGATGGATTCGTAAAGTAGTACGGAGCGTGCCAAAGCAGGGAAAGTTCCCGTCCCGTGGTCTCGAAGTACTCATCTTCATTACGGGCAAGACCTTGTTGGATGAACTGACTCGTAATTTGATACCTCGAGTCGGACATATCAAAGTACACGGTAAAGAGGTTACCTACTTCGTGGCCCGAAGCAGCAATTTCTCGTACGGCTCCGGGATGCCGGCGAATAAAATCACCATTTACAAAGAAGGTGGCCCGAACGTCGTACTCTGCGAGGGTATTGAGGATTGTAGTAAGCCCTTCAACCGAGTCGATAGCATTGAAAACAAGACTTACCTCTCGCCGGCGAATTCTGGAACCGTTTATGAAGGGATTCATGCTAATCGGTGTATCCCTGGTCGGAAAAGCCTCGTATCGGGTGACTGGAGGATCAAAGAGGGAAAGGGTTCCAATTTGTCGCACGTTTCGGACCATGACGATATTGCGATAACTTCCCGAGGTAAGGTTTTCTAGGAATATTCGGAAATCTGAGCTAGAAGTCGAAGGGGGGGCTAAGGCTGTACCACTCGCCGACTCTATCCATGTGCGATTCTCGAAATCGTACTCCCGGAAACCACCATTCCGGGTACCTAGTACCTTCTCTTCGCCGGCCGAGAAACCCACTTGGCTAAGCTGGCTATAGAAGAGAAACTGACTCGAGTTCGCCCGTACGTTCACTAACTCGGTAACCTGCTTTCCCGCAAGGATGAGCTGATCTTCATTGAGGAAGAGGGCATGGAGAGGTTCGGTATGAGTAAGAGTACGTTCTACCGCCCAGGTTCGGTAGTTTCGAATCTCGACCCTATCGGACCGGAGGACCGCTGCTCGGGTCTCCTGTGGACTTAGAAAAATATCCCGAACCGTGGAGTCTTCTATAGGCTCAAATTGATAAGATTCTTGGGAGGTGGAAACGTCCAAACGATACAAGGTGGACGTCTTTTCCCCGGCCACGAGGCTCTGGGTCAGTACGGTAATAATTCCCCCCTCAGACCAAAGTACTCGATCGACGGTGGTATTCCGGGGAAGCAGAAGGTAAGGGAGCTGAATGACCGCACCCTCGGCGGCAAAATCGTTACTCTGGAGGAAATAGAGGTAGAGACTTCGACCTCCCCGGTCTAAAAGGAGCTGGGTTCCATCGGGGCTTATCCAAAAACGGTCGAAATTCGGGTCAAAGGTAAAGGGTATAGTTCCTACGATTGTTCCAACCCGTAAAAACTCCTGGTATAAGCTCCGTGTAAAAAATTCAATACCCAGAGCCCGGTACACAAGGGCGCCACTGATGTAATAGAGTTCGTTATTTTCTCCCCAATATATACTGGAAAGCTGCCCTTGACCTAGAGAACGGTAATCTTCGGCGAGAAGCCGGTTAGTCGAGTATTGGTCAATGCTGAAATAGTAGATTTCGCTTCCCTTTGGATAGATGAAGAAATCCGACAGAGGACTCCAGGCAACAGGAGGGCTATTGAGGTCAATTTCTACCTGGTTCGAAACAGTGAACCGTTGCCCAGTTTCGATATTCCCGAGAACGAGGTTTCCAAAAGCAGGGCTGGTGCGGTCGAGGTACACTATCCATTTCCCATCGGGCGAAGTTACCAGAGGATTTATTTTTCCAGTTTGGATTTCGCCCCCTCGGACGAAGGAGGGATAGAGCTCTACCGGTTCAAAGCCGGTAAAATTGCTTGAGGTTCGAAAAACCCCATAACGATTCTGAATTTGTAATCGTCCTGCGAGGGGATCGAGGATCGAAATTTTTTCCGGGAAGAAGCTAAGCTGGGTGAGGCTTCGGGCAGAAGCATCGGCGATAAACCCCGTCGTGTAGTTCCCAAACCGAGGTGCCCCACTGGTCGCAGTAAATACCAGGTTATTTCCGGTACTTATTGTTGGGTTTGCAAATTCTACCTGGGAATAAAGGAAGGCCCCAGACATAAAGCCTAGAAGGCCGAGAATCCATTTTCTTGTTACCATAGTACCCCGATCCTCATTGTAACTCACCTACCTCTAGGTGTCGGCAGGTAGCCTCCCCAAATTTAGGACTATTTGTTCTTTTCGACCTCGATGAAACTGGCTGTTCTGTTCAGGAGGAATTCGGTAAGTTCGAAGTCGAGGTTCGCAAGCTTTTCTTGGAGAAGGTCCAGATGTTCCAGGCGGCTATTGCCGTGAACCTGCTCTACTTTAGCAAAGGTGTTTTCTACAAGGGTGGTGAACTTTTCCATTTCGGCCACCTAGAGCAACTCTGCCGCAAGCTCGGCGAGTCGGCTTCGTTCACTTTTTTCGAGGGTAACGTGGCCCGCGATGGTTTGAGCCTTGAACGCCTCGGCCAGGTAGGACAGACCGTTGGAGTTCGCATCCAAATAGGGGCTATCAATTTGCTGGGGGTCTCCGGTGAGCACCACCTTACTTCCTTCTCCAGCTCGGCTGACGATAGTTTTAATTTCGTGGGGGCTCAAATTTTGGGCCTCATCGATAACGATATACTGACCCGGCAAACTTCGGCCCCGAATGTACGAGAGGGCTTCGAGTTCAATGATCTTATTCGCAATGAGCTGGTCGAGGGTTTTTACATTCTGTTTATGGTAAACCGAGAAGATGTATTCTAGGTTATCAAAAAGCGGCTGCATCCAGTGACTGAGTTTCTCGTTTTTTGCCCCCGGAAGGTACCCAATATCTTTACCCATCGGCACAACCGGCCGGGATACCAAAACCCTACTGTAACTTTTTTTCTCCATAGTCAGGTAGAGTCCCGCGGCCATTGCCAGAAGGGTTTTTCCGGTCCCCGCTTTACCGACAAGACTTACCAGGGAGACCGAATCGTCGAGTAGTAGGTCCATTGCCATTCGTTGTTGGTGGTTCATAGGTCTAATACCTGCCACCGATGGTAGCCGATGGTCAACGAGGCTAAGGGTACTTGTTTCAGCCCGGTATCGGGCGATTTCATTATTTTCGGGGTCGGACTTATCGGTCAAAATAAGGTAGAAATTTGGTGTAGGGTTATCATTCCAAGGAATCGACCCAGTGGCCCGAAGATTTCCGAGGGTTTCTTGGCTTGCGTCTATTCTACCATACCCTGAATAGAGCTTGTCGTAGTTAACTTTTTGTTTCTCGTAGTCGACGGCTCGGATACCCAAGGCCATAGCCTTTACCCGGGCATTGATATCTTTTGATACGAAAAAAACCTGCCGCCCCTGCTGTTGGAGCTCGTAGGCCGAAAGAATAATCTTGTTGTCGGTTTTATCCTCAAGAAATCCCGTAGGCATAGACCCCGTAGACATAATAACCCGCAAGGTCGAGCCGTTTTCGAGTTTTACCCCTTCGCTGAGGTTGGAATTCTTACTGACCCCGTCGATAAAACGAATTGCATGGCGGGCATTTCTTCCCCTTTCATCCGAAAAAGTCTTTAGCCTGTCGAGTTCTTCCAGGACCCAAAGGGGAATGACCACTTCGTTATCCTTGAAACTCAAGATTGCATCCGGGCGGTGAATAAGCACGTTCGTGTCTATGACAAAGGACTTGATCGGTTTTTCCTGATTATTCATATCCTTAGTATACGCATCGAGGGATAAATTAAAACTGAAATCTTCAGAAAATCACCTCTACCAGCATACCAATTCCATTCACCCGTCCGACTAAAGTTCACCCTGGGGTGAATCTTCGTAAAGCTTCCCAGATTCGGTGTCTTGGTACCGAGCATAGGTCTTGGTCGATCGTACTCCCTCCCTTTGGCCAGTTCCCGGGCTCACCGAGGGCCATCGAAGGGGATCGGTGGATTGTCCTTGGGCCGAGAAGGTTCGAACCACGACCCACAGGTCTCGTTTTCCTGTAACGACTCGCTCGGATCCTACCTGGACCCTCTCGGTTCTCCCAGTCGGTTCGTCGAACTAGCTGTTCTTCCTCGAGGTCGATATTCCGTTCTCAGCCCGCTTCCTCAACGACCAGAGGAATTTCTTTTACCGCGAAGAGTCCCCAAAGGAGAAATCCGAGTCCCAGAGCTGCCAGGAGGCTTGTTCCGAGAATAAGGGGCTTTCGATTTCTTGGAGCTGGTGGCTTTGTTTCTTTCGAGTTCGATAACTCTTTCTGGGCTCGGGCTTGAGAATCACCCTTGGTTGCTCCACATTGCCGGCAGGAGTCGAGGGACGCACGATTATCGGTTCCACAAAAACTGCAGGTCCAGTCAGCGCCCCTTATTTGGTGTAGAACAGTGGGAGCAGTCCCGCCAACCTTCTCTTACCGCCATTCGACGAGTCTCCCTGGTGTAATTCTACCACAAAGGGTACACTTTTCTTATGCGAATTTCGACCCAACAGGTGAGTGATCTGGCCAAGTCCTCCACAACTAAAACCGTCCAACGCCGGCGCCACATGCACCGGTACCCCGAGTTATCCTTCCAAGAAGTGCAAACCTCGAGCTGGATAGGTAAAGAACTCGAGGCCTTGGGGATTCCATACCTTGCTGCCCGAGGGAACTACGGGTTGCGTGCTATTCTCGATAGGGGACCCGGTCCGATCATCGCCCTTCGGGCTGATTTTGATGCCCTACCAATCCAGGAGTTGAATGAGGTTGATTTTGCCAGCACCTACCCAGGGGTAATGCACGCCTGCGGACACGACGTACATACCTCAGTTTTGTTGACCGCCCTGGAAGTTCTTGCATCCCTGCCCGGATGGTCGGGAAAGGTCATTGGAATCTTTCAACCGGGAGAAGAGGTGAATCCCGGAGGAGCAAAGACCCTCATAAAAGAGGGGTTTCTTGAGAATCCCCGGCCGGGAATCATCTTGGGCGAGCATATTAACCCCCAGCTCGAGGCTGGAACCGTGGGCTTTCGACCGGGGCTCATGATGGCCAGTGCCGACGAAATCAACATAACCATCCGAGGTAAGGGGGGCCACGCAGCCAGTCCCCATTTGACAATCGACCCCATTGCCATCGCAGCCCAAACCCTCGTAAGCCTGCAGCAAGTCGTTAGTCGAGCGGCCAATCCCGAGACCCCAAGCGTGTTAAGTTTTGGCAAGATCCTTGGTAACGGGGCGATGAACGTAATACCCGACACGGTCGAGATTGCGGGAACTTTTCGAACCGTCGACGAGTCTTGGAGGGCCGATGCCCTGGCACGAATATCTCGCCTCGTAACCGAGACTGCCCGGGCCTTCGGGGCCGAAGCGGATTGTAGAATCGATACCGGTGGGTACCCGGTGGTCCGTAACGATATGGACCTAACCCAGCGGGCAAAGGAGGGGGCCATCGAATACCTCGGTGAACAGAAGGTGATCGATCTTCCCCTGGTAATGTGGGCCGAAGATTTTGCCTATTACGCTCAGGTTATTCCTGGTTGTTTCTATAACTTGGGGGTTGGTAATGCTTCTCGGGGATGGACCAGTTCCCTTCACAGTCCTACCCTCATGATCGACGAGGTATCCCTCGAGACTGGTGTTGGCACTATGGTGTGGTTAACCCTGAGGGAATTAGGCGCTACTTAGTTCCGAAGCCCTTGGACCGAACAAAGAACCAAAGAAATCCGAAGGCCAAGGTTCCTAATCCCCCCCCAAACCGCCAGAAGGTCGATAAAAAACGCCAGGCTTACACAACCTACCAGGCCCATTACCCCAACCCAGGGATGAAAGAGCGATTGCTCCCGAGGAATAGCCAGGGCTGCAGCTCCGGTAATTCCGTAGTACAACAACACCGTGAAGGCGCTGGATGAAGACCCCGATGAGTCCGCTGGCAAAAAGAAGCGGGCGCCAGAATTCGGGGGACACATCGAGAAGGGTTTTTGGGGTGGAGCCTTCCCCAACCATGAGAACCCGCCCAAGAGCTGCAACCTGGTAGACCGGGATTGTTGTCACGAGGGCGAAAAGGGTAATGGACACCAGCAAGAAGTTCACCCTATTTGTTCGTTTTACTCCCAATAGGGTAAGGAGGGTGAGTACAACGAGTAAGAGACCTGCAATAAACCGTGGGTTGAGGATTACTCCGAAGGCCAAGGGGAGGCTCACAAACACCCGGGTTCCAAGTGTAGAACCGAGCCCAAGTAGGAAGGCTTCGCCGAGGCTGATGTTCTATCTAAAGGTTAGGTTTACGATTGGAATCTCCTTAATTGGTCGGCCAAAGTTTCCTGCCACTATACAAGACGGGTACCTCTAGAAACCCTTCAACTTAGCCAGAAAACCTGGATATAGAGGTCCCCAAGAGATCAATTCGAGCGAAAATACGAAAGATCAGGGGTTTTGCTGGAAAACTGGCCATTGTGGACCTAAAATGGTGGCATGGAAAAAGTGTTTGTCAGTCGGGGGGTGTACTACGTCCTCATACCCGAGGCCGATCTACGGGTCTTGTGTGGGTGCCCACCGGATGTGACAAAACATCTGATGAAGCGGGGAATAATAACCCAAAAAGTATGGGACAAGGGCCTGTACGAGACTGGCCCCAATGCACTTCTCTTGTCAGATGTTTCGGTCCAGGGAGGTAAACTTTCGAACCTGGGCGAGTTTCCAATCCTCCAAATGTTCTACAACCAAGGTATGATTATTCCAAACCATCCGGGGAACAAGGGCACCAAGCCGCTCATTATTGGTACCAAGAGTCAGGTAAAAGCTTTACAAGAGTATCTGTTTCGAGGAACCTATGGGCTGGCCAATGAGGAAGAAGTCCGGGCTTCGGGGGTCGATAAAGAAAGGGCCCAAGAAGTTATTCGCATAAAACTCGCTTTCGCCTTTGGGAAGATTCGTCGTAGCGAGGAACTTCTAGACTCGGTTATTCTTGAACAGGATCCGGTGCAATTGGCCCCAGGTTTGACCCTTTGGCGGGAGAAAACAAACATTTTTTATTTTGACTATAACGGTCAGACCTTGGAAGTAAACCTCAATCTGGAAGAGGGTGAAACCTACGACTCTCCTGTGAGTTTGGATTTTCATAAGGTGAATAGGGAGTACTTCTCGGTAATCCACATTGGCGAAGGAAATGGATGGGATACTGAACGCCCCTGTATGTCGAGTATTGTTACCTTCCAGGGCAAGCTCTACCTCATTGATACGGGGCCGAATATTATCGATAGCCTTACTGCTCTGGGAATTAGTGTTAACGAGATCGAAGGAATATTCCACTCCCACGCCCACGACGATCATTTTGCGGGATTGACGAGCATGATTCGCTCGGACCATCGAATAAAGTACTACGCGACCCCCTACGTTCGAAATGGGGTTATGAAAAAGCTATCGGCTATTACCGGCATGGATGCGTCTCGTTTTGAACAAATATTTGATGTCCGAGATCTGGTTTCTGAAGAATGGAACGATATCGAAGGGCTCGAGGTAAAGCCCCTCTTTTCGTTACATCCCGTAGAGACCACCCTTTTCTTTTTTAGGACCCTCTGGGCCGGTGGATACAAAACCTACAATCATTTGGCCGACATTGCTTCGGACCTGGTTATGCGGAGTCTCTTAATCGATGCCCCGAACGCTACCGACTATTCGAAGGCGCTCTATACGGAGATGGCTCAAGATCTTCGTACTCCCGCAGACGTCAAAAAAATTGATATAGGCGGTGGAATGATCCACGGCGAGGCGAAGGACTTTAAGGGCGACAAAAGTAAAAAGATCATCCTGGCCCACGTAAATCGGAGCCTAACTACCGCGGAAAAAGAAATTGGCTCCAATGCGAGTTTTGGCCAAGAGGATATTCTGATACCTGCCCAACAAGACTACGTCCGAAAGGCCGCAGCAAAATACTTGCATAGATACTTTCCCAGTGCTCGAAGTAGCGAACTTCAGATGCTTCTAAATTGTTCGAGTAGACTTTTCAACCCCGGTTATATTATTCAAAAGAAAGGCCAGGTTCCAACCCACGTCTACCTGGTTATTACCGGGGTTGCAGAGCTCATTCAGGCCGACCTAAAGCTCGAGTATATGCTCTCGGCCGGAACGCTCATCGGGGAACTTGACGCCTTGGGGGGAGACAGTACCCGATTTACCTATCGAACCAGGAGCTACGTGAACGTGCTCGAGATTCCCGCTGAACTCTACCGCCCCTTTATTCAGAGGAATGCGAACCTGGAACGAATTCGCCAAATAGCCTCGGATATGCTTTTACTCCAGTCGACCCAGTTATTCGGCGAAATGGTGAGTTCTCCGGTCCTCCATCAAGTAGCCGCCCAGACTAGCCGTCGGCACCTCAAAGCCGGCGAGGTTTTATCGACCTTCGATGAGGGCCTTCTGTGGATGGTCGAAGAAGGCATGGCAGCCCTTTTCTTGGAGAATAAAGAAATTGAAAAACTCTCGGTCGGGGAGTTCTTTGGAGAACACAGTCATAACCCCCGAGTTCCCCAGGGGAAAGTACGGGTCTTGTTTACCGAAGAAACCCAGGTACTCACTGTACCCCTTGGTCTCTTGGATAAAATTCCAATCCTGGAATGGAAGATGCTCGAACTCTGTGACCGGCGGTTGAGAATTTGTAAAGGAAAGTAAGTTTTAGATGGCGATCACCTTCGACTAGAGGTCCCGGGTACCTAATTTGTAACTTTCTTCCCCGGCTGATACACTCCTTTAACCCATGAAAAAAGCGAAAACATCCCGCCGTCTCAGCGACCGGCCAGTACTTCTCGAGGGTGGGGTCAGCAAGGTTCTAGGCTCTATGGCTATTCCCCAAATGGGCGGAGTTCTGGGGCTCATTTTATATAACCTCGTAGACACCTTCTACGTCGGAATGTTAGGAGCCGTTCCCCTGGCCGCTATTAGCTTTACCTTCCCCGTTGTGATGGTTGTCGGCGCCCTGGCTCAAGGGGTAGCCCAGGGTGCATCGGCTCTCATTTCCCGGACGATTGGTGAGGGTGACTCGACCGCCACCCGGAGGCTGGCTACCCACTCCATGGTGCTGGCTCTCGGATTAGTTTTTTTCGTGGCCGGAATAGGAATTGACACCATAGACCCTCTCTTTCAACTTCTGGGAGCCGGGGACGATGTACTTCCTTCCATTCGCGACTATATGGAGATTTGGTATCCCGCGGTCATGTTTATAATAATGACCATGGTCGGGAACAATATTCTAAGGTCCACGGGGGAGGTAAAACTCCCGGGAATTATTATGCTTGTAGCCGCGGGCCTTAATGCCTTGTTAGATCCCTTTTTTATCTTCGGTCTGGGGCCCTTTCCCGAAATGGGGGTTCGGGGTGCTGCCCTGGCGACGGCCTTGGCTCGAAGCCTAACCCTTGGGGTTTCCCTCTACCTGCTGATTTTTCGTGAACGTCTATTAAAAGTGGACCGGGGTTCCCTCGGCCGGTTGTTCGAGAGTTGGCGGGGTATTCTCCATTTGGGGATTCCAATTACCGCGACTCGACTCATTGTCCCCCTCGGCGCGGGTCTGGTAACCCGGATCGTTGCCCAGTACGGAACCGGTGCGGTTGCGGGGTACGGGGTTGCCCATAGAATTGAGAGTTTTGCCCTGGCCTTCGTGAACTCCTTGTCGGTGGTCCTGGGGCCCTTTATTGGGCAAAACAATGGTGCGGGGCGGAACGATAGGGTTCGTGAGGCTTTTTCGGCCAGTGCGAAGTTTTGTTTTTGGGTTGGGGGGATTAGTTTTGGGGTGCTATTACTAGTGCCAGAGTTGTTAGTTCGAATCTTTAATTCTGACCCCCAAGTAGTATACACCGGCGCCCTTTACCTTCGAATTGTGTCAGCGGCCTATGCCTTCCAAGGGTTGTACATGGTCATTGTGGCGGGGCTTAATGTCCTTCGACGGCCCTTTACGGCAGCGGGGCTAGGAATTTTTCAAATGTTTGGTCTAACTGTTCCCCTAGGACTTGTCTTTTCTTACTACTTTGGATTGCCTGGGTTGTTCGCGGCCGTTGCCATAAGCTATTTACTTTCGGGCCTAGCCAGTCACTGGGTTCTGAGTTTGGTTTTACGAGATCTTCCACCCTCAGTCCCTCTGGTCCTCCTCCACAATGGATTTGATAGTGCCAAGACCTGGGACCCGGTATTTCCCCATTTGCCCAAATGGGTACAGCCAATGGCCTTCGATCGAGAGGGATACGGGACCCGGTTCGACCCGGAGCATCATAGGGACCCGGTCGATATTGTTGAGGAGGGAGTGCAGGAACTGGATACTTTCGTGAACGAACACATCGGCCCGGATAAGACGTTTTTCCTCTGGGGCCACTGTGTAGGTGGAGCGATCGGGTTGGTTTGGGCTCAACGAAACCCTGGGAGGCTTCTGGGATTCGTAGGAGAAGCCGTTGGTTTTGATAGCGACGAAAAATTGGCCGCCAAGAGTGCATGGTTACTGAGCGATCTTCGAGATCTACCCGAGACCTATCGTAGGCAATTCGAGGCTATGCACGGAGAAGGACAGGGAGACATTATTTGGTCAAGAATTTGTAATCACCAAGGTTCCTATATCATGAACCCCGAGTACTCTATAATTCCAGAAATTGCCGGACTTTCTGTCCCATCATTTTTTCTCCAAGGGACCAAGGACGTGTACTTCACCCCCGAGTACTGCCGCCGGGGTGTTCAGGGGCTCCCAAACGCCCGGGTAGAAATAATCGAAAAAGGAAGTCATGATTTGCATCTCCAAGACCCTGAGGCCATTAGTCGTCGGGCTATTTCCTTTCTCGAAGAGGTGTTGAAGGAGGACAAACGATAATGACCGCCCAGTCCCTAGAAGTTGAACGATTTCGCCAGGCCCTACAAATTCCAACCCTTACCCCCGGCGAGGGAGTCAAAGCAGACAATAATCTGAAGGCTTTTCAGAATTTCTTGCTCACATCGTATCCCGAGTTTTGTAAGGTGGCCGAAGTTCAGATTCTGGATGATTTTGGCCTATGGTTCTGCTGGAGGGCGAAAAATCCAGAAAAACTTCCGGTGCTTTTCATGGCCCATTACGATGTGGTCCCCGTCGAAGCAGAAAAATGGTCCTTTCCTCCCTTTAGTGCCAAAATCTCCTACGATGAAGCAACTGGTCAGGATACAGTCTACGCCCGCGGTACCCTCGACACAAAAAATACCCTCATCGGACTCATGGAGGCAGTCGAAGCCCTGGCGACCAAGGGCTTTTTACCTCGAAGAGATATATACCTCGCCTTTGGAGGAGATGAAGAACGAAACGGTATTCGTGGGGCTCGAAACATTGCCCGGGAACTGGAAAGCCGGGGAATTCGGTTCGAGTGGGTGCTCGACGAAGGCAGTGTTGTAGCCGATGGGAGTCTCAAGGCAGCCCGTTCACCCCTAGGTTTGGTAGCGGTGGAAGAAAAAGGGTACATGAACCTGGTGCTGTCGGTCGCCCAGGCTCCTGGTCATAGCGCTCGGCCTCCGAAAGTGCAAGCCGCGGCCATCCTTGGAAAGGCATTAGAACGGGTAGCTCGATTAAGGGCTCGTCCCCGACTTATTCCTTCGGTTGATGGTTTTTTTCGGGGATTAGCCCCTCATGTCGACAAGCTCACTGGCCTTCTGCTCTCCCAGCCCCGGCTTTTCTGGCCGATTATTCATCGGGCGATGGCCCAAAACCCTGCAGTGTCTGCGATGTTTCGCACTACCACTGCTCTTACAACCCTCGAAGGAAGTAGTGCAGAAAACGTGCTCCCCTCGGAAGTCCGGGGAGTTGTAAACTGCCGAATCCTCCCGGGGGACACCACCGAAGGTACCCTAGAACGAGTTCGTCGTCTAGTTGCCGATCCCCGAGTAAGGGTAGAGTATCACCCCGACTTCTTGGTCGACGAACCGGTCGAACTGCATCCCGATTATGTTGGCGATAAAATCGAGAATCTTCCAGGCTGGAAACCACTCAAAGCCACAATAGAAGAGGTTTTCCCGGGGTGTCCGGTCATACCCTATTTGAACACTGCCCAGACCGATTCCCGCCACTACGCCCGGTTGGCCCCATCGATCCTCCGATTCGCCCCGGTCAAGCTAACTCCCGAGGAAATCGATACGATCCATGGACACGATGAGAGAATTTCGGTAGAAAATTTTCTAACGGCTATTCGATTCTTTACCCGGCTTCTGGAGGAATTATGAGCAGTGACCCTAAGGCTTCGGCGATGAAAATTGGTATAAAGGCCCTGGCCGTAAGCGCGGGAATCATTCTTGTTCTCATGATTATTTCTGGAATCCTTACTCAGATCTTGCCCTCCGGCGAGTTTGACCGGGTTCTCGAGGATGGTCGAACCCTGGTGGTTCCTGGTAGCTACCAAGAAATCGCGAAGCCCGACTATCCGGTGTGGAGGTGGTTTACGGCACCCATCGAGATTTTTGCCGCCGATGGAAACATCGCCCTCATTACCATAATTCTGTTTATTCTGTTTGTGTCCGGTTCCATTGGAATTCTCGAACACGCTGGTATTATGGAAACCCTCATTCGTATTTTGGTTGCCCGCTTCGAAAAACGTAAATACACCCTTGTGGCCATATTGATCTTCTTCTTTATGGCGATCTCGAGTTTCTTAGGAATTTACGAGGGCATGGTTCCCATGATCGTCTTTATCGTACCCCTCGCCCTGTCCTTGGGGTGGGATAGCTTTACGGGATTAGGAATGAGCCTCTTACCCCTGGCCTTTGGATTTGCCAGTGCGGTTACAAATCCCTTCACCGTAGCAATTGCCCAACGGATCGCCGATCTTCCCCTCTTTAGTGGAAGCTGGTTGCGGATTATTTTCTTCTTTGTGGTCTATGGGATTGTCACTTGGTTTGTCCAGTCCCACGCCCGGAAGGTTGAGGCCAACCCTGCCTCTTCGCCGACCTACGACCTCGACCAGAGCCTAAGAGCCCGACTAGGACTGACGGCCGATTCGGTCGAGGCTGGTACCCTCGCCGAAAATCCTCAATCCCCCGATGACCACCGCCGACACACCCGAGCTCTTCGGTGGTTCGCCGTCAACGTCGCTCTCGCAATTTTGCTCGTTTTTGTTACTGGCCAAATTCCGGCCCTTAGCGACCTGGCGTTTCCCATTATGGCCTTGCTTTTTCTCATAGGTGGAGTTGGGAGTGGGGCTATCGCCGGTTACAAACCAAGCAAAATTGCCCGGGTTTTTGGCACCGGGGTACTGAACGTGTTGCCGGGAATTTTATTAGTCATGATGGCCTTTAGCGTAAAACACATTATCGTGAGTGGCGCAATAATGGACACCATCCTTTTCCAGTCCGCAAACCTCATTGGTCAAACCCCACCCCTTATCGCGGCCTTTTTGGTCTACGCCGTTACCCTGGGAATGAACTTCTTTATCGGCAGTGCCAGTGCCAAAGCCGTCCTTATGATGCCCCTTCTTACGCCACTGGCAGACCTGGTGGGCATTACCCGACAGACGGCGGTACTGGCCTTCGATTTTGGAGATGGTTTCTCGAATGTATTCTTTCCGACCAACGCCCTTTTGCTCATTGCCCTGAGCTTTACGGTGGTTACCTATCCTCGCTGGATTGCCTGGACCTTTAAGCTACAGATAATAATGCTTGGGGTTACCTTGGCCTTTCTCGCCTTTGCGATAGCTATTGGGTTTGGGCCATTTTAGGGCTGGAGTATTTCTAACCCCGGATAGGCATGACACACCCGCACAGGGTCGCGGGTCACCATTGGGACACCGAGTACCGCGGCGTGGGCACCAATAAAGAAGTCTGGCAAAACACTTGTTTTTGAACCCCCCCCGGCGGCGATAGGCAGCGAAGGCTCGGGCCGCAAGAAAAAGAGCCTCCCGGGGAATATCTAAGAATTTGAGCCCCGTACCAAATAGCGCTTCGTCGAGGTCCTCGATCCGATTAAATCCTAAAGAAATCTCGGAATACACTATTCCGTTAATCCCAAGGGTACGATAAGAGCCAACCTGTACCAGGCATTCAAGGCTTTGTTGGTAGAACTGGGAATCGGCGGTAAAAATATCGAGAATAACGCTGGAGTCTACAATCGCAAGGGCCATCTACTATTCTCTCGTAAGTTTTAGAATTGTTTCGGTGCTCATTCCCCGATCTGCCCGGCCCTTATAGGCGGCAAACCGTTCTGCAACTTCCTCGGGTCGAGCAATTTTGCGAAGTATTGCATGGTCTCCGGCGGCGACGAACTCTACCTCGGTTCCGGGCTCTATTCCGAGTTGAATTCTTACCTCTTGGGGAATTGTAACCTGCCCTTTTTCTGTGACCCGCATACTCTTCCTCTTTTCAGTAATACTATTACAGTAATACTATTACTGTAAGGAGAAGCGGTCAAGGAGTATTTTCAGTGGTCGATGGAATTCGAAGAAGACGAAACCCAATAGTGCTATGACGATAAAAAGGAAATAGGCTATCGCGACTGGCGATGGCGGCCTCGGTAAGACCAAAATTCCACGACCCACCTTTATGGGCTCGAAGGGTACCGGTAGTTGGACCGGAGTAATCTACCAAATCACCGGAAGGAAGGGGACCAAACCAATCCCATACCCACTCCCATACATTCCCACTCATGTCGTACAGACCCAGTTCGTTTGGCAACTTAGTTCCAACTGGGTGGGTCTTTCCCTGCGAATTTGCCAGATACCAGAGGTAGTCTGCGGGTCTGTTAGAACCATTGCTTCCGGCAAAGGCCTTTCTGGACCCATTTGGATCGGCTCCCGAGGCAGCCCAGATCCACTCGATCTCGGTAGGAAGTCGATATCCGTCGGCCGATGGTTCGATAGTTACTCGATTCCAGGGTCCGCTATTTTGAGAAGGTATACGCCCAAAGGGGAGGAGCGAAAAATCGATCCCCTCTACTTGATATACCGGCGTGAGCCCTTCGGCCAGGCTGAGCTTATTTGCAAAGGTGATGGCCTGGTACCAGGTAATCTGTTGAACCGGGTCATCTTGGCCGGTGGATCGGCGGGAATCGCTTGGGTCTGCACCCATTATCCCGACAAACTGGGCTCGGGTTACCGGATGAGCCCCAAGGTAGTAGGCCTGGGTGATAGTTGCACTCGTTCCCGAGGACAGCACAATCGTTCCTGGAGGTACCTTTCGTAAGGTTCCTAGATGAGGAGATTCCAAGGCCTCTGGGGTATCTGTCCAAAGGGTGGAAAAGAGAAGCAAACCAAAGACGGCAACAAAAAGGTGTTTCATATATTCCTAGGGTATCACAGAAGGGCACCCGTCGCATCTACTATTCGAGGTCCCCGGTTAATGAAAATCTCGGCTTCCTGCCTGGATGGTTTTACTTTCCTTGAGCCCCTCGGGAACCCAGAACCCATCGGGTATAAGATGCACGACCCCATCCTTGGATTGCATAGTTCCTTCTACCCCCAAGAGCCAGTTTGTTAAGATGAGGGTCCGATACTCGGCGTAGACCTTTTTCCACACTACCAAGTTCACAAATCCGGTTTCGTCTTCCATAGTCATGAACATGACCCCACCGGCAGTTCCGGGCATTTGGCGGCAGATAGCGTAGCCCACGTAGCGAACTCGGGATCCGTGGGGCTGGGCGTTCACCTTCGCCGCTTCGGCAAGTCCAAGACGGCGAAGATGGAAGCGAAAGACCTTCATAATATTACCCCGGGCGCTATGGCCTCCACTCTGGTAGTCCCAGGTGATGAGTTCGCCGGTCTGCAGGGCCGGTAGGCGGGGAATAAATTCTTCATACTCCAAAAGAGTAACCTCCGCCGGACCTTGGCCGTTGGGTTCGTGATTTTTTAGCTCCTGGGCTCCGACTTCCATAACCGCCCAGAGGGTAGCCCTTCGCCCCAGACCGTAGGGCTCCAGGGCCCCAGACTGGGCCAGCTTTTCGTAGGTATCTTTGCGTAGGCCACAGCGAGTACGAAACTCGGACAAACTCGAGGGCAGGTCTCGAAGGCGAATCTGCTCTATCTTGTCCCAGTCGGATTTTGTAAGCCCCTTCAGGTAGCGCATGCCGATGCGGATAGCCGGCTGGGGCCGGGGGCCCGGGGGCGGCATGGTTGCCGGCTGCACCGACGGCGGCGACGGTTGAGTCGACGAGGCCGACGGGGCCGACGAGGCCGACCGGGCCACTCCAGCAGAAGTGGGGGCCGCAGGCTCCAGGGTGCAGTCCCATTGGCTCTTGGTTACATCCATGGGCAATATCCGAATACCGTGGCGCTGGGCATCGCCTAGGACTGTGGCCGGGGCGTAAAATCCCATAGGCCAGGCGTTCAAGAGTCCGCAGGCAAAGATGGCTGGATAGTGGCACTTGAGGTAGGCGGTGGCGTAAGCGATGAGGCCGAAGCTGGCGGCGTGACTTTCGGGAAATCCGTACTCCCCAAATCCACGAATCTGCTCAAAGACCCGGTTCGCAAATTCTGGAGCTATACCCTTGGCAATCATCCGGGAGGTGAGTTTTTCGTGATGTTGTTCGATGCGGCCGGTAAAACGCCAGGCGGCCATGTCCCGGCGCAGTTGGTCCGCCTCGCCGGGGGTATAGTCCGCCGCTAAAACCGCCAACTTCATGACCTGCTCTTGAAAGAGGGGTACACCCAGGGTCTTTTTGAGAACCGGTTCCAGGATCGGGTGGGGATACTCGACCTCCTCGAGCCCTTCCCGGCGCCGCAGGTAAGGATGGACCATGCCCCCGGTAATTGGCCCCGGGCGCACGAGGCTGATTTCGACCACGATGTCGTAGTACCTGCGGGGCTTGAGCCGGGGAAGCATAGCCATCTGGGCTCGGCTCTCCAGTTGAAAGACTCCAACCGAATCGGCCTTGCCCAACATGTCGTAGGTCGCCGGATCGTCGACCGGAAGGCTCGCCATACTCAACTCCTGGCCGAGGTGCTCTTTAATCAAGCGAAAACAATAGTCTAGGTGGGTCAGGGCGCCTAATCCCAAAAGATCGACCTTGAACAAGCCCAAGGCCTCGATATCCTCCTTGTCCCATTGGATGACGGTTCGATTTTCCATAGTCGCGTTCTCGATGGGCACCAGGGTGCTGACCGGCTGGTTGCCCAGGAGAAATCCCCCCGGGTGAATCGACAAATGCCGGGGAAAGCCAAGAATCTCCTGGGTCCGGGCTAAAAACTCCTGGTTTAAAACGGACTCGGTGTCGATGTCTGCTTGTTGGAGGATGTCTTTGAGGTTTCCACCCCAGTGGGGGGCAAGCTTTGCGACCCGATCCAGGGTAACCGGCGAAAACCCGAAGGCCTTGCCCACTTCTCGAATAGCCGACTTGGGTCGGTAACGGACCACGTTGGCGACCATAGCCGCCCGGTCCCGGCCGTAGCGCCGGTAAACGTACTGAATTACTTCCTCCCGTCGGCGATGTTCAATGTCCAGGTCGATGTCCGGGGGCTCGGCCCGTTCCTGGGATAAGAAACGTTCGAACAGCAGGTCCATTTTTACCGGGTCGACGGCGGTAATTCCCAGACAGTAACAGACCACCGAGTTCGCCGCCGACCCCCTTCCCTGGCAGAGAATGCCCTGGACCCGGCAGAACTGAATAATGTCCCACATGGTCAGAAAGTACCCGGCGTACTCCAGGTCGTTGATGATTGCGAGTTCCCGCTCGATCTGGGTGACCACCGGTGGGGGGGGCGGGCCCTGGTACCGGCTCTGGGCCCCATCGTAGACCAGGTGCCGTAACCAACTGGCAGTGGTGTGGGGCTGGGGGACCGCCTCTGCAGGGTAGCGGTAGACGAGCTCCGAGAGAGAAAAGGTGCAGCGTTCAGCGATTTCCCAGGTGCGGGCCACCAGGTCCGGAGAATCGTCGAACCGGGAAGCGAAGGCTGCCGGACTTTCCAGGGCGTGTTGATCGTTGGATTTTAGCCGGGTGCCCGCCTGGTCCAGGGTAGTGCCTAACCGGATACAGGTGAGGACGTCCTGGAGCCGTTGCCCCTCAGGGGTTGGATAGAGAATCTCGGTGGTCCCGGCCAGGGGGAAAGAGTGCCTTCGGGCCAGGGTTCGCAGATCTTCTTCCCGACGGCTATCCTCGGGTTCTCGATGGCGACTGACTAGACCGTAAATTCGGGAAGAAAAGGCCCGGTTCAGGTCGGGAACAATCGCTGCGGGGGTCTGGGGCAGGATTAATAAAAGGAGACCCGGGCTGAAAGCTCCAACCTCGGCGGGGGTTACCATACACTGGCCCTTGGTATTGCGCCGGTGACCGAGGGTCAGAAGGGTACATAGGTTGCCGTAGCCTTCCCGGTTTTGGCAGAGCAGGATGATCGAGGGATCGGCGATGACTGCGAGTCCCGACTCGGGCAGTACCCCTTCTCCTTTCCCGGACCCTCCCCTCGCTCCAGGGGTAGTCTCGTTCATCT
Source organism: Spirochaetales bacterium (assembly GCA_009991955.1). GTDB lineage: Bacteria > Spirochaetota > Spirochaetia > DSM-27196 > Salinispiraceae > SKVS01. Next base: position 87,113 of record JAACWS010000024.1, read on the forward strand.
CCAGGCTCACCTGGGCCCCAATAATAAGGTGGATTCCCGCTGTTTTTGCTTCTATCCAGGCTCGTACAATGCCATAGACCCCATTTCGATCGGTAACGGCCAGGGATTTTAGCCCTAAGCCGGCGGCGGTTTTTATAAGATCCTCCGGGGAACTGGCTCCTTCTAAGAACGAGTAGTGGGTCTTGCACCAGAGAGGTACGTAGGTCGGCGGGGCGACTGGGTTGGGTACCGGGACTGGGTCGGAGTAGGACATCCCGGCAACAGCCCCACCGACCGCTCTGGTATCGATACCCGCGACCTTCAATCTACGTACCCCTGAAGAATCCATCGGCCGGTTTCTTGGTCTTGGTAGCCCCAACCCAGGTCTCCTTGGGGGGTCCAAAAATAGTAGTAGTGCCGCTGGTAGGTAGCGGACTGGGTTGTCGAGGCTTTCTGCCGATTCCACCACCCGCCGCTAAGAAGGAATGGGCCGGCAATGCGTGCAGCCAGGCTGGGTTTTGGAATTGGCTTTGGAGTGATGATGAGCCGGCGAACCGCCGTTGAGGGGTGGTGAGAAGCACGGTCAGGCGTGGGGGACGACAGCGGCGACCGATCAACCTCCTGCACCTCAGAAATTGAGCGCCAGGAAAAGGTAGCTTCAGGAAGATGAGAATCCTCCAGGGTCGCAACCTGCACTGCCTGGTTGCCAAACCGAGCCCGCAGTAGGCTAAAGCCCTGGGCAGTCGCCGAGGCCTGGCGTTCTCGGCTGGCAAAAAGTTCCAGCTGTTCGGGACTCAAGATTACTTCCTCGGGAACCATCTGGAGGGTTTCGATCCCCCCACGGAAGCTTCGATTCTCTAACCGAAGCTCCAGCAGCCTGAGGAACAAGGACACCCGTCGCCCGGGCTGGGCGGGGCGGATTACCTCCCGTTCTTCATCCCCCGACTCATACCCCAATAGGAGTTCGATTTGGGCGATGAGGCTTCGTCGGCCTTCGGATTGTAGACTCAACTGTTCGAGCATTTGGTGTAGATGGGGTAACAAGAGGGGAAGGGAAAAAATGGGAGAATCCAATCGCCGACGAACATCCAAGGGGTGGGAAAATTCCAGGGGTTGTAAGGGAAGTACCCGGTCGGTATCCAAGAATTCCAGAAGGTTTTTGGCTTCCTTTCCGAACCGAGCAAAAAGCCCATCCCGGGGCAGCTTCAACAGATCGTGCAGATTTCGTACTCCTAATCGATCCAAACTGCCCAAGGTTGAAACCGCCAGGGGTAGTACGGTCAAAGGGAGATTCGCCAGCCCCCGCTGTTCAAGGTCGAAAGAATCGAGGACCAAGGAGGTTTTACGGATTCGGGCGAAGATATAGCTACCTAGACGGGTATACCCTACTACAACTCGGGCTCCCAGGCCTTGGGTCTTTAATCTCTTTTGTACCAGTACGATCCAGGACCGGTAAGAACCGAAGAGCTTTTCTAATCCGCTCAAGTTAGCCCAGATTACCTCGGGGTCGAAGGAGCTCATTTCGACCTCGGGGGTAAATTCTTCTAAGAGGGCGGCTACCTCGTTGCGGGCCTGGCGGGTTTGGTCGGGGCTGGCTACTCCGGCCCGAAGGTCTCGAACTAAGGACAGGGCCTCGGAATAGCGGATTCCTGGTCGAATACCCTCTTTGAGGGCCAGGGGATTTGCATAGAGCACCGGGCTCGTGGGCCGTTCATCCCGAATCGTTACCGTTGGAAGAGAGTACCATTCGGGGTTTTGGCGGAGTACCAGCTGGAGGGGGAGCTGGGGCAGACTAATACAGGCCAGGCGGTCCATAGTACACCGAACGCCGGGGGGAAAGTGTGGGCCCCTGCTTATTTTTGGTAATAGCAACCTCTTGGACCAGGGATACTCCCCCGGTTCGCCGGACCTGGGCCCGAAGGGAAATAAGCGAGTTCATCGAGTCCAGGGTATGGGGTTTAAGGGTAAGAAACACAATCCTCGTATTCTCATCTTGGGCAAGCCGTCCAATACGACCGAGTAGAGGGGTAGGAACGACAAAATCCTTTCCGAGGTCGATAATAAGGAGGGAAAAACTCCCCGTTCGCAGCACAATTTCCGCTGCCCCAAGGCTCTGCTGGGCCCCGGGAGCCCAGACCACCGGCAATCTTTCTAAATCGACCCCAGCCCGGGCCATATCCGGGGGGTAGAACACCGATGAGGTCCCCGCAATCCACAGGGCCTGCTCATTTGCCTCCTGAGTCTGGCGAATTAGATGGGCCGCCCAGGTAAGGGATCCACAGTAGTGGTCTTGAGATAGTTCTACCAGCCGCCCTTCGAGATTTTTTCTATCCCAGGGATCGGGGTGTTGGCGAAGGACTTGGGAGGACGGCGATTTCAGGTCTCGGGCCCGGACTAAATGCATAGTCTAGTAATACTAAACATTAGTGTAGTATAATGCAAGGGGTTTTTTCTGCCGATGGACCAGTCATGAGCCCATTCTTGAACAAACTTGCCCAACGCTATTTGGAGCGTAAGGGGTTTCACGTAATTCATTCTACCCAGTTTCGCCCCGATTTGCCCCAGAGCTTCTGGAATCTATGGTCTAAGGTTTTGCCCTACACCCTTACCTCTCCCGAGCGAGGATACGGTCTGTATCAAGGGGTTCATTTTCTGGAACAACGAGGTATAGAGGGCGCATTTGTAGAATGTGGTGTGTACAAGGGAGGAAGTTCGATGCTGGCAGCCCTTACCCTTCTCGAAGCGGGCTCTACCGACCGAACCCTCTGGCTCTACGATACCTACGAAGGTATGCCAGCCCCTACGTCCGAAGATCGCATAACATCGAGTGGCCAACCGGTCGAGGAGCGCTGGACCCCAGGGTGGTGGAAATCGCCCCTCGAAGAGGTGCGTCAGCGAGTCGAAACTACCGGCTATCCAAAGGAAAAACTCGAATTTGTAGTGGGTGACGTAGCCCAAACTCTCAAGACCTATCGGCCCGAAAAAATCGCCCTACTACGCTTGGATACCGACTGGTACGAGTCTACAAAAATCGAACTGGAAGTTCTGTACCCTCTCTTGGTGCCTGGGGGTATTTTGATTATTGATGATTACGGCCACTTTACCGGGGCCCGCAAAGCGGTGGACGAGTACTTTGCCCGATTGACGACCGAGGAGGTCGCCGGCGGGGCACATCCACCGCTTTTTCATCGATTGGACTACACCGGGCGTATGATGCAGAAAGGGCACCTCCTATGTTTTACGTCAAGCTCCCAGTCCAATTAATTCAAATTTATAGTACTTCAGCTTCGCAAGTCTTTCTTTTAGCTCGCTGTACCG
>JAACWS010000025.1 GCA_009991955.1 Spirochaetales bacterium
ACTCTCTATTACAAGGCAAAATGCCGATTCTGATTGAACTTTTTCAAAAATAATTTTATTCCCACAAGGTTTGGGGCACTGAAAAAATTCCCCGGCGGTGTTCGCCGGGGTTAGAACAGAATAGCCGAATCTGACTAGCTCAGGTTTATTGCCTGCTCGGTCTCGGCGTCGAAAAATACTGCCTTGTCGAGGTTCGGTACAAACTTAACCTTATCACCAACACTGAAATGAATATTCGGAGCAGTCCGAGCAATCAGCTGGTGTTTTCCGGTATTTACGTACAGGTGTGTTTCCGCTCCCAAGGGCTCTATAACTTCTGCAGCGGCGGGAATAAAGGAACCCTCAGCTGCATCCATGTTGTAAACCAAGTCTTCGGGTCGGATACCAAAAGAAACGTTCTTGCCAATATAGGGCTTCAAAGGCTCAGCGTATCGACCTTCGATAGCCATCTTGAATGTACCTTCGTCGATCCAGATCTTCCCACCGGACTCGGTAACCGAGGTAGAAAGAAAGTTCATGGGAGGCGATCCAATAAATCCGGCGACGAATCGATTCACCGGCTTGTTATAAAGGGTCAAGGGGTCACCAATCTGTTGAATAATACCACCCTTCATAACAACAATCTTATCACCCATGGTCATCGCCTCTACCTGGTCGTGGGTAACATAGATCATAGTTGCTTGGAGCCGAGTGTGGAGGGAAGAAATTTCAGCCCTCATTTGCACCCGAAGTTTGGCATCGAGGTTGGACAGGGGCTCATCGAAAAGAAAAACCTTGGGGTGTCGAACAATCGCTCGACCAACCGCAACCCGTTGTCGCTGACCACCGGAAAGTTGCTTTGGTCGTCGCTCAAGCAGTTCGTGAATCTCAAGAATTCCCGCAGCTTCGTCTACCCGCTTCTGAATATCTTCCTTAGGCATTTTTCGAATCTTGAGTCCAAAGGCCATGTTGTCGTAGACGGTCATGTGGGGATACAAGGCATAATTCTGGAAAACCATCGCAATATCCCGGTCTTTGGGGGGCATATCGTTCACCCGCTTGCCGTCGATGAAAAGATCTCCGCTCGAAATATCTTCGAGACCGGCGACCATTCTAAGGGTTGTGGTCTTTCCACATCCCGAAGGACCTACCAAGACGACAAACTCTTTGTCTTGGATTGTGATGTCCGCGGCTTTTACCGCCTGGACCCCGCCGTCGTATACTTTACTAACGGCTTTTAGTTCGACTGTTGCCATTGAGGCACCTCCGTAAAATTATCTTATGCTTTTCAGTTTACGGTCACTTTCGCCACCTGTCAATCTTTGATAGGCAAGCTCTGTATTGGTCCTTTGCACTATTTTGTCGATGGCAAGCTCAAGGGACACGAGATAATTGTCTTGAATCATACGGGAGTCATCTTCCAGGGCCCAAAAATCGGGGGCTGACTGGGTCCATCCCGGGTCTAAGGTTTCCTGAATGGCAAGGGTTATCAAGGACCAAGGGTCAAGACCAGACACCCGAGCAAGGTCGGAATCTACAATACTTTGGCCTATTCCTTCCCGAGTACGAGTTGAGGTAAGAAGAAGATCCGAAAGCCATTCCCGGGGGCTTGGGTTTTCAATGGTCCGCTGGTAGCTGTTCCAAGGCTTGCTGGGGGGTGAGTATGCGAAGATGCTCGGATTTGTTAGACGAACCGGACCCTGGTGGGTCCACAGAGTGCTCACGGCCCCGGGGCCAAGGCCCAAATAAGGGCGAAGGTTCCAGTATCGCCGATTGTGGGCGCTTTCCATTCCAGGTCGAGCGAAATTGGAAATCTCGTAGTGGTCGTAGCCGCGGGATTTGAGGAAGTCTCTTCCGGTTAACCAGTCATCTTCGTACATTCCTTGGGACACGGGGTTCACCCCACCGTGGGTCGGCCCAAGACGAGTTAGCTGTTCCAAGGGCGTTTTTTCTTCGACTGTCAGGCTGTACAGAGAAAAGTGCTGGGGGTTCCAGGTCAAGGCCCGTCGGAGATCTTTGATAACCTGAGTGGGGGTCTGGCCGGGAATTCCGGTAATGAAGTCCAGGTTCAGCTCCCCTGGCCAATGGGTAGCCAAGGTCTCGAGGCTGGTATCGATAATGGATCCGGTCGCCCGACGGCCAAGGAGATGGAGGAAGTCAGTATCGAAGGTTTGAATTCCCAGACTAATTCGATCGACATCGTGGGAACTTAGAACTTCCAGGAGCTCGGTCGTCACAGATTCGGGATTCACCTCGATACAAAATTCCTCCAAAGACCGGGGTCCCGATAGTACCTGAAAAAGATTGGTCAAGAACCGATCAAAGAGCGCTGGTGGGATCGTACTTGGCGTTCCTCCACCCAAATAGATCGTCCGGAGGCTGGTCGCGTCTAGAAGGCCATTTTCTACGTAACTCCGGGCCTCGTGAACAATGCCGTCGAGTGTTCGTTCCATGACCCGAGGTGACCAACCGGTTTCAAAATAAAAGTTACAGTAACGACAGCGACTGGTACAAAAAGGAATATGAATATAAAGGGCAATTTCTGGGTGATAGGGAAACTCGAGATCCACCATCACCGCCGGTGACGTTGAGTCCAGGCGTAGAGCCCGAGCAGAGCTACTACCCCAGCACTGGCGAGAATGTTTAGACGGATTTGGGTCGGCTCGGTAACCGGAAGGACCTCTGGATCGATTTCAATACTCTGATTCAAAAAGAGTGGAGCCCAAATGAGCCCAATCAAGAGAAATCCCAAAAGTAGAAGCAGCAGATTCTTCACGGGAGTATTATACCCATATTCCCAGGTTTTGCCGCAGAATATTCAGGATTGTAAGTCCGACCATCGTAAGAAATATTCCCCGGATAAGTTTTGTGCTCCTATTCAGTACTACGTGACTTCCAAGCCAAGCCCCAATAACTTGCGAAAATCCCATAATGAGCCCAATAGACCATACTACCTGTCCACCAATGACAAAGACCCCGAGGGATACGAAATTACTGGTAAAGTTCGTAATTTTTGTGTGACCGGTCGCCTCTTTTAGAGGTAGACCCAGCAGGGCAATAAAGCTAATAGTCCAGAAACTCCCGGTGCCGGGCCCAAAAAAACCGTCGTAGAATCCAATGAGAAGACCAAAAATGAGGTAGAAGAGGTTTTCTTTCATCCGGGCCTGGGTTCGAATCTCGGAAGTAGCGGGATTCACCAGAACATAGATAAAGACCCCAACCAGAAGAAAGGGAATAACCCATTCCAGGAACTCCCCACTAATCACCAATATTGCCAGGGTCCCCAAGGCCGCACCAACGAAGGTCCATGCGATGCCCCAAACCATAGTTCGGGGATCGACCAGACCACCTCGGGTATAGCGCCAACTAGCGGTAAAACTGCCGAAGCTTGCCTGGAGTTTGTTCGTCCCCAAAGCCAGGTGGGGAGGCAGACCTACGGCCAAAAGGGCGGGGACAGTAATGATTCCCCCGCCCCCGGCGATAGTATCGACAAAGCCGGCCGAAAATCCGGCAAAGAGAACAAACACAAGTTGTAATGGTTCGAGCATGGGGGGAATGTATGATACCCGGCCACTGGAAAGCAAGAGGAAGTACCACATCCCGACACGTCGAAGTACCCAAGACCCCCATCTTCTGGTACACTCAAAAACTATGAAAAACTACTACGAAAAATACGCTGAAATCGTCGTCCGAGTTGGCCTGAACCTCAAAGAGCGCCAGTGCCTGCTTATCAACACCGGCCTAGATACCTTCTGGTTCGCCCGTATCATCGCCAAAGAGGCCTACACCTCAGGAGCAAAGTACGTGGATATTCGAGTAGCCGATAACCTCCTATTACGCCACCGAATCGAAAATGGACCCGCCGACAGCCTGGACTACGTACCCTCTACCGCCTACGCCGAAGGCAACATGCAAATTGCCGAGGACTGGGCTCGAATTCGAATCGATTCAACCGAGGAACTCGACGTCCTGAAGGGAATCGATTCGGCAAAACTTAGCCAGATTACCAAAGCCCAGCGGGCCGTAGGCGAACTGGTGCGCGATCGTATGATGCGCCACAAACACCAGTGGCTGGTAATTGCCGCACCGGGGCCCAAGTGGGCGGCTAGCATCTTTGGTGGAACCGCAGTAGGAATCGACCCCCAATTAGACCAAAAGCGCACCGATAAGCTGTGGGATATGTTGGCAAAAATTTTACGCTTGGATACTCCCGACCCGGTAGCCACCTGGAAGGGCCTGGGTAAGACCCTCAAGGCCCGGGGCGAAAAGCTCGACGCTATGAAGCTGGACGCAGTGCGTTTCACAGGAAAAGGAACCGATCTTACCGTTGCATTGGCACCCACAGCCATTTGGGCAGGAGGTCCATCTATGACCCCTGATGGTACCTGGTTTGAACCAAACCTTCCGACCGAGGAGGTGTTTACTACCCCCGACTGGAAACGAACCTCCGGGAGGGTTGCCTGTACTCGGCCAGTAAAGGTTCTGGAAACCCTGGTGCAAGGTGCTTGGTTCGAGTTTAAAGAGGGGAAGGTGGTCGATTTTGGGGCTGATGAAGGGCGAGACATCCTCGAAAAGTTTTTGGACATTGATGAGGGAGCTCGGTATCTGGGAGAAGTCGCCCTGGTCGACGGCGAAAGCCCCATCTATAAAAGTGGATTCTTGTTCAACTCGATTCTTTACGACGAGAACGCAGCTTGCCACATTGCTTTAGGTGCGGGGTATCCCTTTTGCCTGTCGAACGCCGACCACTTACAGAACAACACCCAGGTGAAGGCCGCCGGGTGTAATGTAAGTATGGTTCATACGGATTTTATGATCGGTGGCCCCGAGGTCGATGTCACAGGAATCACGAAAGATGGCCAAGAACTCCCAATCATCCGAAAGGGAGTTTTTGTCCTTTAGGGTTGGCTTACGACGTTTGACCTAAAACCGCCAAGTAGTAATGGACAGCTGGGTCCCGGGGAAGTTCCTTGGGCCCGGTTGGTCCGTTCGATTCGTCATCTACACTCAAGGTTTTGGGTGCCTTGGCCAGGCTCGTGAATAGTTCTTTGGCCTTGTCTTTTTCTTTTGAATTTGCCAGAAAAACAGCCCGCTCAAAGTCCCGCAGGGTCTTCCTTTTCAGATTCCATAAGGAACGTCGGTCATTGTCAAAGACCTCGTAAAGATCTACCGGCACTGCTCTTCCCTTGATGAAGAAAGAACCCAGGTTTCGAACCGAGAAGGCCGAAATATTCCCCAAGGGAATTCGAACCGGTTCGCTCATGAGTATACCCGATTCAAAAATGCGGCTAAGTTCGAGCATCCGAGTTGCCAAGTTTACCGCCTCGCTCACCACCGTACCATCCATCCTATCCTTCTCACCGATTGTTCCCAGGGTTACATTTCCGCTGTGAATGGTGAGGCTCATTTCTATATGTCGACCGGTTAAGAGCCTGTTTTTGTGATTCAGAGTTTTCACTGCCTTAAGTACCTGGACCCCCGCTCGGAGAGCGCCTTGAGCATCTTGGGGAAAGAGCGCCAGAAATCCATTCCCCCGATACTTGTCTACATACCCTCCCTCGTCGCGAATGATAGGAACAATAGAACCCATGAGGATATTGAGTATTTCAAAGACCTCCTCGGGATCTAGTCGGTCGGTGAGGCCGGTAAAGTTCTGGATTTCGCCGGCCATTACAATCATCGGAAGGGCCTTGTGATCTCCCAGTTGAACCTGGGTAATATCCTGACGACCAATAAAGCTCAAGAATTCCCGAGGAATAAATCGCTCCATTGCCGCGTTAGTCGTGCTCAGTTGGCGGCGAAGTTCTTCGCTTGTAGCCATAGCTTCTGCGGAGCGGCGAATCAAAATGAACGACTGAAATAAGACAAAGATCATTATTCCAACCGAGATAAGGGAAGGCATAGCAATCCAGTTATTGGCCCGGGCCATGTCGAGAATCATAGTGATAACTACAGCCAAGAAGCCTACCCCAAGGAGGCGGGCGTTCGTTTCGCCATTGATCACCCCGATAATCAACCGAACCACCAGAATCAATGCTAGTATCAGGGCGATCCCCTGATACCCTAGGAGCAGCCCTCCGAAAATCCAAGTAGGAAATCCCACTATAACAATTCCATAGAGCACCGAGAGGGACGTAACGATCCAAAGCACCACCTTCGATCCCTTGTAAGGAAACAGAAAGCTTAGGTAAGCTCCGAAGGGTGGGACCAGGCCGGTAAAGGTAAGGAAATTGATTCGCACAAGCCACTGATAATCGAGGTCCGGCAGCAATTGTCCCAGGGGCATCGAATCCTGGGCAAGAATTCGCAGGGCAAGAATTCCGCAAATAATCCCAAACATGAGAGGCGCATATTCCTCTTTTCGGTGGAGGTAGGTAAACAAATGGTACAGGCTCATAATGAAAAAGAGCCCAACCATGAAGTAGGCGCCGGCGGTCTGGAAGGAATAGATTTTTATGGCTCGAGCCTGGGTCGTTATGTATACCGCCTCGGGAAGTCCGGCGGTACGATCGTGGAAATTACTCACTTCAATTATGAGGGTATGAACTCCTCCGGGACCTACGGCTTCCAGGGCACTTTGAGGAAGGTGTACTACCGTATGTTGCCAGGCGGGGTGCGAGAGTTCCCGTTGGGTTCCCGGTGTTCCTATATCGGCTACCACTACGCCATTCCAATAGACCCTGCCGGCCGTTCCGATTCTCCCTAAATAGAGCGATAGGGGCTGGAAACTTTTAATTTCACGAGGCAACCGAAGGGATATCTCGAAAGTTCCGTAACCAAAGGCTGGAAAATATTCACCGTCGGAGCCCCGATACATGGTCCAGGGCTTTCGTATACCCACCCCTTGAAGATCGGGAGCGTAGCGAATGCCTACCTGTCGGTCGATGGTTTCGGTTAGATGATTCCAGTAAAAAGTCCACCCTTCGTAGAGAGATATACTTTCGTTTTGCCCGGGGTCCCAGTTTCGTATATCGATTGGCTCGCCGTTCATCGGTACGGTGTACTGGTAGGCCCCAGTTTCGATGGCAGGAAAAAGAACCGGCAGAAAACTCTGGCCCAACACCAATGCACTTATGCCAACCGAGGCGATCAAAAAGAGAATCGCCCCAACCGTCGAACCCCGCTCGAAGGATTTTTTAGTCATAAATGAAGTATAGACCGGAGATCGAGGAATTACGCCCTAGTAAGGAGGATTTCCTCCGCTACTTTTCCAGTAATCTTCCTATCTCCTCGGGTCAGTCCCCATACGTTCTTGGGGTAGGCGAGCAACTTGGTCGGTTTAGCTTTCTTTTCGTGTTCCAGGACGCCGGAGAGCACAACCGCGAGGGTGAACCCGTGGCCAATACCGAGACTCGCCCAATCCTGCACCGTATCGACCCCAATCAGACCGTTTAGGATCATGGGAGTAAGCCCACATGATATTTGCCCGCAAATCCTCGTTCTGGCCTCCGGCCATAACCTTGGGGCCCTGATCGATGAGGGAGCGTCGATGTCCCTTGTCAGGTACTGCTCCGCATCGTAGACGAAGGCACGGTATAGGTTTTCGCGGGGTCCAAAATACTAAAAACTGGAGACCCAAATCGACTTCCAAAACCAATCTCCTGCTTCTCTGCCCGCCAACTAATGACCGCGTTTGCGTTCATCTCCGAACCGGTGGCAGGAAAGGTTTCATACCACCGGCTCTCTAGCTTTTTGGAAATTTGATCTCACACTCCATTTGCCTTGATCGATCTCCCCCGTAGAGAAGAAGGATCTTGTCGATCGTTCGGCGGCCCAATTCGATTCGAGATAGATTGGGGTATGCCCTCGGTTCTTCTTCCGTAGACCATCAAAAATCGTTACTTTCTTCCCATTTGGAGAAAGAAAAGCGAAATTCTTTGGCCGTTGAACTAGGGAAATTTTCTCTTACCACAAGCTTTGGAGCACTATATCTGGCTTATATCCCAAAAGTACTTATACTAGGATGATGAACCATGAAACCGACCTCTCAATTGCCCAAAGGGTCACCCCCCAATCAATTTTTGACGTTGCCCATACCCTTGGCCTCTCCACTGACCGCCTGTACCCCATAGGACCGTACATTGCGAAAGTGCTTAACCAGGACCCGGTAGAAACCCCAAAAAAGCGGGGACGGCTCATCTTAGTAACTGCGATGAACCCTACCAAAGCGGGGGAGGGAAAAACGACCGTCACCGTTGGATTGGGTGACGCCCTGGCCTTACTGGGGAAACGAACCTGCGTAACCTTGCGCGAACCATCGATGGGTCCGGTTTTTGGGGTCAAGGGTGGAGCTGCAGGGGGAGGCCGTAGTCAAGTTATACCAATGGAAGACTTAAACCTCCATTTTACCGGAGATATTCACGCAGTAACCTCGGCCCATAATCTTCTTTCGGCCCTGGTGGACAACCATATTCATTTTCGTAAAAGCCCCCGACTCGATGGACAGAAGGTGAACTGGCACCGGGTTCTGGATATGAACGATCGATCTCTTCGCTCGGTAATCTTAGGAGCTGGCCCCGAAAGTGGTACCCCTCGGGTAAGTAGCTTCTCGATTACCGCTGCGAGCGAGATTATGGCAATCCTTTGCCCTGCTCGAGATTCTCAGGACCTCCGGAATAGACTTTCGAACATTATTGTTGGAGAGAGCGAAGAAAAAGAGCTGGTACGGGTTGGCAGCCTTGATTTTCAAGGAGCACTCTCGGTTGTTCTTCATCGGGCAATCTACCCAAACCTTGTCCAAACCTTGGTTGGAACTCCGGTTCTCGTTCACGGTGGACCTTTTGCAAACATTGCTCACGGAACGAATAGTCTCATCGCCGATAATCTGGCTCTCGAGCAGGCAGAATTTGTTGTGACCGAGGCAGGGTTTGGTGCTGATTTAGGAGGACAAAAATTCCTGGACCTGGTCAGCCCAATTGCGGGGTTTAGCCCCGATGGGGTGGTGGTTGTAGCTACCCTACGAGCCATTAAGCATCACGGGGGGGCGAAGGACTTCATCGAACCGAATACCCACGCTATTATCAACGGAATTGCCAACCTTTTGGGACACCTCGAAAACCTCCGAGACGTCTATGGCCAAGAACCGGTAGCAGCAATCAATGAATTCCCAGGAGACTTGCCTAGAGAAATTGGTCTGGTACAAGAGCTCTTGACCAAGGCAGGCTTCCAGTCGTCCTTAACCCAAGTTTGGGCGAAGGGGGCAGAAGGTGGGGTGGATCTGGCCCAGAAGGTTCTTTCGAGCGTAGAAAATACCAGCCGCAAAAAAGGACTGACCAACAGGACCCTTGGCCACGGGGCAGAACCAGGAAGCCCTGTCCACGAGGCTGTCGAGAAGGTTGCACAAACAATCTATGGGGCAAAGAACGTTAGCTTTAGCCCCCAGGCACAAAAATCCTTAGATCAGCTCGCTGCCCGGGGCTTGGACCGACTACCCATTTGCATGGCAAAAACCCAGTACTCCTTCAGTGCCGATCCAAACCTACGGGGACGGCCCCGCAATTTTGAATACCCTGTGCGAGATTTGAAGGTATCCGGAGGTGCAGGATTTGTTGTAGTCTTTGGGGGTGATATTATGACAATGCCCGGGCTATCCCCTACCCCGGCTGCCATGGGTATGGATATTAGCCCACGAGGTACGATATCGGGCCTCTTTTAATTTCCTAATCTTAAGGAGGATCTCCTTGGCGACTCCCCTAGAACACCCGATTTTCCAAATTAATCGGATTGTCTACTGGCTCATTAATATATTTGTCCTCCTGGGGTTGTTCTATGGCATCTATGCCGATTTGTTCGTTGTCCGTTCGGTTTTTGCCGTAAACCTCTCGAACTTTGGTTCCCTTGTTGTCCTCCTTATCGGACTTACCTTGGTGAGACTAGGAAAGATCCCCCGAAATCATCAAATAGAACTCGTTCATTTTGTGGTCGTCTGGAACGTAGCCCTTTCAACGGTCATTGATAGCTCGAACGGTATGCTCGCTGATGTGCTCTTTACCGGAATCGTTATTGGTATGGCCATGACTGGATCGTCTGCCTTTCTCTGTCGTAAACCCGTAACTCTCATCCTGGGTTTTGTTACCTATGCTCTCCTAACCTTTGTTACCATATCGGGAGGATCGCCTTTTCTTCATATCTGGTATCCCCTGTCGGCGATAGTCATTTTGGGTCACGTCGTTGTAATGTATTACTATCGCTCGTTGGTCGAAGATATGAGCCACCGTCTTGAGCATAGCAAATTTGCTCTTGAACACACGAACAAAGACCTCCGGCGAATGCGGCACAGGGCAGAAATGATTAATCTTCAAAACAAGCCCTTTGTTATCTTTGGTAAAAATACCGCAGGACTTATTCACGACTTCAAAAATGATTTAGCCCTACTAACCGCTACCAAATCGGTGGTAGAAATGAAAATACAGCGATCCATGGCCATCCAACCGGAGGATCTCGCCGGACTCTCCCGGGGCATCGAGAAGCTGTCCGAACGCATCGACCGGGTCCTCTACGTTACCTCCGCCCGAGAAGACTCAACTCCCGAAGTATTGAACCTTGCCGAAATTATGGATAGGTCAATGTATCCTTTCCAGCTCACCCCAGAGGTCAGAGCGGGAGTACGATTTACCCTGAACGTACAGGATCAACATGTGGTCATTTTGGGGAATCGTTATACTTTTCTCCAGGTGGCCGAAAATCTCTTGCGGAATTCCTGCGAAGCTATTCTTGACCATTCGGTGAGCGGTTCGGTCGAAATTTCTATTTTTTCCCAGGAAAATCAAGGAGTCATCGATATAATAGACACGGGGCCTGGAATATCGTTTTGCTTCGACTGTGATGAACCAAACTGCATGGACTGTGGGGTTTTTGCCATAGGCAAAACGACCAAAGCCCAGGGCTCAGGGTTTGGTATGCGTAATGTTATCAGCGGCGTAAAGGAGCTATCGGGCTCGATGTTTATCCGCTCGAAAGAGGGAGAGGGTACCTCGATTCGTCTTTCCTTTCCCCTCCATAGGAATTAAATTATGAAAATGCAGCCTATCTTTGTTGGACTCGTCGCGATTGGTTTTTCGGTTTTCCTTTTTACCGGTTGCTTTAGCCTTAGTCGAATGGCAAAAGAATCCCAGGACCCTGCGATGGCCCATAGTAGCTTCAAGGATGGGGATTTCGACTCCTGCCCCGAAAGCCCTAACTGTGTTAACTCCCAGGCAGAAATGACCGAGACCCCATACATTGCACCATTCAGGTACGATGTTCCCCGGGACCAAGCCCGCACCTTTCTCCTCTCCCTTCTCGATGACCTCCCACGAACAAAGATTCTCCAGTCAACCGATGACTATATTTGGGCCGAGGTACGAACTGGTCTCTTTGGGTTCACCGATGATCTTGAGTTCTACCTACCGGAAGATCCTCCGATTATCCACGTTCGCTCGGCGAGTCGGGTTGGATACAGCGACCTAGGAGCGAATCGCGACCGGGTAGAGAACTTACGCCGTACTTTCCAGGAACGAGTCACCGTCCTTCGTTGACAAATATACCCCTAGGGGGTATATTTAAGGGATGAGTGAACAACAAACTACCCTCCACATAGAGGGAATGACCTGCACCTCCTGCTCAGCAGCAGTCGAAAGGTCTTTAAAGACTCTCGATTTTGTTCTCGATGCTCAGGTGAACTTCGCCGGCAAAAAAGCAATCGTACGGTACTCCTCCGAAAAAAACCCCGATCCGGTTCGCGCCCGAGAAGTATTTTTTCAGGCGGTAAAAAATGCCGGCTACGATCCAATCGACCCCTTACAAAAGAAAGCCGAGGGAGACAAACGACTTCGAGATGAGGGTCTTAAAGTACTCTTCGCCTGGATTATAACTGGGCCTCTCATGGTTTCTATGCTTCTCATGATGATTTGGAATATTCATCTTCTGCCTGTGGCTGTGGACCGCTGGGTGAACCTTATTGGAGCGTCGGTGGTCATTTTTGTAATTGGCTGGCAGGTAATTCGGACAACTATGCTCAATTTTCGCCACCTGAACTTTACCATGGATGCCCTCATCGGAATTGGTACCCTCGCAGCATTTGCGACCGGAATTTTAAGGCTTGCTGGAGCTGAGGTTATCGATTTTACGACCGTCGGAGCCATGATTATGGCAATCCATATGATAGGAAACTACATCAAGGTCCGGGCAACCGGACGAGCAAGTCAGGCTATTCAAGCTCTCCTTGAACTAGGGGCGAAAGAAGCAAGCCTTCTCCTTCCCGACGGAACAATTCGAAAGACCTCGGTCGATCAACTCAAGCCCGGAGATCGAGTTCGGGTCCTCCCGGGGGAAAAAATTCCGATGGATGGAATCATACGGGTTGGTACAACTGCTATCGACGAGTCAATGATTACCGGTGAGTCGGTTCCCCGGGATAAGGGCGTAGGCGACCAGGTTGTTGGGGCCACAGTAAATCAGATGGGGTCCATCGAGGTCGAAATTCAGGCAGTAGGCGAGGACAGTTTCCTCCAACGGATAGTCCTCATGGTAGAGGAAGCCCAAAACAGCCGAGTTCCAATTCAAGATTTTGCCGATTCGGTAACCCGAGTGTTTGTACCCGCTATTATGGTCCTTTCGGTTCTTACCTTTATTGGATGGATGATTTTTGGAACTCCGGCATCTCAACTCTTGGAATGGGTATCGCCAATTCTGCCCTGGGTCGATCCAAGCCGATCGTTGGTAAGCCAGGCCTTGGCTGCAGCTATTGCGGTACTGGTCATAGCCTGTCCTTGCGCCCTTGGCCTCGCGACTCCTACCGCCCTCATGGTGGGTATGGGCAAGGCCGCCGAACTGGGAATTCTTATTCGAAACGGCGAAGCAATTCAGGCGGCCAAAGACCTCGATTCGGTCGTCTTTGATAAGACCGGAACCCTGACCCTCGGTCGCCCATCCCTCACCGACTGGAAAACCGCCGATGGGGTGGAACAAGACTTCTTCTTCGGTATCCTTCGCGGGGTTGAAGAATATTCCGAACACCCCTTGGCTCGCTCCTTGGTCGACGCCCTCAAAGAAAGGAAAATCGCGGCCCTTGGAGTAATCGATACCCGAGTCGTTCCTGGAAGGGGGATTTCTGGCTATTTCCAGAAAAATCCCCTGGTCAAAGCCCTGGTTCGGGTAGGAAAAGAAAAGTGGATGTCTGAAGAAGGTCTCGAGATTCCTGAAGACCTTTCAGCGGTAAGTAAGCAGTGGTCGTCGGAGGGAAAAACCCTCGTGTATGCCGCCGAGGACAATCACATTCTGGGTGTGGCCGCCTTGGCCGATCCTCTGAAGTCCGACAGTATCGCGGCGATTCGATCTCTCCATGAGCTGGGAGTCAAAACCTACATGCTCACCGGCGATACCAAGCCGGCGGCTGAGCATATTGCGCGGCAGGCGGGTATCGATTCGGTCTTCGCCGAACTCTTACCCGAGGACAAGATACATAAGGTTCAAGAACTCCAGGCCGAGGGTCGACAGGTAGCGATGATAGGCGACGGAATTAACGACGCCCCGGCCCTGAAGCAGGCCCGAGTTGGTATAGCTATTGGTACGGGCACCGATATCGCCATCGAATCCGCCGATGTAACCCTTATTTCTGGTCAAGTCACGGGTGTCGCCACGGGAATCACCTTGAGTAAAAAGAGCTTTGAGACGATCCAAATGAACCTGCTGTGGGCCTTCGGTTACAACTTCATAGCCATACCCCTCGCCATGTTTGGCATGTTGCACCCCGTTATGGCCGAAATAGCCATGGCCCTTAGTAGCATTACCGTAGTAATGAACTCCCTGCTTCTGCGGGGAAGAATAGAAAAAGCCCTGGTAGGGCACAAGAAGGAGGAAGGGCTCATTTAGCCCTAACAAGAGTATGGGTCTATTTACGAAGAAAGAAAGTATGAGTATTTCGATTCCCGACATGAGCTGTGGTCACTGTGAAGCAAAAGTGACCGCCGCCCTTAAAGGCGTCAAGGACGTTACGGCGATGAAGATCGACCTACCGGGAAAAAAAGCTACTCTCACAATCAATAGTGGGCTGAACTTCGAAGTAGTAAACGAGGCGCTGTCAAAGGCCGGATACCCAGCCCAGTTGGTCTAGACTCGAGGGTCTCATGTTTCCTTTCAAATTCTAAACCTACTCACCGTCCACGCAGCACTCAGGAGATTCTCGAACTGCGGCCCGGGCAGCATCTGCGACCCGTTCAGCCTCAATTTCTTTCTGCTCTTCAATCACTTCTTTGTCGATATCCGGAAGTACCAAGTTCAGAATAACACCAACCAAGGTTGCGAGGGCTACCCCTGAAATAGTAAAGCCCAGACCGTCGCCGGTGCTTAAAGAAAGAGAACCTCCACCGATTCCAATGACCAAAATAACCGAGGAAATAATCAGATTCCGCTTGTGACCATAATCAACTCCGCTTTCGACCAGAGTTCGAATTCCTGCACTGGCAATGATTCCGAAGAGGACCATGGTAATGCCACCCATAACTGGAGAAGGTATTGTCTGAATCAAGGCACCAAATTTATTAAAAAACGACAACCCGAGAGCAATAACCGCCGCCCCTCCAATAACCCATACGGAATAAACCCGAGAAATCGCCATGACCCCGACATTCTCGCCGTAGGTCGTGTTAGGTGGCCCGCCAAAGATCGCCGCAAGGCTCGTGGCCAGTCCGTCGCCCAGGAGTGTCCGATGCAATCCCGGATCTTCGTAGATGTTCTTTCCTACTACCCGACCGATTACCAGGGTATCACCCAAATGTTCAGAAATTGTTGCCAGACTCACCACAAGGAAAATGGAAATTGGAACTACATCAAAGTCCAGCCGAACCAGGGTTGGAAAACTAAGCCAGGCCGCTTCCCGAACACCCTCAAAGGCTATGAGAGCAAAGGTTGAATCAATAGAGCCCAAAAGGAGGGTCGATAGATATCCAACGATTATTGCCATGAGAATGGGAATTACCGTAAAAAACCCTTTAAGAACGACACTAAAAACAATCGCCGTAGAGAGGGTTATGAGGGCTATGAGGGTCGCGTGGATCGAAAACTCATTATTCAAGTAGAAGACCTGACCCATGGCGACGGGAGAAAGACTCAACCCAATTACAATGATAACCGAACCAATAACAACCGGCGGCAAGATCCGATGAATCCAACGATTGCCGAATAGCTTAATCAATCCAGCGACCAAAGCATACAGTAGGCCTACCACGAAAGCTGCTCCCATGGCGTACGAAGGACCAAAGGCTGGACTCGAAGAAATGGAAATGAGGGGCGCAATAAACGCGAAACTCGATCCCAAATAGGCCGGTACCCTACCTTTGGTAATAAAAATATATAGAAGAGTTCCAAGCCCGCTGGTAAATAAAGCTACCGAAGGACTGAGCCCTGTGAGCAGGGGTACCAATATTGTAGCACTGAACATTGCAAAGACATGCTGCAGCGATAGGAGAATCCATTTCCCCAGACTGGGCCTTTCGTTTATCCCAATAGACTGATGGTGCATTGTTTCTTTACCTCGGGTCACCATTACCTGCAAAATAGCCTCTCGGTCAAGGTAGATTTTGTGGTTCTTGGCAAATAGGTTCCAGAATGGCACAATAGTAAATATTGGGTACCCGAGCTACTGGAAACCCGAGGGAGAACGGCCTGGAAAAGTCCACCAATGACCCAAGAAATACTTACCTCCTCGCAACCCTAAGTATACTTCTCCTTATACCGGCCTCGGGATCTATGGGATTTTTTGCTCTCGTTGCAGCCCATGAAGGGAAAGAATACGTTCATTCTCTCTTGTCCCGGGGAGCCGCCCTCATTGAAAGTAGTATAAGCTTCGTCGAAATAGATCTGCGTGAGGGCTCTGACAGTCTGGGGGGGGATTTTCTACTCTCGGTACAAGAGGGTGTCCTTTGGGGTGAACTATTGTCCAAGGATGGAACCGACGGGGCTAAAAAACCTATAGAATTTCGGAATTGGGACCTTCTAAGAGGCGAACAAAATCTTCACTTTAGTATCTTTCGGTCGAACACTGGTGAGGTTCTTGTTTCTGACGAGCCTCGAGATTTCGCCCAATTCCGAGTGGCACAGATCATTGAGGATGGTCCGGAAGTTCATCTCCAATCGATATTTCGGGGCTATACAAGCCCATCGGCTGTATTGGTCGACCTCCAAAACTCGCTCGCCCAGGAACTTGGTCTGGTTGTATATCTGGCAGACCCCTCTCTACCTTTCGGGAATACTTCCCTTACCCGCCTACTCTTTGCCTTTTTTGTATACTTATTCGTGACCGTTGTCATTGTCATTGGAATAGTAGATCGATTCTTTCTTTCTCGAATTCGATTCATGCACGGTACCCTGCCGTACTTCGAAAAATTGATCTTCCAGGATCGACCCCTGGATCCACGAATGGGCCCTGATCCTGGATTCGACGAGATTGGTACCTACTCTCGGGAAGTCTTTACCCTCTTTTTGCGTGCCCAAAGACGAACAAAAGAACTCCGAAGCCTCGTGGACTCCCTGGAATTCCGAGAAAAACGACTATCCTCCCGTCCCTACGACTTTTTTTCCTTCTTCGGAAACCAAATCTCCGGCGCCGTACAAATACTTACCCAGTTCCCATTAATCCTTCAGGATCTAGAAAATCCAAAAGAAAAAAGACAATTCCTAGAGACCTTACAAATAGAAAGTCAGAAACTGCGGTCGCTGACCCAACTCATTCAAAGCCTAGGTTCTCCAAGAAAACACGACGACTTCCCAGGTATTTTTCGATGCCCAGACTTTCGAAGAGTTCTTCAAAACGATGTCAATCTTTGGGGTGGCCAAGGACTTCTGGTTACTTTTTTGCCCGCAGACTGGGACGACCGGTCCTTTGATCTAAACCTTTTCCTCCTCGTTCATTTTTGGCGAATTTCAATCTGCAGCCTCTATACAAAAACTAGGGCGACTGATATGTCTTTCGGAATGTCAAAAATTGCCGAAAGAGAATCAAAATCAATTCTTCGCTTTGAACTGGCTTTTTCGAGTCCTCGAGCAGATATACAAAAATATACGTTGACCGAAGAAACCGGACTTCAGTCCGTAACGGACTTCCTTGATCGCCATGAGCCGGTACTCAATCTTTATAGGGAAGAGAACCAGGAAAACTTATCCGCTCGCTATCGGTTTGTCCTAGACCTTCAAGCCAAGGAAATAAAACTTCCCCAGACCCTATTTCAACGGGACAACAAGTCTGGGGGTTTCGCAGCTATCAACCCTGCCCTACTTAAGAAAATTCAGTCTTCCGACCCGGTAATTCGAACCGAGGGACTACTATTTCTTCTCGATCTGTCCAGAGAACATGGTTGGCTCGAGACCGAGCAATACGTCATTCTCTGCCTCGGTTCATCGAGTCCGTCTTGTCCGTACCGAGATAAAATACTGGAAATACTCACCACCCTTAACCTCCAGGAGCAGAATGAATGATACGAACAACCCCACTATTGCTCGGTTTGGGATTGGTACTTCTGGTGGGATGTCAAACCACCGAAATTGGCCTTGCTCCCCCTCCGGCTGCTACGGAATTGCGAGCGCCAATTGTCATTGATTCCTACGAACGGCCTATTCGAGTAGCCCAATTATCGTCTGTTGGAAATAATAGACCCCATGAACCCCAATTCGCCCAAACTAAGTATTGGACTGCGGCCCTTTTGAGTCACCTGGGCTTTGGCTCCCAAGACTTCGGTTACACCGAAGTAAACGCCCTAGATCTACTTTTCTTCTATACCCGTCCAGGGTGGAATATCGAGGGTCCGTTTCAGGAGTTTTTTTTCCCCCCTCCCTTGGACTCTTCCTCTTCAGAAGAGCGAACCCTTCAAGTACAGCAATACTTTTTGCCCCAGGGAGTCGGCTCTCTAGAACCCAGCCCCGAAGGAGTTCTCATCTTCATCTTTGCTCCCGGAGATACCCTAACGTTCTTACTTTTTCCCGATTCCCCACCAATGCCAGCTCCTTGGTGGTCTGCAATCGATTCCGAGATTACATCCCTTGCCCCTACAGAAAAGGAGACAGAATTTCGCCAATTTATGACCCGGGCCAATGGGACTGAAGAAGAGCCTTACCTCGACCCGAGAACAGAATTTCTTCAAAAAGTGTTGTTCGATCGGGAATCCCAAACAAAAACGAACAGTAGGTTAGAGGAACTTGCTCAAAAAGCAGGAGACGAAGAAGAAAAGATTTTGAGATTACTTTTGCCTCAAGAATAAGAAACCATAAGAACGTCCCGGAGGCGATTCGAACGCCTGACCTGCTGCTTAGGAGGCAGCCGCTCTATCCTGCTGAGCTACCGGAACAATGGTGGATCGAACCGGTTCATTATTCCACACTCCTCCAGAAATTTCAAAGGCCTTTTGTCAGATTCCGTGGTAGGCGTGCCAAAAGTTTCCGGCTGGAGGGCGGTGGCAGAGGGGACAGGATGGGTTCGGACTGGGCGGAAAGCCCGACATTTGACCCATTTTGGCCTTGGTGGTCAGGGCTGCGGGATAGAAGAAATGTTCTTGGTTTTTTATATCAATGGGGACCCATAGACCTTATTCTTAAGCGACACAGGCTCTTGAGTCATTGGGGTGCAATGTCCCTAAAAGCAAGATAACTAGGTTCTCGAGGCCCTCGTCTCTATTCACTACAAAAACATGGTTGCTGATTCAAATCTTTGAAAAAAACATTTTTTTCACAACGTTCCGTACACAACTAAAGAATTGAGGGTTACCTGACCGATAGTAAAGAAGGGGGATTTCTATAAATCCGTGTTCTTAATCGGCTCAGGATCTAAAGTAATTGCGGTGCAATGACTCACTAGAGCCATAAAATAGGATTATAGAGGTCCCCGAAAGTAAAAAAAGGAGCCACCGGGACGAATCCCGGTGGCTTGAGAGCGGGAGTTCGGCGGAAGGTAAGGATGCCGGACTCCCTTTTTAAGTATAGTATGTCCACGAATTTTTTGGGCGAGATTTTCTCTCTTCTCTAAAGAAACAGTCGGAAACCTACCGAACCCCACACAAAAAGACTATCCCAGAAGGGAATTTCTCGGGGATCCCACGCGTGCCACAGGGGAAATAAAACCCGTAGACCAAAATCGAACCCAGCCTTTTCAGAAACCTGGGTACCTACGCCCAGCTCAAATTCCGGGTATAGAAATCGGCCACCACCATTCAAATCGGACGAAATGGTTCCAGTTTCCTCTAGAGTTGTGCCGTCTAGACCGGCCACCGGTAAGCGGAGCAAAGCGGTAATCCCGGGACGAAGAATAAGACTCGTGCGAGGAGACAATCCCAGATGGAAACCAAAGGGTAAACGAATAGCCATCCCCAGCACTCGGGCCAATGCGCCAGAAACACTACCCGTTTCCATTTGGGTAGGAACTGCCCGGGAAAGGGACTCGATATACGCGTACTCGTCGTAGAAAAAATCGAACCCCGGCTCAAAACTTACAAGAGAAGAGAGAGGAAGCCGAAAAGAAAAACCTACATTTTGTAAAAGGGGCGAGGTTTCCACCCCATTTGTCGTAGTTGTGTCTTCGCTCTGTCCCTGCCAAAACATACCAACCCGGAACCCGAAGGAGGTTGCCGTGTAAGGAACTGGCTCGACCTGGGCAAAGGCGAGACTCGCTCCGAAAACTGAAAAAAGAATGATAAAGACCCCAAGGGTCCAAGAAAATCTCATACCCTTGAGTATATCCCCGGAACTCGCGATCACCAACCAGGACGCTCTAATAGGCCTTGGCAAAAATTGCCATAAATTTCGCCGGCTCACCGGTGAAAATACACGTCCTACCCTGGGCTTTTTCCTCGTTTCCAAAAGGAAGAACTCGAATCGTCGCTTTGGTCTCCTCTTTTACTCGAGCTTCGGCTTTGGCGTCACCGGACCAGGGAGCAAGTACAAATCCTCCACCTCCGTCACCGGCAAAAAATTCTCGAAATTCCTCATAACTGTTAGCCTCAAAGGTATTCGCCTTCCGGAACTCCAGGGCCCGGTTATAGAGGTTTGTCTGAATATCTTCCAGAAGCTCGCGAACTCGCTTGGGAACCTGGGAAACCTCGACAATTTCCTTCTCTCGGGTATCGCGCCGAACCAGAACGGCCTTTTGGTTTTCCATATCTCGAGGACCAAGTTCGATTCTCACTGGAACCCCAACCATTTCCCACTCGGCAAACTTCCATCCGGGACTATTTGAGTCATCATCATCTAAAACAACTCTATTAAAATCGGTCCCTAACTCTTGCCTCAAGGCCTGGTAGATCCCGTCGGCGTAGGTCAACACCTCAGCTTTATTTTGAGTTTTGAAAATTGGCACTATTACGGCCTGGGTAGGAGCAAGTTTCGGCGGCAGCACCAACCCGTTGTCGTCGCTATGGGCCATAATAAGAGCCCCAATAAGACGGGTAGAAACCCCCCAGCTGGTAGCCCACACATGGTCCAGGGTACCGTCCTTAGTTTGAAAAGTAACATCGAAAGCCTTAGCAAAATTCTGGCCCAGAAAATGGCTCGTTCCAGCCTGGAGGGCGCGCTTGTCTTGCATGAGAGCTTCTATAGCGTAGGTGTTCACTGCCCCGGCGAATTTCTCGCTTTCGCTCTTTACCCCTGTAAGAACAGGCATAGCCATATACTCTTCGGCGAAGGTTCGGTACACCTCGAGCATTCGTAAGGTCTCTTCGACCGCTTCTTCTGAACTCCCGTGGGCGGTGTGTCCTTCTTGCCAGAGAAACTCGGTGGTCCGCAAAAAAAGTCGGGTGCGCTTTTCCCATCGCACAACGTTCGCCCACTGGTTAATTAACAATGGAAGATCGCGATAACTCTGAATCCACTTCTTGTACATAGACCAAATGATAGTTTCACTGGTAGGGCGAATAACCAAAGGCTCATCAAGTTTTGCCCCACCACCGTGGGTAACTACTGCTAGTTCGGGGGCAAACCCCTCGACGTGTTCTGCTTCTTTATGGAGGAAACTCTCGGGAATGAGAAGGGGAAAGTACGCATTCGTGTGGCCGGTGTCCTTGAACATCTTGTCCAAGGTCCCCTGGATCTTCTCCCAGAGGGCATAACCTCTGGGACGAATAACCATGGAACCCTTCACTGGGCTGTAGTCTGCGAGTTTTGCTTGGGTAACGATATCAATGTACCAATCGCTATAATTGGTACTGCGGGGAGTAATTTTTTCTGCCATGGGCAGATAGTAGTAGGAACCAAGAACCTTTGTCCAGTCGAGGTCGACTAGAAGAGCGAGACGGTCTCTACCATGTAGTCGATGCTGTCACCCGTAGGTTCTCGCTTAATCCGCTCTATGACCATTACAATCGAGCTCTCGTCGGGACTGAGCACAACCTGTTTCATTCGGTACACATCGATACCTGGGCGGTAGAAGTTTGGTAAACCTACCGTATGGGTCACAACCCTTCCATTGTCGGTGGTTGCGGTGACAAGGAGATGAAAGGCTGCCGAAGATCCCTCTGGGGTTTCACGGCTTTGTTGAACCAAGTTGATTTCGTAATGAACCGAGCTATTAAAATCTCGAAAGGTAACCCGACTTCGAGGCTCGTCACCATTGATGTAGAGATACACCAGTCTGCCCTGGGAACTATGATTCACCCCATGTTCCGCCACGAGTTCGGTACCTTGATGGACGAGATTGAACAAGGTACCTAAACCATTTTGGCCAACCGAGACCTCTTGGGTCTCGGTGCTTTGAAAAGTACCGTTTGGTATGAAGTCGTTTTTATGGACATCGACAAAAAAGAGGGAAGCAAAAGGAACCGAAGTATCTCGGCTTACTCCGTACTGGCCAAAAACAAAGACCCGGGAATCGTTGGAAAAGCCTAGGTTTACAAACTGGGCTACATCTCCGGCGAGTAATCCGGCAGAAACACCAATTGTGAGAAGCAGGATTAAGAGCAACCTTTTCATACCATAAGCCTCCATAGAGAGTATCGAAAGCTTTCGGTGCTTCCTGTAGAGGTTTTTTCCCTGATATACTCAAAGTATGACCCTGCGAAGCCGGAATCGAGTAATCGACCTCTTCTTTTTCCTCATCGTGACTACAATCGTCTACTTAGCCTACGAATTACTCCGTACGGGACCGATTGCTGCTGAGGTCAATCCACGGGCCTTTCTATTTGTCCTAATTCGCTCCCTCATACCCCTATTCCTCGGTTTTATGGGGCTCCTTGGATTTTACCGCTATTTTCGTAAGGTAACTGGAGTTCTCATTTTTTTCTTCTTTCTTTCACTTTTTTCTCTGGTCTTCGATGCTGCTGGTTTGTTTAGTTTGCTTTTGGGTGCCCGAGACCTATCATTCGATGGGGTAATAGTTCTCAGCCGGGCGAATCTATTCGGATTAATATTGGGGACCTTGGCCATTGCCGCGGCGAGCATGTACGTGGCAGGTCTCTCGTATCAGAATCAGGGTACCGCCTTGTCGATCATTCTGATTTTATCGTACTTAATGGCCCAGGAGGTACCCTTAGCCACGTCGCTACCCAGTATTGGAGGGCTGTTTGCCCCAATTCCAAAGATCCAGTTGGGTATTCTCTGGGGTACGGCGGCGGTACTTATTTTGTTAAATTTTCTTCGGAGCGCCTACGGGAATCGGAGCAAGGACGAGATTCTCCTTGGGCTCTCGGTCCTCTCTTATTTGGGAGGAAGGGTTCTTCTAAACGGTGCTGAGTCGATTGCAACGCTCATTCTAGGTTCGGTGCTTCTGATTCTCGGGGCCACGTACTATAGCAGAAAGGTTTTTGAATTCTATCTTTGGTATTGATTTTTCGCTTGAGAGCCCCAGTTAGGCGACTACAAGCATTACGAAAGCACCAACAGCGGTTGGCATAAAGATATTGTCAAAGTCCTTTGTAGGCAGAGCTTCGACGAAGGTAGCAAATATCGAAATAGCCAGGGACTGCCACAGGTTTCCCATTACTAAGTAACTGGGAACGATTACGGCGATTAGACAAGCAAGGCTTCCCTCTAGGCTCTTTCCGCCGGTTTTGGGAATTCGAATACGACCAACGGCCTTTCCTATTAGACTCGCTGTCCCATCGCCAAAAGCTAAGGCGTACACCGCTATTGCTGCGGCGGGGTTTGGATAGAGCATTATAGCTAACATAGCTCCTAGTCCGAGGGTGACAGGACCGAGAACAAAGTGATTCTTGTCTCGATCTCTGCTCGCGATTTCGGTAAGCCGAGATATGAGCGGAACCCGATGGCCGTAAAATCGGGCGAACTCCGAAAGGGTGTAAGCAAGCACTCCAGTTGCCAGAAGTACAAAGGTAAAAACTGTCCCGAAGGCTAGGGCCAAAGACGGAACAAGGGCAATGAGAAAATGTAAGCCCTTTCGGACTATCTCTACCCGAATTTCCTTGACAATCTTGAGAGGATTTCTTTGAATGGCGATGACCGAGTCATGACCGTAAAGGGTTTCGCTAAAATTTTGACTTATTGTAGACATAGTTGTTGCCTACAATTTGCAATTTCCGTGCCAATTTAACGAGTCATTTATAAATGAGTTATATCTTTATGCTAAAGAGAGTTGCAAATACAGAAGATCTTGATTTTGTCACGGTGAAAAGGGCTAGGTATAAAAATGTGCACTGATTTTTTCAAAAATTGCCACGGTCCCACAGGTCGTCGCAGGAGGGGTCAAGGATTAGCCTTAGCTCTGGTAATAGTAGCTTTATTATCGTCGGGAAGTAAAGATGAATTGAGTCAAATCGAGAGAATCCCTCTC
Organism: Spirochaetales bacterium; assembly: GCA_009991955.1. Lineage (GTDB taxonomy): Bacteria > Spirochaetota > Spirochaetia > DSM-27196 > Salinispiraceae > SKVS01. The sequence continues at coordinate 23,720 of JAACWS010000025.1, forward strand.
ACTAGGGAGGAAATAGAAACGGCGAAGTTGGCCCAGGTCATTACCCGGTCACTGATGAGTATGGAAGTTGAAGCCAAAATCGCTCAACTTCTTATGATACAGCTTCGTTATACCCCGGATGGGAAAGCCCTCACCCAAATAGGCCCCCGAGAATACGAACTTCTTTTTCGACTACGGCCCGGGGGAATTATCTTGTTTGGCGAGAACCTTCAATCTCCTGCTCAAACTATCGAGTTCATTGAAGAAATTCAAAGAATCCAGGGGGGACCACCCCCTATTCTAGCCACCGACCAAGAGGGGGGAGTAGTTAATCGATTACGAAGTCCTCTACTCCACGCTACCCTCACACCAGCCCCCTCAGTCCTGGGGACCCTGGAATCGGAAGCAAGCAAGGCCGTCGGGCAGGTGCTGGGGGCCGAACTCCGAGCCCTGGGAATTACCATGAACCTTGCTCCAGTGGCCGATCTGGCGACCCCGGGGGGCCAATCGTTCATCCGAACCCGATCCTTTGGGGCAGACCCGGGGGCCGCGGGAGAAAGGGTAGCCGCCATGATCGAGGGACTCGGTTCCAGCAGAGTCGCCTCCATAATGAAGCACTACCCCGGTCACGGCGACACCGCCCAGGACAGCCATCTGGAACTCATTACCTTCCCTACCAACCTCGAACAACTCATGGAAAGGGACCTCTTACCCTTTCGCCAAGGAATAGAAGCCGGGGCGGCAGGAACCATGGCGGCCCATATTAGCTACCCAAATATCGACCCCTCGGGGTACCCCGCCTCCATATCAGAAATTATGCTCACTGAAATACTTCGAGAGGGCCTGGGATACGACGGACTCATCATGACCGATGCCTTAGAAATGCAGGGACTTCGGCAGTTTATGGCTCCCGATGAGGCTGCGGTTCAGGCGATCCTGGCCGGGGCAGACATTATCCTGACCCCTTACAACCCCTGGCCAACCTACGAAGCCCTATATCGGGCGGTCAAGGACGGAATCCTCCCGATAAGTCGTCTCGATCAATCGGTCCGACGCATACTCGAACACAAAGCCCGCTGGGGTTCGGGACAAGATCCCCTCTTGAACACCGACCAAAAAATCCGCCTGGCCGAAAAAATCCTTGGAAGTCCGGAGCACCAGAGTCTCATTGCGACCTGGTGGACCCCGTGATAAAATAGCCCCTCGATTGAGGAGGCTACCGGATGATTTTAGGTATTCTAAAAGAACTACACCCCGATGAGCAGCGGGTCGCACTTATTCCTGCTCAGGTACCAAAGCTAGTAAAAGCGGGGCATGAGGTGCTCATTGAACCGGGAGCGGGCCTTTCGGCGAGCTACACCGACGATCAATACACCGAAAGAGGGGCTACCCTGGTTCCCCGAACGGAACTACTTACTCGAGTTCAGGTACTTTTCGTTCTTCGGGCTGGGGCCAATGGGGCACCAGGTTTTGAGAAAGAGCTTGCAACCTTGTCCGAGGGTACCTTGGTCATTGGTATGATGGACCCTTACCAACCCCACCTGGTCTTTGAGACCTACAAAACCCGAAAAATAAAGGCCTTTGCTCTCGAGCTCATTCCCCGCATAACTAGGGCCCAGAGCATGGACGTCCTCTCCTCTATGGCAAACCTAGCGGGATACAAGGCAGGCCTTTTGGCAGCGGCCACCTTGCCAAAGATGTTTCCTATGATGATGACCGCAGCGGGTACGGTAGTACCAGCCAAGGTGTTTATTCTGGGAGTTGGGGTAGCAGGACTCCAAGCCATCGCCACGACCAAACGACTCGGTGCAGTTGTTAGTGCCTACGACGTTCGGCCGGCGGTGAAGGATCAGGTCCTCAGCCTTGGAGCTAAATTTGTCGAAATGCCCCTGGATACCAGTTCCAGCGAGGGGAGTGGGGGTTACGCCAAGGCCATGGACGAGGACTTCTATCGGAAACAACGGGAACTACTCACCGGGGTCTTGAAGGAGACCGACGTCGTTATTACCACCGCGGCAATTCCGGGAAAAAAATCACCGGTGCTTATTACCGAAGAAATGGTCAAGGCCATGGCTCCGGGTTCGGTGATAATCGACTTGGCCGTAGAGAGAGGTGGAAACTGCGAAATCGCCGAGGCAGGCAAGACCGTCGTAAAACACGGGGTAACAATTGTAGGACCGGTGAATCTGCCCTCAACCCTCGCCTACCACGCAAGCCAGCTCTATTCAAAAAACCTCGAAACCTTCTTCTATAACCTCTTCGACAAAGAGGGGAACCTGGCCCTCGACCGAGGGGACGAAATAATTGAAGCAACCCTCATCATCGCCGACGGCGGGGCCACAAACCCCGAACGCCAAACCCTCTTGGGTCTTTAAGGAGTACCTATGGAATTACTTTCTCTCGTTACAATCTTTGTCCTGGCGGTCTTTTTGGGATTTGAGGTAATCACCAAGGTTCCCCCAATTCTCCATACCCCCCTCATGTCCGGTTCAAATGCGATTTCGGGCATTACTATCATAGGCGCCCTTATCGCCACCGGCGCAGGCAACAGCCTCCTGAGCTCCATTCTGGGTGCTGCGGCTCTAGCCTTTGCCACCATAAACGTTGTGGGCGGATTTTTGGTCACCCACCGAATGCTCGACAAATTCAAGAAGAAGGACTAACCCATGAACATACTTACAAACGCGGTGTACTTGGTTTCGGCGGTCCTCTTTGTCCTGGGAATGAAGGGCCTGGGCCACCCACGGACCGCGGTGCGGGGAAATTTGCTCGGTGCGGTTGCAATGTTCCTGGCAATTTTGGTTACGGTCATTGGAAATAAAATGATTGGACCCGAATGGATAATTGGGGGAATTGCAGCAGGAAGCCTGATTGGAATAATTACCGCCCTTAGAATTCAAATGACCGCTATGCCCCAAATGGTCGGTTTATTTAATGGTTTTGGGGGCATTGCCTCGGTCTTGGTAGCAACTATCGCAATAATTGACGCGGTCCAAGGATATTCAATCGGTCGGATGGTCGACGGACTTCGAAGTGTCGCCACGGGCTTAGACTTCGACCTGCAGTTTCTTATCGCTACCGCGGCCTCGGCCTTTATTGGCACGGTTACCTTCTGGGGCTCATTGATTGCCTTTGGAAAACTCCAGGGCATTGTCACCGAAAAGGCGGTTCGATACCCGGGCGATCAAGGGGTCAAAATTCTGGTCTTTATTGGAGCCCTGGTTCTGTCAGTTTTGGTAGTTCTCGATCCAACAAATCTCGCCTACTACTACGGGCTCTTGGGAATCACCTCTGTGCTGGGAATTCTTTTGACCGTGCCCATTGGTGGGGCGGACATGCCCATTGTTATAGCCCTCCTCAACTCCTATTCGGGAATCGCCGCTGCAGCCACGGGCTTTGTATTAAACAATACAATCCTGATCATCGCCGGCTCTCTGGTCGGGGCCAGCGGAATCATACTTACCCAAATTATGTGTAAGGCCATGAACCGGTCCTTGGCAAATGTATTATTCGGGGGATTAGGCGCCGCGGTTGCCCAGGTCGATTTGGGTGATATTTACACCGGCAAGATTAAGTCTACCAGCGCCGACGAAATTGCCATGATCCTCAAGAGCGCCCAGCGGGTGGTCTTTGTCCCCGGATACGGAATGGCAGTCGCCCGGGCCCAGACCCCCGTGCGCCAGTTGACCGAGGCCATGGAAGCCGACGGAATCGAGGTCGAGTTTGGAATCCACCCGGTCGCCGGCCGTATGCCCGGCCACATGAACGTTTTGTTGGCCGAAGAGAATATTTCCTACGATAAGCTGCGGGAAATGGATCAAATAAACCCAACCTTCGCCAACACCGATGTAGTAATTGTCATTGGGGCCAACGACGTGGTAAATCCCCTGGCCCGGGAGGCCGAAGGAAGCCCCATTTCGGGCATGCCAATTTTGAACGTGGACCAGGCCCGGACCGTGGTAGTCATTAAACGATCCTTAAGCCCAGGTTTTGCCGGGATCGATAATCCCCTGTTCGCCATGGATAATACCCTCATGTTCTTTGCCGACGGCAAAAAGGCAGTAGACGAAATCGTGACCGCCTATAAGGATGCCTAGGTCATGAGGGGACGGAGGGGGAGGGGACGGAGATAGTCGCGGTGGGTGACCGCAACGGTCACCCACCGGGCCGGACTTTTTTACTCCCCAGCCTCGGCCACCTCGGCTTCTTTGTACCGCTGAGAAATCTGCTGGAGCTGGGGGTAGACCTCAAAGAAACACTCGACCACTTCGGGGTCGAATTTGGTGCCCGATAGGCTACGAATTTCTTTGAGAACGTCTTCCTCGCTCCAGGCCTCTTTGTACGATCGTTTGGAGCGTAAGGCGTCGTAGACGTCGGCAATAGACACGATTCGGCCGAAAATGGGAATTTCCACGGTCTTTTTTCCCAGAGGTTGGCCCATCTCGTTGAACTTCGTAGGTTTGCCGGTGGTAATATCGATATGCCCGGGGTAGCCGGTGCCGTCCCAGTTTTCATGGTGATTCAGAGCCACGATCCGGGCAATTCGGTCGAATTCACTTTGCTCATTCAAGAACAGTTGGGCGCCGAAGAGGGTGTGTTTCTGCATAATGTCGTACTCTTCGGGGGTAAAGCGACCAGGTTTTTTCAGGATTATGTCCGAAATTGCAACCTTGCCTGCATCGTGGAGCATGGCCGCCATCCGCAAGTTGTCCCGGTCTTTTTGAATCCGGTTTTCCAAAATGCCCTTTTTTGTAGCCCATCGCTCGTAAATTTCGACCGCATACCCGGCGACCCGGTTTACGTGGGGCCCGGTCTCCTTCGGATCCCGGAGCTCGGCCATCTGGATCATGCGCAACAAGAGGGCCCGGGTCATTTGGGCCCGTTCCAGGGCGATAACCACGTTGTTGGCAAAGTGCTGAATAAGCTCCTCGTCGTCGGAGCAAAAGGCCTCGTACCCTCTACCTTCGTTCCTTTTGTTAATCACCTGGAGAACACCGAGAAGTTCTCCAATACTGGAAATGAGTGGCACTGCCAACATAGACACCGAATGATACTCCGAAACCTTGTCGTAAAAGGGATCGAAGGTATAAGGTGCGGTAGCTGGGATAGTGTAGACGTCGGGGATATTTACAATGGTTTTCGAATCCGCCGAGTAACCGGCTATAGTCTTGGGACTAATGGGAATCTTGAAGATGTTATAAATGAGCTTCTGCCCCGCCGGCAATTTGGCCGCAAGGGCATCGTTTTGACTGTAAGAAATTTCGAGCTTATCATCCCGCCGAATATAAATGGAACCACCCTCGGCATTCACTAACTTTCGGGCAACCTGTAGAATTCGCTCTAACAAAATATCTTGGTCCTGAATCTTATTCAGGTCCGAGTCGATGGTAATAATTTCGCGCAGTTTCTCGCTGTCGGACAACCTAGGCATAATCTAAGTATATAGGCGGCAACGATAAAAGCAAGCAAGGCAGATAAACTGCCCACCGGGGCACAAAAAAACCCCGGGATTACCGGGGCCTTCTAGAGACTCAAGAAAAAAACCTTACATTACCTCTTTCAAGGTGAGTCCCTTCTTTCGAAGGAAGGCCATGAGACCAAACCGGGTAATAGACCGCAGAGCACTGGTCGACAGCCGCAGACGTACTTCTCGACCTAACTCGGGATCGTAAATACGCTTGTACTGCATATTTGGCTTCTGGCTCCGACGATGTCTATTGTTCGCATGGGATACAGTATTACCGCTTAAAGGCTTCTTGCCACTTATTACACATTTTCTCGACATGATAATCTCCTAAAAATCAAATAAAAGAACGATGGGCCAAACCCTAGAACTTACTGGTTTCCTTGTACAGCACATGCTTACGAACCATAGGATCGTACTTCATGAACTCCATCTTGTTTGGAAGATTCCGCTTGTTCTTGGTTGTGTAGTAGCAATGGCCACTCTCGGTACTCTGAAGTCGGACCTTTGCAGCGCCCTTATTTGCTTTTGCCATAACAATTCACCTCTATAATCTTGTGGAATCACGAGGATACACCACGGCCCGAAGTCCTGTCAACTAGAAAAGCTCCAAAGTCTCTAGGGATTTTGGGGTATAAAGGGGCGGGGGAACCCCGATCGGGTTCCCCCCCGTCGGCCCTCGGTACCGACTTCCCCTCCTGTACGGGGGACTACCTCCCCCGTAACGCCCCCTCCTGGCCACTATTGCATAAATTCACACTTTCGCCTAAACTGTTGCATAAATATACAGAAATTTCGCCAGAAATCACCAACCACGGAGTACCACATGGACAAGAAATACCTAGACCGGTTCGTGCTCGCACCGGAAGTGCGTTCTATCCTGAACCGCGTGCCATCGCTCATTATCCCGAATAGTCGTGAACAGCTTCTGGAAATCACCTTCCAGGGGAAAACCGACGTCCACGAGGTAGCCTACCAAGTACCAGGAAAGGGCCGCTACCTCGAAGCTACGGTTACCCGATGCAAAAACGGAGCCTCGGTCAACTATACCGACATGTATATGCGTAGGCGAGATCCGGACGCCATGGTCATCGCCGACGACCTACCGACGGATAAGACTCGCTACCTAGACCGGTTTGGTAAGCCCTTCGAAAGCACCCGGGTCGAGACAATCGAATGGTTAGCCAGCCAAGCAGAACTCATTATTCTGCCTTTCATTTCGGGAGACGACGAAAGCGGCTATCCTTCTCTGCTCATTGCCCCCTCGAACGCCGGATTCTTCGTCACCGGCCTGGCAGACCTCCAGGGATTTATTCCCCGAGATCAGGTCCCCCAAGAATTTGAACCCGTGGGGATACTGTTTTTAGCCCCACCCTTCCGCCATACCCACTTTGAGGGCAAACAAGTAGTAGTCCACAATCGTCTCGAAAAAGTACACGAACTCTTCTGTTTCAACCTCTACCCCGGTCCCAGTGCAAAAAAAGGAGTGTATTCGATTCTTATCCATGAAGGGGAGAAAAATAACTGGGTAACCCTGCACAGCTCGGCTGTTCGCCTCGTGACCCCTTACGACAACGAGTTTGTCATCCTCCACGAAGGGGCTAGTGGAGGAGGCAAATCAGAAATGACCCAGGCAATCCACCGGGAAACCGATGGCCGAATAGTACTAGCCCAGAACACCGTAACAAAGGACAAAATCTACCTCGAAATGACCGACACCTGCGGTCTGCATCCGGTGGCGGACGACATGGCTATTGCCCACCCCAGCCCATCGGGGGACGGAAAGTTATCAATTACCGACGCAGAAAACGGTTGGTTCCTACGGGTAGACCATCTAGAAGAATACGGAACCGAGCCTAGCCTAGAGAAGCTGTGTACCAGCCCTCCCGAGCCGCTCATTTTTCTGAACATCGATGGCAAACCCGGCGCCACCGCTCTCATTTGGGAGCACACCATGGACGAGCCGGGTAAACCCTGCCCGAACCCCCGAATTATTATGCCCCGCCGGCACGTTGGCAACGTAGTAACCGGCAAGGTAGAGGTCGACGTACGCTCTTTTGGGGTTCGAACTCCTCCCACTACCAGGGAAAAGCCCAACTACGGCATTATTGGAATGCTCCACATATTGCCCCCGGCCTTGGGGTGGATTTGGCGTCTGACCGCACCCCGGGGACACGCAAACCCCAGTATCGTCAGCTCCAAGGGACTGGTGAGCGAGGGAGTCGGTAGCTACTGGCCATTCGCCACGGGAAAAATGGTAACCCAGGCGAACCTCCTGTTAGAACTCACCTTAAAAACACCGAATACCAAGTACGTTCTCATTCCTAATCAATACATTGGAGCCTATCACGTCGGGTTTAAACCCGAATGGATTAGCCGGGAGTACATTGCCCGCCGAGGAAGTGTAAAGCTTCGGAGAGGGCAAATGGAAGAAAGCCGTTGCCCTCTTCTGGGTTACAGCCTAAGCTCCCTGAGGGTAAACGGCCAAGACATACCCCACACCCTTCTACAGGTTCAGGATCAGGTCGAGGTTGGCCACGACGGGTACGACGCGGGAGCAAAAATCCTCTTCGACTTCTTCAAAGAAGAGCTCAAACAGTACAAGACCTCCGAGCTTCATCCCCTTGGGCGAGATATTATCGATGTTGTCATGGGTGGGGGAGAGGTCGAGGACTACGTGAAGTTAATTCCGATGTAAGTCCAGCCGATTGAGACCCCCGCATCTTTCGAGTACTATGCAACCGCAAGTAAGAAAAAACTGGAGGTCCTATGGCTACCAAATCTGCACCGAGTCTTCTACCCCATCTGAGTGAAGACACGGGCAAGAAACGAATATATCTCGGCATTGGATATCTAGTCGCCGCGTGGCTGAGTGTAGCCGCCCTCTTGTACACCCTTGGCGATCCTCAAGGACCTAAGGGCCTCGGATTCAACGACACCAGCTTCTTAGCGGTTATCTTGGTAACCGGGCTCTACGGCATTGGACTGCTTGTTCGGCCAGCCAAGGTTTCGAAAAGTCGAAACGGCATGGACGCCTTGGCAGGAATTAGCCTTTTGGCCTTCTTGTTTAGCTACTTTTTTGCCCTTACGGCTAATTTAGACTACGTCCAGCGGTTGGCCTTGGGTAGCCAGGCAATAAACCTTTCTATCGACAGCTCGGTAGAGCAAGGCATAACAATCTTACGCTTCTTCCCCCTCCTCCTGGCCTACTTGTGGAGCCTGGTATGGTACCGGCCCAAAAACTGGTGGGTGTTCCCTGCCCTCATGGTTACCCCCTTCCTGCACGCCCTGGCCTTTCCAACCCAGATAGCCATGAACGGCCTCAGTTTTCTCATTCTCTTTATTTTGGTCCCCCTCTTTTTAGCCCTGGATAAGGCCCCTACTTTCGGATCGTGGTGGGTTCGAGGTTTCTTCTGGGGACTCATTACCACCATGGTCCGAAACTACTGGTTGGGAACCTATAGCCTGGTAACCCTTCAGGGGGTAGCCCTGGTCTTTACCTATCGATATGGTCTCTTCTTTCTCTTGGGCTGGCCAATTTTTCGGTTCCTCAAGGGACTCCCCGGGGGCTGGACTCACTTACGCTGGCTCTTGTTGGTGGCGGGATTTACGGTGTTCGAATACTGGGCGGGCCATAGTTGGGTCGGTTACCCCTGGACCCTCGCAGGACAGGCCCTCTACCAATGGACCCCCTTCATTCAGTCCGCCGCCCTGGGTGGGGTATGGATGGTCAGTTTCGTTGTTTACAGCCTCAATGGAGCACTGGCCTGGTCGGTCGAACGAAGATCCTGGATACCCGGCCTCGTGGGCCTTGGGGCCTTTGGGCTTATTGGGTTGATTGGCTGGGTCGCCATGCCCGAACCCCACCCGGGGGAAGGTATGGTCGCCACGTACAGTGAATTGGGCGAGGGCAGTAGAATTGTGCCTCAAATTTCTCAGACCGGTCGTCCCTTAGACCCCGAAGCGGTTCGTATAAGCCTGGTACAGCAGAACGTTGACCCCCGGAAGGCAGACTACGACGAGGCTCTGGACAGCCTCATCCGCCTCACCGAACTGTCGACCCGGTTTAACCCCGAGTTTGCCGTCTGGTCCGAGACCGCCTTTCCTCCGAACATTCGCCACTGGTCTCAAACCGAACCTAAATCGGGCTGGGAGCGCACCTTGGTACGGCAGGTTGGCCGGTTCAATGCCTTTGCCCGAAACTTGGGAATCCCCCTCATGACCGGTAACGACGACTACGAAGAAATTCTTGACCCTTCGGGCAAACTTCTCGAGCGAACCAGCTACAACGCAGCTATCCTCTTCGACAACCAGGGCCACCGGGTGGATACCTATCATAAAATGGTTCTGGTTCCCCTGACCGAAACCTTTCCCTACGAGGACTTTTTTCCTGGCTGGTTTTACCGAATCTTCCCAGGGTTAGAGAATTTCTTTGCTGGCCTGTTGGACGTCCTGGAACAACTAGACGTTAACCTTTGGGGCGAGGGAGATCGGTACGTGGTCTTTCGGGTAGACGGAATGGAATTTAGTGTGCCTATCTGTTTCGAGGACGCCTTTCCCTATCACGTTCGAGACTTTGTGCGAGAAGGAGCCCGGGTTATTGTAAATATTTCGAACGACTACTGGGCCCTCGACGAGGTGCAAGCCGAACAACACTACGCTGCAGGGCTGTTTCGAGCGGTGGAAAATCGGGTTCCCATGGTTCGTTCAACCGCCAGCGGGGTAACTGGTCACATAGACGCCTACGGTCGCCTTCTGGCTCGAATTCCTGCCTATAAGGCGGGTTTCGTCGTTTCCGACGTGGTACCTGCACCCCAGGACATGAACCCTACCCTCTATACCCGGTGGGGCGATTGGTTCCCTCGACTCCTGCTCATCTTGCTAATAGCCGGCGGAACGGGGACAATCGTGGCCCGAATAGGCGACCGGCGACAGAGCCGAAAGAATTAGAGGTACCTCCGTGGGCCTGGATCCATTTTTTTGGTTCATGGACCTGGCAGGGGTCTTTGTCTTCGGTATTTCTGGCGCGATTGCGGCGGAAAGAAAGGCCATGGACGTGTACGGGTCCTTTACCCTGGCTATTGTTACCGCCTTGGGTGGGGGAATGATTCGTGACGTGCTCTTGGGCAGAACCCCCGCGGCAGCTTTTGGAGATCCCCTTTATTTGGGTATTGCGAGCCTGGGGGGCCTATCAGCCCTCGTCTTTTCTGGCCAACTGTCCAGACTCCACTTTTCCCTGCGCTATATGGACGCCCTGGGCTTGGGGATTTTTACGGTCCTGGGCACAACTATATCCCTGGACCAAGGTATATCCCTGCCTGGAGCGATCCTGTTGGGAATCCTGTCGGGCACCGGCGGGGGAATGTTGCGCGACGTGCTGAGTCAGGAAGTACCCCTGGTTCTACAAAAGGAAATCTACGCTGTAGCCGCTTTGGTGGGGGCGGGGCTGAACGGTGGGCTTTTGGCCCTGGGTGTCTCGGTGAATGTTTCGGCGGGTGTTGGGGCGGGGGTTATATTTTTGCTACGGATTTTGTCTCTTCGGTTCGATTGGCATCTTCCCCGGGCGGGGAAGTAGTCCCTAGGAGCTCGAGAATCGAACTCTCTATTTTTAGGGTTCGTTCATCCATAACACCTGGGCCCCGGGGATTCCCGGCAACTCTCCCAACCTCTTGCAGGGGAGGTCCCGTGTAGACCCGAATATCCGTACCCAGGAGGGCAGCTTCCCGGGGATCGTGGGTAATTGCGATTATTGGAAGGGGACGTTTTCGACGTAGGTCCAAGAGCAAGTAGATAAGTTCGTAGCGCAGTACCACATCCAGGCCCTGAAAAGGCTCGTCCAGTAACAACCCATCGCAGGGAAACCCAAAGGCCCGGGCCATACTCACCCTCTGCCTCTGTCCCCCGGACAACTGGTCCGGAAAGGCTCGCCCGGTTCCCTGCAAACCTACCATGGCCAAGAGCTCATCGACCCCTTCTTGGGTACCTAAAGCAAAGGTCAAGTTCTGCTCCACCGTGTACCAAGGAATCAGCCTGGGCTCCTGATACATAACCCCCGCCCGAACCCCCTGGGCCAAACGATGGACAAGGGTAGTCTTTCCAGACCCCGAAGGGCCAAGGATTACCACAATCCCCGCAGGGTCACAGGAAAACGAAAAGTCGTCGAGGATTTTCGTCTCGGCACCTGGGTAGGTGAAACTGACCCTATCCAAGAAAAATGGACTCCTATCCTCGGCCATGGGTCCTCCATCGTCGGGCGGCAAGGGAAAAAATTCCCTGGGTCAGGCCGCTCAGGGCTACCGCTGCCAGGGTCCAGGCGAACACCTCGCCGGTATCCAAAATAGCCTTTGCCCTCTGCATCGCCGTACCTAACCCGGGGTTCGGCTGGGCCAATACTTCGGCGGCCACGGCTACCTTCCAAGTGAGCCCCAGGCTCGCCGATGCCCCAGCAAAGAGTCCGGGCAAAATGGAAGGCACGATAATTCCGCTCACTTGCCGGCCCAAAGGGACCCGGTAGGCCCGGGCCATTTCTAACAACCGCTGATCTACTCCCCGGACCCCGGCAATTACCGCCTCGGTCATGACCGGCAGGGTCAAGAGAATCGCGGTAATTCGGGGCACCGCATTGCTCCCGAACCAAATAAGCAGAATAAGAATGACCGATAACACCGGTACCGCCTGCATAAAGGTGATCCCCGGGCGCAGGAAATCCTCAAAAAACCGACTAAGGCCCGCGCTTAGTCCCAGGACCAGGCTAAGTCCAAGGGCCAGCAAAAATCCTTCCAGCACCCTTCGGCTCGTGGCAGCTATGGCGATCCAGAATTCTGGTTTAGACCCAAGACCGACCATGGCCCGAAAAACCTGGACAGGACCAGGCACTATAAGATCCGAACCAATAACCATCGCGGCTCCAAGCCAGGTCAGGAATAGGACCCCAAGACCCAGCCCCCAGGCTGCCCAGCGGCCTACCCAGGTCATTTCCCGTAGAACCCCGAATCGGGCAATTTGCCCCCGATGGAAGCAGGCTCCAGTTCGAACAGAACCTCAAAAAGACCCTCAGCGAGTTCGCGGGTCGATGGCAGGGCTGCAGACAAATAGGAATACCCGCTGGTAGGAATTGCCCGGGCGGCCACAGGACCGGGTATACCAATGTCCAAGCTTCCAACCAAGGCACCCGCATCGTCGGGGTTGTCTTGGACCCATTGCAAAGACCTCGCGTAGGCGGTCAAAAAGGCATCAACATCCTCTGGCCGATATTCCCACACCTGCCGTCGAACTACCAGGGCGGTCATCGGATAGTCCCGGGCATTTCCGGGAATTTCCGCCCAGGCCTCTTGGAGGTCCAGTACCTTCATTACTTGGGGGTTTTGCATCCGAGCCATAGTGCTAAAGGGCTCGGGAAGCACCGCCGTTTCTATTCGCCCCGCCGCCAGGCTGGCGGTAATTTCGGGGTAGGACATGGAGAAATCTAAGGTAAGATCCGCTCCAGGCACCAGACCCTCGGACTGTAGAATTGCCTTTAAGACATAGTCGGGGGTCGAACCCTGGCCGGTTACATGGACTTGCCGACCCCGCAGGTCTGTCGTGGTGGCTATCGACGAGTCGGTGGAGAGGACGCTAAGCATACCGGTGCCGGTTATGGCTGCCAAAACCAGGGACTGGCCTCCGTTATACAGCCGGGCTGCCAGGTTGGCGGGCAGAACCGCTAAATCGACCTCCTGATTCACCAGGCGGGCAATCATTACATCTGGGGCGCCGACTAGTTCAAATTCGACGGTTCCACCACCGGGAAGGGTAAGACCCTCGGAAATAACCTGCACTAGACCAACTGCCGTAGGACCCCGAAAGGCTCCAATAGCCAAAGGACTGGAGTCGGAGAGTACTTGCTCGGTGACGACCGAGTCGGCTACTGCTGGTTCGGTTGCTACCGGTGCGGCGGTAGCTCCACCGGCAAATAGTGGAGCGCTCAAAAGAACCACAAGGGCCCATAGCCCAAGGGAAAAAAACCTTGAAGAAGTTAAGTATTTCATGAGAGAAGTATAACCATCACCGGTTGGTTTGAATATCCGAGGACCTTAAAATCTGATTTTCGGGCCAAGAAGATCATTGCACCCCAATGACTGAAGAACGTGGGCCGAATCCTTGACCTTCATTCACCTCATCCATACACTCGAGGTTATGAGAAACCATCGTATTCTTTGGACCTTCGCAGCATTGTGGGACTTTTTGCGAATAGGGATTCTGTTTCTTTTTTATACCCTCAACGATGGCATTCTTGAGCCCTATGGACCCCTGGTACTCACCTCCCTCCTTGGACCCTTCCTGGTATTTCCACTCTGGGCTTTGTCAAATTCTATTCCCAAGGTGATCGATGAAGGTGGTCCTCAAACCGATGAACCCTGGAAGACCGGAAAAATTTTGTCCCTTGGGGCAACGGTGTTTTTACTGGTGTTTTTGGGACTCAATTTTGCTGCTGGGCGAGGAGCTATCCCAACGGTGTATGAAATTGTACGGCTGTACGGGTTGGGCGGCGCCCTGGTTCTGGGAGACCTTTGGATCCTTGGTTTGGTGCATTTCTTGATTAGGCCGCCGAAGCCGACAACTTTGGGGAAGGAATAATGCATATTTTTCCCGTTGCCAGCGGTAAGGGTGGTGTAGGGAAATCCCTTTTTACCGCAAACTTGGGTATTGCCCTGGGTCAGGCAGGGAAAAAAGTCATCCTGGCCGACCTCGATTTGGGAGCCAGCAATCTTCACTTGCTCTTAGGCGAACGCCGCCCCGGCCGGGGTATTGGCTACTTCCTCAACGAAAGCCGTACCCAGTTAGTTGACTACGTCCAACCCACCCAGTACAAAAACGTATCCTATATCCCCGGAGACTCAGAAATTCCCGGAATGGCAAACCTCAGTGCGGCCCAAAAAAGACGGCTCATGAAGAGCCTTTCGAATCTCGATACCGAGTATCTACTGCTCGACTTGGGGGCCGGAACGAGCTTTCATACTATCGATTTTTTTCTCATGAGCGGGGCAGGAACCCTGGTAACAACTCCAACCCCGACGGCGATAGTTAACGGATATGTCTTCATTAAAACGGCGATTTTTCGTCTGCTTCACACCGCGTGCAAAAAGGGAAGCCCGGGCGAAAAGATCCTTAAACTTCTAGAAAAAGAATCGTCAAACTTCCAGAGGCTGTATATTCTCGACCTACTGAAAGAAATTCTCCGGGCCGACCCCGACAGCTACGAACGGTTTCAAGCCCTCTCAAAAAGGTTTCGACCCCGCCTCGTTCTAAACATGCTCGAGAATCCCAAGGACGCCGACCGGGCCTACAAGCTCCGACGCAGTTGCCAACAGTACTTGGGTTTAGATCTCGACCACTTTGGAATTATGTATCGAGACGAACTCCAAGATACCGCCCTGACCTCGGGTTTACCGATTGTAGTTTACAAACCAAAGTCCGTTCTTTCCCAGGCAATCTACCGAATCGCCGATAAATTTATTCAGTTTGAGTTAGAATATGAAGGAGAGGATGAGAACCTCGTAAAAGACACAGATTTCGGAGACGATAGCTTCGAGGCAGCGGACCTCGAAGCCCAACTGGACTACGAGTCTAAGATCGAATACCTCGAGGAGCTCCTCCATACCGGAGCCCTGACCCTGGGTGATGTGATGGAAACTTTGAAAACCCAGCAGTTTGAGGTCCAGAAACTCAAGCAGGAGAACACCTTGCTCAAAAAGAAATTGGTCGAAGCCATAGAACGAGGATACCTGGGATAAACTATGGCCAAAAAAGAAGTCCACCTACGGGGAACCGTTACTCTGTCTATCGATCCAGAAATGCTCACTGCTATGGTGACCTTTACAAAATCTGGAGAGGGTCAGGACTGGACCAGTGAATCGCTCATTCATTACTTAACCACGAACAAAATCGCCTACGGTTACTCGCCCACCGAAATTCAACGACAATTCAAAATCGCCGCTGAAAAAACCGACCCGGTGGTTACCTTTACCGCCGCAAAGGGTGAACCGGTGGAGCCCAACAAGCCCGAATCGGTGGATTGGAAATTCCACGAGTTTCCCGAACCAATTCAACCTCTGGTGGAAAAGAAACTTGAAGGGTCACCAGCGCCAATTCTTTTTTCCGAAATCCAAATCAAAGTAAAAAGACAAAAAGAAGTAGAAAAAAAATCCCCCATTCCTTTTGTTGCACCCAAAAAAGAAATGATTGAGGTTATAGAAACCGAGACCAAGAAGGAGAGGGTCTATGTAGACCCGACGGTCGAAAAGACCGGATGGGTAGAAGAGGGCGAACCAGTTGGAATCTTCTATATTCAGCAAAAAGGGAAACCTGGAACCAACCTTCACGGAGATCCCATTCCCCCCGCAGAGCTACCAGACCCGCGATACTACCTGGGCGACAATTTAGAAAAGAAAGGCCACGATATTATCGCGAAGGCCACCGGAATACTGAGGACAGGAAAGAACTGGGCAGACGTTCTGCCCCTGCTGCCCCATACCTGGGAACTAATACTGAGCCCAGACAAGGCAACCTGCTTACTCACCCTAGTACCCGGCGACCCTACCCTCCCTCCCCCGTCCTATGAAGAAATCATTCAGAAGGCAACGGTGCTTGAGTTCCCCATTGAAAAACTCATTTCCAAGTCTGAAATGGAACACCTAGTTCGGGAGCACATTCTGTCATCGACTCCAGTAGAACATCTGGCCCTTACCGGCCACGACGACGCGTTCTTCGATGTAGTGGTTTCTGAAGATAGCATGCAAGCTCTGCTCAATATAAAAAAGGGCCAGGGTCAAGGAAAACCCCTAGTATTGAAAGAAGTTGGAAAGGCTATTCGGGACAGCAAGGTTCGGATACCCGATCAGGATATCCTCCGCCAAGACATTCTCAATTTTTATAGTGCCCCCGAAACCGAGCTCATCGGCTATATCCTCGCCGAAGGAAAAAAACCGAAAAAGGGTGCGGATCAAATGGTGGACTGGTCGGCTCGATTCTTTGACGAAAAAGACTTCCTCCTGACCAAGCAACAAATTCTTGATAGTCGAGAGAGTTTCGCCCATCTCGAAAGTGCCGGCGAGTTTCCTCTGGACGATCTTTCGGACCTGGCTTTCGTAGACAAGGACTCTCGTATACTCACCCTTGGCCCACCGAGTAAGGGTGAACCAGGGATAGACGTCTTCGGGAACCCGGTTGAAGGCCTCGCCGGGCGCCCAGTCGAACTCAAGATATACGAGGGGCTTGTCCAAAGGGATAACGTCCTAATCGCCGGTGAAGCGGGCATTTTTGAGCGTGTGTACAAGGAAGGGGTGTATTACCTACGGATACGACCCCACAAAGACTCGGATATTTCAATCGAAGTAAGTGGTGACAACCTTACTGCTTATATTAGTTTTTCCCAGAGTCAAGGTTCGGGTAAAAAGATTACGATGGATCGGATCCACCGGGCCCTTGAAGACTATGGTGTCGTGGAGGGAGTACATCACGATTCTTTGGAAAAAATTCGCGAAATACTAGACGCCGAGCAGGACTGCCCTCGTCTGCTCATTGCTACCGGTACTCCTGCAGAGGAAGGTGGAGCGTACAAACTGCAGATGCTCGTAAACATGGCAACGGGCCAAAAGGTTACCATCCGGTCCGATGGTACCGCAGACTACAAGAATCGTGACAAAATTACCCGGGTTGCAAAAGACACCCCTTTAGCCAGAGTTCTTCCACCGTTAAACGAACCAAAAGCAGGAAAAAACGTCTACGGTAAAGAAATTCCCCCATCAACCTCAAGAAACGAAGACCTCCTAATTGGAGCAAACATTCGGGTAGAAAACGAGGAAGAGGGGGTGCGCCTGCTTTACGCCGATTCCGACGGCGAACTGGTAGTTGGTAAAAATAGCATTGAAGTAAAGGGCGTCTACACGATTCAGGGCAACGTTAATATTAAAACTGGAAATATCAAGTTCCCGGGCACCGTACAGGTCTCGGGAGATGTTGAAAGTGGCTTTGCTGTCCTTTCCGATGGGGATGTAAAAATTGGTGGAAGTGTCGATGCGTCCCTTGTTTCTGCTGGGGGCGATATTCTGCTAAAAGGTGGGGTAAAGGGGAATCAAAAGGGAGTTCTAAGAGCCAAGGGAAATATACTCGCCGCCTTTATCGAACAGGCTACGATTTTAGCAGTGGGAAACATGAAGGTCCTAAAAAACTGCCTACGTTCGAGCATAAAATGTAACGGAAAACTCTCGATCCCCGAAAAAGGTGCAATCATCGGCGGAATAACCAAGGTCCGAAAGGGCCTGGAGGTCGGTAACCTGGGGTCTCCTCGAACCGTGCCTACCCGCATTCATTTTGGCCAAGACTACCTGGTTGAAGACCAAATAATGGTCGAAGAAAAAGAAATCAAAAAAACCCAGGAACAAATTGCCCAAATAGACCTGGCCATGAAAAAGCCCGACATTATCTCGAATAAAGTCGAATTGCAGCAGATGTTCAATCAAAAGACCAAGCTTCTCAAGCTCTTAGAAAAGCGTAACCTTCGACTTTTTGTGTTAAAAGAACGTTTTGAGCAGCATTTTGAGTCGGAATTGCGGGTTCGTGGTAGTATATTTCCCGGAGTTCTCTTAGAAAGTCACGGCCGGACCCTGGAAGTAACGCTGGAAAAGAAGAACGTAGTCTATACTTTCGATTTTTCTACCGCACGAATCCTGGAAAAGGCTATCGAAAAAAAAGAATAACATTGCGAGGTCCCCAATGCCCCTCTACATGAACTACCCTTCATGGATTTCTCCCGAGGTTATCCCCGGTTTACCAATTCGCTGGTACGGCCTTATGTACTTGGTAGCCTTTGGGATTTCGTACTGGCTGTTCACGGTCCAAATAAAAGAACGTAAAATTTCTACCGATCAAGATACGGTCATAAACCTGTACTTCTACGCCATTTTGGGTCTTCTTATAGGCGCCCGAATCTTTTCGGCGGTCATCTACGACCCCTCGGGTAAATATCTCCGGGCCCCCTGGCTTATTGTGTGGCCCTTCGAAAACGGCCGATTTGTTGGCCTCCAAGGAATGAGTTACCACGGTGGTTTAGTAGGGGCCGTTGTCGCCGCTATCATCTACCTAAAAAGCAAGAAACTCGATGTCCTGGACTGGGGCGACATGGTCGTCATAAGTGTACCCCTTGGTTATACCTTTGGTCGAATAGGTAATTTCATCAACGGAGAACTCTACGGTCGGGTTACCTCGGGTCCTTGGGGGATGATTTTTCCTACCGCTCGCCCGGTGCCTGCAAGCGCCGACTGGGTTCAACAGGTAGCATCAGAGGCCAATTTTTCAATTTCCGAAGGTTCGCTTTTAGTAAACCTTCCCCGCCATCCATCCCAACTCTACGAGGCCTTCCTGGAAGGGATTCTTTTGTGGGTGGTCATGTGGTTCTTCGTACGAAATCGTAAACCCTTTCGGGGATTTGGAATTGCCATCTACCTCATTGGGTACGGGATCGCCCGGTTCATTGCCGAGTACACCCGAGAACCCGATCCACAGCTCGGATACATTTGGCGACTGACCGGTAGCGATTCCCCAACCCAGGTCTTTCAGTCCCTGGCGGACATTAGTATGGGCCAAATTTTAAGCTCCCTTATGGTTCTATCAGGGCTGGTGGTCCTGGTGGTTTTCTGGGGAATCCATAAACGACGACCGGGCTTTGAGCGGGTCGACCTGAGCCCGCCGAAGGAATCGAAAAGAGGAAAGAAGAAAAGGTAGCTGTCTGGCGAAGAACGAGTATTGGGTATACCATAGTCAAATGAATCCAGTACAATCGGTCATTACGGACCCCCAATTAACCTACCAACAAAAGGTAGCTGGCCTTGCTCGCTTGGCAGAAGAGACGATTACCGTTCTACCGATGCCTACCCGGACCACCGAACTCATCGACCAGGGAGTTATTTGTGACCTCTTCGAGGGCCACGCCCCCTATCGGCCCCGGTATATTGCCCCCGACTACTCCCAGCTCTTGGAAAAGGGTTCGGTGTTCTTGGGCCTAAAGCCAGCAAAAGATATTTGGCAGGCCATTACCCACCTGAACATTATGTACCGCCACGTACCCTCTATTACGACCTTTCCTGTCTATTTAGGCGACCTGGATACCCTGTTGGAACCCTTTATTAACGACGACAACCAAGAGGAAGCCCGTAAAGCTATCGACCTCTTTCTCCTTCAAATCGATCGAACTTTAAACGATTCTTTCTGCCACGCAAACATTGGACCCCAAAAAACCCGGGCAGGCCAATTCATTCTAGAAAGCACCCGAGCCCAACAGACCGCAGTACCAAACCTGAGTATTCGCTACGACCAAGAATTGACCGATCCGGAATTTGCGCTCCAAGCGGTTGCCTGTGCCTTGGAAACCGCCAAACCAAGTTTCGCCAACGATCGACTATTTTCTCAGGACTTTCGAAGCCTCGGAGCAGAGAACTACGTCATTGCCAGTTGTTACAATGGCCTGCCCTTAGGGGGAGGGAGCTACACCCTGGTGCGGCTCAACCTAAAAAAACTCGCAGACCAAACTGCGAGTCTATCGGACCTTCGCGCGAAGAGCCTTCCCGAGGCCGTTGCCCTGCAATTGGCCTACATGGACGAACGGGTCCGCTTTCTGGTCGAAAAGTCGAATTTCTTCGAAAACTCGTTCCTGAACAAGGAAGGGTTTATTCACCCCGAACTCTTTACCGCCATGTTTGGTATCGTCGGTTTGGCCGAGGCGGTTAACCAGTTGGGTGGGGTTGGATCTTTTGGCCGCGATAAGGCAGCCAATGACCTAGGACTGGACCTGATTCGCCAAATTCACGATCTGGTCATGGCCCACAAGGCTCCCCACGTTGGACTAGGAAAGGGCACCTACCTGCTCCACGCCCAGGTGGGTATCGATGTGGACAAAGGTGTCAGCCCGGGATGTCGCATTCCCATCGGCAACGAGCCCGATTTGGCGACCCATATTCTGCAGTCCGCTCCCTTCCACCAGTACTTTCCTACGGGAATTGGGGACGTTTTTGCCTTTGACCCCACCATGAAAGCGAACCCCGGTGCCCTCCTTGATATAATTAAAGGGGCCTTCGCCTCGGGCATGCGCTACTTTAGCCCCTACGGCACCGACTGCGACGTAGTACGCATTACCGGGTACCTGGTGAAACGGTCGGAAATTGAAAAGTACAACGACGGCAAGCCCAGCCTGCAAGACACAACCGTCTTGGGTCTGAACGCGGTCAATAACCTCCGGGTATTGGACCGAAAGGTTCGGGCAGCCGAGTAACCCTACCGTGCTCGATACCCGGGGAGTAGTGTCACGGATTATCCCCTTCAGCAGCGTCGACGGGCCGGGGAACCGGTTTGCGGTGTTTCTGCAGGGCTGCGCCCTCAACTGTCACTACTGCCACAACCCCGAAACCCGCCCGATTATTTTACCCGAAGCCCTAGGCACCCAGCAGCAGGGTAACCCCCGGATCAGGACCCGAGTCCTAACGGCCGGGGAAATAATCGACCAGATGAAACCCCTGACACCCTTCTTGAGGGGGCTTACCATCTCCGGTGGCGAGTGTTTACTCCAACCGGACTTCGTGACCGCCTTGGTCCGAAAAACTCGGGATATCGTAAACCTGGGCACCCTACTCGATACCTGCGGCCACCGCCCCTTCGCCGACCTCCCAGAAATTTTTGACCATATCGAAGGGGTAATGCTCGATGTAAAGGCCTGGGATACCCAAGAGCACCAGCGGCTTACGGGTTTTTCGAACTCGCCGGTTTTAGAAAACCTGCGTTGGGCGGGCGAACGGGGCCTCTTAACCGAGGTGCGAACGGTAATTGTCCCCGATGAATTCAACTCCCACGAAACCGTCAAAGCGACCGCCCGGAGCATGGTGGAAGTAGGCGCCCAAGCAGCTCCCTACGTACTTATTCGATTTCGACCCCAGGGAGTCCGGAGGGCCTGGCGAGATCTACGCCCCCCGACCGATGGAGAACTGAATCGGCTGGTGGAAATAGCCCACAACGAGGGCCTCGAAAAGGTTCTTATTCGCTGAGTTATGTGCTCCAAAGCTTGTGGACCCCTCTTTTTGCATCGAAGGACCCTCAAAAATCAATCGTTTTTGACCTCGAAACCCGAGAATTTGCGCTTACCACAAGCTTTGGAGCACTATCCGAGTTGACAGCGTAGCTCGTTGGGAATCCAAGGAGAGTCCCCGGGGATTCCTAGAACCTCATAGAGATTCTGTCCTATTTCTTTCTCAAAGGTTTCTTTTATCGAGAAGAGAGCCTTCCATTTTGGAACCGTAAGTTCGTTTGTTCCGTGCCGTAGGGCGATGTCGACTAACCGGACCTCCATGGGCACAATGCCGTAAATTCCGCCAATCGAGTCGGCCAACTGAATGAGCCGGTCGTAGGGTGTGTAGTGTACCTTCTTCAAGAAAGATCGGGTAAACGCCTTATCCTCTTCGTGGTCCAGCCACCCCGAGGAGGCCAGTTCTACATCGGCAATGGGAAAGGTGTGGGTCATGGCAATTTGGGCCGATAAGGCATATCCACGCTCCATAAGCCATCTATACCCAACAGTTATATGGGCCATTCCCGAGTGCCGTTCTAGTCGACCAATATCGTGCAGAAGACCCAGGACGTAGGCTGTTTCCTCGTCCATGTCGGGGTGGGCCCGAGCGATGAGGCGAGCTACGTGGGCCGCAAAGCGGGAATGATTTACCCAGGGACCATGATTAATAGCAGCCCCCTCGAGAAAGAGTTTTTCGGCCACCTCGATAGTTGGGCTAAGTTTCGTTTTCATTGTTGTTACCTCGAAGAAAAGGAAGGAAATCCAGATTTTTTATTTCAAAAATATCAAATTCTGACGTATTCTTTCGGTATGATTCAAATACTACAGAAAGTATCGTCGGTTCGCCAGCGATTACTGGGTTTAGCGGTAATCTCAATCGTATTTACCCTTTTATTGTCGGGCATCATCTTACTCCAGGTGACCCAGGCAGCGCAAACTCAAGCGGAAGAACGGTTGACCATTTTGCGGGACACCAAGGCACGACAGGTAAAAATTTACCTGGAAACCGTGGAAAATGAAATCCTTACCCTAGCAGAAAGCCTTATGACAATTTCTGCCCTGCAGGAGTTCGATGAGGCGTTTGCCGCAATCGAATCTGATTCCCCCAACCAACAGCGGTCGACCCAAGCAGCCAGTAGAATACAAAATTATGTGGAAACCGAATTCTTCTCGCGGGTAGCAGATTTTGATCGTTCCCTCCTAGAACCTGCAACCGCCTACATCCCCCAGGGTTACCCCTCCCGAATACTCCAAGAGACCTATATTACCGGTAACCCGAACCACGTGGGTCAAAAAGACTCCTTTGTAGGGGGTCGAAACACTCCCTACGACGAACATCACCGTCGATACCACCCGGTTATTCGAAATTTTCTTCAACGGTACGGGTTCTACGATATTTTCCTGGTTGAACCGGAAAACGGGTACATCGTTTATTCGGTATTCAAGGAACTCGACTACGCTACAAGCTTGGAGAACGGCCCCTACGCTAACACCGGTCTCGCCCGAGTTTACCAGGGAGTGAAAACCAATCCTCGTCCGGGACAGGTGGTCCTCGATGACTTTGCCCCCTATCCCCCCTCGTACTTCGCTCCTGCAGCCTTTATTGGCGCACCAATCTACGAAGGGTCGGAGTTCCTGGGAGTCCTCATCTTTCAATTCAGTATCGACGCCCTCAATCAAACTATGACCAGCGAAGGCCAGTGGTTAGACGAAGGGTATGGAGTTTCGGGGGAGACCTTCTTGACAAACCAGTCGGGACAAATGATTACCGATTCTCGGTTCTTCCTTGAAGACCTTCAGGGAATGGTCGAGGCCCTGGGTCGGGTGCCAGAAATGGCAGAGGCCGCAAAGAGAATAGAAACCCGGGGTTCAATGATTCTGAACTTTGAGATCCAAACCCCGGGGGTGACATTGGCGGCTGGAGGTCAGCGGGGTATCGAGGAATTCGTGGACTACCGGGGAGTTCCAGTGCTTTCGGCCTACCGCCAATTAGACTATGATCTCCTGCCCTGGCTCCTCTTTGCCGAAATTGACACCGACGAAGCCTTCCAATCGGTGAGGGACGTTACCCGCATTGTTGGGGTTTCGACCCTGGTCATCTTAGCCGCCCTCATACTTATTATTCTGGGTGTTAGCCAGCGAATATCTGTACCAATTTCTCGGGCAGCGGTCCTCCTAACCGAAATTGCCCAGGGAGACGGGGACCTTACCCGGCGAATGGAACCGTCTCGGGTCAAGGAACTCCAGGTAATGTCCGAGTCCTTCAACACCTTTACCCAATCCTTAGCGAACATCGTCCAAAATATTCGCCAGGTAGCCGAGGAAGCAGGCTCGGTAGGACAAAACTTGTCCAGCGCCTCGGAAGAAGCCGCCGCCGCCTCGTACCAAATACAACAGAATATGGACTCAATTACCCAACAAATTCAAAATCTTGACCAGAATATTCAGGTAACCTCCAGCGCCGCCGACGAAATCCGCGCGGTGGCCGAAGGCTTTGCCAACGAGGTCTCGCTCCAGCGGAAGGAGGTAACCCGGACCCTCGAGGAGGTGGCTTTTATATCCCGAACCACCGAAGAAGTTGACCAATTGGTCAAAGACAGACAAGGCCAGGCGGCAAGTTTGGTGACTCAAAGTCATGAAAGCTCCGAAGCAATTGAAAATACCACCCGACTCATTCGTCAGGTCCAGGGGGCAGCGGAAAAAATTACCGCTGCCACGAAGGTCATCGAAGATATTTCGGCCCGTACAAACCTACTGGCTATGAACGCGGCCATCGAGGCTGCCCACGCTGGAAACGCCGGGAAGGGCTTTGGGGTCGTAGCGGGAGAAATTCGTAATCTTTCGAACTCAACCAAGGAAAACGCCCAGGTAATCTCCCAGAACCTTAAAGAAGTAGTAGACCAAATTGTCAAAGCCCAAGAGGCGTCCATGGTCAGTAGCCAATCCTTTTCCGCTATTCTCTCGGGTATAGAATCCTTCGCCAGTAGCTTTATCCAGGTCGCCCAAGCGATGGCAGAATTAACCCAACGAAGTAGCACAATCGTCCAAAGCCTTACAAAACTCGAGCAAAGCGCCAGTCAAACCGAGGGCGGGGGCCAGGAGATGAAGGTCGGCATCCAGTCCATAATCGAGGGAATTTTTGACATTCGCCAAATTTCTGCCAATGTAGCCTCAAGTACCGAAGAAATTAACGGGGGTATTCGAGAAATTACCCAGGCTATGCACATGGTGGCCGACCAAGGGCAGAGGAATCGCGACTATTTGGACAGCATCCAGGCCCATGTAAAAACCTTTATTATCTAGATGAAGGTTCCCCGGCCGGTCTCTCGAACTATTCCCTCTCCAAACCAGGCCCGGCCGGGCTTACGACCCTGGCTCTACTGGTTACTTCGGTTTATTGCAGGACCCTACCTTCGTCTGGGCTTAGGGATTAGTCGAGTACGGGTTGTCCACCGGGACCGAATTGTGTCGGCCCTCAAGCAGTTTTATTCCGGCAAAAATCGGCTCATTCTGGCCTTTCGCCACCCCTAAGGTGACGAACCCCAAATTCTGGGCTGGTACAGCATGACCGGAATTCGCAAAGACGCCCGGATCCTCGGGGTGCAGCTTCCTCCCCAGCATGCGGGCTATTCGCAAAGCTATTGTCGAGGGTGCCCACCTCCTCTCCCTCGCCCCCAAGGGCCAGGTGAGTTATTCGGCCGACACCCTTCCCCGAATCGAGGGAGGAACAATCCACCTGGGTCTGGACGCAGCCAAGCGCGCGAGTCCACGGCCGGTAATTGTTCTACCGGTCTCGTTTCACCGCCGTTACGAGAAAAAAACCTCCCTTACTCGCGCCAAAAAATCCTCGACGACCTAGGTAGATTCCTGGAAATAGAACTAAAGCCCACTCCCAGTCGCGGCATCTCTCTCCAGGATTTACAAGAAATTGCCCTTGCCCTCCTGGAGAAAAGCGAAACTCACTACGATCTGGGTTCCGCAACCGATTTGCACCCCGATGAACGACTATCCCGGGTAGTAGTCCAAGCTATCGAACAGGGAGAACGTATTTTGGGTTTATCCAAGGCCCCAAGCGAACACCTCATAAACCGGGTCTACAGAATTCGCCAAAAAGGCTGGGATCGCATTTATAGCGAGGCACCAAAGACCAGTCCCCTAGAGAGAATTCTTTGCGACCGCAAAACCGGAGAAGCGTGGTACGCTATGCGTCATATGGAGCTGGCCGAGTGGACCTCCCAAGGCACCGTTCCCCGGCGGGAACTTGTTTTTGACTACCTTCAGAACCTCTGGGACTGGGCCAACCGTTTATCCGGTGGACCTATCGCAGGCCGACGAAATATTCGCCCCTACACGACCATCCTGCGAATCGGTCGACCAATCACCCTTACAAACGAAACAACGAGTATGGCTGGTCAAACAGCCCTCGAGCACGAATTATTAGACCTTATTCAGGAGGATTTTCATGACAACTAACCCCAGCAACACCGGTTCCGGCAAGTTACCAGTAAAGGTGAAGGTCGGGTTTGGAATTGCCGACCTGGGGGGAAACCTCTTTTTTACCGCCATGGGATTTTGGGCCCTCATCTACCTCACCGACACCGTAGGGGTACCCGCAGCCCTGGCCGGCTTGGCCATTATGATTGGTAAAATCTGGGACGGTGTAACCGACCCAATTATGGGATTCATCTCCGACCGGACCCGAACCCGCTGGGGACGCCGTCGGCCTTATTTGATTTTTGGCGCTATTCCCCTGATGTTGACCTCGTGGTTCTTCTTTACCGCCCCCTCCTTCACCGACCCGGTCCAACTGACTATTTGGGCAACTCTTTCCTTGGCCCTGTTGAACACCGCCTACACGGTCGTGAATATTCCTTACGGCTCCTTAACCCCAGAATTGACCACCGACTTTCACGAGCGGACCAGCCTGAATGGCTACCGCTTTGGCTTTGCGGTCATTGGAACCATGCTCGGTGCCGCGGTGGTGCTTCCCATCGTCAACTCTGCCGCCGATCGCAGGGCGGGTTTTGCTCTTGTGGGATTAATTTTTGGTGGCATAATGGCCGCAACCTTTTTGACAACGGGGTTTGTGGTGCGGGAAAAGCCCCACAAGGAAGAAGAAAAGCAGGGGTTCTTCCAGACCTACGCGGTGGTATTCAAGAATAAGCCCTATTTACTAGTGGCTCTCACCTACATGCTCCACTTGTCGGCAATCGGTTTCCTCTCGGGGATTTTGGTCTACTACATGAAGTACATTCATAACAACGAAGGCCTTACAACCCTGGCCATGGTTATGCTCCTGGGAGTTGCAATGGTGAATATTCCTATTTCGGTTCAGGTCTCCAAACGGATTGGAAAAAAACGAACCTACCAAACCGCCTTTGCCTTCCTCATTGTGGCCGTCACGGCCATTTTCTTCTTTGGTCATATTCTGCCCCCAACTTTTACCCTGATAATGATGGCCATCGCTGGTATTGGTATTGGATTCGCCTACGTGCCCCCCTTCGCAATGGTTCCCGACGCTATTGAGCTGGAAGCCCGGAAGACCGGTATTCGGCGCGAGGGTTCATACTATGGAATCTGGACCTTTATGTCTAAGCTGGGACAGTCCGGGGCCTCGGCCCTGCTGGGTTTTGTTCTGGCTGCATCGGGGTACGTGCCCGAGGTAACCCAGGGTCCGTCGACCATTTTTGCCATTCGGCTCTTGGTAGGGCCTATTCCCGCTGTGGTGCTGGTGGGGGCAATGGTTTTGGTGAACTTTTATCCTATTGATGAAAAGACCTACGAGCGAGAGATGGGGGCGTGAGGAATTAAGGTTGCAATTAGACGAAGAGACACGGAATATGTTTAATCGTTATATTTATCCCCAAGTACTTGAGGCTCCCTCCAATACACCTTTCGTGCTCATTCATGGGCCAAGGCAAAGTGGAAAAACAACCTTAGCAAAAATGGTCGGCGATACAAAAGGATTTCATTACGGGCGCCTCTAAAAACCTTTATTCTTAATCGCCCCCACATTCTTAAGTCGTTGCGGTGCAACGACCAACTTTGCCAGAAAAATAGATTTTAGAGGCACCCATTACTTTAGCTTTGATAACGACGTTCTTCGGGCCGCAGCCCAAGCAGATCCAGTTGGGTTTGTCGCAGATTTGCCACCCAAGTCGATTATCGATGAGGTTCAAAGGGTGCCGGGGATATTCACATCCCTAAAGATGGCAATCGATGATGATAGGGCTCCTGGTCGGTTTATTTTGGCTGGGTCTGCAAATGTACTTTTGGTCCCACGATTGTCCGACTCCCTAGCTGGTAGAATAGAAATTCTACGTCTTCATCCACTTTCCCAGGCAGAAGTGGCGGGAACCAAGCCGTGGTTTTTAGAAGCCTTGTTTAAAGGAGATCTATCCTCTCGTTCCGAAACAAAGAGGCTCGGCAAAGATTTGGCCGATCGAATT
>JAACWS010000026.1 GCA_009991955.1 Spirochaetales bacterium
ATTTCTGGTCGAATTTTTCTTAATCCCTCCGAAAGCCTTAAAAAAGAGTACAACAAGAAATATAAGATTCTTCAAAAACGCGACATTCAACTGCTGAAATTGAATGAGCTTCCTGCTGAAACCAAAGACGGCAAGCTTATCCGATTGAAGGCTAACATCGAAATACCCGAAGAGGTTGACGCAGCTCTTGGTCATGGTGCCGATGGAATTGGCCTGTACCGCTCGGAATTTCTGTTTATTCGACCCGGAAGCCTACCCGAAGAGGAAGAGCAGTACGAAGCTTACTCGTCGGTTTTGGAAGCGATGGGAAATAGGCCGGTCACCATTCGGACCCTCGATCTTGGGGGAGATAAGCTCAAAGACAACATGAAAGAGCTTGGCACCGGTGAAAAGAATCCCATTCTTGGTTGGCGGGCAATTCGCTTTTGTCTCGGACATGTGGATATCTTCCGTGTTCAACTAAGAGCATTACTTCGGGCTAGTGCGCGAGGAAATCTTCGGATAATGTTCCCCTTAATTTCGGGTATTGATGAATTGGAAGCGACATTAAATCTCGTTAAAGAAGTACGCGATGAGCTGCGAAAGGAAGGTAAAAAGGTTGCTCCTCATATTCCTATGGGAATAATGATCGAAGTGCCTTCTGCCGCTCTCATCAGCGATATTCTGGCAAAGCGAAGCCACTTCTTCTCTATTGGAACCAATGATCTTATCCAGTACACTATCGCGGTCGATCGAGGGAATGAACATATAGCGTATTTATACGATCCCCTGCACCCCGCAGTCTTAAGACTCGTAAAGACCGTAGTAGATAACGCCCATAAAGCGGGAATCGTTGCCGGGATGTGTGGAGAAATGGCAGGAGATCCGTTGTATAGTTTTGTGCTTTTGGGCCTTGGACTAGACGAGTTTAGTATGAGCTCGTTCGGTATACCCCAAGTAAAACAAATTATTCGCTCTACCTCGGTGGTAGAAGCTGAGGAATTTGTCGGACGCCTTATGGAAATGAATACCCCCTCCGAGATTGAAGCTTATGTGCGGACTACTATGGAGGATAGATTTGGAATCACCGACTACTCCCGTTAATATCGTTCCCGACTCAATACCCCGAATAGCGGTCGTTGGACGACCAAACGTAGGGAAATCAACCCTTTTCAACCGTCTCATCCGGGACCGAAAGTCGATTACCGATCCAACCCCTGGGGTTACCCGTGACCCGGTATATTCTTATGGTCAAATTAAAGGTTTCACGGCCTTGTTTATCGATACCGGTGGTCTGACCGAAAGCAAAGAGTATCTAGATAAAATTATTACCCAACGAAGTCTATCGGCCCTGGATAAGAGCGATATCCTGTTGTTCGTGGTGGATGTAGAAGAGATTACCCCTGAGGATGAAGAGTTCATGAATCGACTGAGACCCTATACCGATCGTCTGATTCTCGTGGTAAATAAAGTCGACAACCAAGCCCGCGGATATCAGGCCAACGACTTTTATCAGTACGGATTTGCCCGAATTACCACCCTTTCGGCGGCCCATGGGCTCGGAATCGAAGAGCTGGAACTAGAAATCGTAACCCTCCTCAAGGAATGGGGGCACACACCCGATGGAAACGAAGAACAAAGCGGTGTGGCCGAAGGTTCCCGGCCCTGGGACGTGAGTGTGGCCCTTTTGGGACAACCAAATACTGGAAAATCTACCTTGGCAAATCTTCTTACTCAAAGCGAGTCGTCGATAGTGAGTCCGGTGGCCGGGACAACTCGGGACATTATCGAAGGATTATTCTCCTACGGGGGAAAAGTATTTCGGATCCTGGACACTGCTGGTATTCGACGGAAAAATAAGGTCGAGGAAGATCTCGAGTACTATTCGGTGAACCGGGCCTTTAAGACAATAGACCAAGCGGATGTAGTTGTACTGCTGATTGATGTAGAAAAAGGTTTAGTGGAGCAAGATAAGAAGATTGCGGCTCAAATTGTTAAGAAGGGGCGGGGAGTAATCTTGGGAGCAAACAAGTGGGATGTACTTCCAGACACCCCAAATACACGGAATGCGGTTACCGACCGTATTAAGTTCTTGTTTCCGGTCCTAGACTTTGCTCCAATTCTCCCTCTTAGCGCCTTGAAAGGTGAGGGGATTCATGAACTCATGAAAACTTCCCTCGATATCCTTGAACAGCTGAATCGTAGAATAGAAACGGGTCCCCTCAATGCCGCCCTAAAACGATGGGTGGAACGAACTCCACCACCGCAAAATGCCCGGGACCGTTGGAAAATCCGCTACATAACCCAGGTGAGTAAGCACCCGGTGCAATTTGTTCTCTTTGTGAACAAAGCGAAGGGGTTTCCCGAGTCCTATCTTGGATACCTGCGTAACCAATTACGTAAAGAATTTCAGTTCACATCAATTCCCATCGAAATAGAGTTACGAGCCAGGCATTAGGGGGTTTTACTCCTGGCAGGGAATGCCGACAAAGTAACTATGACTTTACTACACCCACGAATATCGCTCTTTCTAATGCTTGGAATGGTCCTCCTCCTATCTCCTGTTTTGCTCGGCCAATCCAGTGGAAGGTTCCTGGGAGATTTTGCTCTTCCAACTACCGAACTTTCGCGTATCCCCGACAATAGTCCGGCTAGAATTCAAGCGATGGACTACATACTCGCTCCCCTTTCGGAGATCGGACCCCAACTCAATCGGGTAATCACCGATCCTTTCATGGCCCCGAGAGTTCAGTTTCGAGTTGAACAAGACAGACAACGGGGACTTACGTATCTTCTCTTTGAGAATGAGATAATGGACTCCCAAACTCTAGGAAAATCGTTTCCTTTGTCGGCGGCGGGGAATTTTGTGATAAGACGAAACCACAGGGATGGAAAAATTGACCAAATCAAATTTTTCTTGGGTCAAGGACCCCATGTATTTCTGCGTTTCTTTCCCATGGGTCAGAATCAGAGTAGGGCGAGTTTCTTCGCGTATAACGACAATGTGCCTCTCTTTGATGACCTAATTTTACCCGTGAATATTGAACGACTCTTGAGTCTTCCTACTAGAGATCTTCTCCTTTTACTTTCGGGAAATCGACAGTGGAGCCGCTTTCTGGTGCCCGAAGATCTTGAGGAGTATACTTCGGTTCAACAAATGGTCAAAATTCTACGTCCCCTATTGCCCACCCTACCGGATGCGGAAGATGGAGCAATGGACGAAAATGGAATGTTAATGAAGATAGAGAGTTTGCTCTACACCGGGCTTCCGGGTTTCAATTGTTCGGGTTTCGCCAAATGGGTTGCCGACGGAGTATATTATCAAATGACTGGAAGGTTTATGGGTATTGAGGAACTTAAAGAAAAGCACCTCGATTTAAGGGGTTCGGCCCTCGGTCTGGAATTCGAAGACCTACGAGATCCGTATTTTGGGTTAGACTGGACTAGGAACATTGCGCGAGTTCTCTCGGAAGCACGGTACGGAGTTACTTTTTCCCCCGAAGACCTCGATGTCCGGGAAGTGCCCTTTTTTGAATACATCGAAGACAAGGGCTACGAGGTTAGCGACCTTTGGCAGACAATGTATCTGCTCGCCCTTACCGATCCTGGTGCGTGGTATCTGGGCTCGGTGAATGGTGAATTTGGAAGTTCCCCAGTGCTTTGGCAACATTACCACGTAGTAACGTTCTTTCCATATTTTGATTCCAATGGACTTTTCCGTGTGGTTGTTATGGAAAGAAATGTAGAATCGGGAATTGATTCGCTCATCCGCCGCTATCCTCGTGACTATATGCATCTGGTACGATTGCCTACCCCCCAGGGGGCAACCTATGCTCCTCCCATAATCCATGTTCAATAATATGCCAGAAGGAAATACATGAAAAAAACGAAGTCCCATTTACTACTGTTTGTCTTTGTGATCTTGTCAGTTCTCGGCTTTGGTCAAGAAAGCGATCGACAGTTATTCCGACTTGCTGAACAACGACTTGAATCCGGGGCTTTTGGCCTCGCTATTCGGTCCTTTCGCCAACTCATAGAGGAAAATCCTGGTTCGCCCTATCTTCCCGATGCCCAAGCGCGATTAGGAATAGCATATTTCGGACGGGGAGACTTAGATTTAGCCCGTGAGCAGTTTCGTCGTGTCGAGGCACGATATCGATCTTCGGCTTATTTTTCCGTTATGCCCCTTTGGATAGGGCTGGTTCATTACGAGAAGGGTGAATTCCCCCAAGCAGTAGGGGAGCTAGAACGTTTTCTTCTTGCGGCGGACCCGGAAATCTCCAGAGGGTCTGGTAATACACCCCAAGTACTCCAGGCAAAAGTGCTCCTATACCGTTCCTATCTTGCTCTCGAACAAAAGGAACGGGCTACCGATGTATTAGAATCGCTCTATGGACCCGATAAGCGGTTTCCCGATCTGGTATACGAACTCTACACCTCTATACCTGGAGAAATGGCGACGGTCTATCTGGAACTCCAAGATTTCATCCCCCTGGCAAATCTCCTATCGGGAGTAGAAGAAGAGAGGCTTACAGAAGCAGACCAAAGGCTACTCACTTTCGCGAAAGCAGAACTACGTCTTTATGAAGAAGTCCTTCCCGAAGCCCAGGAATTGTACCGGGCCCTTCTGGGCAGAGGAGATCGATTTTCCGGCCTTGCCTACCAGCGATTGTTTCAGGCCGCCGAAGCGTCGAACGATAGGGAAGAGCAAGAACGAATTATTCGATCAGCAGAAACCGATCTAGGGCGGAATTTGGAAATTCTTGTACCGTTTTGGTTGAGAGTTGGTCAGATTTCTTATACTACCCGGCAGTTTGAAATTTCTGAACTTTATTTATTGAAAATTTGGGATACCCGGGAACGAAGACCGATTCCTGCCGAAGCCGTCCTTCTACTTTCCCGACTGGCCCAGGAAACTCAAAATATACCCAGAGCGCTTGGTTTTTTAGAAACCTATCTCGAAAACCAAGCCGAGCCGGACATTCGAGTCTTATTGAAAGCTGCGGAGTTACATCTTCTCGAAGGAAATCCAACCAAGGCCCTGAGTTTTCTTGGGGATTTTCTACAGCCCGACCAAATTCAATCTACTCGAGTCCTGGAGGACTTTTACAGCCAAGGATTCTACCTGGCAGCAGCAGGACTTTTCGAACTTGATCGTTACGATGAGGCCTACGCTCTCATAACGGCTGTCCTTGGCCAGAGTCGGGAAGGAAGTTTTACTCCCGAATTCCTCGAATACCGGGGACGAATAGAACTGTATCAAGGTAATCGAACCCAAGCAATTTCAAGCTTCCGTCAACACCTGACTCTTCGGCCCACGAATTATCGGGTCGCGAGTGCCTATTTAAGAACCCTCCTAGAACAGAACAACCCTCGTCAGGCTTTTGAAGAAGGCCAACGGATTCTTGCTCTAGGTGAGAATGACCGGTTGCGAGAGAGTTTCAACCGGGGGTATACCGAGATTCAATATCAAGCGGCCCTTGGGGGACTTAATTCGGGGAATCTCGATGGTGCTCTTGAACTCCTGAATGCCTTGCCCGAGTTAAAGGAAAATTCTCCAGATTGGTACCGAAGTCTGTATCCAAGCGTTTCCTACTATCGGGGCTGGACTGCCTATCAACAGCAACGAGATCAACAGGCTATCGAGTACTTTCAAACCTTACTCGATCTGGACTCCGATCATCCTCAGGCTCAAGAGGCTGCCTATCTCAGTGGTTGGGCGAGCTTTCGCCTAGGCAATTACTCCGCGGCTGCTGGATTTTTCCAGGGGGCAGCCCTGTGGAGCCCCGACCAAGGTCTCGCCGAAGGGTCACAAATACTTTTGGCGCGAACCAACCGGGCGAACAATAACACCCGGCAGGCTCTGGAAATCTACCGTCAAATTTGGGATAACTTTCCAAATCATAAATTTCGAGTCGACGCCCAATTTGAGAGAGGACAACTCTTGGCCGAGTTAGGGCAAACCCAGGAGGCTGCCTCGGTCTATACCGAGTTGTTTCGTGCTTACCCAGGTCATCAACTCGCACCAATAGCGGCTTTTCGCAAAGGAGAGGTATTATTGAGTGCCGGTTCCTTCGAAGCATCTCGAGAAGCCTTCGCTGAGTACCGGGAAGCCTTCCCCCAGCATTCCTGGATGGATGGGGCCCTTTTTCAATTGGGCGAGGCCTCTTTTGGGTTAGGCGAAGGTGGTGCGGCGACCCTCTTTTGGCAACGCCTAGCTAACGATTTTCGTCGGAGTAGCTATCGGTTTGAGGCCCTTCGTCGTACCGCCGAGGTTTTCGAAAACCAAGGTGATAGGAACCGGGCGTTGAGCATCTATAACGAACTGCTCGGTGTATATCCTCGGGAATCAGAAGCCCGAGAGCTGCCCCAGAAAGTACGGGAACTCAACTTTGTTCTGGCCGGTTTCAGTGAGAGAGAGGCGGAACTTCGGGCCAGCATTGAACAAGAAGGAGGAGTATCGAGTCCCCGGGGTAAAACCCTGATTTTGGAACTCAGCGAGCTTCTCATCCTCGAGCAGCAAGTTCAATCGATCGGTTCCCTCCAAGGAGATCTGGAAATTATACTGAGCCAAGAAACCCCAGGAACTCAGCCCGCCCGAGCGGCTTATCTGTTGGGAGAGTATCGTACGATTCTCGGGCAGGAAGAAGGTGCCGGTGCACTTTTTCTTCAGGCCGCTCGATTGGCGGGCTCCGACGACTCTCAAACACCGGTTTACTACCTTCGTTCGATCGAAGTTCTCATAGCCCAAAATAGAATCGGCGATGCCAGAGTCGTCTTCGATGAAATGAGGAGTACATTTCCTGGGCACGAACTTACTACTCGGGGTCAGAACCTCGTTTCTCCGGGGAGGAACTAACGAAATGATGCTACTACCAAATAAATCTGTGATGTACCGCGGTCTATTCCCGGTGATTATCGCCACCCTTTCTTTCGGTCTTGGAGCTCAAAATCTCCCTGTTACCGGGCCAGAACAACCGGCTGAGCCTACTCTTGTGCTCCCCGAAATCGTTCTTGATCTGGATAATCCAGATATCCAGTCGGTTCCTGGTCTTCTTCCTGCCTTTGAGGATCTCGGATTCCAAGGTTTAGGTGATGATGCACCCAGTGTTGGCCGACTCGATTTGGGTCCGGAGATCTATGCTCAACTTTTAGGTCCACTAGTTGAGCGCCCGATATCCTTGGGCCCGTCGGAGACCCAGGATTTTGATTCGGTTTATACCCGGGGTTCGGTTGGAGTTGGATTACATCAAATGCTTTCCGGAGGGGTATCGATTTATCAGTTAGGGACCAACCCGGAACTTCGATTTGATTTTTCTCACCACTATCTCGACGGGGCCATCGTGGGAACAAACTGGAAAAACGCCGGAGAAGGTTTCAAGTCTCAAAATAGTCAGTTTATTGGAGACTTTGGTGTAGGTTTTACCCGGGGAAATGCAGGAATAGAAGTTGGATATCAACTGGAAGAAACCGGGTTTCAGGGAATAATACCGAATATTTTCGGAGCAACTATACAAGATCTGCATATAATCCCACGTTCTTCCTTAGATCTATCTCCAGGATGGACTGGAAGCTTCGAGGCCGAGTACGCCTATGTTCGAAGATTCTACACTAGCCTGGGGAGTAATGGGGCTTCCTACGATTCCCGGGCGTGGAAGGTGAGCCCTCGGATTGGTGCCCGCTACGAAGGGGATTCCCTTGAGGCCGACTTCTCACTGACTTATCGACTAAGATCGAATCCCCAAGGGAACTTCGAAAATTTGCTCAGTCCAAAGATCGAAGCCCAATGGCAGGCTCTTTCGTGGTTGGGTGTTGATGCCAACGTCGGTGGTGTCTTCGATTTTGGTGAATTAACAAAGGTACCGTTCTTAGTAAATCTTCATTTTGATCCCGTGGACGAGGTAGCCATTTCCCTCGGCGGCGGATACCATGTACTTTCGTCGGGGGTTGAAACGTTATGGGGTGATCTACCAACCCTTAGTGACGGGGGAGGTACGGAGTTTACCCATGAATCTTGGTGGCAAGCCAATCTCGGTACAAGGTTTTTTCCCCTCGATACCCTCGATATCGAGATAGGTATGGAGCTTCGGGCTTTCGATACAAAACTATACCTCGAAAATCTCGATGACACGTCCAACCCTGTAAATTCGTGGAGCCTCGGTTCGGCTACCGAGGTATCTACAAACGCCCAATTGAATTTTCGACCGATTACCGAAATCATCCTTTCGACCGGGTGGGTCGGACAATTTCTTGATAATGATTCCCGGATACCGGATCACCAAATAGACCTCCGTCTTGAATACCGTCAAGTCCAGAGCCAATTCGGTGGGGTCATACATACCTTGTTTCCAATCGACTCGGAGGATACCACTCCCCGTATGACTTTGACCGGATGGTTCAGTCTTGGTTCGGTAGTCGAAATCGAGGCCTCGTTCATCGATCCTTTCAGCCTCCTCTTACCCCAGGGGCGTTCGGCTCATCCGGGACTGACTCCCTTTAAAGAAACTGGTTTCCGAGCTGAAATGCTTGTAGCCCTTAGCCTTTAGAGATGTTTTACCCATAGGAGAATTCATGATCACAATTGGTTTTAACACCGGCACTCTTATCTTGGGGCTTATCGGTCTACTTTCGATCTTAGGGGTTGGAATAATTATCGAGCGGCTTCTGTATTTTCGTCGAAATCAAGCGGATGAAGAAAAAATTCTTGCCCGCCTCCGGTCAAGTCTCGAAAAAGGCTATTACGACGAAGCTCTTTCAATTTGCGAGAGTTCGCCATCGGTCATTAGTAAACTGATGAAAATTGGCATCGAGCACCGGCAGTACTCACCACAAATCATAAAGGAACGTATTACCGATGCGGCCAACCTGGAGATTCCACGGATGGAAAGAAATATTTCAACCCTCGGGACGATTGCTCACATAAGTCCACTCTTGGGTCTCCTGGGAACGGTTACTGGAAATATCCAGGCCTTCGGTCTTCTGGGCAATTTCGGAGTTGGGGCCGATCCCGCTCTTCTTGCCCAGGGTATTGCCGAAGCCTTGGTGACTACCGCGGCTGGAATAGTTGTTTCGATCCCGGCAATTGTGTTTTACAACTACTTGGTGAGTCGAGTGAACCATACAATTATTGGGCTCGAAACTCGGGTAGGCGATTTAGTTCTTGCCCTCAAAGGACGTCCAGAATGAAGTTTTCCCGCCGGCTGACAACAACTTCTACTCCTGATCTCATTCCCATGATCGATATTGTTTTTCAGTTGGTCGTTTTTTTTCTTATGTCCAGTACCTTTGTAGTAAGCCCTGGAATTTCCCTCGACCTTCCCGGCTCCTCGACCACGGAAAATGTCGTGGTCGAGGGAATCATGATTTATGCTTATCAAGATGGTCGTCTTTACCTGGGCGACGAAACTACAACGTTTAATGACCTCCGGGTTTATCTGGGGTCCCAGAGTTCTCCTACCTCGATTCCCGTCACCCTATTTGCCGAAGGTGGGGTAGCCTACCAGCGAATCATCGATATTCTCGATCTATTACGCCAGGAAGGCTTTTCCCGTGTTGCCTTGCGGGCAGAGGTCCAAGAGGAATAGCCTGTGACAAGTACCCATAACTCTGGATTTTTGCTCAGCCTTGGTATTTCTGTTCTCCTCCATGTTATTTTGGCGGTAGTACTTTCTTTTATTTCGCTTCCCAGCCCTGCTCCCCGGTACAAAGAAATCCTCGTCGAGCTACCACCGTTAGCCAGTCCCCAAGAATCCCAAGCTAAGGAGTTCGAAGTCGCCGAAATTCAGGATATTGATCTACCAGTAGAAGAACTTTTTCCTCTTGAACCGGTTTCGGAAGCCGATTTGGTCCAGGAGGTCGTTCCAGGGCCTGCACCTCGAACTATCTCGCCCCGATCGGTATCTCAACCGTCTTCCAACCTTCCATCCGATGAAGAACTCTTGGCAGATGTGGCCGATCTAGCTGCCCAGGCGGCTAGCCGGACACCATTAGCGTCACCAACCATTTCATCATCAAGTCTCCCTCTGATAGCCGAAAGTGATCTTTCTACTACCTCGGATACGCGGTCCGAAGGAGATAAATTCCTGGAAGAAAACCGTATGCGAGCCCTGTCCCCGCCCACTGTTAGTTCCAGTACGAGTACGACGACCCAAGATAGCCAGATTTCTATTTCTGAGGAAATTGCTCTACTCCAGACCCAAATGGCGGCCCGGGCGGAGAATGCTGTTCCAGCTTCTCCTTCGACCACAACATCGGAAGGTTTCCTGGACCCTCAAATTGATGGAAGTTCGGATCTAGGGGGCCGGGGTCTCGTGAGCCCCGATCGCTTAAACTTAAATAAATACCTCACCCAAAGAAATCCGAATTGGAAGGATTCAATAACCGTAAATTTTCTCGTAGATCCCCAGGGGTTTATTGTGGCAATCTTGAATGAGAGGGACTTTTCCCTCTATACTGACCTACAGCTAGCGATCTACCGACTTTTTATCCGCGATGGTCAGGCCTTCGTTGCCGTAACAACTCCTGGTTACCAAGAAGGTAGTATTACTTTCCGACTTCGCTAAGAAAACAAAAAACTGTGGGGCACAATGGGATCTATAAAATATAAGGCGCTCGCCTTCGACGTAGATGGTACCCTCTACCCAAATAATCTTATGTACTTACACAGTATACCCTTCGCCCTCGGAAACTATTCTTTGTTAAAGGCGATTTCAAAGGTTCGCAAAGAGCTTCGAAAAATCCGTCCTATCGACGACTTTCTTGGTCTTCAGGCAAAAATGGTTGGGGACGAAATGGGTATTTCCACCGAACAGGCAACCGAACTCGTACACGATAAAATGTACAGAGAGTGGGAAAAAGTTTTGTACCGGGTTCCCCTCTTTCCAGGGGTCAAAGAGCTCCTTGAAGAACTACGGAGGCGGAGTATTAAGCTGGGGGTAGCCAGCGATTTTCCTGTGGAACGAAAGTTGAAGATCCTTGGGGTAGAAGGATATTGGGATTTTGAATTGGCAACCGAAGATACCCACTATCTAAAACCTAACCCTGAGCCTTTTCTTGCCCTGGCGAGCGGTCTCGGAGAACGTCCCGAAGATATTCTGTACGTAGGGAACTCCTACGCCTATGACGTTCTTGGAGCAAAGAGTATTGGCATGGCAGCTGCTCATGTGACGAAAAAGCCCGAGCCCAATTCCGTGGCCGATCTCAGTTTTTACCGGTATAAAGATCTGGCCGAATATTTGTTTCGGTAGATGATTCTAAACCTTTCCGATATACTCAGCCTGGGTATTTGGCCCATGAACAACTACCTGGGGAGACGGAACTATGAACCAGCTTACTTTTACCCTCGGCGATTTTTTGGTTCTAATCATTCTTGCCGCAGTCCTATTTATTTATCGACAACTCGACAAGAATAATCGATCTCTCGAGAGGGTCAAACGATATGCAGATCAAGCCCAAGGTCAACTTCAGGAAATCGTCGACGCAAAAGCCAGAGACCTCAAGGACCTGGGAATTGAAATCGACGTTCATCAACAGGCATTAAAATCGGTTTTACACCATGTTCATGAATCTACCCAATCTTTAGAACAAAAGGCCGATGAAATAGATGGACTTTCCCAAAAAATCCTCGATTACGAACGTATAATTACCGAATTAGTGGAAAAAACAAAGGTCGCCCAGGAGAATCTCCAGCGGGTGAAAGACGAGTCCCGTTTTGTCGATGGTGTAGGTAAACGAATAAAAGAAGCCGCCGAGAGTCTCGGGAAAATTGAAAAGTCCATTCCTGCTATGACCAGTGAGTTTGCCCGGGTCAATAGTGACCAAAATCGGGAACACGGGGAACTTCTTACTCGGGGGTTTCAAGAGTCTATCGAGCGTAAAACCCTCGAACTAGACGAGCAACTCGCAGTAATTCGCCAGGAATTAGGAAACCAGAGGGTCAACTTGGGAGATCAAATAGCCAAGTTCCAGATCGAGTCGGAAGAAATACAATCCAATTTTGCCGAAAAAATACAAGCTGCCGCTGTGGATGGTCGTGATCTAAAAGCCGAAATTCTCTCGAGTCTAACGAATCGGTTCTCCGAAGAAGTTTCAGTCCTAGAAAGGCAAATGCGAGATAGTGTTTCGGCCCTCATGGAAGAACAGCTTGGTAGTGAAGATCAGCTGAAGGAATGGAAGCAGTCCTACACTCAAAGGCTTGGTAGCGCAGAAGAAGAGTTAGAAGCTCGAATACGAGACCAAGAAGAGAAAATTCGGCGCAAAATAGAAGATGTTTTGACCGCCCAAGAAGAACTGGCCCAGGCCCAAGAAACGGGTTTTCGGGAGATTGAAAGTAAAATGGAAAGTCAGAACGAGTCTTTTCAGGGCTTGTTATACGATACAGAGCAACAACTTCGACAGGATCTCGAACAAGTTCGGGAAAAAGGGAACGCACTGGCGGACACTGCCTTACGGAAGATGGATCAAGATGTCGAGGCCAAGACCGAGAGTATTCGGGCCCAAATTCACGAGAGCCTAGAGGACCTCACCCACCGGACCGAAGCAACGCACTCGACTATCGATCGAAACTTTGGATCTCTCCAGGAGCACCTGGATTCTTACGTAAGAGAATCTAAAATAGTAATAGAGAGCTTAGATTCTCGGATGGAGGACCTCACCCAAAGGTTAGAAAAAGACAAGATCTATCACGAGAACCAAATCCACGATTTTGTTCAGTCTTCTAAGGAAAGAATAGCCGAACAAGAGGAAACCTTGGCTGACCAACTAACCTCCTTGACAAACCAACTATCCGAAGTAAGGCAAGAAGCCGAATCGACGGTTCATGGCTTTCAATCGGAACTCATGACCCAGGTACAGAATGCCAGGAATTTGTTAGATCAGCGGATTGGGGAACTAAGGGATGAGCACGACGCCCGGCTAGAAGACTCCTCTCGAGGGGTCCATGATAAGGTAGATTCAATCCTTGCCGACGCTCGGGAACGGATACAGGAAATCCGTACCGCGCTGGAACAAGAGAATCTCGATCTTCGACGCCTGTTCGAGTCTTTTCAAGGGGATAACCGTCAAGAGGCGAAGAATCTACATCTTCAGTTTTTAAAGGAATTAGAGGAATTTAGGGTCGCCGAAGTGGTGACCGCCAATCAAAGCCAGGACTCGTTCCGGGCCCTCATCGAGGAGTTATCACAAAAGGTACAGACCGATCTCGGTGACGCGGGAGCGGAACTTGCCCGACTCCGAGATCTGCAAAAAGAGATGGGAGCTAAAAATCAAGATCTAAGGGGAGAGTTTCTAACCAAGAGTGAGGAACTGCATACTTTTATCCTAAGTCAATACACAGAAATTCAAACACGGCTCCTCGGAAAAGGCGATCAGGTTGAACAGGCGGTAATAAAAGAGCTGGAACTCAAGCTTCGGGAGTACGAGGAAGCCTTCGGATACCGTATTCATTCCCTGGAGCAGGTATCTCTGGATGCTTCAAACCTGGATCATGAACTTCGTAAACTTCTCGACCGAACACGAAATCGGTTGGAAGAAGACCTCAAATCCCAAGCCGACGGAATTCGAACCGAGCGACATAACGATTTGCTAAAAGCGAGGGAAGAGATGGGGCAACTCGTGGAAGAAATGGGAACCCTCGAAAAATCTCTTCAAGACCTCAAAGAGCGAGCCTATCAGACGACGAGCGACAAACTCAAGAACTTTGAAGAAGACTTCTTTCAGGATTTACGAATCCGAAGCGAAAAAATGGACAACGATTTTGAAGAGTGGAAACTTCGTGTTAGCGACCAGCTCGATGCCCTAATGAAATTCTCGAACGACAAAACCGACGAACTGCAGAAAAGTTTCCTTGAAAAACTGCATACCGACGTAGGTCAACTCCAGTCCGAAGCCGCCGAACACTTAACGAAGCTTCAGGAGTTTGTGAAAGCCCACGAAAAGACAACACAAGATCGTTTATCGACCCAACAAAGTTTACTGTTACAACATGAACAACGAACAAAAGATGAGATTCTGGTTCTTCACGAGAAGACGATGGAAACCCTGCAAGGCCGACTTGGGCTACTAGAAGATCAACAGGTGGAAAAAATCCGGTCTCTCAAGGGAAGTATGGAAAACCTCGTTATGAAGGTCGAGAAAGACGTTTCCGAGAAGACCGAAGACATCCAAGGATCTCTGACCAATCTAGGATCCGATCTCGTTCTATGGCAAACGAAATATCTGAATCAACTGAGGGCCGCGGAACAAGATATCGAGGGTGAAATTGCTAAAGAGGCCCGAAAAAATCTTGAACATTTACAAACGCTTGAAACGAACCTTAGGGAAAAAGCTCAGGTTCTCCAAGAGTCTATCGAAGAAGAAATGGATGGTATTCGATCTTTAGTACGAGACTCGGAAATTAAAGTACAGGAATCGTACCAAAATTTGGTATCCCTTAGTGACAGCGCTTTGACGGAATTTTTAAGTTCTAAAAAACGGGCATCTGTAGAACTCGAAGAAGATATACGAGACTTTAAAAATCTTTCGGCAAAGGTGCGGGAAGAGTTTGAGGGAACCCAGAAACGACTTATGGAAGGGCTGGTTAGTCGGACAGATCATCTAGACCAAACCTTGCAGGAGATAGATAAGCGCCAAAAGCTGTTCTTAGGTCAAACGAAACTTTTTGAAAGAGCCGACAGCCTAAAAGATCTGCTTACCCAAGATATTGGGGTGTTGACCCAGGAGATAAGTCGCTTAAGCGAAGAAAAAAAACAGTTTTCCGATATTGCTACCCTTGTAAATAGGCTAAAGACCTTGGCAGACGACGCCAATAACAAGTTAGAAAGGGTTTTCGCAGAAAAAAAACGCATTGAAGTTATGGACACACAAATTTCTAATCTTCTTGGTCAATCGGACCAGGTCAATCAAAAACTACTCCAAATACAAGAACAGCAAGATGAGGTGATAGAGATTCAAAAGTCACTAAGGGAGCTCGAAGTTTTAGAAAAGGGAGTTGCCCACAAGTTTGAGCGCCTTGAAAAGAAGAGTGGAATTTTGGACACGACGATTGAGGGAGTCGATAAGAATTTTCAACAGTTATCGGACCTCGAAAATCGGTTTATGGCGATATACACCGATATTGAAACGACAATTCCCGATCGGATAGATCATATCGATGGTCAGATTTCTCAGATCTCTCTAAAAAAGAAAGAAGCAGATCTGGCCATGAAGAACTTGTCGACCCTCGATTCTCTTTCGTCAGACCTGGAAAAACGACTCGAAGACATATCAAAAGCCCGGGAGTGGCTCGCTCGCACAGAAACCCGTTTTGAAGAGGTTACTCGAAAGGCCTCTGAACAGGTGCAAATACTGTCCACGTTAGTAAAAGAGGAAGGAAAAGAGGCAGGAACCGCCGATTCCATCCCCGGTTCGGCAAAAGATTTGGTAATACGATTAGCCCATCAGGGATGGAAGATTGAAGAGATAGCCCGAACTACCAAACTAAGCCGCGGGGAGATAGAATTGATTCTAGAGATGACCCAGAAATAGGGCTATCAGGACGACTCGGCTTGACGATTGGAAGATATTATCAGTATTTTTCTCCTAATCAGAGACAACACAATCTCGTCACAAAGTAATTAAACAAAGGGTATGACCACTAGGGAGGAACCGGTGAGCGATGATCAGCAAGCTTCGGAGGAAGTGCAGCTCAGTGAGAAAGAAGAAAATGGACAAGAAGTTCAACAGCAGGGAGTAGAAGAAGTCGACACTTCCCAAACGAACGATAAGGGTCCCGAGAAATTTGTGGACCAGGAAAAAGAAGACCTTCGCCAAGAGTTGGGTGAACTCAAAGATCAATATTTGAGAAAACAAGCAGATTTCGATAATTTTCGAAAACGTCTGTTAAGGGATAAAGAAGAGAGTGTTGCGTTTGCAAACAAGAAAATACTTGAAGATCTTGTACCGGTTCTTGACGATTTTGAGCGGGCTATCAAGAGTTCAGAGGAATCAAAAGAATTTCAGTCTTTGCACGATGGTATTCAACTTATAGAAAAACAAATGGCCTCAATGTTGGAAAAGAAATGGGGACTTATTCGGTTTGATTCTCTCGATCAAGAGTTTGATCCCCAGAAACACGAAGCCGTGACAGTAGAACCCCGAGAGGGCGATATTCAGGTCGTCCTAGAGGAATATCAAAAAGGATATATCCTGAACGACCGGGTCCTTAGGACAGCAAAAGTTAAAGTATCTATGCCCACAACTAAAGGAGAATAAGAATGGGACGAATTATTGGAATTGACTTAGGAACGACCAACTCGTGTGTTGCGGTTATGGAAGGCGGCGAATCGGTAGTTATGCAAAATGCTGAGGGTCAGCGAACTACTCCTTCGATCGTCGCCTATACAGGAAAGGGCGAGCGACTTGTTGGTCAGCCGGCGAAAAACCAGATGGTTACTAACCCCGAAAAGACGATCTACTCAATCAAACGATTTATGGGACGACGAGCTAATGAGGTAAAAGAAGAGACCTCTATGGTACCCTATCATATCGACATGTCTGATACAGCAGCCGCGGTCAAGATTGTAGTCGACGATAAAAAATA
Source organism: Spirochaetales bacterium (assembly GCA_009991955.1). Taxonomy (GTDB): domain Bacteria; phylum Spirochaetota; class Spirochaetia; order DSM-27196; family Salinispiraceae; genus SKVS01. The sequence goes on from JAACWS010000026.1 coordinate 16,556, forward strand.
TACCCCACCAGAAATCTCTGCAGCAATTTTGCAGAAAATGAAAGAGACCGCCGAAGACTATCTTGGCGAGCCAGTTACTGAGGCCGTTATTACTGTACCAGCTTATTTTAACGATGCCCAACGACAGGCTACGAAAGATGCTGGACGGATTGCGGGTCTCGAAGTAAAGCGAATCGTTAACGAACCTACTGCGGCGGCCTTGGCCTATGGTTTTGGAAAGAAGGGTAAAGACGAAAAGATTGCGGTCTATGACCTTGGTGGTGGAACCTTCGACGTTTCTATCCTCGAACTTGGGGATGGGGTGTTTGAGGTTAAGTCGACTAACGGCGATACCCACCTCGGGGGTGATAACTTCGACCAGAAGATTATTGATTGGCTTATTTCAAGCTTTAAAAGTGATTTTGGTATAGACCTAAGTAGCGATCGAATGGCTCTCCAACGGCTTAAGGAAGCAGCCGAGAAAGCGAAAAGAGAGCTGTCATCTACCCAGACCACCGAAGTGAATTTGCCCTTCATAACTGCCGACGCTAGCGGGCCAAAGCACATGCAATATTCGCTTACCCGGGCAAAATTTGAACAAATGGTAGACGATCTCATTCAGAAGACAAAACAGCCTTGTTTGTCCGCCATGAAAGACGCTGGGCTATCAGCTTCGGACATCGATGAAGTTATTTTAGTAGGTGGTTCGACCCGTATTCCCGCTGTGCAAAGACTCGTCAAAGAACTTTTTGGCAAAGAACCCCACAAGGGAGTAAATCCCGACGAAGTAGTAGCCCTTGGGGCTGCTATTCAAGGGGGTATTCTCGGCGGTGACGTAAAAGACGTTCTACTGCTCGACGTCACTCCGTTGAGTCTCGGAATTGAAACCCTTGGAGGGGTATTCACTAAGCTTATCGAACGGAATACCACGATTCCGACCCGCAAAAGCCAAATGTTTTCTACTGCTGCGGATCAACAAACCGCAGTTTCGATCCACGTCCTTCAGGGCGAACGGGAAATGGCTCGGGATAATCGAACCCTAGGTCGATTTGATTTGGTTGGTATTCCACCAGCCCCCCGAGGTGTACCTCAGATTGAAGTTACCTTTGATATCGATGCAAACGGTATCGTCCATGTATCGGCCAAAGACATGGGCACCGGAAAAGAACAAAAAATTCGAATTGAAAGTTCATCGGGTCTTTCAGAAGACGAAATTCAACGGATGGTACGAGATGCCGAAAGCCACGCCGATGAAGACAAGAAGTCCAAAGAAACGGTCGAAGCATTCAATGAGGCCGACAGCCTTATTTATGCTACCGAAAAGTCTTTGAAGGATTACGGCGATAAAGTCAACGACGTGGACAAAGAGAGTATCGCGAGTGCGATTCAAGGACTCAGAGCCGCTATTGAAACGAAGGATGTCGACCAGATAAAGGCAAAAACTGAAGAGCTGAAACAGGCTTCTTACAAATTAGCCGAGGAGGTCTACAAAACCCAACAGGCGACAGGTGAACAGCCTCAAGGAGAAACCGAAGAACCTCAGGCTTCGGGTGGTTCGAAAGAAAAGGGCGATGTTCAAGATGTAGACTACGAGGTAGTCGACGACGAAAAATAAGAGCGAGGTTTGACTCCGTGGCTAAACGTGACTATTACGAAGTCTTAGGAATCCCTCGCGGGGCATCTAAGGATGACATTAAAAAGGCCTATCGAAAATTAGCAGTACAATTTCACCCGGACAAAAACCCGGGTGATTCTGCTGCGGAAGAAAAGTTCAAAGAGGCGACCGAGGCCTATGAAATCTTGGCTTCGGATCAGAAACGCCAGGCCTACGACCAGTTTGGTTTCGCCGGTGTCGAAGGCATGGCTGGGGGCCCCGGTTCTGGGGACTTTTCGAGTGCATTTCGGGATTTTGACGATATCTTTGGCGATTTTTCTGGTTTTTTTGGGTCGTTTTTTGGTGGTGGTGGAGGGAGCAGAACGGGTTCTGGGCGCCGTAGAGGTGGTCCTGCTCGTGGGGCGGACTTACGCTACGACATTCAAATATCCTTTAAGGATGCAGTATTTGGTACGAAGGTCGAAGTTTCGTACACTCGGGGAGTATCCTGCGATAGCTGTAACGGTACAGGATCTGAAGCAGGCTCTGGGAGAAAAACCTGTCCTACCTGTCAAGGTGCTGGTCAGGTCCGTCAATCATCGGGCTTTTTTTCTATTGCTTCTGTCTGCCCAACCTGTAAGGGTGAGGGAACAGTCGTAGAAAATCCTTGTAAAAAGTGCCGTGGAACTGGAACGGAAAAAAAATCCCAGAGGATAAAAGTAACTATACCGGCGGGTATTGAGGATGGAAAGCGAATAAATATACCCGGGCAAGGGGAGGCTGGTCCTCGGGGGGGCGAACCCGGCGACTTGTATGTATTTATCCAGGTTCAACCCCACGAGTACTACGAACGGGATGGAAATGATGTCTACTGCGTAATACCGGTAGATATGATGCAAGCGGCCCTTGGAACCGAGTTATTTGTGCCCACCTTGGACGATAAAAAGATCAAGGTAAAAATCGAACCGGGTACTCAGAACGGTAAAATGCTTCGAATAAAGGGTGAGGGTGTTCCTCACCTGCACAATTCTGGTAAGCGGGGTGACCTGTACATAAAAGTACAAGTTAATATTCCCCAGCGACTCAGTGCAAGATCTAAGTCTCTTTTGGAAGAGGTAGCAAAAAACGAGGGGCAGAATGCAAGTCCCTCACCAATTCGCTTGCGAGATCTGTAAAGCCCTCGAGAAAACTGGTCGACAAAGGGTAGGGGGGTAATATGCGACACCTACTGCCCTTGTGGGCTCTCTTTTTTTCTTTTTCCCTGTGGGGACTTGGTCCTGAGTCTATCGGGGAAGTCAGAATGCTGTCGGAAGGACTTTTCTATTCCGTCAATGATTTTTCCGATGAATGGATAACCGCCGATCGAAATAACGACGGACTCCCGGATTATGCAATGGCAGTTGACGAGCGGAATCAAAAAACTTTCGAAGCTATAGATTTTAATTACGACGGATTCATGGACGATTTTTATGTCTACTCCGCTGATGTCTTGGTTCGAAGAGAAATAGATCAAAATTTCGATGAGCAAGTAGATCTTTGGGTTTACCTAAGAGAAGGGGTATACGTTGAAGGGTACGAGCGGGATACCAGTGGAGACGGCCGTATAGACACCTTCAAACTCTACGGCCAGTAAGGAGATTCGTCGATTGCCCAGAAATTTCTTTCCTCAGTTTCAAAATGAACCTCTTCGTACGCTCCACGGTATTGAAGAGGCCCTGGCGGCTAGAATGCAAGGTTCTGTGGTTGTGGCAAAAAATCCGGGCCCCCGGGTTTCTAAAATTTTAGATCAAGCCCAGAAAATGAAAATGTCGGTCACAATTCTCACTAAAGACGATTTCTTGAACCTCGCCAGAAACCACGGAGTTGACGATAGGATCAAGGGAGTACTATTTTTCCCCCGTTACGATGAAGCTACATCGAAACGAAAGCTTCAAGACCTCAGCCCATTCTTGGATTCCCAGTATCCCGAGGGGGGTGGTAATGAAACAGGTCTTTTTTTGGTCCTTCAAGAAATTACCGATCCTCAAAACCTTGGAGCAATTGTCCGCACCGCTGACCAATTTGCCGCCGACGGCGTCGTCTTCCCCCAACGCCGGTCTGCAGGATTGGGCCCTGTTGTGAGTAGGGTGAGTTCGGGTGCAGACCAGTACGTGAACCTGTTTGAGGTAGTCAATTTAGTACGAGCAATCGAAGAATTGAAGACCCACGGTTTTTGGATCTACGGCGCCGACATGGGTGGCAACAAGGTTTCTGACGCCCCGCTGAAGGGTCGAATTGCCATCATATTGGGAAGTGAGGGACGAGGAATCGGTCCTCTGGTACGAAAAACCTGTGATGGAATACTTTCTATTCCGACCGGTGGAAAAATCGATTCCTTGAACGTATCGGTGGCAGCTGGTATTCTAAGCTATGAAATCCGCCGACAACAACAATTCCCTTACAGTTCCTGATGATTCCTCGATCCTTTCGGATTTTTATACAAGACTCCCCGCCCTTTCTCATTTCTACGACGCCCTGAGTGTATCGGGGGCCGATGCCCCACCCGATTGGTTCCTTGCGATCACGGATGTGGTCAACTCTACCTCCCTTATTGACGAAGGTCGGTACAAAGAGGTGAACGTGGCAGGAGCATTAGCGATCATAGCCCTTGCTCGCTTGTACGGTACTCTCAAAAGGCCCTATGTGTTTGGTGGTGATGGTATGGTCTTCCTCATTGACCCTGACCATAAAAAACAGGCTCGACAGGTGCTGGCGACGGTAGCAAAGGATGTTAAAAATTATTTCGGTTTAGAAATGCGTAGTGCCGTAATTCCTCTTACAAGAATCCAAAGCCAAGACAAGCCCTTGAGAATTGCAAAGGTCCAGGAGAGCCCCTTCTATCAACAGGCCTATTTTCTTGGCGAAGCGGTCGGGCGAGCAGAGAAAATCCTCAAAAATGCGAAAATTCGTGATGAAGATTTCTGTGTTAGTCCCGAAGAGGCTGTGGGTGAGGTTTCTTACGAGGGATTTACCTGCCGTTGGCAAGACGTGCCGAGCCCCGAAGGACAGACCGGGGCATTAATAGTCCAACCCCGAACCGCAGGAAATCTTAGTTTCCTCGTACGAGAAATCGAAAAAATCATAGGGCCACCAGAACAACATCATCCCTTAAGAACAAATCTGATGAAATTGGGGGGCAAAAAGAGTAGTTGGAAAATTGCTACCGTCATTTCCGGGAATGGCAAACGAAGTTTGATCTACGCTTTGAAGATTTCGTACGCTTGGTTTGAAATTTTCGTAACGCGAATTCTGATTCGATTGAGAATACCAATCCGCTTTGGTCTTTACAACTTGGCCCGGGTAAGGGAGCAGAATATCCATAGTTCGGATGTTCGAAAAATTGAAGGGGCGCTCAAGATGATTTTTACCAGTAGTCCTCGTTCGATGGATCTCCTCGAAGAACGGCTGGAGCAGTTGTTGCAACAGGGTCTGCTCTACTATGGGTTGCATCGGAGTACGAGCGCGCTCATTACCTGTATCGCAACCCTCGAGGCGGGAGATGATGTACATTTCGTTGACGCTGCGGACGGAGGATACGCTGCTGCCTCTTTTGCGTTAAAAGCGCAAATGCACAATGCCGTGTTACCCGGTGAAACAAATCATTATGGTAAGCTATCCCAGGTTTATGAAGATGTGTTCCCCCTTGGTCCAAAGACCTTCGATTTTATCTTAGAAAACCTGCCCTCTCATGGGAGCCTTCTCGACCTCGGGTGTGCAACCGGAGAGATGGTGAGGAATCTATCGAACCTTGGATACCGGGCCTACGGTATCGATTACACCCCCGAGAATATTTCCTATGCTCGGGCTCGAGCTGGAGAAATTTCCGGCAAGACGTCTTCTCCAATATTTCTCCAAGGTAACATCTTCGACCCAGGACTTTTTGATCAACTCGCCTTGGGGGGGCCTTGGGATACAATAACTTGTTTGGGAAATACCCTTGCCCACGGTGGTTCTATGGATGAACTTCTTCTTCTTTTCCGAGGGGTTTTTGGGCTCCTGAAACCCGAAGGAAAATGTATTTTTTCGATGCTTCACTACGACGCAATACTTTCTCAACCAGATTTTTATTTTCCAAAGGTTGAGGCAAATTCTTACGAGTTTTTTAGAGAGTACGGACACTTGCAAAATGGAAGACTACCCTTTACCATCCGCCTACTCAAAGAGGGGGCAGAAATCTACGAAAGTACGACCCTTTTGACTCCTTTTACCTTGCACCAGCTAAAAGAAGCCGGACTTAAAAGTGGCTTCCGTGGATTCCAGTGGTATAGTGATTTTGGTAAAAATGCCATCGAAACTGATTCTCTAATGGTAGTCGGTACGTTCTCGAAATGAACTAAAGTGAACCTCTAAAAAAATATTCACGAAAGGATGACCTATGGACTTTTTTCTCTTTCCAAATGAACTTTGGTGGGTTTTTATGCTCTTAGCAAATTTCACCGGAGTCATGATCGCTTATAGGTATTTTGGCCGGGTCGGACTCTTAAGTTGGATTCCTATTTCGGCTATCCTGGCCAATATTCAAGTACTTAAGCTTGTAGAGTTAGCAGGGGTAACAGCAACCCTCGGAAATATCGTTTATGCTACCAGTTTTCTTGCGACAGACATTCTTTCGGAAAACTACGGCAAACAAAGTGCTCGGGCCGGGGTAGGGCTGGGATTTCTTTCGTTGATAGCCGCTACGGCTATTATGAACCTTGCCTTAGGTTTTGCACCAGCCCCGGACGATTTTGCTCACGAAAGTTTAGTGACTATTTTCAGTTTTCTTCCTCGAATAGCTTTGGCAAGTCTAGTCGCCTACGCCCTGTCCCAACTTCACGATATTTGGGCCTACGATTTTTGGAGACGAAAGTTTCCTGGACATCGCCATATTTGGATTCGAAACAATGGAAGTACTATGGTCAGCCAACTAATAGATACTCTTATTTTTAACACCCTTGCCTTTGGCGGAATGTTTCCTCTTGAGGTTTTTATCGAAATCGGGGTGACTACCTATGGATTGAAATGGATCGTTGCGGCCCTTGATACTCCCTTGGTTTACTGGGCGGCTAGACTTAAGAATACGGGGTATATTCGGGAGTTAGAGGATCGGTGGGAATGAAACTGAATACCTTTGAACAAAAGGCTATTGATCTCCTCAATGGTGGTGCTACCGTGCCATTCGTTGCCCGTTATCGAAAAGAAATTACCGGGGGGATGGACGAGGTTGCTCTTTTTTCCCTCAAAGATCGCTACACGATTTTTATAAACTTGGAAAAACGTAAGGCATCAATTCTGAAGTCTTTAGAAGCTAAAAAACTTTCGAGCCCCGGACTTAAGGCAAGAATTCGAGATGCCGACACCGTCGAGCATCTGGAAGTGATCTATGCCCCCTACAAGACTGGCATTAAAACCCGAGCTCAAAAAGCCCGGGACAAGGGGTTTGAAATCGAAAGTGAAAAAATCAAAGCCCACCCAGTACTTTTTTCTCTTTTACCTTCCGAGGTGCGTGATGGCGTTGTAGACATCCTCGCCGAAGAAATTGCCCATAAACAAGAAATTCGGCGAAAACTCGTCGACCGGTGCCTAAATCGGGGTCTAGTACATTCGAAGGTTACGAAGGAAGGAAAGAAAAAATCTGAGGAATCGTCAAAATTCTCCGACTACTTTAATGGGGAGCAGGAGATTCGAACCCTCCCAGGACATCGTATACTTGCGCTGTTCAGAGGAAAGAAACTGGGACTTTTGCGGTTAAAACTTGGTATTGCTGAAGATGTTTACCATCCTCTACTTTTACAGGCCCTTCCTCTTGGTTGGAATTACGAAATCTCATCGAAAGAGCTTTGGCTTCAAACTCTCGACGAGGGGTGGAAACGACTTTTATTTCCTTCATTAGAGAAAGAGGTCTTTCGTATTCTTAAAGAAAGGGCAGATTCTCAGGCAATAGAGGTATTCGCCAAAAACCTTCTGGCGATGTTTACTCCCTCGGGTAGAGATTTGGGTCCAATTATTGCGATAGATCCAGGATATCGGACCGGTTGTAAGTTTGTTGTCCTGGATTCTCAAGGTGCCTTATTGGATCTGGGTGTTATTTACCCCCTCGAACCAAAGAGGGATGTCATAGGTTCCCAAAAACTCCTTGACAAGGCGATTTTGGCCTATAACGTTGGTGGTTTTGCTCTTGGCAATGGAACTGGTGGAAGGGAAACGGAAGAATTCCTCAAATCCTGGACCCAACTGCCCGTATTTATGGTCGATGAACGTGGTGCGTCGGTATACTCGGCCAGCGAAGGAGCTCGAGAAGAATTTCCCGATCTTGATCTAACCTTTCGGAGCACAGTTTCTATTGGTCGTCGGCTCCAAGATCCTTCAAATGAGTTAGTAAAAGTAGAACCCCGGGCCCTGGGTGTTGGACAGTATCAACACGATATTGAGCAGAAGTTTCTCGCAAGAAGACTTTCGGAAGAGGTTTCAATTCTTGTCAATGATAGTGGGGTCAACGTAAATAGGGGAGGAAAAGAACTCCTGAGTTATGTCAGTGGTTTGAGTACGAAAAACGTGGAAAATATTGTTCAGTATCGAAGAAAAACCGACGGTTTTCGTTCCCGTCTTGATCTTCTAAAAATACCGGGTATTTCACCGGAAATCTTTCAGCAATGCGCAGGTTTCCTTCGAATTGAAGGAGGAGACTACCTTCTCGATTCCACTGCGATTCATCCCGAATTGTACCCTGCGGTTGAAGAGCTCGCCAGGAGACAAGGACGAGGTGTTCGAGATTTGGTAGGCCAGGAAAACTTCGAGCAACTCGATCAGCAGATTGTGGAAAAATGGAAGAAAGAGGTCCTTTTTTCCGAAGGGAATTACGGAGAACCAACCTGGGAGTTAGTTGCGAAGGAGTTGCGGAATCGAGGAAAAAAAAGACTGGAGGAGATTGTTGAATTCGATCCGGCGGTAAGGTCAATCGACAATTTAGAGCCAGGGGTTGTTTTAAACGGAAAGGTAACTAATCTCACCACCTTTGGCGCATTTGTTGACTTAGGTATTCACCTTGATGGTCTATTGCATATTTCTCAACTGTCTAAGGCTTTCATAAGAGATCCGGGCGAGGTAGTTTCCCTTGGTCAGGTTGTCCGAGTAAAGATCCTATCGATCGATTTGGCCCGTAAGCGGGTCTCCCTCAGTCTATTTGAGGATGAAACGGTTTCTATTCCTTCCAAGGAAAAATAAGTCCCCGGAGAGAACGCTTTCCGACCCTGTCTTCGTCATCGATGAGTAAGGCTCGCCATGGTATATCTTTTCGCTTTACTTCCGGGTGTTCTTGGAGATAATCGTACTTGTAAAGTCGGAGTTTTAGGCCAACCTGACCCAATAGGATGATTGACCCAGGTCCAAGAATAAGAAAGGCAGTAAAGGTCGATAGGACAAAAACAATAAGTGAGAAAATCCCAAGAAATAGGGAGAAAAAGCTATTGTCGAAAAATATAATGAACGATTTTTTGAAGACTTTTTTTAAATCTTTGTCGAGTTGGGTGTAAACGGGAAAAAAATACTGACTGGACAATAATACGATAATTCCTATCCAAAACAGAAATGCGAGGGCGCCGAAGCCAAGCAGGTTCCCTTGGCCCGCAAGACTCCCGTAGAAAGGGACAACAAAGAATAGGGTAATTACTATGACCAGCCACAACGTTCCAATGATAAGACTTGGCTTTAGCATTGACTTACTTATTTCCCAAAACTCTCTCAACTCGGGTTTCCCATAGGAGGCGATTTTCCACCCATAGGCATGTATTGTTCCGATATACAAGGAAGCAAGCAAAAACCCGAGGCTAAAAATGACCAGTGAAATGAGGGGAGCAGTATCAAAGAATGGTGCCGCACCGTAGATAGGAATTGCAAAAATTCCGAGAAAGCCAATATTCACCAAAGATATAACAAAGAAGTTATCCCAGTAGTCGAAAAACCATTTTTTTATCGTAAAGCCAATCATTATTTCGAGTACCTCTCTAATGCGTTCGACTAAACCAGTCGATAATTTCCTGGGCGGCGTCTTCCTTGTCTACATCGTTGATAATAATATGGCTACTATTGGTGTAGATCTTTTCTTTGAAAGTTTTTGTCCCAATCGAATGCTTGACCGTTTCAAGGGCTTTCATTGGAACTGTTTGGTCATTCCGGGACACCAAAATGAGAGTTTCGGACTGAACCCTTGGCAGGCGTTTTCGTGCTTGAAGTATGAGTTTCCATAATTCTCCCGCCGGCCGGACCCAAGTTCGCGATTGATAGCGTCGATGGAGTTCTTGAAGTTCAGCTTGTTCGTTTGGATCAACGTCGTAGGGCTTTGGTTTTGAAGGGATAAATAGACCGGCGTAGGGCGTGAGATTGATGAAGGTATTGGTTACGTCAACGGCTGGCGCAGCGAGGGCAATTCGTGGTACGGGAAAAATTGAGGATAGAAGGATTGTTAGAACTCCACCCATCGAAAGACCAGCTACATAGACCGTTTTGTAGACCTGTTGAAGATTCATGTACTCGTCGACGACCTTTCGTAACCAATCTTTAGCATTGGTACGAAGGAAATCGTTACCGTCAGTACCGTGTCCAGGGAGTCGGATAATCGAAACCGAAAATCCAACTTCGTGGAGGCGACTACCAAGATACCGCATCTCGTAGGGACTTCCTGTGAAGCCGTGGACTAACAGAACTGCGGGCTTATCTGGCTGCCCTACACGAAATTCCGGTGTTGCGATTGGAAGGACTTTAGTGTCTGTGGGCAAATCGAGTTCTAACATAGAGTTATACTACCTTTGATGGGGCGAATATTCAATTGGTTCTTGAGCCAGGATTGATCAGGAGCCCGATTGATTCCAAGTCCCGAATATAGCATACTAAAAAACGAGAGGACATTAATGCGAATAGGAATATTTTTCCCCGAGCAATCTAAGGAAGAGGGCGAGTCCCTTATTAGCGAACTGCGAACCGCTCTCTCGGTGAAACCTCACGGATATCTCATGCGACCGGACTGGCACTCGACCGATGGCGGAGAATTGGAGCATAATCTTTCTCATTTTGATCTTCTGGTGGTCCTGAGTTCTGGAGGGCTGAAGTTCTCCGAGTCAGAATCATGGATAGTATTTGTTCTTGGGTATCTTATGGGTCGAGACCTGCCAGGTTGTTTTTTCGAAACGATCCCCCAAACCTCGGGGGGAATAGGTACAAAGATTCCCCATTTTTCTACTCTCTCCGAACTTCGGGAATTTATTCAATTCGAGAGAAACCTTTGGATTCACGACCAGCGAATTTCTCAAGCCCGCCAACGACTCATGGATAGGGGCCTTGGTTTAACCGAAGAAAACCTGGCTCGTGAGGTATCCAAGGGCCATAAAGAAGCGGTCGAGGATTTCTTGACCATAGGCTTTAGCGTCGATTCGGTCGATCCCCAAGGCACTCCAATTTTGGTATTATCCACGAGGGCTGGGTTTGATGAAATTGTCAAAATACTCTTGGAATATGGGGCAAATGTAAATCTCCCCAGCACCGACCGGGGCAATACGGTTCTCATGGAAGCAGCCCTTAGGGGAAATACCGAATTGATAAAAATATTTCTCTCCCGAGGCGCCGAGATCAATACCCAGAGTAAAAATGGCCAGACGGCCCTCATGATGGCAATTGGTGAAGGACAACTTCTGTCTGCTCTTAGTCTTATCTACTCCAAGGCTGATTTGACATTAACCGACCAATTAGGCATGACCGCTAGAAAATATGCCGCACTTTTCAGCCATACTCAGGTAGTAGAGGCGATTGATCGAATATTACCATTGACTTGACCTGTCCTGGGGAATTAGCTTTCACCCATGAAGAATGTCGATCCCCTTGAGATACTGCACCTAAAGAACCCCGATGGTACATCTAGGTTCTATCACCAGATACCGAATAGTCAAGCCTTGCTCATGATTGGCGAAGAAAGTGAGTTAGCTGGATACTACGGTATGGAGCCGAGAATTGAAGCCCTACGAAATTTTCGTGAATCCATGTACGCCAACGTCGGACAGGCAGTACGAATTGCTTCCCTAGAAAAAACCTTTATCCCTCGTTTTCTTTTGAGCTCGGGAGTTTTTCTCGTGGTCTTTTTGTTTCTCTCTTTGGTCATTCGAGATCCGATCCCCGCAGTCGACGAGATTGTTATATCTTCAATTTCTGCGGTGATTTTTTGGTTTTCCCTGCGCCGAAAACGAATAAGAAAAGAAGAGGAGGCCGAGAAAGAACTTATCATACGAGAAAGGCTCGACAAGACCTTTTTTCAACCAAATCCAAAAATTCTAGCTCTTGAGAACGTATGGCACCAGTTTTATTCGGAAATACCCGACGTTGATGCTCGCGACTTGGAATCTTGGTTACTCAATAGAACCTCGATGGTCGACCCGGATCTGAATCTCGACTCAAAATATCACCACCTTATTCGGGACGGAATTTACGATGAGTTAGGGCCAGGTCTTTCTAAGCAGCTTACGAAGGATTTTTTGCGCATAGCGCGAGGCAATTCACTCTCCCCTTTGCGCCGTCGTGTTCTCTATCGTCTTATGAACAAGACCGAAAATAAAACTCGAGCCCAGGCGGTGTGTCTTTTGGGTGCAGTAATACTCCTGTACCATCCTTGAGGGAGTTTTAGTTATCTCGTCGTAGTCGTTCGAGCTCTTGTTCAAGTTCGTAGCTCTCTCTAGCGGTCTTTAGGGTTTCGATTGCGGGGGTAAAGCCTGGATCGAGATCCAGGGTTTGCTCGCAAAGGGCTATTACTTCGGTAAAATTGCTGTCGGCAAGGGACCGAAGGGCCTGTAGATAGAGGGCGTCTACCCGTTGACGGAGAGTGAGCCTTCCACCATCTCCGAGGTTAAGTCCCAGTTGGAAGGAGAAACGGTCGATCTTTCCAATTTGAGTAGTTCTATCGAGGGTGTAGTTCACGTTGAGGGAGAATACATCGAGTAAAATTTCGGTACCAAGGGTTAACCGGGGATTTCCACCAATGAGGAGAAATCCAGTTTGGATTGCCAAGAACGGGGTCGTTTGTATTCCAAGCCCAACAGAAAAACCGGGGCTTTCAGACTCCGATGGATCGTCAAACCGAATTGGTAAAATAAAGTCACCAGATATTTGAATAAAACGCAACGGCCTGTAGCCGATACCGAAGGTAAATCTCGTAGGAAGGGCCTCATTTTTCACTAAAGGCCCGACGTTAAGGAGAGCCGCCCCCAGGGAAAAATTTTTGTCGCGGGCGGTGTATCCCTTCAGGAAGTTGAACCGCGTGAGCATACCTAGGTCTGCGATAAATCCGATTGCACTTTGATCAACCCCCTCGAGACCCGTGACCTCTCGATAGAGGGTGGCAGGAATAGATCGGTATCCGAGTTTTACATTTACACCAAGGGAGAGACCACCAAAATAAAAGTTCGAGAACAGATTATACGAACCATTTATGGTAACGACTCCTTCGGAGTAGACTGCGGAGGCCAATTGCTCTCCCCGGGAGCCGTAACTGGTGAAAGGGAGGTGGAGAAACTTTAGTCCTATTCCCAGTCCCAGGTCTCTCTGTCGGAGAGTGAACACTAATGATTCTACACTAACGTCGGCTATTAGGTTGTTATGGAAAATGCTAAGCTCGGTGAAGTCGAGGATAGCACTTCCTGCAGGATTCGACTCTATGTACGTGCTATTATCTGCTAAAGCGGTAAAGGCAGTACCAAGAGCCTCCCGTCGACCACCCGATGGGGTAGAAAGGATTGGAAAAGTAGTCCGTCCGATATTTTCGCTCGGAAGTATGTCGAGGGCGCCGAAGAACGAATCGTAGAAATCGTTAAATCCCTGGGAATAGGTAGAAAGGGAGAAGAAGAGGGCAAGGGATGTTCCCAACAGTAATTTTGAAATATTTTTTGGCCTTGCCATATCTATGTACTATATCGTTCGTCTTTCCTTTATTCTACATTCCTTTCGACCACTTACTAAGGGGTTCTAAAAAAAACGCCGAAACTTGAAAAGAAGGAAGTAGGTGAAGAAATTTAAAATAGACTTTCGTTCTCTAGTGTTACTCCTCTTCTTTTTTCTCATCCTCGGGATTACCTCGCCGGAGGTCTTTGGTGCGGGTTCCCGTGAAGATCCAATTTTGGTTGCCCGCGAGCTCATTTTTCAACGAAAATATAACGAGGCTATTGCGATTCTTTCCGAAGTAATCCAAACCGAACCCGAGCGAATTGATGAAGCCGAGCAACTCTTGCGAACCATTCGAGAAATTCGAGATACGTACAACGATCTTGGCCGTCAGTTGGTAGATACCTTGGAAAATGATCCAGAGAATTTTGACCGAGCGGTTTCCCTCATAGACCGGATGGTGGCATTAGACGACAGCCCAAATCCCAGGACTCAGGAACAATTATCCGAAGCCCGCCGAACGGCAAAACTGCAAGTAGACCGAGCCCAGCGGGACTCTATTTTTGAGGTCGCCAGGGCGGCAATCGCTGCTACAGACTACAACGGAGCCATTGATCTTTATCTGTCGGGACTTCAATTGCAAAGGCCCGAGTTCCTCATCGATGGGTATTCCCAAGAGATTTACCAAATAGCCCAGGACGCCGTAGAACAAATTGCCCTTCTTGCCCAGTCCGGAAAAGAGTTTTTAGTGGAATGGTCGGCGAACCTACCGTCATTTGCCGAAACCTTTCAAAGTTCGATTGGAGGGGTTCCCGTGATACCCCAAGAACCGGGAGAATTGAACTGGGCATTCAGCGGGTCGGTCGAGGCTTTTTTTGAAACCCAAACTCAAGCGACCGGAGATCTGCTCTCCCAGGGGGCCACATATCTAGAGGCCTTTTTCGAAATTCCTCAAGAACTAGAAAGGGCACAGCAGCTCGATCCGCGTCTCATTGACCATTTGGTCTTTCTACAGCAGTTTGTCCGGGGGCAAGACGAGAATCCAGATGAAGGCATTGCTGGCCTTTTACAAATTTTGCGTCGAAATCTGAGCCGAGATCTCTTTACGAATTTAGGGGAAGTGGCCCAAAGCTATTTAGAACAATCCCAGGTTTCCTACGAAAATAATCAATTTGTCCTCGCTGCCCGTCAGGGACAACAGGCCTTTGAAGTGGCCCTCGTTGGCATTCAGCTCGATAGGTCTTTTGGTGATTCCCCTTTGGTTCCCGAGTTGGAACTACTAGGATTCCAAGGGATGCTCTATCATACCCAGGCGGCCTTTGAGGATTCGTATGAATCTCTTATCACCGCCGATGAACAGGTCCTGGAACCATTGCCGGTGAACTACATCGAAAGTCTTACAAATTACCGCAATCTATGGAACCGTGTTCAAGAGCGCTACGTAAGTCTGACCCAGGAACTAAGACCCCTCACGGAAGACATCTCTTTGGAGTCTTTCGAAACGTGGTACCAAAACTTTGAGAATCGAATAATCGAAAAAAATAGGGTGCAACTGGCCGGTTCACTCCAGTATTATGAAGAAGATATGGACGGATACCTGGCCACTTTAGACGAACTCAATCGGGAAGCACAAATCCTCATTGAAGGTACGCAGAATGATGAAGGGCTAATCTTTAGGTATCCCGACCGAGCAGAAGAACTTCTTGTGGCCGGTCTCGAAATTCAAGCGGATGCGAGCCGCGTGCAGGAAGAAATTCGACTCTTGTTTGAAGATTTTCCAGAACTCGCGTCGATTAATGAGGCTTTAGAAGGCCTTCGATATTTTTCCCAGGCGCAAACTCGACAAAATCAATTGACGAGTCTCCAGGGTCAGTTATTGGCCGACGCCCAGCAGCGGATCGCCGAAAGTCTCGACCTTCGAGATCTCGGTGCAACCTCGGTAGCTCAATCTCGAAATGCCATTCGGGTACTCAATTTGGACCTGGCACGAGACCGGTTCGAAGATGCTCGAGTGTCGTACTATCAGTCCCTCGAGCTCCAGGAAGACGAAGAATTTCGTTCCCAGGTTGACCAACTCATTTTGGTTCTGGGTGATGAAATTCGAGCTGCCCAGAATGAACTGATCGTTAACCAGGTCCGGGACCTTCTGAACCAAGGGCGGGCTTCCTATAACCGAGGAGACTTTAATGATGCTTTGGCCCTGGTAACCGAAGCAGAAGAGCTATGGGCTATAACGAACACCGTACCAAACCAAGAACTAGTGACCCTAAAAGACCGAATTTCCTCGGCGACGACCTTGTCCCAGGAAAGGGAACTTTCTGAGTTCGACCCCCTCTACCCAACGGTTAGTCAGTTTCTTAACCTTGCCAGACTCGATATAGAAGCAGGAACTGGCCTATTACGAGGAGGAAATAGGGTGTCGGCAGAAATTCGTTTTCAGAACGCCGAGACCAACATCGAGAACATTCTCTTTGTAAAGCCCTTTAACTTTGAGGCCCGAATATTACAAATTCAAATAACCCAAATTACCCGGGAAAGTGAGTTCCAGGAGCTCTTTGCCCGCCGATACTCTGATACAATTGCCCGTATTAATACCTCTGCACCCATAGAAATATTGACCGAATTACAAGTTTTGGCCCGGTTTAATCCCCGGTACCCCGGGCTCCAACAGAATATACAGACTCTCGAAATTCGTCTCGGTCTTCGAGAAGATCCGCTTACCCGGGCGAAAATCGATGAATCGAACCGCCTTCTTGCCCAGGCTAGAAACCTTTCAGGAAGTGCGGCGGATCAGGCCAGTCTTACCGCCGCCTTGAGCCTCGTCGAGCAGGCAGTAATTCTGAATCGGGACAACAGTCAAGCCCAATTGCTCGCCGACACCCTACGTATTCGCCTCGGGGGTCAGGCGTCATTTGCTCTTTCCTCGGGAGATGAACAGCTGTTTCGCAGGGCAGAGAATCTTTTTGTCCAAGGGAGCATCGCAGAAGCCTATGCAATCGTCTTGCAACTTCTCCAATCGAACACTAATCAAGGGTATCCACCGCTCATTTCTCTGCGAGATAGAATAGAGCGACGACTATGATACTCCGGCACCTAAACCAGAAAGTCTTGTGGTCTATTGTCCTTGGGTTCCTGTTTTCCCTAGGAATCACCTGGGGGCAAACCCCCTCTCTTGCCGCCCTCTACTACGAAGACCCGGAGGTGCTAGTTTCCGAACATACCCGTTTTCCCCAGGCCCTGCGGATTGGAAATCGAATCTACTTAGTCTACCAACGAATAATTGCCGCTGAAGGCAGCGCAAACGGTACAATTCAGGTCGAATACCAAAGTAGTATCGATGGTTTATCGTGGAGTTCCCCGTCGCCCATTGGTCCGCCAGTAGCCTTTCGAGGAGAATCACCACCACCAATTTTTTCTTTTATCCGGACAGAAAACGGTCGAGGTACGGTGGCCTTGGCCGAAGACGGTACTACTATTCGAGTTTATGAGTTAATCAACCCCGATCAAAATAGTGGTTTTACCCCCCTTGGGTTCGTTCGCTCCGAAAAGACCCTGGTTTCTCCCACGATTGTTGCTCGTCCCGATGGAGGATATTTTCTTTTTGTTACCCAGGATGTCGATGGAAGACCGAGTTTGGTGTACTCCAGTAGCCTTACGGGGGGACAGTGGTCATCGCTCACGCCTTTTGGAGGGGACGAAAGAATCATCCTTACTTTTAATCCCTCTTACTCGTATCATCGGGGAGAACACGTCGTTACATTTCAGGGTGTTCTTCCTGGCCTTTCAAACTTCTACCAAATTTTTATTCGTCGATCGACCGATGGGGCCGAATGGTCGCTTCCTACTCAGGTAACTACTCTTAGTGACGAAGTCGATCGCAATCTCGAGTCCTCAGATTACGATAATCAGCGTCCAAGAATTCTGAGCTTTCCCCAAGGCCTTTTTATGACCTGGGAGCGGCGAACCCAAACTCGAAATATCCAGATCTATGGGACTTTTTTGACCCCCGAAGGAGAGGTATCGAATTTTCCCGAACCAATTTCAAATCGTGGTCTGGGTGCGGGAAATCCCCAGGTCTACAACTTTCAGAATATTCCTCTGGTAACCTATTTTGATAACCCTAGTGGGAGCTCACGGTTTTTTACCGCCCTCAGGCGACCGACCGGTTGGCAGTATCGGGTCCTCTCGAATCCCGGTGGAGTACATACCTTTGGAAGCCTAGTGATCGATGGTACCCAGAGAATTCACGCTTTTTGGCAACAAAGGGTGAGCCAACAGGCGGGCACATCACGTATCTTCTATCGCTTACCGGACCAACAAGTCGATCCCCCCAGACTTTCGCCGTTAAATTACGTTCTAGGACAGCGTTCAAATCAGGATCAAATACGCTATTTAATCCAACCACCCGCTGATCCATCGGGAATTCAAGGGTTTGCGTTTTCATGGTCTCAGGAGCGAAGTCGGCAACCCGATCAGTCTCGGCTGACTCCTTTAGGGAATAACCAACTTACGGTCCCGGCTGTACGGGATGGAGAATGGTACTTCGCTGTGCAAGTTCTCGATGGTGCTGGAAATTGGTCGCGGGTAGAGACACTGACGTACTTTTTTGACAGCACTCCTCCTATCCCAGTTGTCTTTCGGTATCCGACCCTCGATGAATCAGGGTTCTTAGGATCCAACACCTTTTCGTTACAGTGGTTACCCAGCGACGATCCGGACCTTGGAGGATACGCGGTAGCTCTCAGATTCTTGGGGACCCAAGACAGAGACCTTCCCGCGTCTGCCCCAGGGTTACCGGAGGGATTTGGTCAATCAGTTCAAGTAGGGTCGAGTATTGCACGTCAAAACTTTGATAATGGATTGTGGGGACTCACCGTAAGTGCCGTAGACCGGGTAGGAAATGTTAGTAATCCTAATACCCTGTATTTTCGTCTAAACAAGTACATTCCCGTAACCCGGGTCTCGAGTGCCAGGGCCCTCGAGAATATTCTTGGACAAATACAGCTGACTTTCTTGGGAAGAGGGTTTACGGCGAATGGAACTATCGATGAAATTGTACTTGATCAAGACGGACAGCAACCCTGGGATTATCGTTTCATAGGTGGACAGGATTACCGAATAGCTTCTGATACATCGATTTCGGATCTCCTTATTCGAGACATTCGGACCGGTACCTATCAAATACTGTTTTCCCATACCGAAAGGGGTGTATACCGGGTGCCCAGTCCCCTGGACCTCCAAGACACGGGAACTGTTCGATTTGGCGACTTTACTATCTACGATCCGCTGAAAATTAGTCTTTATTCCCCTGGAATTGTTGGCCGTATTATCGACAACACCTTTGGCTATTGGACCACGATGGTCCTACTTTTATTAACTATGATCCTTTCGGCCGTCCGTTTGGTCCAGGTCGTCCAAGACGGAAGAGAACTGCGATTTCAAGCCCGGGCCATTATGTATCAACTACCCCGACACGGGGCGGCAAGGAGAGTGCAAATGCTTCGAAGACAGGGTATTAGCCTTGGTATTAAAATTACCGTACTTATTATATTGTTAGTTTCGTCGGTAATCGCTCTCATCGCCCTCCCCCTACGGACCTATTTCCTCACTAGTCAACAAGAGACTTTATCGAGAGGGCTGGAAGAACGGGTGGGCGTGCTGATTGAAAGTATGGCCAGTGGGGCGGTCAATATTCTTCCTACAGTTGAAACTTCAACCATAGAACTTTCCCAACTTATTTTACAAAGTCAGGTTATGGAAGAAGCAGAATTTGCTACTATTTCTGCAATTACCCAAATTGAGGGAATACCCCAAGAAAGAGTGTGGGCGACTACCGATCCTCTCCTTCTCGGAACCAGTCAGGCCCCGGCGGACATTGACGAACTGAATGCATTTTATTTCGAGCGAGCCCTTGAAGGCGAATACATTGCGGGAGTCTACAGCCTTGAAGACCCAGTTTCAAATCTTATACCTGAACTGCAGGCCCAAATCGACCGAGAAGCCCGAGAAAAAGTAGGGGATATTCCCGATAGGCTCAATAATCTTCTCACCGAAGCGGTTTCTTTGGTTTTTGATACTTCGAACGAAGCTATTATCCGTCGAAGAGAAATTGACTCGACAATTCGGGGACTCAATGAACAATTAGATCGGATTTTACGGGACGTAGCCGGTCCTGTGCGTAGCGTGCCCACCTTTGTGGCTGAAAGTTATAACCCAGCCCAATCGTATTACCTTTTCTACAAGCCGGTAGTATTTAGGGGCGCCCGGGCCCAGGCTGAGGATGCCAGGTATTACCAAGGCATGGTTCGAATGGGGATATCTACCCAAATCATCAACGAACAAATTGCCCTTACAACCCAAGTCATACAGAACAATATCATCATTTTTTCCCTCATAGCCCTCGCCGCAGGGGTAGCTGGGGCGGCCCTCTTGTCCCTCATTACAATCTTACCGATTCGAAAGTTAGTGAAGGGTGTAGAAACGATTCGGGATACCGAAGACAAAGTTGAACTAAAGGACTTTAGGATCGGCATTCGAAGCCGGGATGAACTGTTTGTCTTATCGGACGTTATCCAACAAATGGCATCAAACCTCGCAAAAGGCGCAGAGAAAGATAAGGAATTGCTTTTTGGTAAAGACGTACAGAAGATGTTTATATCCTTGGATGTAGGTGCAAATAATCTAAAACAAACAACCGGCCATATCGAAAGCGAGTACTCAGAATTTTTTGGCTACTACGAAGGAGCGAAAGGTGTTTCCGGGGACTATTTCTACTACCAAAAAATTACGGCAGATACCTATGCCATTGTGAAATGTGACATTTCTGGGAAGGGTATATCCGCGGCTCTCATCATGGTCGAGGTGGCAACTCTCTTTTTGAATTATTTCAGTGGTTGGGAAGCAAAACAACAGCAACGACTCAGGGTTGCCAAGGCTCTCAAGGAATCGATCAATAGCGAAAAAATACTTACGGAATTAGTGTACAATATTAATGACCTCATCGCCGAAAGGCAATTCTCCGGGAAGTTCGCCGCTCTTACTATCGCACTATTCAACGAGCAAACCGGCGATTTGACCTATTGTAATGCCGGCGATAATCTGGTGAATACCTTTAGAAAAGATCAGGGCAAACTCGTCCAAACCAGACTCTTTGCGTCACCCGCCTCGGGAATGTTCAACAGTAAGGACTTTCCCGTTGAGTTCAAAGAAGAAAAAGACAAGCTCAAGCCCGGGGACGTGCTTTTGCTCTATACGGACGGTATGGAAGAGAGCAAGCGGCACTACCGAAGTGCCGACGGTTCGGACTACCGGGTTACCCAAAAAGACATCGACGATGGAATGGTAGCCGAGGGCACTCTACCTGAAACCGATTCGGAAGAACTTGGTCCCGATCGGGTGAACGATATTATAAACGCCCTCGAAAATCGTGAGGTTTATACCCTTCCGAAGTATTTTGCCCCCTTTGAGCCCGATCCACTGGTATTCGATTTTACAGAAATTGTAAATACCCCCGAAAACACCGTTCTTGGAATAGTTGCGGTTGAAAAGATCTTTCGACTCAACCCCGACCCAAAGGCAGGTCCCCTCGATCGGGTAATGATAGATAAAAAAGTCGATGATTTTCTCAAGAATACCTTTCAAAATTATATGAAGTACTTTCATACCCCTCTCGATGAAGATCCAAAGTCCCTTTACCGGGTCTACTCGGGAATCCGGGAAGATGAGCAATACGACGACTTGACAATACTTGCGGTTAAAAAGAAGTAGAAAACCGCCGATAACCTAAATATGAAAAACCGAAGTTTCTTAGGGGTAATTTTTGGATTTGTTATCCTTTTGTCTCTCAATGGGCAGACAATGACCTTGGTAAATTTTACCGAGGGTCTTGTGTACTACGGAACGAGCCCAATAACCGAGTCTGAATATCGAAGACTCTTGGATAATCCAAATCAATTCAAAACCTGGATCCAAGACGCATCGGGGTACCGAGGAACTATAGCCCCGAACTCCCTACAAACTCAGGTTGAGGGTTTTACCAACGACACCCTAGTGTACGGATTCATCATCTTGCCCGGAGAGAATAGTGCCCCACTGTTCCAATTTAGGGTAGCACCGAACCAGTTAGGTGTGAGTTACGCCATAACCGAAAACACCTTTCTCGTTGATGCCCAGGGAAGAACCGTGGGTCTTTCGCCCTTCGAAGTTCCTGTATCCGAATCGCCCCTATTGGTCGATAGGCGCTTTCTCGATTGGATTTCCATTCCCGATGGAAGACGTTTTCCCCAATCCTATCTACCTTCCCAGGTAACCCTTCGTTATGGGTCCGAGACCGGTTCCATATCCTTGGGCGAATCACAATTTTGGCAAAAAGGGGGAACTCAACTGGATCGAATAAAAGTGGCAGCCGCCGAAAAACATATTTATTTTATGCTCTCCGGCTATCAAACCCTTTCCCGGGGCACCCGCTATATTTTCCGTTACTATGAAAAGATAAGTTCGCCTAATTTGTTTACAATCGAAATACCTCTTGGGGGTTTTGGAGGACCGGTGTTTCTCTGGACAAGCGATGCGCAGACCCCCACAATTTTGGGCCAATTCGCTGCATCGAATTTTAGCCTTGAGGCAGCAGTCGATCGCCAGCTGCTACAAGACCTTTTTGGGGTAGATTTAACAATTGACGGTCTATGGGAAGTTTCGTCCGCCGGCGCGGATGCGGGAATATACGAAGAGTTTTATTACGGGTCCTTGGAGAACAGGGAGTTTTTCATCGTTGCCCAATAAGGTAAAATTCTACTGCGAAAACTGTGGAAAGAGAGTTCACCCTCGAGATCGTATATGTCCCTATTGTGGGCGGTTTTTTTCCCAAGTTCGATGTCCGTCTTGTGGATTTCGGGGTACCACCGATGTATTTCTTAGCGGGTGTCCCCAATGTGGTTACCTAGGAAAGACTGACCAACCACCACTTTCGGCTGATGACTACGAAACCGCGTATGTTGAACCGGTGAAGAGAGAGGTAGAAGGTCCATCGACAGGGTTAATTCTTGCCTTGGTTGCAGGGGTAGGTTTTCTCCTTGCCGCAGCAATGTTTTGGCTCGGAGGAAGAAACTAAAATGAAAAAATTACAATGGATAGGTTTTTGTTGTGTTTTTCTGTTACTCCTAGTCACGGATATCAGTTCCCAGTCGGTTTTATCCCGAGGTTTCGATACTCTGTCGTTGGGAATGTCCCTCGATGAAGCAAAAGAAGCCCTGGAGAATTCCCGATACTTCGCTTACCGGGGTTCACCCGATCTTAGTTTACGCCCGGGCACCCAAGAGCCAATCATTCGAGCCCGGGGACTTGGGTTCGTCGAAGAGGTATACCTTCAATTTTCAAATGAAAGGTTATACTCGTTAATCGTACATATAAACACCGAAAATAACGACTATTTGAGTTTCTACAATAGGTTTAGTGGCGATTATGGAAGGCCTGCCCAGCTTTCCCCTGAGTTTGCTCAGTGGGAAGACAGTGAAACTCGCATTCGCCTGGATAAGCCCTTGCGAGTTCTTTACCTCGATGTTAAAACCTTTGGTCAAATGGTAGAAGAAAACCGCATCGAACAAGCCTCGGGGGCTTACAGTCGAGATATTTTTATGGACGCCTTTTAATGAAAAATTCTTATCTGCTGAAAATGCTTTTGTTACTCGTTATTCCTCTGGGGTGTGCTTCGGGCACTACAAATCTGTATCCCGTTTCCTTTGACACTTCTGCTATTACTTTGGCGGTAGAAATTGCGAATACACCGGGGACTCGGCAACAAGGTCTTATGGGTAGAGAGACCTTAGGTGAAAACCAAGGAATGCTCTTTGTTTTCCCCCAGGATCAGGTCCTACAATTTTGGATGAAGAATACGTCTCTTCCGTTGTCTATAGCGTATATTGATCGCCAAGGAATTATCCGACGGATAAAAGATCTCGAGCCCTTCGACCTAACCCCTGTCTCATCGGATGCCTTTGTCCGCTATGCCCTAGAGGTACATCGGGGATGGTTTGAAGAAAATGGAGTTCAAGAAGGGAGTAGAATCATCCTTCCTGAGCCCCGACCTCGGGCTCAGCTTTGAAGATCTCTGATTTCCGGAAATAGTTCGAGGACTGGGGTATCGCCATCGGTTGTAGGTTTATTAACGAGGATTTCGATTTTACGCTCGACCTTATTCAGTTCTTTCTCTAATACCTGAGCTAATTTAATTCCTTCTTCAAATAGGTCTGTTGCCTTGTCCAGCTCCACTCCACCATTTCTCAGGAGGGTGCTAATTTCCTCTAGACGGTGCAGATTCTCTTCAAATTTTCCCATCGATAGTACCTCTTTTCTTTCCGTCAAAAAACTCGATTTCAACCACAGTTCCTGCATGGGTCGAGGCCGATGTCGTCAGAATACTTTTAGTCAAATCGTCTCGAATTATTGTGTATCCCCGGCTTAAGACTTCTCTCGGAGAGGAGGCTTCAAGCGCACCAGTGAGATTGCTTAATTTGGTCCGATTTCGGTTAGTAAGGACTTGAATCCCTTGGAGCATCCGATCATTCGCATCATCAACCCTCTGTAAGAGGGGCTGGAGGTAGATCCGAAAGGTCTCTTCTAATTTTTGAGGCTGAAAAGGTGCTAAAGCACTGGTGACCCGAGTTTTTTCATACCGTAGACTCGTGACGATGGTGTGAACGCTGGATTGAACTCGGTTCTTTAATTCATCTTGGGGACCCGAGGCCAACTCTGCTGCTACAGAAGGAGTTGGAGCCCGTAGATCGGCTACGAAATCCGAAAGGGCAAAATCGGTTTCATGCCCAACCGCAGAAATTGTCGGAATCTTAGACCTGCCTATCGCTCGAACAACCATTTCTTCGGAAAAAGGAAGAAGATCTTCCAAACTACCACCTCCACGCCCAATTATAAGAACGTCGGCGAGATGGAATGTATTGGCAATTTCAATTTGTCGCACGAGTTCTTGGGTTGCGCCGGATCCTTGGACCGCCGATGGCAAGACAACTATATTACTCCCCGAGGCCCGTCGTCCGAGGACTTGGAGAATATCTCGAATAGCTGCTCCTGTCGGACTTGTGACAACTCCAATTCTCCGAGGAAAAAGTGGGATAGTTTTTTTTCTTTCCTCATCAAAAAGCCCTTCAGCGGCCAAAATTCGTTTTCTTTGCTCTATGAGTTCGAGTATTTTTCCTGCCCCTGCAAGCACCATAGATTCGACTACTATTTGGTACCGTCCTTGGGACTCGTAAACCGTTAATGAACCATAGACCCGGACCAACATACCGTCGTTGGGAATGAAACCCGTGCGGGAGTTTTTAAATTTGAACATTACCCCTTGCAGAAGAGCATGGGAGTCTTTCAAGCTAAAATACCAATGACCAGAGGAGGCTGCTTTGAAATTTGAAATTTCCCCTTCTACCGAAACCTCGGAAAAATTCTGGGAAATGAGACCTTTTATGGCAGATGTAAGCTCAAGTACTGTGGTAAAGTGAAGCACGTTGACTACCATACAATAGGCCCAGGCCTAGGTAAAGAGAAATAAACAAGAATCCGAGAAAGGAACAATATGAAACGATACGCCTGTGTACTGTTCCCTGGAGAAACCCCTTACTATTCCCAAGAGATTCCTGCCTACGGAAGTTATAGCCAAGCGCTCTCGTTATTCCTCGATGAAGTAGGGAAGTTCGAGGAAATTTTCGGCTTATCTTTTGATTCCGGAAATGAATCTTCCATTCTCAGGGAATTAAATGCTAACCGCGAAGTCGTTACCCTTTCTTTGACCGATTCGAGTTGGAAAGGGATTTTTCAGGGTCTTTGGCAGTATTTTTCGTCTCGGGAGCCCTTGGGTTCTCCAGAACAAGACGAGTTTTGGTTCTTTTGGGGAGACAGTCCTTTCATGAATCCAAAGCTCGCCTTGGAAATTGAAAGTCTCTTTCAGACTTATCGGGCAGACTTTGCCTTTGCCGACGGGTATCCAAAGGGCATTGGTATCGAAATACTTGGCTTTCACCGGCTACTTTCTATGGTTCAGTTGTCTCAACTCCACGACCTTCCAGTGTCCAGGAGTGGGGTGTTTGATCTTATACAAAAGGATATCAACAGCTTTCATATAGAAACAAGGATGGCAGAAGGCGATCATCGGTTGACTAGACTTGAGCTCCACGGGCAATACAGGCGAACTCATACCATCGTAGTTTCACTGGCAAAAGAATTTTTTGAGGCTCGTAATACCGATCCCTGGGATGATGAGGCGTTTGAGCTTCCTTTCTTAGAAAATCGTTACTCTCACCGCAGTCTTCCTGCAGCGGTCAATCTCCAGCTCATTGCCCGTTGCCCTCACAGCTGTACCTATTGCCCATATCCGGTCATTAACCCTGGTCATTTAACGGATCCAAGAATAATGGAGTTGCAAAGGGTTAAAATCCTTGTTCAAAAACTCATTTCTTTCATGCCCGAGGGTACTATTTCTTTGTCTGGTTTAGGAGAACCGGCCTTGCACCCAGATATTTTAGCTATACTTTTTTACCTGGATCAGGAAAGTCCTTACTCGGTTACGGTAGAAACCACTGGGGTAGGATGGCCCGAAAACTTTTTCGAGTTTTTTGAACGAAATCCGCTCAAAAAAACCAAATTTATCATTGGTTTAGACACCAACAACCCCGATCGTTACGCCTCTTTAGGGAAAATTCAGTTCGAAAAAGCCCATTCCTTTGCTCGAGACCTTCTAAAAAAAATGAAAGAACATGTTTTCATTCAGGCAATCCGACTATCCGGAGGGGAAGAAGATCTTTTGAAATTCTACCAAGAGTGGGAAAGCATAACACCCCAGGTGATCATTCAAAAGTACGACACTTTTGGGGGGATTCTGCCCGACCGCAAGGTAGTAGATCTCCAACCACTGCGTCGTTTTCCCTGTTGGCATATAAAACGAGAGCTTACGATCCTCGTTGATGGCACGGTGGTGCGTTGCAAAGAAGATGTAGACGGCGCAGATTCCGCTGGAAATGCATTCACCCATTCCCTTGAAGAAGTCTGGAAAGCCTATGATTCGGTGTATAATCACCATCGAAACGAAGAGTATCCAGGGATATGTGGGAACTGCGATGAATACTATACCTTTAACTACTAAGACCGGGGGCTCCGCGGTGTACACGATAGTTGGGAACGAGGTTCCCTTGCCCAACGATTCGGGACCTTACAGTTCTATTACCCTCATTGTCCTGGGGCGGGGTGGAAAATTTCAAAGAACCGAAATGTTCGACCGGTTATCTAAAGTAGGTTGGGCAGAAATACTTAGCGTAGAAAACCCGAACCCAAGTTATGACCTCGAGCAGCTTACCACCCGTTATTCCCGCCTAAGGTGCATGGTAGCTCAGACCACTCGAGGAAATCCTGGCGAGCTTATCAATGCAGCTATGCGAGAATGCCGTACCCCTTTAGCCCTTGTTCTATGGAGTACCATGACAGTTCTTCCTCTTACCCCAAGAATTCTTACCGATCTCATTACCCAAAAATTGGCGGTTGTTACCGTCCCCATAATACGAAACCAGCGGGGCGAGGTTTTGCCTTCGGTAAGTATTCCAACCGAGTACAACCAGGGACTAAAGACTCTCTACGTCACACCGAGTGCAGAGAACAATCGGTCTCTTTTTCCTTTCGATTATTCTGGGCTCTACAGAAAGGATTTGTTTCTTTCGATGCTCGGATACGATGAAAAAATTGTATCGCCTTACTGGCAAAAGTTTGAATTCGGGGTTCGCGCCTACCTATGGGGAATGCAAATACCTGTACATCAGGGGCTTAGGACCACGATTTCCGAGTACCCTGAGCCTGAAGATACGAGTACAGATAATAACTATTTACGATGTTATCTTAAAACCCTCGGGGTAGATTTTAAACAAGACCATGGAGTTCTTGATAGGTCGGCATTCTTTGATGTCTACAGAAAAAGTGGGATGGGTATTTTCAGCTCACTAAAACTCTTCTTGGAGGTGCGAAGATGGGTACACGTACATTCATTTCGATACCTAAAAGATTTCCACCAAATTGTGGAACTTTGGGGTGAAGAGGGCTTTGAAGAATGAGGACTGTCCCTCGAAGAACCCATAATCTCCCGGGCAGATTTGGTATCGGGCTTCAGGCTCGTCTTAATTCTACTCGCCTGCCTCGAAAAGCGCTTTTGCCCCTTGCCGGAGAACCAAGCCTTATCTATGCGTTGCGAAGGCTTGCTAGAATTCCCGCAGATATTTATGGATTACTTACCGATGGCGAAAGTTTCGAGGAATTGTACGCCTTAGGAAATAACGAAGGTTTTATCGTATGTAAGGGTTCGACAAATGACGTGCTAAGTCGGTATGCGTCTTTTGTCGAGGAATTTAGGCTCGATTTTGTAATTCGGGCTACCGGTGATAACCCTTTAGTTTTTATTGACCACCTTCCCCGTCTGATCGATGCCTTTGTTAACCATAAAGCCGACTACGGAGTAACTACCTTCCTACCCTATGGAGCGGGGATCGAGCTTATCCGAGGGTCCGCCCTAACGCGTGCTCACCAGGAGGCCTCCTCCTCCTACGACCGTGAACACGTATGCCCTTATATCTACTCCGAGGACAGGGGTTTTCGAATAATCGAAGTCACAGCAGATACCGTTTATCAGGGCCCACATTTACGGATAACCCTCGATTCGCCCGAGGATTACGTGTACCTACAGAAGCTCTTTCGCGTACCTAAAATTGCTCGTTCTACCTCCGATAGAGAATTAATTACTCAAATATTGGGGGTCTCGTGAAAGTCAAAGACGTCCCGGTAGTGGGTAGCGTGTATCTATTGCCAGAATACACACCTGGTTTTGGTACGGGGCATTGTTTTCGTTCCCTCAGATTACTTTTACAACTTCGAACAGAAACAGGATTGGAAGTATTTGTCCGAATCCCAAAGGACTTTCCGGTGGTCGCTCTTTTTCCCGAAGCATTACCGTGGATCCTCGAGCCCGAGACCTTCAGGGAACAACTGACATTGGAAAATGAAGGTGAACACTTGTTCATATTCGATATGCCAAAAATCTCCGGCCAACTGTTTGAATTTCTTCAATCCAAAGGCAAAATAGTCGCGATCGATGGAGGAGGGGCGTATCGCAAAAAGGTAGCCTACCTTATTGATACCCTTCCTAACCTCTACAAAGATAGTAATAGAGCCTCTCCATGGTTTTTACCCTTACCAAAGGAGTCTCAACTTCTGGGCAGGTTTAAGGGTCGACCCCGAATTCTTATTTCCTTAGGAGGAGAAGATAAAACAGGCCTGCTCCTGAAGCTCGCCGAAAATATTCAGTTTCGTACCTGGGTAGGCCATTCGGACGTTTATGTTCTTCCCGGGCCTGCGTCGCGAATAGACCCTGCGCTCAGGGCTCATACGGGCTCGTGGACGTTTCTTCCACCAGTGCAAAATCTTGCAGAACAGTTAGGAAAATACACCCTTGTTATCACAATCTTCGGCCTCACAGCTTTCGAAGCTCTGGCATCCGGTACACCGGTTCTTCTCGTTCACCCCAGTCGATATCATAAAAAACTGTCGAGTCATAGTGATTTTGCTGACTTGTTTGATGCCTTAAAGTATGCCCGCCACATCACTCAGATTCTGCCTGAATTGAGGAACCAAGCCGAGGAGTTCTGTAGGACCCGGCCCAAAGACCCTGAAAGGCGAGAACTCCCAAGTGTTATTGAAGATTTGGCAAATGGTTCCAGCAACTGCTGCCCAGGATGTGGAAACCGGCGGGGAAAAGTCATTGCACGGGACGTCCAGCGGACATTTTTTCGCTGTACCCTTTGTGGTACTGAATACCAAATGCTTGCGGTGCCTCAGCCAATTACCTATACCGAGGAGTATTTTGCTGCCGACTATCTGCGGCAGTATGGCAAAACCTACCTTGATGACTTCGATACAATTCGTCTACAAGGAAAAAGAAGGCTGAAGGAAATTCAATCGCTTGGAGTAACAAAGGGGGCTGCCCTCGATATAGGATGTGCGTATGGTCCTTTTATGGCAGCTGCAAAAGAGTTTGGTTATGAGGTCTATGGAATAGATGTATCGGCATCAGGGATCCACTATATCCAGGAAACCCTCGGACTAGATGCCCGGGAATGTTCGTTGTTTGATGTTTCCCCTTCGGACTTTCCGCCTCTTAGTCTGGTTACCCTCTGGTATGTAATTGAACATTTCGAACGACTCGAAGATGTTCTTCGGTTGCTATCGCATCTGGTGCAACCGGGGGGAATACTCGCCCTAGGCACTCCTTCGAGTAGAGGTGTGACTCAACGGGGAAATAAGAAAGTTTTCTACCGGCAAAGTCCCCTGGATCATTACAGCCTCTGGTATCCTCGTCAGGCAAAAAAACTCCTCGCAAGACATGGATTCCGAGTTAAGAGGATCATCTCCCCGAGTTTTCATCCCCAACGATATCCATGGCCCTTCTCGACTTCAGGGCTTGAAGGGTTCACCCGGTTGATTCATCGACTCTTTCAACTTGGAGACACTATGGAAATTTACGCCGTAAAAAGGAATACGTTCGAATGAAAATTGCCCCTTATCTTCTAGTCCTCGGTGCCGGGACTATGCAGCTCCCGGTATTCGAGGAAGCACGGAAACTGGGTCTTCAGGTAATTGCCGCCGACGGAAATGCGAGCGCGGTAGGAGCTGAACAAGCCGATATTTTCATCCCTGAAGATCTAAAAGATCCTGAAGGTATACTTCGAAGTCTTCGATTACTCGGACTTGACTCAGAAGTAGCAGGGGTTTTTACTGCGGGGACCGATTTTTCTTATTCGGTTGCGTTAGTTGCTCAAGGGCTTGGACTTCCTGGTATACTGCCGGAAGTAGCCTTAGGGGCTTCGAATAAAGAAATTATGCGGCAGAAATTTGCCAGTGCTGGGGTTTCTTCGCCAAAATTTATGTCGATTACCGAAGAACTATTCCTTCAAAAGGATTTGAACCAGACTCTCTGCTTTCTTGACTTCCCCTTGGTAATAAAGCCCGTTGACAATATGGGTTCCCGGGGTGTGCAGAAGGTCGAAAATGAAGAGCAAGCAAAGTCTGCGATCGTTTCAGCCTTGGAGTTCTCTGGATCGAAGACTGCAATTATCGAAGAGTTTATTCCCGGACAAGAATACAGTATCGATAGCCTTTTGGTTGATGGGAAAGTTATTGCGTACGCAATTGCCCAACGGCATGTACAATTCCCTCCCTTTTTTGTCGAAACCGGGCACAGTTTTCCTTCTGGTCTATCGGAGGATGAAGAATCCAAAATTGTCCAGGAGTTCGAAAAAGGTATCCGTGCGTTGGGTATTACTTCCGGTGCGGCCAAGGGTGATGTTTTTTGGGATTCCTCAAAGGCGTATATCGGTGAAATCGCCGCCCGGCTCTCGGGGGGCTATATGTCTGGCTGGACACTCCCGTACGCCACGGGCATGAACTTCATCCGTGCGGCTATACAGATAGCCTTAGGCCAGGTACCGCACCCAATTCCCACTCCCCAGCGGCGCTGGTATGTTCAAGAGTCGGCCCTCGTATCTTTTCCGGGAAAAATACTATCAATCGAATTCGCAGAAGATCTGGAGAAAATTCCCGGGTTCGAAAACTACTTCAGTCGGTGTAAACCGGGGGATATCCTTAGATTCCCGCGAAACAACGTGGAGAAAGCTGGTAACCTCATTTTTGCCTCCCCCAGCAGGGAAGTCTGTTCGAGTTCAACCAATCGCGCTCTCAATGCCCTCTATTTGAAACTCGATCCGGATTTCTTAAAATCATACCCTATCTTGTCTCATCCGGACCATCCGGACGTGCCCCAAGCCTATCCACGAGCTCTATCTGGAAACCCCGACCGTTCGGAAGTTGGCTGGGACGGAAGAACGTACGACGATGCTCTCGGTCGAATCCGAAGCTACATTCTCCAAGAGACGAAAAAAAAGTACCTATCCAAATTTGTACTCTTTGTGTTGCAACGATACGGATTTCAGGCCGGCATGCTTGCAGCCGATAAAGAAATACGGGCGGAGGGAAACTCATGAAAAAACCTACAGCATTCGGAGTCTTTTTGGCCCTATTTGTTCTTGTCATACCGATTCCTGGGTTTGTTTTTGGCCAAGAGGTTTCGCCCATTACCAGCCTCGCGAAAAACCTCGGACTCAACGTATCGTACAACCCATTTCTCGATCAGGTAATGCTCAGTAGTCAGACCCGGATCATCCTGCTTTCTACGAATTCTCGACTTGGTCTTCTCAA
>JAACWS010000070.1 GCA_009991955.1 Spirochaetales bacterium
TCGGCACCGGCCAAAAGAACCTCGAGGGCTTCTTGGGCGGTATGAATTCCATTCGACGCACAGAGACTGGACTTAACCTTGTCGTGGAGCAAGGACACAAATCGCAGGGGCAACTTGTGGTCGTTAGGACCGGTCAGGCTAAAAGGATAGGCACTGGATTCGGTTTCGATATTGATAGAAGGATGGAAGAATCGGTTGAAAAGCACAAAACCGTCGGCACCAGCAGCTTCAAGCTTCTTTACAAAACTGATAGGACTTGTATAGGAAGGGCTAAGTTTTACAGACACAGGAATTTTGACAGCTTTTTTAACTGCCTTTACCGCTTCGACCTGGGCATCTTCGACTGCTGCAGACTCGGCCTCTAAATCATCGGGAAGGGCAAAAAAATTCAGTTCCAACCCATCTACCCCAGTGTCGGCCAGTTGTTTTGCCCACTCCGCCCAGGTTTCGGTATGAATCGCATTAAGGCTGGCAATTACGGGAATTGAAACGGACTCTTTTGCCCGTTGGGTCCACATTAAATGTTCGTCAGGACCAGCGTGCTCGGCTTTGGGGAACACAGTGGTCATTTCGGCGTGCCAGTTGTCGTAGAGATCCAGATCTTCGTCGTGGGCGTAGCGTTGGTAGGCTACCTGCTCCTCGAAGAGGCTCTTTATGATCATTGCACCGGCACCTTTTTCGTCTAGACGCCGGATAGTATCCATATTGCTCGTAAGACTGCAGGCCCCTACGATGAGGGGATTCTTCAACGGTATTCCCATATATTGGGACTTCAAATCGGCCATGTTTACTCCTTAGAAGTGAGGTTATGCTTGTTCTCTATAGAGTAGGCCTGATTGCCAACTTAGTCAAATGTCATTACTCTTTCGGCTATGGAAAACTGCATTTCTATCAATAATATAAGCTTTTTCTACGTGAATGAAGACGCTCCACCAAATCCCCAAGACCTAACCCGGGAAGATCTGACTGTTCTGTTCGAGGATTTTTCCCTCACTATCCCTGGGGGGGTAACCTCCCTCATTGGTGAAAATGGTATTGGAAAGTCAACTCTACTTTTGTTGGCTGGGGCACGACTTTTTCCCGCGGCGGGTTCGATTTATCTTTTCGGCACCGACACAGCTACCTTTCGCTCGGCCTATGAGGACCCCCGGGTCGAGGAAGCCCGAAATCAATTAGTGAGTTTCGTTTACCAGAATATGGAATTTGAAACCGACGAAACCCTCGGTTCGGTCCTCGAACATGTGGCCACCCAAAGCCCCGCAGCCGCCCGTTCCGCTGGAATTTTGAAAGAGTTAGTTCGGGAATTTGATTTAGAAAACGACCTCAATCGTTCCACCGTCAGTTTGTCCAAGGGAGCCATGCAAAGGGCAGTAATTGCCATGGCCGTGCTCTACGGTAGCAGGCTGATTTTGCTCGACGAGCCAATTTTTGCCCTGGAAGAGCCCCAAAAAGCGCGAGCCCTGGGCTATCTTCAAGACTACGCCCACCGAACAAATACCTCGATTGTCTTCAGTGCCCATCAGCTACACTTGTGCGAAAAGTACTCGGACTTCATGCTGATCTTGCGCAAGAACCCCGAGGAGGGCGCCCTTCCCTACTTCTTTGGCCCCACCTCCGAAATCGCTACCAAAAAGAACATCGAGACCGCCTACCGGGTACCCTTCGAGACCCTGCACCAGAAAGAGTTTTTATACCGGGAGATGTTGCAGAAGTCGATTAAGAAAGACTGAGAATAGCCAGTCTTGACAGAGGTGGGCTCCCGTGATATTTTCACCGAGCATTTTAGACAATCGGGCTGTAGCGCAGGGGTTTAGCGTACAAGTCTGGGGGACTTGGGGTCGGCGGTTCAAATCCGCCCAGCCCGACGAATAACAAAGCCGATCGGATTTATCCGGTCGGCTTTTGTTATTTGAGAGACGGGCTGGGGTACCCAAGGGTTTTTGAAGAAAACCCCAGGGCGGCAGGTAGTACGCAGTAATACCGAGAGCCCAGCCCGACTTTTGGGGACACATTCCTTTCCCTTTTTTATTTGATGGGCGGTCCGTTGGATCCGCCCAGCCCGACGAATAACAAAGCCGATCGGATTTATCCGGTCGGCTTTTGTTATTTGAGAGACGGGCTGGGGAACCCAAGGGTTTTCGTAGAAAACCCCAGGGCGGCAGGTATTACGCAGTAATACCGAGAGCCCAGCCCGATTAATTAACGAGCAGGTTGGTTACATCCGACCTGCTCTTTTTTTATGGGCGGTCCGTTGGATCCGCCCAGCCCGACTTTTGGGGACACATTCGTGTCCCTTTTTTATTTGATGGGCGGTCTGTTAGAACCGCCCAGCCCGACGAATAACAAAGCCGATCGGATTTATCCGGTCGGCTTTTGTTTTTTGAGAGACGGGCTGGGGTACCCAAGGGTTTTCGTAGAAA
>JAACWS010000071.1 GCA_009991955.1 Spirochaetales bacterium
CATTCTCAACCGCATAACCGACGACCACAAGACCTACCCCCGGAGTTTGGAGCTGGTGTCCTCCAAGCTCTACGGCAACTGTCTCTCCCCGTGGAGGGTGAAGCGGTGGAGACAGGGGGACGGAGAATCCAGGCAGGCCTTTGGGAAGGTAAAGACCGAAGTGTATTCAAGACTGAGAAGGACGACAAATTTGTCCCCACAGGGTTTGAGGCACTAGCCAAAGGATACACAAAATCGTTGCCCTCCGTTACACTCGTTGAATGCGAATTACCGGAGGTTCCTTACGGGGCCGTGTACTCGACTGTCCACCGGGCATAATACGCCCTGCAATGGACAGGATGAGGGAAAGTCTTTTTTCGATTTTGGGACCCCTCGATGGGCTTACTTTTCTTGATCTCTTTACCGGATCGGGAGTTCTTGCCCTCGAGGCAGTAAGTAGGGGTGCTTCGTCCGCCCAGGCGGTAGAACTGGATAGGGGGAAAAAAGAGGTCATCCTTAAGAATCTGACCATGGCCAACCAGAAAGTTCAACTCACTATTCAGCCCGCTGAACGGTTTGTTATGACTTGGAAGAAGAGCTTCGATATAATTTTTTTAGACCCTCCTTTTGATTATCCTCACAAGGCCGACCTCCTCCAACGGGTAGCCTCGAGTCGCCTCGTCCACCCGGGCACCCGAATTCTTATCCACTATCCAGGTGAAAATACCTTGCCAACCGAATTATCCGCCCCCCGGCTAAGGGGAAGGGCCGACATACCAGATTTTTTTCGTACTACCGGGGAGACGGAGGGTGATTCGGAAGCTCAATCTCCGGTTCAAGGGTGGAAATTTCTTGTTACCGACCAACGAGACTTTGGGCGATCCAAAGTTCGGTTCTTCAGTGCAACTTTCGAATAG
This sequence comes from Spirochaetales bacterium, assembly GCA_009991955.1. GTDB lineage: Bacteria > Spirochaetota > Spirochaetia > DSM-27196 > Salinispiraceae > SKVS01. The sequence goes on from JAACWS010000071.1 coordinate 897, forward strand.
TAACCCCGGGTTATGTTTGCTATAGTGCTCCCTGGAGGAAGTGTGTGAATACCCGAAATCCTGGTCTTTTGTCCTTAACCGCGGGCTCCGAAGGAATAGTCCTTCAAGACGGCGAACTTCACCGTTTTTTGGTATCAAAACTAGATACTCTGTTTCATAGCTGGGGGTATACTCCGGTCCATACCCCTATGGCCGATTACGCCGATGACTACGCTGAAACGGTAGGAGTATCGGTACCTCCCTATACGTATCGATTTGTCGATCGGGAAGGACAAATACTCTCGCTTCGTAGCGACATTACCCTATTCTTGGTTAAACAGATTCATCATCTGCTCAAAAGTGCTGTCCTGCCCCTCCGTATGTGTTACTCCGATAGTATTGTTCGGTACCAGGATGCGATAGATATAGGAAAGAACGAGTTCTTCCAAAGCGGAGCAGAACTCTTGGGTGTCTCGGGACGGGACGGAGACCTCGAGATCCTTGTCCTTTTGGCCCGGGTCCTTGAGTCTTTAGATCTACCCAATCCAGTAATTCACGTCGGAAGCCGAGAACTCTTCGATCAACTATGGTCGGACAAGAATCAACATGACAAAGAGGAAGCAAGAAAAGCTCTAAGCATGCGCGAGTTTCGTACCCTGTCTAAGGAAGATCAGCAGACTGCAAGGTTGTTTTCTTTTATTGGAAACACCGCAGAGTTTAGAAACTATGCGACGTCGTGGTCCTCACATATTTCAAAACAAGCCCAGGTTGCCCTGGACGAACTTATCGACCGAGCAGCGACCCTCGAATCCCTCGTTCCAGTTATCGAAGTCAGAATCGACTTAAGCGAATTGGGAAGCCAAGGCTACCACTCGGGAATAGTGTTTAGTGCCTATCTTCCTGGAGCCGACAGCTCAATTGCATCCGGTGGCCGTTATGACCGACTCCTCAAGAACTTGGAACTCGAGGTTCCGGCGATTGGATTTTCTCTCATGACTTCTAAGGTAGCATCCCTCCTGTCTCCCTCGACCCAACTAGGCGATTACCATGAGCTGGCCAATAGGGAAAATTTTGAAAAAAGGTACCATCAAGCCGAGGCTCTAAGGGCCCAGGGAAAGAAGGTGCGTTTATGAAAAGTGCGGCAGAAGCTCATCCCTTGACCCTGGCCCTTCCGAAGGGTCGTTTGGAGCAGGACGTACAGGCCCACTTGGCGGCCCGGGGGATCACTTTTTCTTTCGAAAATCGAAAGCTTGTGGCCTATGACCCCTCGGGGCTTCTAAAAATTATGTTAGTAAAAAACGCCGACTTGCCGGTGTACGTTCATCATGGAATAGCCGGGCTTGGAATATGTGGTGACGATGTCATTTACGAGTCCGGTTACGAGTTTTTTACCCTGGCAGATCTGCCCTTTGGTTCGACCAAGATGTGTTTGGCCGGTGCTAAGACTCCCGATGTCCAACCAAGGGAAGACAGCGTCATGCGGGTTGCCACCAAGTTCACCCGATTCACTCGCGACTACTTCCATAACCAGGGTGTCGCGGTAGAAATGATAAAACTCAATGGCTCGGTAGAACTGGCACCGGTTTTAGGCCTAACTCCTTACATTGTTGATTTAGTAGAAACCGGTTCAACCTTGAAGGCGAATAATCTGGAAGTTCTTCAGGTACTGCAAGAAATTTCGGTTCGGCTGATTGCGAATCCTGCGTATTACAAATATCATTACCGTCAGGTAGACGCTTTTGTTCGTTTACTGAACCAGGAGGAAGGTACATGAGTACACAAACCGCCCGTATCGCAAAAATATCGCGCAAGACCAAAGAAACGGACATTTCTTTGGTAATGAACATGGACTCCCGCGACAAGATCGACATCGATCTCCCCCTTCCTTTTATGACCCATATGTTGAACGCTATGGCATTCCACGGTGGTTTTGGTTTAGAAATTAAGGGTACTGGCGATATCGAAGTAGATCCTCACCACTTGGTTGAGGATTTGGGAATTGTCCTTGGACAAGCTTTGGCCCGGTTGTTTGACCTAGGCCCGGTAGCCCGGTACGGTCACTCGGTGATTCCTATGGACGACGCTTTGAGTGAGGCGACCATTGACGTTTGTAATCGACCTTACCTCGTGTACAAGGCCAATTTCCCTCAAAAGAAGGCTGGGGATTTTGATCTTTTCCTCTTTCGCGAATTTTTTCACGGCTTAGCGAGTAATGCCCGAATCAACCTCCACCTGGAGTGTAGATACGGCGAGAATGCCCACCACATGATCGAGGGACTTTTCAAGGCTCTTGGGCGGGCTCTTAAAGAAGGATTTGCCTCCTTGGAAGAAGGCTCAACCCCATCGACCAAAGGAATATTGTAAAATCATACCAGAGCTTGATTTTCCACTCTAAGCGATATAGTATTGGAGCGATGATGAATTTTGTCATCTAAGTCGGGACCTCTATAATCTTGTTTTCTGACTTAGTTGGTCATTGCACCGCAATGACTTAAGATCCTGAGCCGAATAAGAATATAGGGTTATAGAGGTCCCGTAAGTAATAACCTATTCCGATGGGGAACTGTGGGAAGCCGAATGACCCAAAATCCCAAGGGTTTTATACACGAAACTGCTCCTCAGCATCTGAGTGTTACATCCCAGCAAAAAGTAGCTCTTATTCGACGGGGTAACGAGCTTTTTAATCAAGGAAAAGTCGAGGAAAGTCGAAAAATATTTGTCACCCTTCGTTATACCGACGGTATTCTACGCTTAGGAAATTATTATTACGAGAAAAAAAAGTTCGTTGAGGCCCTCAAGATGTTTGCAGCCGCCCCCGAAGGGGGGCAGATTCAGGCCCTCGCCCCTTCCATTGCGAAGGTCATAAGGCTTTGGCTCGAAACGAGCAAGGACGAAAAAGGATAATGTCTATGGTAACCGATCAACCTGATCACAATAACCTGGAACCTACACCCGAAAAACGAGAAGAGCTTCTAAGTGCCCTTTCAAAAGAAGGGTACCACCATATGAAAGAAAACAGAATTTCCGAGGCCATTCAGTGTTTTCGAACAATCCTTGACCAAGACCCTATGAATAATTATGCCCTAGTAGGAATTGGTGATGCTTACCGAAAGCGTCGACGATATCAGGAATCGATTCAGTACTATCAACGGTGTCTCCAAGAACATCCTAAGAATAATTACGCCCTTTTTGGCCTGGCCGATTGTTATCGGAATATTAAGCAATTCCATCGGGCTATTGAAGTGTGGGAACAATATTTAGATCTAGACGATCGTAACGTAACCGTACTCACCCGTGTAGCAGACGCGTATCGGAAGGTAAAAAACCTTAAACGGTCGGTGGAAATTTACGAACAAGTCCTCGAGGTCGAACCGGACAATCCCTACGCAATTACAGGTCTTGGATACCTTTACTACGACTTCAAGCGCTACGATAAGGCCCTTGAGTACTGGATGCATATGTACGAATTGCACGGAGACAGGGTAGATATCCGTGTTCTCACCTCCCTCGGAAACTGCCATCGAAAGATGAAAACCTTTGAGCGAGGGGTGTATTTTTTTAAAGAAGCCTTACGCCGAGAGCCCGACAATTTCTACGCTCTATTTGGCCTAGCCGATTGTTTTAGGGGTCTAGATCAGCAAGATCAGTCCCTGGTTAACTGGTCCGAAATTCTCAAACAAGACCCCCACAACAAGGTAATACTTACCCGGGCTGGCGATGCGTACCGAAAACTTGGCAACCTAGACACCGCCGAGGATTTTTACCGACGGGCGCTGAATGTAGAGTTCGATACCTTCGCAGTTCTAGGACTTGCACTCATTCATAAGTCCCGAGGACACATGAAAGAAGCGGCCGACAGCCTTGAACAGCTGCTTCGCGATGATCCTACCGGTCAACGATTTTATCCAGAAATTCTTGAATGCTATATTCAGTTAGGTGACCGGCCGGCGGCCAAGTCGGTAATAGAAAGATACGAGCAAAATTGCTCGAACAGGTCGGGATACTCCGATACTATTCACCGCCTACGACGAACTGCGGGCCTCTAACCACTCCAGGACGTCGGAAAAAACGAGTTCCTTTTCTTTTTCGTGGAACATCTCGTGCCTGCCACCCGGATATAATTTTACACTCACATCTTTTACCCCGGCTGCTTTTACTCGATCGTAGACCTGGGTAACGCCGTTTCCAAATCCTCCTACCGGATCATCGTTTCCCGAAAAGAAAAACACCGGGCGTTCAGGATCCATGACCTCAAAGGACTTCGAAGCATTTACCAACAACACTCCGTCCAGAAGATCGGCGTAAAACCGGGAGGTGCACACAAAACCACAGAAAGGATCATTAATGTATTCGTCTACCTCATCGGGTACCGAACTAATCCAATCGAACCCCGTTCGGTTAGGCCGGAACTTTTTGTTATACGAGCCAAACATCATGGTATCCAGGGTTTTCGATCGATTCCTACTCCCCTTCTTTCGCACTTCCCGTAGGGCGACCCACCGACCAATCTTGGCGGCTGGGCCAGGGTTTCCCGCGGTCCCGGAAAAAATGAACCCCTTGTAGGCCCCAGGGTAGGTGGCTGCCAGATTCCGGGCGAGAAACGATCCCATACTGTGACCAAGAAGGAAGAGTGGAACTTCAGGAAACCGAGACTGTAGGTCTTTCCCAACCCGGGCACAATCTTCCACTACCTTGGACCAGCCGTTATTCTCTCCAAAAAAACCGAGGGCTTCTTTATTCGGGGCAGTCTTGCCGTGTCCCCTATGGTCCATTGCCCCTACTGCCCAGCCGGCTTGGACAAGGTATTCGGCAAAGGCTCGGTAGCGTCCGCTGTGTTCGGCCATGCCGTGGCAGACTTGCAAAACTCCCCGGGGCCGATCTTCGGGGGTCCAGAGTCGCCCTTGGAGCAGGGTACCATCGACAGCAGTTAAGGTGTACACAATTTCGCCCATAGAACCTCCTAAAGTAATCCCCCGGGTGGAAGGGGGTTAGACAAAAATACTAGACCCGTGAGGGGCTGGATTCGTAAGACTCGACCTTCCAACCCAAACCCCCGGGGATAGGGTATTCCCCCTAGGTCCACACTTTCATTGTCGACCAAGACGATAGCCGAATGCAAGTCTAGGGGAAGAGTGAGGGACCTTTCAACCTCGTCGGCGTTGATTACAAGAGTATACATGGTTCCGTCTGTCGCCTCGGTTTGGAACCCGACAACCAGGTCGTGGGGTAGAATTTCGGGTACGTTTAGGCCACGAAATCTTCGCTCGACCTCCTCCCGGGTCGTAGGGGTAAAGGCATCGGTCGAACGTCGAAGAGCCACCAAACCAGCGGTGTATTCAACGGTAGTAAGGGCCGGACGGCTGGTTGCTTTTTGCCAGTCAAATTTGTTTATGCGGTCGGTCGAGTCGTAGGAGTCATGGACAAAAAAGGGATGTGTAAAGGGCTTTCCATCCCGGTCAACCATGAAAGTGTCTTTGTGTTCCGGTTGTCCGGGTCCCTGCCACTGCTTGCTCCTTCCGTACTCCTGGCCGGCGTGGAGGAAGGCGATGCCCTGGCTTGTGAGTACTAACAGGTTTCCCAAACGAATGCGTTTTTGCATCTCTTCCTCATTCTCGGGTATTTCAGGATCTTTTTTGAGGGCATAGGCTAGAACATCGTGGAGGGTGAGGTTATCGTGGGCCTCGATGTAACTGACCTGGTTAGCTGGTTCCCGGGCGAAGAAATTGTGGGGCTGGGCTTTTAAAGAATCGAGGATGAGGCCGATGTCTCGGGGACCTCTAGAGAGAAATCGAGGTTCCCCCTCGCTCCCATAGCCGGACTTGAGTTCGTTTCGAAACTCGTCAGAGAATACGCCAACCGAAGAAGATGTGCCGACCCAGTCCTGGTCTGCAGGAATTCGTGGATCGTCGTCATCTCCTTCGTAGGTTCGCCATCCTTCTCCGATAAGGACCGCCTGGGGGTTCAGGTCCAGAACAGCTTGGGTCGCGAGTTCCAAGGTCTGGGAATCGTGATCTCCCATCATATCGAACCGAAAACCATCGACCTTGTACTCCCTCGTCCAATAGACCAAGGAGTCGATCATCAGCTTCCGAGCCATCGGGTGGGTGGTTCCTAACCTTCCTCCGCCAAAACTTGACTTTGATGTTCGGTTTCGGTGAAGAAAATGGTAGTAGCCCGGGACAATATCCTCCAAAACATGAAGGGCCCCGGTGTGGTTATAGACTACATCGAGGATGACTCCAATTCCCCGACTATGGACAGCCTTTACCAGTTCCTTAAATTCCCGAATTCGTTCTGCCGGGTCGGCGGGATTTGCCGAGTACATTCCCGTTAGGCTAAAGTAGCTATGGGGGTCGTAGCCCCAATTGTAGTGGGTATTGGCAGACGAATAGTACCACTGCCGTTCTCGCGCCTTGGTTTCATCCCCAAAGTAATAGGCCATTACCGGTAAGAGTTGAATATGGGTTACCCCAAGCTTTTGTATATAGTCTAACTTTTCGCAGAAACTTCCAAAGGTTCCAAAGGGATTCGATAACTGCCCTTCGATCGACGGATCGCTGGTGAAATCGCGGACGTGGATTTCCCAAATAATCGCCTGACCTCGATGGGTAAAGCCAGGAATTCTTGCAAAGTCCAGGTCTGAGGGTCCTATCGTGGTGGGGTCCACCAGGGCTCCCTTGCCCCGGACTCGGGGATTTCCCTCATGCACTGCCATCGAGGGGGCGTAGGGATCCATGGCCCGCACCCTGTCCTTCGGACCTCGATGGTCGAGTATATATTGATAGTAACACCCGTAGAGCCTTCGATCGGAGAAGTACTCAGGGGAGAGAACAGTTTGCCAAAGGCCAAGTTCTGCGACCTCCAGTGGCCAAATCCCAATAGATTTTTGAGATTTTTTGGGATCAAAGAGCTCAACCTGGGCTTTTTTTACCCCCGGAGCCCAGAGTCTAAGGGTGATTTTTCCCTGAGTATCAAAGGATGGACCCAGGGGACCGGTATAGACCGGATACTCATCGATCGTTTTGATGGTCATTCTTGAGTATAGGATAGCCCGGGGATAGACGGAAACCCCAAAATCCTTCTACCTTCCAAGAATGACTAGGCCAACAATCCACCTCTGGGGAAACATCCTCTTAGATATGTATGTCGACGATAGCGATAATCCCTCACCCCACGTAAGCCCCCAGACCTTCGACCAACGTTTTCGCAAGAAACTCGGCGGGGCGCCGGGAACCATTTTTTCGATCCTCGCCGCCCAGGAGCTTCCGGTCCAACTCTGGGGGACCCTGGGTCAAGACCCTTGGGCCCAGGACCTAAGGAACTTGGTTGAGCCTTTTTCTAAGGCCATACATGTACATCCCGTTATGGGAGCGCATACGGGGCGAAGCTTAATCCGGTTTGTACCGGGGGCTAAACAGAGTAATCTCATGGTGGTACCCCCTCCGCCCTGGCCCGACGAACTCTATGGCAAAAGTTTTGCCCAAATTCGGGCTAACGATATTTTGTATTTGGACGGGTATTTTCTGGGTACTAGCCCGCTAAAGGGATTTGTAAATTTTTCCCCTACGTGGGGTAGGTCCCAAGGTCCGGTAATACTCGTCGACTTGGCCCGGCCGGATATTGTAAAGCCTCTTCTGGAGTCTCTGGGTGTACTCTTAGAAAACCTGGATCCTTCAAACCTCGTCATCTCGGGAACCAGTCAGGAATGGCAGGTTTTTGATGAGCTTTTCTATCCCTTCGCAGATCTGAGAATTCCGATTTTTCGTATAGAGAGGTCCGAGCCTACCTATGCGGAGGTGAGAGTTGGTAACCCGGATGGGATATGGGATTTTGTTACCCGGTCCGAAGGAACACTAACCCCGGTGTACGAAAACACTGGGTTAGGTGATAGCTTTGCCGCGGGAATACTTGCGGGCCTTTTTGGCCAAGGGGTAGAAAAAAATCTGGGCACCCTGACAAGGGATCAATGGACGGCAATTTTGTCCCTCGGTCACGATTTGGGTCAAAGGGCCTGCTGTGTAGCCGGTGGGGCCGAAGTTGCCCTTTGTTAGTGCACCAAAGCTCAAACCTCCAGTACCGCCTTAATCCGGCGGACCCCTTGGCTAGAACTTTGTTCCTTTACAATGCGGAATTTGCCGAGCTCCGCGGTGTGTTGGACGTGGGGACCCCCACAGACCTCCTTTGAAAAGTCGCCGATAGTATAGACCTTCACTACTTCGTTGTACTTTTCGCCAAACAAAGCAATTGCCCCGGCTTTTCGGGCATCGTCCAAGCTCATGGTTTCGATACTCACGGGCAGATCTCGCTGGATTTGCTCGTTGACCATCTTTTCCACCCGGGTCAGTTCTTCGTCACTCATCTTGTCCGGATGAGAAAAGTCGAAACGCAAACGCTCGGGGGTAATATTCGAGCCCTTCTGGGCTACATGATCACCCAAAACCGTGCGTAGAGCCTTGTGTAGTAGGTGGGTAGCAGTGTGGAGTCGAGTGGTAGCTTCTGAGTGATCGGCTAGACCTCCCTTGAAGGTTGCATTGTCGTCCATTTTCGAGGTCTCTTGGTGCTTCCGGAAAGCGTCGTCGAAACCATTCCGGTCTACCACAAAGCCGTGCTCCCCGGCCAACTCTTCGGTAATCTCCAAAGGAAATCCGAAAGTATCATAGAGTTTGAAAGCCAACCGGCCGGGTATGGTACGCTTGTCGCCCTTGAGAAGGTTTGGGAGGAGCTTTTCGAATTCGTGTTCCCCTTTTTGCAGGGTAAGAAGGAACTTTTCTTCTTCCTTTTGTAACTCGTGGATTATGAGGTCTTTCTTCTGGCCAAGAATAGTGTAGACCTCGGCGTATTCCCTAATGATTACTTCGGCAATGGCTGGCAGAAAACGACCCTCGACACCGAGCTTTCGAGCGTGGCGACTGGCTCTACGAATGAGGCGGCGTAGAATGTACCCCTGACCAACATTCGAGGGCAGAACCCCGGTTTCATCTCCCAATAGAAAGGTAGCAGTCCGGGTGTGGTCGGCGATTATTCGAAAGGATTTGTCCAAATCGGTTCCACTGTTGTAAGACTTCCCACTCAATTCGGCAATGCGGTTCAATAGAGGGGTAAAAAGTTCGGTTTCATAGACTGATTTTTTGCCTTGGAGCACGGTTATGGTTCGCTCAATTCCCATTCCCGTATCGACACACTTTCGTTCTAACTCCGTATAGGTTCCATCGGCGTTCCTTCGATAGCCCATAAAGACGTCGTTCCAAATTTCGAGCCACTTTCCGTCACTCAGACCCGGACGACTCTTGTCGCTACCTGCAAGACCCGTATCGATAAACATTTCGGTGTCCGGACCACAGGGCCCAGTGGCGCCAGGAGGACCCCACCAGTTGTCTTTTCGAGGAAGGAAAAAAATTCGATCCTCGGGCATACCCATGGCTCTCCACTTTTGTGCACTCACCGAATCGCGAGGTACCTCGTCATCTCCCTCAAAACAGGTGACGGCTAATCGGTTAGGATCAATCCCCAGCCATTGGGGGCTGGTTAAGAATTCCCAACTCATCGCAATAGCCTCGTCCTTGAAGTAGTCGCCTAAGCTCCAGTTCCCAAGCATTTCAAAGAAGGTAAGGTGGCTCGAGTCCCCTACTTCCTCGATATCTCCGGTACGAATACATTTTTGGTAGTTAACCAGTCGACTACCCGCTGGATGATCTTGGCCCAGGATATAGGGTACCAAGGGGTGCATACCAGCGGTGGTAAACAGTACCGTGGGGTCATTCTCGGGAATGAGACTTTTGCCCGATATTTGGGCGTGGTTTTTTGATACAAAAAATTCGATGTATTTTTTCCGTAGTTCTTGTGCGGTCATAGGTTGAGAGTAGCATATTCACCGAAAAATGTCTGCTAACTTGGTGGTCTCCAGGTCCTTTGCCAGGTCTTCCAGAGGTTTACCCAGGGATGCGTTTTTTGGGGAAAGGGGCACCCGTTCGCGAACCCAGGCATGGATTTTTTCCAGGGGTTTGGACTCTTGGTGAGGGGTGGACAGTTCCCAAGCCTGAGCACCTACTACCAGCCCATGGGCCACGGCGTACCGAAAAAGCCCAACCTGCCGAGCCAAGGTCCGAGCAGATATGGTCCCCATGCTCACCACATCCTGATTCCCCCCCTCGGTCGGCCGGGACAGAACCGACACCGGCGCGGCCAAATGTTGGGCCTCTGCGGCCAGCGCCGAGGTGGTAATGCCAAGAGCCTTGAGTCCAAAGGCCGGGTCCCCGGCTTCGCCAAGAGCCAGGTTTGTCGGTAGACCACCTTTGCCTTCCAACAACAACTGAACCTGCCGGTCCACCAGGTTCAAGGAGGTGGCGACGGCAATGCGGAGGTAGTCTGCAGCAGCCGCCACGTGATTACCCATGAAGTTGCCTCCGTGAAAAGCACGGTGTTCTTCGGGAGCAAAGAGGGGGTTGTCGTTGGCGGAATTCAGTTCTCGGATGAGAACCGGGCCAGTAAATCCGAGGGTATCGTGGAGAACCCCGTGGACCTGGGGGGCACATCGAAAGCTGTAACGAGGTTGCATAACCCGACCCTCTTGGGTCTCGTAGGCCGACGGATGGCCGATAGGGATAGTCGATAGCTTAGCCAGTTCGAGGATACGACGGGCACTAGCCTGGTTTCC
>JAACWS010000069.1 GCA_009991955.1 Spirochaetales bacterium
AAGCTTCACCTCCTGGGTGTAATTAGATTTGTGGTTAAATCATTATACAACACCAGGATAGCTTGGATTTTTTTATTTTTTATACGGATTCAGGTTCAAGATAGTTTGCCGCTCTTCGTTCGAAAGACCGTACTTTTTTTCGAGGATCGTAAGAATGGTCTCGTGGAGGGCTTCGATTTTGCCTTCTTTCTTTCCTTCTTCTTTGCCAACCATTCTTCCAACCCGTTCCCATGAAGTAACAAAAGCCATAACACCCTCCTTCTTTTGTTGCTCATCGGCTTGTACCCGGTAGTACTCCTTCGCCCAGCTATTTGGCAACACTACTAACCACTCCAGGTATAAGAGTACCTCCGAAATCGTGGTTTCGTCTATCTTCAGACTTACCAGGTGCCTCATAATCCGGGTCTTCACCAAAAACCACTCCTGAACCCGGGACACCCGAACCTTTCGGATACGCTTTTTTTCTTGTTGATGAGTCAAATACACCCAAAGCACCTGGGCTATCACTTTGTCCAAAATCGCAAGGTCTTCCAAACCAGGCACAAAGTCCAAGGTCTTGGCCGACAAGAATCGAAAGGACACACCCGCAAGCTATGTAGGAGCAAGTTCGAAAGTAGAGGGCCGAAACGACGCATTGGTATCGGCCAGCAACAACAAGGTTATAGGAAAATGCCCAAATTTCTCGTAAATCCGAAACGCATAGATAAAGGACCGTTCACCGATCGACGGGTCGTCCTTGGTCTGTAGCTCCAGGTGGCAAAACAGAATCTGTTGGGACCCCGAAACCAGCTGAACTTTAACTAGAGCATCGGAACGCCGGTGGCCAATACGTCCACCGGGAGAAATCTGCTTGAGTTCGGTGTCGAGCAATACCGGGGTAACATCCCGGTCAATGAGTAGCCCCAAAGCCGGAAAGAAGAAATCGATGACTTCGAAGAAGAATCGATATAACACTCGCTTCCAACCCGAGTCGTAGGGTTCGGGGATTCGGGGGAGAAGTTCGTCGGGGTCTGGTAGTTCCTGCGGCGAAGCCGGATTCCCATCGGCTGGCGACGAAGCCACGGTCGCACCCCGTGACGGCAGTTCTGGCAAGCTCGGCGGTAGAGTATCCATACCCCTTACTACAGGGCCGCGCGGGTTCCTGATTCAAGAATCCGAAAAGTTTTTCAAAATTTCTAGTACTAATATGTCGCACACGACATAATAAAAGTATGTATATTCGGTTCACGGTGAGTCTCATAGAAATACGCCGGGACGGGATGCGTCCCCCTGCGTCCCAGTCCTAGTCTTCTATTTCGTCGGAAAAATGATCGAGGGCTTCGTCCTTGGAGGTGCCAAACACGGCAGCATCCTGAACATCCTTCAGGGTCTGCAAATTGTCGCAGGTGGTAACCAGTTCTCGTTCTTCGGTCGAAAGACCGTACTTTTTGTCGAGGATCGAAATGATCGTTTCTTGGAGGGCTTCGATCTTGCCTTCTTTCTTGAAAACTCGCTCATATGAACTCACAAAGGCCACGGTGCCCTCCTTCTTCCGCTGTTCGCCAATCTGTATCGTCGTATACGACTTCTCGTAGGCTTGCGGTAAGTGGATAATCCAATCCAGAAACCATAGTACCTCCGAAATGAGTTTGTCGTCTATATTCAAGGACACAAGGTGCCTCATAATCCGGGTCTTCACCAGAAACCACTCCTGAACCCGGGACACCCGAACCTTTCGGATACGCGTCTTCTCTTGTTGATGGGTAAGGTATACCCACAGAACTTGAGCAATCACTTTGTCCGACACCCCCAAGTCGTCTAAAGCTGGCACAAAGTCCATTGTTTTTGCCGACAAGAATCGAAAGGACACACCCGCGAGCTTTGTGGGAGCAAGTTCGAAAGTAGAAGGCCGAAACGACGCATTGGTATCGGCCAGCAACAACAAAGTAATAGGAAAGGTTCCAAATTTCTCGTAAATCCGAAACGCATAGACGAAGGACCGCTCTGCGATAGTCTGGTCTTCCTTGGTTTGAAGTTCCAGGTGGCAAAACAAAATCTGTTGGGACCCCGAAACCAGCTGAACTTTCACCAGAGCATCGGAACGCCGGTGCCCAATACGTCCACCGGGAGAAATCTGCTTGAGTTCGGTGTCGAGAAATACCGGGGCCACATTCCGGTCGATCAAAATTCCCAGAGCCGGAAAGAAGAAGTCAATGACCTCGAAAAAAAACCGGAATAACACTCGCTTCCACCCCGAGTCGTAGGGCTCGGGTATTCGCGGCAAAAAGTCGTCGGGTTCCGGG
>JAACWS010000072.1 GCA_009991955.1 Spirochaetales bacterium
AAGGGGATACCGACATTATTTCCTCCTATACCAATAAGCTGTACTCGATGTTTGTCCAAAAGGTAGCCCAAACCCGCAACATTCCCGAGCCGAAGGTGACAGAACTGGCCGAGGGGCACATATACTCCGGTCAAGATGCCCTGACCCTGGGCCTGGTCGACGAAATTGGCGGAATTCCGTCGGCTATCGAGTGGATGAAGACCAAACTTGGGGTGAGTAGTGTGCAGGTTGTCTTTGGCCCCAAACCCAAAACCCCCCTGTTGTGGAGGCTACTTGGTTCCCAAACGGGGATTTCCAGCCCGGCCTCGGTGCCCGTTTTGGTCGAAGAGCTGGCCAAAAGTTACCTGGGCCAGGTCCAAGGCCGGCCCCAGGCCATGATGGAAGATGTTCGTGGGGTTTGAGGGTGGCGCGCTACCTTCGTAGAACCACATGAAGTATAATAAAAGGACTATGCTTCTAACTGTTCCAGGTATCCTTGAAAACGGCGTAGTTAAATTATCTGAAGTGCCGGGCAACATCAGTTACTCAAAGGTTCTGGTGACTATCCTCCAAGAGGAATCGACGTCAGAAACTTGGGAAGCAATGAAGCTTTCAGCACCGAGCTTTGAAGAATGGGATAACGACGTTGATGGGATCTATGACGACTTATAGACCCGGCGATATTGTTCTTGTGCCTTTATCACGAGCAACATATCAGGATCAGATCGCATAGGCGACTATCTTCTCAAGGGTTGGAAGGAAGCTGGGCTACCATTACCAAGTAAAATTCGGATGAAGTTTGCCACTGTTAGCCATGAGATAATAATAAAGTCGATAGGGCACGAATGGAATTAACTGACTACCATTGCAAATACATAGCCAACGATTTAACTCGCAAGGCTGTCAACGGACAAGATCGTTTATCGATGTCTTTATTCAATGCATCCGTCGACTTAAATCCCCATCAAATTGAAGCGGCCCTATTTGCCTTGCAATCCCCTTTATCAATGGGGAGTATTTTAGCTGATGAAGTAGGCCTTGGTAAAACTATTGAAGCAGGGATCGTCCTTTGTCAGTACTGGGCTGAACGGCGCAGACGAATACTCATTATTACACCAGCGTCAATTAGAAAACAATGGGCGCTTGAGCTTGAAGAAAAATTCAATCTGCCGGTTATTATTCTTGATTCAAAATCATTTTCTGATGCAAAAAGACAAGGCAAGCATCCGCTACAGCAAAAAGCAGTGCTGATAGTTTCGTATAATTTCGTCAATAAGATCAAGGATGAGACAAAATTGATTCCTTGGGATTTGGTTGTGATCGATGAAGCTCACAAACTACGCAATGCCTACAGGACGAGTAATAAAGTTGGACAGGGAATCCGATGGGCTACTGAAGGTTGTCGAAAATTATTGCTTACAGCAACACCGTTACAGAACTCTTTGCTCGAACTGTACGGCCTGACTACACTGATAGATGATAACATCTTCGGTGAAGTGAATGGATTTAGGGCGCAATTCATGAATGCGGGAGCAAATATTAATGAATTGCGTTTGCGCTTGCGTGCCTTTTGTAAACGCACTCTGCGCAACCAAGTCGTTGAATACATTTCATACACAAAACGAAAAGCGATTACCAGGCCTTTTCGTCCAACGGATGACGAACACAAATTGTATGAAGCAATTTCATTATTTCTTCAACGCGAAAGCAGCTATGCCATTCCAAATCGCCAAAAGCATTTAACACAGATCATTTTACGCAAACTTCTGGCATCCTCGTCCAAGGCCATAGCGGCAACCCTTGAGACCATGCAATTGCGTCTCGAAAAACTGCTTGATGAAAAATTGCCTCTCGAAGAAGATTCCTTGGAAAGCATTTTTTCTGAAGAAGAAATTGAGGATGAACTTTTAGATGAGATACTTGAGGAAGAAGAATCTGAAATAACAGCAGAAGCCATCGATAGAATAAAAATCAAGGAAGAAATACAGGAACTCTCGCGATTGGCGCAGTGGGCAAATGTGATTGGAACCGATACAAAAACACGAAGCCTACTTTCTGCCCTTGAAATCGGTTTTAAGGAAATGTCGTCAAGCGGTGGTGCTGAAAAAGCATTGATCTTTACCGAGTCCAGGCGCACTCAGGATTATCTGGTTGCTTACTTGCAACAAAATGGATTTGCCAATCAAATAGTGGTTTTTAACGGTTCCAATAATAGTCCTGCAACCACGGCTATATATCAAAAATGGTTAGAAACAAATAAAGATTCTGGTCGAGTATCCGGTTCCCGGGATGTTGACATTCGAACGGCCTTAGTTGAGCACTTCCGTGACCATGCACAGATTATGATTGCCACTGAAGCCGCTTCTGAGGGTATTAACCTGCAATTTTGTTCACTGGTGATCAATTACGACCTGCCCTGGAACCCGCAAAGGGTGGAACAGCGCATTGGCCGTTGTCACCGCTATGGGCAAAGACATGATGTGGTGGTGATCAATTTCTTAAACGAAAGAAACGATGCCGACCGGCGAGTCCTTGAGTTACTTTCAGAGAAATTTCGTCTTTTTAGTGGCGTATTCGGTGCCTCCGACGATGTGCTGGGGACTATAGAATCCGGCGTGGATTTTGAGAAACGGATACTTGCCATCTATCAGGAATGTCGGACTACCGCGGAAATAGAAGCTGCATTTAAGTCTCTTCAAGATGAAATGGATGAAGCAATCAAGGAGCGTATTGACGATACCCGTAAAATGCTTTTTGAAAACTTTGATGAAGATGTGCATGAGCGCCTGAAAATACGCCTGGATAACACCCGGGATCAACTGGACAAATTTTCGAGCCGATTCTGGTTGCTAACCAAGGCCGTCTTAGAGAGCAAAGCCCAATTCAGCGATGAAACGTTGTCCTTCAAACTTATCGAATCACCGAGCACTAACATTAATCTCGGCAAATATCATTTAATCACCAAAGAACATCGCTCACAAGACAAGCCGATAGAAACCCATGATTCTTATTTGTATCGTTTGAGTCAGCCCTTGGGTGAACACGTCATTGAAGCTGCAAAAAAGCTTGAAACACCAAGCGCGGATGTGACATTTAATATCAGCAGTCATTCCAGTCATATTCATGCAGTGGAACAGCTTAAGGGCAAGTCCGGGTTTCTAACTCTGAATAAACTGACCATAGAAAGCTTTGAGCAGGAAGAATATCTCCTCTTTTCTGGTTTTGACCATGAGGGGCACACGATTGATCAG
This sequence comes from Spirochaetales bacterium, assembly GCA_009991955.1. Lineage (GTDB taxonomy): Bacteria > Spirochaetota > Spirochaetia > DSM-27196 > Salinispiraceae > SKVS01. The sequence goes on from JAACWS010000072.1 coordinate 3,231, forward strand.
GAAACTTGCGAAAAGCTCTTTACCTGCACTGGAGTGTCTGGGCAAACCGTTGCGTTGCCCGGTCATATAACACAGCGCTTACAGGCTGAGGCCATACGGCATACTGAGGCTACTATCAGTTCGTCTCTTGAGCAGAATAGCAAGTACTTCAATGAAGCCCGGGAAAAACTGGAAAAATGGGCCGATGATATGCTGCTATCTGCCGAAAAAGCCCTTAAAGACACCAAGGAACAGATAAAGGCCCTCGGGCGGGAAGCACGGCAGGCTGTAACGCTGGATGAACAACATGTCATTCAGCAAAAAATGCAAACCCTGGAAAAGCAGCAACGCCGGCAACGGCAGGAAATATTTAAAGTGGAAGACGAAATTATCGTCAAACGGGATGAATTAATAGGAAAGCTGGAAAAACGCCTTGCCCAGAAAACCGAAACAGAGACCTTATTTACCATACAATGGAGTGTGATATGAGCCAAAAATACGAGAAACTAAAAAACCTGTTAAAAGAATTGTTCCAACTGGATCAACCAGACCTGGACTTTGGCTTGTACCGCATCATGCACGCCCGGAGTAGTGAGATAAGCCAGTTTTTGGATACTGATCTGCTCCCGCAGGTGAAAGCCTCTTTTGCCGCCTACCAACCCGCAGACAAGGCGGCAATTCAAAAAGAGCTGGAAGAAATGATAGCGACCCTTAAAAAAGCCAAGGTAGATTACGATACCAACACTGAAGTACAAAGACTCAGGTCCGAAATAACTGAAGCTGCTGATCTGACTGTTTTGGAAAGTGAGGTCTACGACCACCTATACGGCTTTTTCCGCCGCTATTATTCCGAAGGCGATTATATCAGTAAGCGGGTATACAAAGAAGGTGTCTACGCCATTCCTTACGAGGGTGAAGAAGTCAAACTCCATTGGGCTAACGCTGACCAGTATTACATAAAAACCAGTGAGTATTTGCGAGATTACGCTTTCCGTTTAAATCCTGCCGATGATGCTAATCCCAAGCGAGTGCATTTCCGTCTTGCCGATGTGGCCGAAGGTGAACACGGCAATGTGAAGGAAGCAGAGGGCAAGAATCGGGTGTTTGTGCTGGCAAGCGATAACTGTATTTCCGAAGTAAACAAGGAACTGATTATCAAGTTTGAATACCGTCCAGCTCGTTTTGAGGATTGGCCAGAAGAACAACGTGCTGGAAAAATAAAAAAAGACAAGGATGGAAAAGAAAAAAGAGAAATCCCTTCTCAAAAAGATATCATTTCCATTGCCGAGAAGCGTTTGTTTGCGGTAAGCGATGCGTCTCTATCTGTATGGATTTCCGATCTGGCTAAAAAACATACCAAGGCCGATGGCGATGCGGCAGACTATTCCAAGTTGACTGCTCATTTGAACCGCTACACGGCTCGCAATACTTTTGATTATTTCATTCATAAGGATTTGGGCACATTCCTCAACCGTGAGCTGGATTTTTATATCAAGAACGAGGTGATGCACTTAGACGATGTAGAAAGCGAAACAGTGCCCCGGGTGGAGCAGTATCTTTCCAAGATCAAGGTGATCCGCAAGGTTGCCAAAAAGATTATCGACTTTCTCTCCCAGTTGGAGGATTTCCAAAAAAAACTCTGGCTCAAAAAGAAGTTTGTGGTAGAGACAAATTACTGCATTACCCTCGCCCGTGTACCGGAAGACTTCTACCCAGAGATAGCGGCAAACCGTGCGCAAATAGAAGAATGGGTAAAGCTCTTTGCGATCGATGAGATTGGGCCGACTGCCGGAGATTTAATTGATGCAGGCAAACCGGGTTACAGTGTTCCGCTTACGGTTGAGTTTCTAAAAGCCAACGACAAGCTGGTGCTGGATACTAGGTTCTTTAGCGATGAATTTAAATCAAAGCTGATTGGTGGTATAGAGAACTTTGATGAGCAGATGGACGGCTTGCTGATTCATAGTGAAAATTTTCAAGCATTGAATTTGTTGCAAGCACGGTATTGGGAACAAGTGAAGTGTGTGTATATTGACCCGCCGTATAATACGGGGAGCGATGGGTTTGCGTATAAGGATTCTTATCAACATTCAAGTTTTTTGTCACTTTTAAATGATCGAATTGGTATAAGCCTAAGACTGCTTTTTGATGATGGCGTAACATTCACAAGTATTGGTAATGATGAAGAAGGTCATTTGCGTATTTTGTTGGATACCATATTTATTAATAAATCAATTCCATATATTTGGAAGTCTAGAGCAAAACCAACTAATACAGGCGATGCGAAGTTGGGGCCACAAATAGTGGGTGAATTTGTTTATCAAAATCAAAACTGTTCAATTCAAAAGTACTTTCCTTTAACTTCCGGTGAAATAAGACGCTACCCCAATTCGGATGAGCAAGGAAAATTTAGAAATACAACAATTTTGACTTCGAATTTAGGTAGATATAAGAGAGAGACCATGAGATTCGGAATTGCTGGTTATACTCCACCTAATGATAAAAGATGGAAAGCCGGCCAAGTTGAAATTCAGCAGTTATTTGATAGAAATAGGATAGGTTTTAATGATGAGGGCGAGCCTTTTCGGAAGCATTATGAAGGCGATGAGGAAGAACAGCACATTCCGCTTTGGACATTCATGCCTGAAGAAATTACTGGCACAGCAGAATCTGGAAAAACAGAATTGTCTGCAATTGTTGGGAATGATCATGGAATTGATAGTGTCAAACCAAAAGAATTACTTTGTGTTTTTTTTAATGCGTTAACAGATCGCGATAATTTAGTACTCGACTACTTCGCCGGTTCCGGCACCACTGGCCATGCCGTCATTAATCTAAACCGTGAAGACCAGGGCAAGCGCAAGTTCATCCTTGTAGAAATGGGTGATTACTTCGACACCGTTCTCAAACCCCGTATTCAAAAGGTCATTTACTCATCCGACTGGAAAGACGGCAAGCCTACTAACCGCGATACCGGTATTACCCACTGCTTCAAATACCTTCGACTGGAATCCTACGAAGACACACTGAACAACCTTGACCTGCGCCGTACTGATGCGCAGAACGCCTTGCTTGATTTCAAAGGTGAAGGGGCAGATAAGTTCAAAGAGGATTACATTCTGCGCTATATGCTTGATGTGGAAAGCCGGGGTAGTAGCTCACTCTTGAACATTGAGGTTTTTACCGACCCTACGGCTTACAGCCTCAAAGTCAAAATACCCGGCAGTGACGAAAGCCGCGAAGTTAAAATTGACCTGCTGGAAACCTTCAATTACTTGCTTGGCTTACAGATCAAAAATATCTCCGCTCCACATACCATTGCTGCCGAGTTTGAACGGGACAGCGAAAAGCGCTTGCGGATCAAAGGCCGCATTGCGGAAAAGTCAGACGGTGACTGGTGGTTCCGTACCGTAACCGGCACTACTCTCGATGGACGCAAAATCCTCGTTATCTGGCGTAAACGTCCCGGACTGGAAAACCCGGAAGGCGTGGAACAGGACAACCTCGTGCTCGATACCTGGTTTACCAAAATGGGCTATTCCAGCAAAGACAGTGAGTTTGACCTGATCTATGTCAACGGTACCAATAACCTGGAAAACCTCAAAACCCCTGATGATTTATGGAAAGTCCGCCTTATTGAAGAAGACTTCAAACGCCTGATGTTTGAAGATTCGGGAGTGTGAGGATGAGTGAAAAACAACTTGTACCACAACAGGAATTTCTGGAAGTTGTACAAAGAATCAAGACAACTCAACAAAAGGCCTTCATCCAAGCTAATATACTGCTTATAGAACTCTACTGGGATATTGGCAAGTTGATATCGGAAAAGGTTGCATCTCAGAGTTGGGGTAAAAGTGTAGTGAGCCAATTGGCACAATATATTGAAAAAACTGATCCGGAAATAAAAGGCTTTAGCGACAAAAACCTCTGGCGCATGAAACAATTCTATGAGACGTACCGGGATAATGGAAAACTCACACCGTTGGTGAGAGACTTGCCCTGGACCCATAACACAATTATTTTTTCGCGCTGTAAAACCGAGGAAGAACGAGAATATTATCTTACCCTCTGCAGAAAAGAGAAATATTCATCAAGGGAATTAGAACGACAAATAGATTCGTGTCAATTTGAAAGGGTTGTCCTCTCAGACCAAAAACTCTCAGCAGTGCTGAGAGAAATTCACCCCTCTATAAATAATAACTTTAAAGACAATTATGTTTTGGAATTCCTGGGGCTACCCCAAGAGCACAGCGAAAGAAACCTGCAAACGGCTTTGGTCGCCCAATATACCCTGCAATTACCCGATAAAAAACTAATTCAAGCCAAGCTTCATAACTTGCTCGAAGACGCAGGGGTGTGAGCATGAGTGATGCTCTAAACCCCGTAGCCTTTGAAAATCAGGCTGTTCGACGTATTTTTGAAGAGGCCGAGGAGAAATGGTACTTCTCGGTGATCGATGTAGTTTCTGTTTTGACTGGAAGCATAAATCCCCGGGACTACTGGTTCAAGATGAAAACTCGCGTCCAAAGTGAGGATGGAATTGAACTGTCGACAATTTGTCGACAGTTGAAAATGAAAGCTCCCGATGGAAAACTGCGAGAGACCGATTGCGCAGACGTGCAAGGGCTTTTACGCATTATCCAGTCTATTCCCTCACCCAAAGCCGAGCCTTTTAGACAATGGCTGGCAAAAGTCGGTTATGAACGCATCCAGGATATGAGTGATCCCGCATTATCTCTAGATCGTGCCCGTGAATATTGGCAGAAACACGGTAGAAGCGAAAAGTGGATCCAGCAGCGGATGATGGGGCAGGAAACCCGCAACAAGCTCACCGACTACTGGAAAGAACACGAAATAACCAAAGAAGATGAGTACGCCATTTTGACCAATATCATCCATCAGGAATGGACTGGTGTAACGGTAAAAAAGCATAAGGAGATAAAGGGCCTCAAAACCCAGAACCTGCGCGACCACATGAGCGAAGCTGAATTGATCTTTACCGCCCTTGCGGAACTATCTACCCGAAAAATCGCTGAAAGTGTCGATGCCACCGGTATGGCCGAAAACGCAGAAGCAGGTAAAAAAGGTGGCAAGATTGCCAAGAAAGCCCGCATGGAACTTGAAGAGAAGACTGGTAAAAGCGTCGTAACAGGCGAGAACTTTCTGCCGCCGAAGACTGCTCAAAAAAAGATAACAAAAAAAGAAGGGGATGCGTAATGGCAAAAGCTAAAAAGCAAAAAACCGCAATCCCGTTTTCCTATAAACTAGCCCTAAATCAATGGCTATTGTCGCTCTTTGGCGTTAGAAAGTTTGAAGACCTGGCCTTACATTTACGTGATGAACGCCTGGAAGGGTTGGACGAGAATAACATCTACCGTTTCCACCATGCGTTAGTTACTTACTTCCCGGCTTTGCCAGAATTGACTCCAGCAGTATTGTTGGAATACGATCAGAATATTGTAAAGCATACTGGCAATCTCAATGAACGGCGTATTGCCCACGGTGAAAAACCAATAACGTGGAAGTATTTCCAGTATCTGTCCTTGCTCTTTACAGAAATCTATCTGGATCGATATTTCGTTGACCCTGAAAGCTTGCGTTCTGCCATTGCATCCCAGATTACAGTACTTAACGAAGACAAAGAGGAAGCCGACCAGATTCAGGGCTTTGATGATTCCTCCGATGCCTCCGCAGACTTGAACAAGCTTGCCTTCTGGATGGCTACCGGAGGCGGAAAGACATTGATCATGCATGCCAATATTTTGCAGTACCGGTACTATGTGGAGAAAAACCGTAAGCATAGAGAATTAAACCGGATTATATTACTTACTCCCAACGAAGGCTTGTCACAACAACATTTGCGAGAATTCCAGGCGTCTGGTATCGAAGCTGAAATCTTCACCAAAGACGGCGGCAGTCTCTTTACCGGGCATAGCGTTGAGATTATCGAAGTAACTAAGCTCAAAGATGAAATGGGCGATAAGACCGTTGCCGTCGATGCCTTTGAAGGCAATAATCTGGTACTGATTGACGAAGGCCACCGTGGTGCTGCTTCCGGCGAAGAAGGCGCCTGGATGCGATACCGAAATGCATTATGTGAAAAAGGCTTTTCTTTTGAATACTCGGCTACCTTCGCTCAGGCCGTCAGAGGAAGTGCGCGTCTTACCAGCCTGTATTCCCGTTGTATCCTCTCTGATTATTCCTATCGTTATTTCTATAACGACGGATTCGGAAAAGATTATCAAATCCTTAATTTGGATACGGATACACAAGCCCAGCATCTGGAAGTGTATTTGACCGCCTGTCTTTTGGCATTTTTCCAGCAACAGAAGCTTTTCAAAAGCAATGAAAGTGCCTTTAGGACCTTTCACATCGAAAACCCATTGTGGATTTTTGTAGGAAGTAAAGTAACCGCTACCCTGGCAACAAAGGACGCCTCGGACATAGTAGAAATATTAAAATATCTGGCCCGCTTTGTATCAGACCGTACAGGCAGTATTGCCCGAATTACTCAGGTGTTAAATCAAGGATTGGTTACTGCTACCGGGAAAAATCTCTTTGCCAACCGTTTTTCGTTTCTGAATACTTCCGGCTTACAGGCCAATGCCCTATTCGATGAAATCCTCGCAACCTTGTTCAATGCAGCAGGCGGAGGGCTACTCTATGTTGAAAACCTGAAAGGCGCGCAAGGTGAAATCGCGCTGAAAATTGGAGCTGATAATGAACCGTTTGGTGTTATCAACGTAGGTGATGATGTCAAGCTCGTCAAACTATGTGCAGACAATGGTATCGAAACTGGAGAGCGTGAGTTCTCTGGTTCACTTTTTCATGGAATCAATAAAGGTGACTCTACCGTAAACATTCTGATTGGTTCGAAGAAGTTTACAGAAGGCTGGAACAGCTATCGGGTAAGCACCTTAGGTCTTATGAATATTGGAGCAACCGAAGGCGCGCAAATCATTCAACTTTTTGGTCGCGGGGTGCGTTTAAAAGGTTTTAATCAAACACTCAAGCGCAATGCACGAACGGCCTTACCTGATGGCGTCACCCGTCCCAAGCATATCGAGATACTCGAAACCTTGTCCATATTCGGCATTCATGCCGATTACATGGCTCAATTCCGTGACTTTCTGGAAGAAGAAGGACTTCCTGGAGATGATGAACGGCTCGAATTCTTTTTACCAGTTATTAGAAATCTTGGCACACAGCCCTTAAAAACCATCCGCCTGAAAAAGCAAATCAATGGAGTAAAAACCGAATTTGGTGATGCATTCCGGCAACTGGCTCCAATACCGACTCTCAGTATGCCAACCGAGTATCTGCAAAAGAATAAAGTTGTGCTTAACTGGTATCCAAAAATTCAGGCAATCAAATCAAAGGGCATGATTGGCGGCGATGAAGACACGGCTCCCAATATCACCTACTTCCAACCTAAGCACATCGCTTTTCTGGATATAGAAAATCTGTATTTCAACATTGAACGCTATAAAGCAGAGCGTGGCTGGTACAATATCAATATTACTCGTGGTGCTATCCTGCAACTTTTGTCGGATCAAAGCTGGTATCAGTTATGCATACCAACGAACGAACTCGAATTGGGTGATTTTGAAAGAATCTACCAATGGCAGGAAATTGCTATCGCACTTCTGAAAAAATATGTAGAGCGGTACTACAGCTACTCAAAGCGCGAATGGGAAATGCCCCACCTTGAATACACTGATTTGGGTGCCAGCGACCCTAACTTGCTTTTGCATGAAAGCCCAGGTGACGGTGGTTATCGCATACGCATTGCAGATTCTCAGGAAGAAATTGTGGAGAAGCTCAATGAGCTTAAAGCCATAATTGAAAGCGGTACATTGAAAAGCTGGGAATTTCGTGGAATGAAGGCTCTCTGGTTTGGGAAGCACCTTTACCAGCCATTGCTGTACCTAGAACAAGGCATAGTCGAAATTAGTCCTGTGCCCTTGAACAAAGGTGAAAAAGACTTTGTGGAAGACCTTAAGGTGTTCTGTGATAATAACACTGAGTATTTATCCGGAAAGGAAATGTATCTCCTTAGAAACTTAAGTAAAGGGAAAGGCGTTGGATTTTTTGAAGCCGGCAATTTTCATCCAGACTTTATTCTGTGGTTACTCATAGATGGTAAGCAGTTCGTAACCTTTCTTGATCCCAAAGGCATACGAAATATCGGCTTGAACGATCCCAAGGTACAGTTTTATCAGACAGTTAAGGACATAGAAAAGCGGCTTGGCAATACTGCTATTACTTTGAATTCGTTCATTATTTCTAATACACCATCTCATGAAACTACAAAGTTATGGAGTGTAAAAAAGTCAGATATTCTAGCAAGAAATGTAGTATTCCAAGAAGAGGATAAAAGCACATACATAAAGAGTATAATAGAGAAAGTACATGCTTAAGAATGAAGACCGACTGCGCACGTCCTGTGCTTTGTCGGAAGAGGGGCGGGTTAAGAAACGAAGACAACAACCGAAGAGGCACTCTGCCCATCGCAAAACAGCGGCTATACAAAATGCCTGCCGTAGGCGCGACACAGGCACTTCACATAGCCGCGGAACGGTAGCAGGCTCCGGCGGCTACTGGATCGCTACCGGGGCGGCTCGCATTTTTGCCCACCGAACCACCATTACCGGGTCTATTGGGGTTATTTCGATCCTCTTTTCCATCAAGGAATTCTTGGCCTCC
>JAACWS010000073.1 GCA_009991955.1 Spirochaetales bacterium
ATTGTCTTGTAGCTCACCATCACCTACTACCAACAAATGTCTGATACGATCCTCCCGGACTAAAAGATTTCCACTGAGCCGTAAAGCCAGATCCATCGCCCAATTAGGACTGTACACTACTGACTGGGACAACCGTTGGGAATCCTGGTAGGTACCTCGGCTTTCTGCAAGGATTTGCGGTGTCTCCCCGGCATTCACGATAGAAACACTGTCACGGGCCGGGAGTGCGTTCCAAATCCGTGATATGACATCGGACACCGATACCCGATACTCGGTTCCTGGAACGACACGAGAAGGTGTTACCACGACCTGCAATCCCATCTCGTCAATTTGGTACCCTCGTCGGAGCATCACCGACTCTCCAATACCGGAACCCCCTTCGGTGACCGAAAAATTGATTCCATCTAAACCTAAGACAGGTGCTCCGGTTCGATCTTCTACGGCTACTTCTATATTCACCAAGGGAAATTCGTCCGCAACGACTCGGTTTATCTGTACGTGAAGCCCCGAATAGAGCCCGGAAAGTCTGGAAAGGAAAAGTATCTCTCTTCGACGGACGTCGCTCATGAGCACATTGCCATTTACATCCAGATCGCCGAAGACGAATCCTTGGTCTTGATCTTCCACCGAAGCGAATACCCGGCGCAAACTTCTATTCTCTGGATCAAAAACGAGCAGACCCTTAGGGGAAGTAACGAGCATGTTCCCCCGTGGGTCTACTTTGATGCTTTCTGCTTTGTCGAGAAGTGTCGACTCAAGGGGTAGGTCTCGTTCATTACCAAAGGCATCGAAGGTTCGCAAAACTCCGAGACCTTCTCGCAGTTCTAGGACGTACACGCGGTCGTTAAAAAATGCAATGCCACCTACCCGGTGAAATGTTTGATCTCCGCCAAAAGAAAGTACAAATTCCCCTTCGGTAGTCCACTTCTGTATTCGTTGGTTGCCGTAGTCTGTGATAAAGAGATACCCCTGGGGATCAAAGGCTATGAATTGGGGTCCGAGGAATTGCCCCGAACCTATTCCTTTTTCACCGAAAGTAGACAGAATATTTCCCGAAACCCCATCGATAATATCGACCCGATCTCCTCGGAAGGACGTAACTACAAGTCGGGAATTTGGTAAAAGACTTAAGCCAAAGGGACCGGAGAAACCTTGAATCCCACCGGTGAAGGTCTGGCGGAGCCTTCCATTAACATCGTAAACTTGGATCGAGTCCTGACTAAAATTTGCTACATAAAACCACCCATCGGGACGGAGAGCAAGGGTACCCGGCATTGATCCCATCGTTGTCGTTTGGGATGTTGCATTAATCTCACTCCCCACTCGTAAATCCGAAACACCACCCGGTAGCGCGAGAGAAAAGGCCGCAACCGGGAAAAACTCCTGATCTTCTTGTATTTCGGTGCCAAAGCCCCTTCGATTGTCCAAGGTGTTTAAAAATGACTGGAGGGCGGGAGTTCCCCCTCCTAAAACTTGCACCTGACGCCACTCTACTTCGGCTGCTTCTTCGTAACCACCGAAATAGTAGGCTCGACCGAGCCATAGTCGAGCCAAGACGTCATCGGGTTTAAAACTGAGCGCCCGTTGAAAGGCTACAATGGCGTCATTGGTCCTGGAGGCATGAAGAAAAAGGACCCCGTCCCGAAAAGCCTCGTCCGCTTGAACCCGATCAAAATCGAGGGCTTGGAGAGAGCCTTGCTGGGCTGGGAGGGGCGCAGATAACAATACACCGATTACCAGAATGAGAAAAAATCCTAGGCTCGAAACTACTTTACCGTTTTTGTTGTTGTGCTTCATGATTTTTATCCATTACAACTCGAAGATGACTTCGAATATCATTATTGTCCGGCCATTTTTTCCGGGCCCTACGAAGGGTCTCCAGGGACTCGGTCAAGTTGCCTATTCGGAACTGGACCCATCCAAGAGTATCGAGGTACGCCGGATGGTCGGGTCGCTGCTCAAGGGCCCTACGCACGTAGGTAAGAGCTACGCCTGGACGTATATTCTCTTCCGCCATAATGTAGGCAAGACTATTGAGAGCAGTAGGATTTCGTTCATCAATTTCCAGGGCTTTTTCAAGCTGGTGGATGGCCGCCGCCTTCTTCCCTTGGGCGTGGAGAACAAAGCCGAGGGCCGAATGAACCTGGACCGAGTCGTAACCGTCCTCGGAAAGTTTTTCGAGTTCAAACTCGGCTAGTCGAAACCGATCGGTTTCGCAGTAGATGTAGGCCAGAAGCATACGAGCCTGATACGCCTGGGCAAAGCCCAAATCTGAGGTGACTACTTGCTCGAGGTAGAGGAGGGCCTCTTCCAGTTTTTCGAGTTTCGCATAACAAAGTCCCAAATAATAGGAAATCTCTGCGAAGGTATCTTCATCGGATTTCTGCTTGCGAAAGAATTCGAGCGCTTCTCTGTATTTTCCTTGTTTGTAGAGCTTTTTCCCTTCTAGCATGAATCCTCCACCTACTTGAACTTCCAGAGATCCCCTACTGTTCTAAAGCTTCTTTATACACTTTCTCAATCTCGTTCTTTACCGGATGAAGATGAATTGGAGTAAGAGAGACATACCCCCGATTCACCACGTCCCAATCGGACCCAATTTCGTCTTGGGAATCAATTGGTGTACCGTCAAGGAAGTAGTACGTATCGCCCCTGGGGGCTTCGAATGAAAGCATACGATCGTTATACATCCGACGACAGGGATGGGTAACCCTCGCTTCGACCGGGTAGTCCGGATGATTTGGCGCGTTAATATTTAAGAAATGATCTGAGTCGGCGAGAGAAACAAAAAGATCAATGTGAGCAGCAGCAAATTTCGCAATTGGCTCAAAATGGTAAGGAAGATGGTAGTCACCCAAGCTGAGCGCCACACCTGGAATTCCCATGTACGCAGCCTGACGGGCGACCGCTGCAGTTCCCGAGTAGGTGATGTCCGTTCCTAAATTTGGGCCAACGTTGACGCCGGAAATAACAAGGTCCGGTTTTTCGGGCATTATGCCTAACACTGCGGTAACTACGCAGTCGGCAGGGGTACCAGAAATCTGAAACTGCCTGGGCCCAATTTGCCGAGCCCGGATAGGCTCTTTGAGGGTAATGGAGTGGGATTGGCCGCTTCGTTCGCCGTCCGGGGCGATAACCCAAAGTTCATGGGTATCCTTACCCCAGTAGTCCTCAATAGCTGTTCTAACTGCCGCGAGGCCAGGACTCAGTATACCGTCATCATTCGAAAGTAGAATTCTCATTTCCCCCCCCAGGTAATGATACTACGGAAGACGATGAACCTCCATACCACCGGCGAGATGTATTGGGTAAACTTCGGGGTGAAATCCAAAGATCCGTTCGTATTCATCGAGCCGAGAGAGCAGGGAGTTTTCCACGCTCTTCTCATAAAAAGTGAGGGCACAACTGGCTATTCCAACCCCTGTTAAGCGGGTACAAAGGACGCCACGAAGCTCAACCGTGTGTTTGGTTATCCAATCGATTTCTGGGCAGGAAACCTCGAAAAGATCTCGCAGATCTTCCTGGCTATGATTGAGAATTTTACCCGCTAACTCGTAATTACCCGACTTCAATTGGGTCAGTAACTCGTTGTATCGAGCGCTCTCGTTGGCCCCGTGGATGCTTATTCTTCGGACGGACTCCGAGACCTCGCCCAAAATCCCCCTGAACTCCTTAGGTGAAAGGGCTCTCAGGTCTCCCCCGGGAATTTGCTGTCGGATGACCAAAGAGGCCTCATTACAAACCTCTACACGTTCCTGCAAATCCTCAAGAAAATCACTCTGAGGAACCTGAGAATCGATGAGAATGAGCGAAATTTCTGGAAATGAAATCTCAAGGTATTCCATGGAAAAATTTCTTTGATCGATAAGAAGCAAGTGTCCTTTTCTCGAATAGAGGCTCAGGTATATTTCTAAGGGGCTGACGTACGGGGACTGGACAAAAGATTTCTCTGCAAAGAGAACGGCCTGAATCAATTGGGGATCGGTGAGATCGTAGCCCATAGCTTCTGCCGTGGCCTTTGCAGCTGCGAGGCATAAGGATCCAGAGCTAAACAGCCCCTTATTTCGAGGTATTGTACCGTGGAAGGTAATATTTAACCCACCTAGAGGACATCCAGCATTCGCCAGGCCCAAAAGAATCCCTTTGAGGTAATTGGCCCAACGATCTTCGCGTTTAAACTTCAAGTTACTGAGGGTAGACCGTTTGCGTTCCTGTAAATCTGCAGCAAAAAAACGTAAACTGGAATCTGAACGCCGGGATACAGCGACGTAAGTTCGCAAGGGCAAGCCAAATCCAATAGCCATACCGTTACAAAATTCGCTATGCTCGCCAAGGATAAATCCAACACCAGGCGCTGATACGACTGCCTGAGGGGATTCAAAGTATTCCTCATTGTGATAGTCTACAACGACCAAGTTCGATTCCAATCCACGTTTTTCCATCGGCTGTATAGTAACGGAAATGGAAGGAGTTAGCAATAAAAAGGCTATTTTTACTTTTTTTGGCCCTAGGAACTTACGCTTTGGCGATGCCAAATGAGCTATGGCCCTCGGGGTCGGTGCTCTTTGGCTGGGTTAGTGTCCTTCCTCTGCTCTTTTTTACTCATAATCTCCAAAATGAGTCTTTTCCATGGACCTGGGGTGCCTTATGGGGAGTGGGATTTACGGGATTCCAATACTTTTGGCTCAGCCGTTTCGGCGATTTTTCTTTGTGGACCCTCGGTGGAGTAGCCCTGGTATACGCCCTCTACGGTTCCCTATTCATCCCTATTCTCTCTTTCGTGCTCAAGAGAACCACTTCTCGAGTACTCCCCCTGGTAATTGCTCTTACCTTGGTGGGATTTGAGTACCTGCGGTCTATTGGTTACTTGGCTTTTCCATGGAACTTGTCGGCCCATCCCTTCGCCCGCTGGGCAGGGTTTATTCAAATAGTTGACCTCGGGGGCGTATTTCTCTTGGGCTTTGTGGTACTTTTTTTTCAAGGATCGCTATTTCTTTGGATTCGCGATAGGACCATCCCTTGGGCTTCAGGTCTTGGGTCGGTACTTCTCATTCTTTTTACCTTACTTTATGGGGGGTATCGTTTGCAGACCTACGATAGTTCCAACGGCTACGCGGACTCCTTTGTTGACTTTATTCTCGTTCAACAGAACGAGGATAGCTGGTCTTCTGGAGCAGGGGCTGCAGGTCTTGCACGTATTCAGGAACTGACCCTAACTGGGCTAACAAAATCCCCAATAAACCTTAGTTACTGGGGATTTGAGGATGCGCCATTCTCTGCCGACCTGGCGGTGTGGAGCGAAACAAGCCTAGCATACACCGCCGAGAGTCTGCTTCGGGCCCAGGATAGGTTTCCCGAAGGGTATCCCTTCGCCGATTTCATGACCAAACTACAACTCCCCCTGCTCACCGGTGCACCGGTGTTGGTGAATCCCCATGACCCGAGTGCTGGGCTCATGAACGGGGCCGTTTTCTTCGACCTTTATGAGGATCGGCCATTTCTATCCGACACCTACGGTAAGCAGCGACTTATTCCTTTCGCCGAACACGTGCCTATCGAGGATATTCCCTTTCTCGCCCGTTTTTTGGAAGAGCGTATTGGGATTTCGGCTTCCGGTTGGGTTCATGGACCGGATGCTGCACCCATGTCTCTTTCCCTGGGTAACCAAGTTTTGAAGGTTGGAATTCCAATTTGTTTCGAAGATTCGTTCTTTCAACAGGTACGACAGATGACCCTGTCGGGTAGTCAACTCTTTATTAATCTTACGAACAACTCTTGGTCTGGTACCTTTACCGCCCACGGTCAACATACCGCAGCGGCGATTTTTCGAACTGTCGAGACCCGGAGAACGATGATTCGATCGACCAACTCCGGCCTCACCAGCATCATTGGCCCCCAGGGTTCGCTTCTCTATTCGGCACCAGAATTTACCACCCTGGCTCAGCCTCTACGAGTACCTCTCCAAACAAAGAACCTCGAACTCACTTTTTACACCCGCATGGGCGATTGGTTTGCCCAGTCAGCGTTGTTGTTTCTGTTGCTATTTTTCCTTTGGGACCAAAAAAAAGCCGCCCTTTGATGGGGGGCGACTTGGTTTTTGTAAAATGCGTGACTGAGGATCGCTAAAATCTATTTTTCTGCCCAATTCGGAAATTGCACCGCAATGACGTAAGAATGGGGGCCCGATTGAGAAGAAAGGTTTTTAGAAGTCCCCAGACCTTATTTAATATTGTATTTTTTCTTGAATCTTTCGACTCGCCCAGCGGTATCGACTAGCTGTTGCTTACCGGTGAAGAACGGATGGGACGCACTCGAAATTTCAATTTCGAACAGTGGGTACTCTTTTCCGTCCTCGTGCTTGATAGTCTGCTTCGTTTGTACCGTCGATTTTGTTACAAACATATGTCCCGATGCGAGGTCCTTAAAAATAACCGGCCGATACTCGGGATGAATTCCATCTTTCATAGTGACTCTCCTTGTATGCTCCCCTCCGTATGCGGCAAAGCCTTACCGGGAAAGAGCTTAGTCATGTAGGTTTTATTCTCCAGAACCCGATGTGTTCATCGAGCGTAGGAAGGAGTCATTATTCTTCGTTTTCTTCATTCTGTCAATGAGGAGCTCAAGAACTTCGATGTCGTCCATCGGATTGATAACCTTTCGAAGAACCCACATTTTTTGTAGTTCTTCTTCGGTGAGTAACAAATCTTCTTTCCGAGTTCCCGATTTCTTGATATTGATCGACGGAAAGAGTCTGCGTTCTGCAAGCTTCCGGTCTAGGTTAATTTCCATATTACCGGTACCCTTGAACTCTTCGAAAATAACCTCGTCCATTCGGCTTCCGGTTTCTACAAGGGCAGTGGCAACAATGGTAAGACTTCCTCCCCCTTCGATATTACGAGCTGCACCAAAAAATCGCTTTGGTTTGTGGAGGGCATTTGAGTCCACCCCTCCGGAAAGTATTTTCCCCGAAGTAGGAACGGTCTGGTTGTATGCCCGAGCTAGACGGGTAATAGAATCCAGAAGAATTACTACGTCTCTGCCATGTTCAACTAACCGCCGGGCTTTTTCTAGGACCATTTCTGCAACTTGGACGTGGCGGGTAGCCTGCTCGTCAAAGGTCGAGGCGATAACTTCAGCCTTTACGTTTCGCTGCATGTCGGTCACTTCTTCTGGCCGTTCGTCGATAAGGAGGACAATAAGGTACACTTCGGGATGATTTTCGGTAATAGCATTGGCAATTTTTTGAAGAAGGACAGTCTTTCCTGTTCGTGGTGGAGCAACTACCAGGCCTCGCTGACCCTTACCGATTGGGCAAAACAGGTTGATCATTCTGGTAGATACGTCACCCGACCGGGTCTCCATATTCAGCCGCTGATCAGGATACAAGGGTGTGAGATTATCGAAGGGAATTCTACTTTGCGCCACCGAAGGACCGTCGTAGTTAACCGACTCAACCCGTAACATCGCAAAAAACCGTTCACCTTCTTTGGGAGGTCGAATTTGGCCATATACCGTATCGCCGGTTTTTAAGTTAAATAGCCGAATTTGGCTAGGGGAAATATAAATATCATCCGGGCCCGAAAGGTAAGAATTCTGGGGACTTCTCAGAAAACCGTAGCCATCGGGAAGAATCTCGAGGGAGCCGTAGGCATAAATGTTCCCATTTCGCTCGGTGTGAGCCTTAAGGATAGCAAAAATGATTTCTTGCTTCTTTAAGGTCATGAGGTTTTCGTGGTTTATGCCCATTTCGACAGCGAAGGCCCGCAACTCCTTCATGTTCATCCATATAAGCTCGTTGATACTGATGGTCTTCCCGTTCGGAACACTATGGGGAATTTGGCTAAAGGACTCATTTACGTAGTCTTCGTGGGTGTTTTGTCCCCGTTCACGGGACTGGGAAGTATTTCCGGTAGTTTGATTAGATTGCCGGTCGTTTTGTCGTTCGCCTGTTCTTTCATTTGATCGATCGGGACCAGCCTCGTTAGCACCCGGTGGTCTTCGTCCCGAATTTCCTGCTGCCCCTTGGTCTTTTACTAGCTCTACTTTTATTTTACGTCGTCGGGTTTGGATTCGTTCTCTTGGGCTCCCATCAGGAACATCGGAAACCTCTGGAGCTACTTCA
Source organism: Spirochaetales bacterium (assembly GCA_009991955.1). Classification (GTDB taxonomy): domain Bacteria; phylum Spirochaetota; class Spirochaetia; order DSM-27196; family Salinispiraceae; genus SKVS01. The sequence goes on from JAACWS010000073.1 coordinate 8,123, forward strand.
CCTTCGGTTTGAGACGCTACATCACCATTCTGTTCTGGAATCGAGGAATCCGAATCGATTTCTGAATCCTTTTCCGGCCCCGCTGACTCCTCGAGGGCCTGATGAATCTCAGGAGTTGAGTCTTCGTTCATTGGCGTACCGGCGAAATCCAATTGGGGCTCGACCGAAAGGTCCTTAGACGACTCCTTTTCCGGCGCCCCACTTGCTTGTTCAACTCTTTTTCTTCGAATTATTGGCATACATTACCCCACCATGTTGGAATTGGAGGAAAGAAAACAGATTCGGAATCCAGTCCTTAGAATTAAGGATATTTCTTTCGATCGATTATTTGCGTATTTTTGATAGTGAATCAGGAGCAGAACGTAGTTGGAATAATAGCCTTGGATATTTGCCCCGTCAAGCATCTGTCGTTGGCCATTCTTCGGTAATCGAGCGGTACAACATTCCTAAACCATGACCTACTGCAGCATTCTGCACTTGGTTCCTATCACCCGAGAAATTACATTTCTCGATAACCAAACACCTATTTTTATTTCGAACTATTCCTACGCCAAGGTAGACCAATCCTACCGGTTTTTTAGGACTACCGCCGCTGGGTCCGGCTATACCACTTGCCACTAAAGAAAGTGTTACCGGATATCGGTCCAAAATACCTTGAAGCATTCCCTCTACTGCCGCTTCACTTACTTCACCGTGGGTAGCAAGTATACCCTCCGAAATGCCTGTCAATTGCATTTTTGCCTGACTAGCATAGACAACCGCCCCACCCCACAGCAGACTCGAGGCACCACTAACCGCACCAAGAGTGCCGCTAATAAGTCCGGCGGTACACGATTCGGCACAAAAAAGTTTATACACGCCGTTATTCGCAGAAATTACTTTTTGTGCAAGCTCTATGTAGGTGGAAATCAGCCTTTTTTCTCCTCAAGAGAGACTTTCAGTTCTTGGAGTGGTAGGGCGAAAATATCTACCGTGTCGCTCCGCCGAAGCATTTCACAATGACCCTCGAAAAGGACTCCATCGAGTAATCGAATTTTCTCGGCCTTAATGTTCCCATAGACCCTCGCTGTTTCCAGTAGTTCTACCCTTCCAGTCGCCTGGATATTACCCTTTAAGGAACCGGCGATAAGAATATCTACACCCTCAATTTCGGCCTCAACCTCTGCAGTTTCCGAAATAAAGAGAAATCCTTTTGCCCGAATAGTACCAAAAAAACAACCTTCAATTTTCATAGAGGTCTGAAAAGCAAGGTCACCCGAAAGTCGGGTGCTTTTGCCAATCTTCGTATTCATCTGGCTAAGCAAAGCACTATCAAAAAACGAATTCATGTTCACTTCGACTACTTTGTTTTCATTACAAAAACGCCATCCCAATCCTCAGACGGTGGATTTTCTAAATAATGTTTGCACCGGGCGTAGTACACTTTCGACGGACCATCCTCGGCATCGAGCTCAAGGGCTTTCGCAAAAAATCCCCGAGCCTCCTCGAACATCATGAGTTTATACGATTTTCTACCCTGAGCAAAAAGATCCAAAACTTCCCTTTTTGTATCGGTTATCATCGACTGTCTCCATCAGAACGAATACGGTCTTTATAGGCTTTAAAATGTTTCTGATATTTCTTCTCTAAAGATTCGATGCTTAGTTCGTCTTCTTTGAGCTGGTCGCCTTTTGTTCTTAGCTCCGATATTTCTTCCTCGAGACCTTGAATTGTCGCCTGAATTTCTTCAACTTCTTCGGTAACAAGGGCTAAAAAACCCTTTATGGAGTCAGGAGAAATCTCGCCTATTTTGCTTGCCTCAAATTTCAAACGATTCAAAGGATTCTTCACGTGGTTGGTGAAATAAATGAGTGAGTTATTAAGGCTTTCAATGAGAGCAATACGTTTCTCTCGTTTCATAACTTGTTGAATAAGCTCTCTATTTCTCAATACCGCCTTAATACGAGCGAGCACTTCGGAAAAGTTAAAAGGCTTCGTTATATAATCTTCTACTCCTAGTTCAAACCCTTCGATTTTATCCTTAACGTCATCCATTGCCGAAAACATTATAATTGGGATATCGCGAAATTGTTCGAATTGAGGATCGGTCTTCAATGTCTTGGTAACTTCCCAGCCGGTGATCCGGGGCATAATATTATCTAAAATAATTAAATCGGGGTTATGAGACTGAACAACCTCAAGAGCTTCTTGGCCATCCTCGGCTCGAAGGACCTCGAAACCAAGTTTGCTCAACATAACTTCAAAGAAGTCTAAATTAATTTGTTCGTCATCAACGATAAGAATTCGTTCTTTGTGCACGTTCGCTACCCTCGGTTATACTGTATGAAATAGGCACCTAATCGATAGGGTCATTTTCTCTTGCTTGCTTCATGATGTCAATGGTTAGAAAAATTTGGAAGTGCAATGATCAATGGAAGTCAACCGAATAAAAGTCCTGGCAGAATCAAGCGTCAAGAACCTTTTTGAAGAAATTATAGTAAGCTCACAGGACCTATCGTTAAGATGATTACTTCCTTATGGTCCAAATTTTTTCTTTTAATTCTTTTCCAGGACGAAAGTTTACGACCCCATGGTTTTCTACCTTTACGGTTTGTCCTGTCTTTGGATTTCTAGCCCGGTCTCGGCCTTTGCGAGTCTTAACTTCAAAAGTACCGAAGCCTCGAAACTCAATAACCTTGTCCTCGATGAGCGCCTCTTTTAACTCAACAAGCAAAAGATCGATAATTTCATGAACCTGTTTCTTTGTGAGACCAACTGAGTCAGACATTCGTTCGACCAGTTCTGCTTTGGTCAGTTTATCTAAGCTCACCTATCCTCCCTTCCGCCGGTAATCCCATACAAGCAAGAACCCCAATGGGGGCCAAAAAGGCCCTCATCAAACAGTACTTAGGAAAGGGCTTGGAACTTTTTAGAGAGTCGAGACTTCTTCCGCGCAACGGTGTTGGGATGAAGGATTCCTTTTCCGGCAGCAGTATCCATGAGCTTCTGTACCTGTTGCAAGGCAGCCTCAGATGCTTCCTTATCTTTTTTCTCGATTCCAGAGGTAAATTTCTTTACCGCATTTCGAATTTCACTCTTTACCTGTCGATTTCTCATTCGCCGAACAAGACTTTGCCGATATCGTTTTTCGGCAGATTTTTTATTAGCCAAAGATGTCCTCCACTGACCTAAATGTAGATAAGGAAAGACACTAACAAATAAGCCAGTAGTGGTCAAGGCTCAAACTTGTTCACCAGGGCAAACGCATATGACCTGTTAGGTAATAGGATCGGGAGAAAACAGAAGTTGTTCCAAATAGTCGTCGCGCATGAAGGCTATTTTTCTTCT
>JAACWS010000074.1 GCA_009991955.1 Spirochaetales bacterium
CAGAAGTTTTGAAAGTGTGATACTATCTATGAATATGGGAAACAACCTGCGGGGTACCCTCGTAATTATCTCCCCCAGCGAAAAGCACGTGGTTCGCATCCCCGTAAGTGGACTGCTAGGGGCGATACTCCTACTCATTATTACGATCTCTGGGTTTACCTTCTTTACCTTGCGTGGACCTACTTCCCAAGTCCTTCAAGAAGTGTCTTCAATCCAAGGCCAGAGTCTTACTATTGCGGCAAACCTTGATTCGGTTACCGAAGAAATCCGCGAACTCTTGAAAGTAAATACCCTCTTTTCCCGAGAACTGGAAAAAACCCTACTTACCCTTCAACCAGCTACAATGAGCTCCCAGGGTGTACCCGATCTTAACGTTGGTTTTGCCGATCCTGCCCAGGTTTTTGGGGTCGCAGGACATACTGCGCGACTTCAAACCGATGTTATTACCCTAAGCCAGTCGTTTCAGACCGCTGCACCGGCGGTAGAACAAGTACGGGCAACTCTGGAAACCCAACGAGATATTCTTCGAAAGCTTCCGACTTTCTGGCCTGTAGTCGGCGGTCGTATGGGACTCACGATGGAATTTGGTCCCCGTATCCACCCCTTTACTGGTCAATGGTATATTCATAAGGGAGCCGATATTGCCAGCGCGGCAGGGACACCCATCGTTGCAGCCGCCGACGGAGTAGTGGTTCGTTCGGAGTTTGATACCCGTTCGGGATACGGAAATATGGTAGTTCTCGAGCACGCCTTTGGATTTACTACCTTGTATGCCCATATGCGAGAGCGCCGAGTGCAAGTTGGTCAGAGGATAAATCAGGGGCAACTTTTGGGTACCATGGGATCTACTGGGGTGGCTACCGGAGTACACCTCCACTACGAAATTAAAATTGGCGAAGAGGTCATGGACCCGACCACCTATCTAGCAATCCGTAATAACTTCTACCGATGGGAAAGCCTGACAAACTAAAGCAATTCCAGGGGTGCCCCATACCATGATTACAAAATCGTCCGTTTTCCAGATTTCCGCTGTACAAGCAGTGCAAAATATTCAAGCCCTCAACGAACAGGGCCCTCGACTTCGGGCTGTACTTTCCTCCACCCTAGTATCGATGGAATCGGCCAGAAGGGCCGACCTCGAGGGTAAAATTCCTGTTCTTATTAAAGATAATATCGACACCATCTATGGTTGTACGGCTGGTTCTTTGGCCCTCGGCCAGGTCCCAGTCCACGGGGTAGCGCCCCTCATTACTCGGCTCGAAGAACGGGGATTTTTTGTGGTTGGTAAATCGAACTTGAGCGAATGGGCGAATTTTCGCTCGACCCAATCCTCTAGCGGATGGAGTAGTTGGGGAGGTCAGACGAAGAACCCCTACCAACTGGATAGAAGTCCCAGCGGAAGTAGCTCGGGAAGTGGGGTAGCGGTTGCCTCGGGAATGGTAGAAGCGGCGGTTGGAACCGAAACCGACGGTTCGATAATAAGTCCCGCTGCTCACGCGGGCATTGTGGGAATCAAGCCTACCCTTGGGTATATTAGCCGAACAGGAGTTATTCCTATCGCCGGCAGCCAAGATACCCCCGGCCCGATGGCTCGGACGGTCGAGAAGGCGGCGGCTCTTCTGGATGCAATGGGCGGATACGATCCCGACGATGGGGCAACCGAACCCTGGATCAAACAAAAACCCGAGTCGCCCCTTTCCCGGATCAACCAAAAAGACCTTCGAGGGCAGCGACTGGGATACTTCGACCTCGCAGATCAGGTTTCAACCGAGGTAAAAGAGGTCTTTGCCCACGCTCTCGATCGAATGAGGGATTTGGGTGCCGAGCTTATCAACCTCGCCGACCGGGTCAAGGCGATCTCCTTAGAAAAAATAAGCGATTTTGAATTTACGATTCTCCTCTGCGAATTCAAGGACGATCTTGCCCGGTATTTTGCCCGCCGAAGACCCGATAGTCCAATAAGGAACCTGGAAGACCTCAAAGTTTTCAACCAAGCCAATGCCCCTTCGGTCATGCCTTTCTTCCGCCAGGAACTGGTAGAAAAGGCGCTGGCTACCGGAGGTAGAAAAGATCCGCTCTACCTAGGGGCAAAAGAGGGTGTACAAAAGCTCCTCGTTCAAGAGGGCCTAATGCCTCTGTTCGATGAAAACAAGATCGATGGTCTGGTAATGCCCAGCAATGGGCCTGCGTGGGTTCGGGACTGGATTAACGGAGATCGGTACACCGGTGGCTCGAGTAGCTACGCTGCGGTCTCGGGGTGGCCATCGATAACCTTCGGTATAGGCCATACTCGGGGACTTCCCTTGGGAATGTCAGTGGTGGGGCGACCCTGGAGCGAGGCTACCTTGATTGGTATTGCTCAGGCGGTGCATTCCCATTTCGACCCGTTTTGTCCACCCCAGTTTCTGCCGACCTTTACCCTATGAGCTACCGACATTCGGAACAAATTCTAGTCGTTGATGATGAGGTTCTGGCCGGGGTTCAACTCCAACGGGTTCTAGAAAACGAAGGATACCACTCATGGCACTTCGTCAGTGGCCAGGAATGTATCCGATGGATCGAGGTCAATGGGGCCCCCGACCTAATAATAATGGACATCAATCTGGGGGAAGTAAATTTTAACGGCCCCGAAGTAGTACGAAATATACAAAGTGCCTGGGATGTGCCGGTGGTGCTTCATTCGGCCTATACCGACAAGGCAACCCTCGAAGAAACAAAAAACCTGGCCCAATATGGGTATATTCACAAGGTCCCGGGCAATAGTGAACTTGTACTGGCTACAGTTCGACTGGCCCTCCGGCTATACAAGACCGAAAAGGAACTCAAGCAACAACGACTCATGTATCAGGACCTTTCGGGTCACCTTCAAGATCTACAAGACAACCTCAAAAGTTTTTTGGCCCGGGAAATTCACGATGACCTGGGCCAATCGCTCACGGCTCTTAAAATCAATCTAAGTTTTCTCAAGAATCACGTCAGCACTCCTGAAGGAAATGAAATACTTGGAACTATGCGAGAAATTCTCAACCAAGCAGTGCAAAAATCCCGCAGCCTCATTGAACAACTTCGCCCACCGGTTAACGAATCGACGGGTATTTGTGAGGTCCTTGAATGGCATTGCAGGGATTTTGGCAAGAACTTCAAAGTCCATACCTGGTTCAAAGGACCTAATAAGGAGCCTACCCTGGACGGCGAAACAAAGCTCATGATCTTCCGAATAGTCCAGGAAGCCTTGACAAATGGGGTCCATCATGGGGAAGCAAAGTCTTTAGGGGTCGAAGTCTTGGAGCCAAGTGAGGGAGTTCTGACCTTGGTTGTATACGATGACGGCACGGGCCTTACACCCGAGTTCTCGACCGACAATCATTTTGGAATACTGGGCATGGAAGAGCGGGCTCGCCGAATTAATGGAACCATCGATATTTCGAGTATCCCTGGAGAAGGAACCCGCATTACCCTCCAGGTTCCTGTGGAGGCCTTAGATTGATTACTATTGGCATCTTAGACGACCACCGGCTGGTTCGAGAAGGATTGGTCCGAATCGTCCAGGCCGATTCGACCCTTGAAGTAAGCTGGCTCGGTGCCCGGGCCGAAGACGCCGCTGAAATCGGCACCAAGTCGAACCCTCAAGTCCTGGTTCTTGACCTCAACCTACCCGACCGAAGTGGGTTAGAGGTAATCAAGGACCTTCGGGCGAGGTTACCAAACCTTGCTATTCTCGTGGTGAGCATGTATCCCGAAGAGCAGTTTGCCCGTCGAGTACTTCGTGCGGGTGCCCGAGGATACCTCATAAAGGACGAAAGCCCCGAACTCCTCCTTCAAGCGATCCACAAGATCGCGGCCGGGGGATACTATATAAGCGAAAATCTTGCGATCGAATTGGCGACTATCACATCTCCAGGAGTTAACGAGATCGATACTCCTTATACCATTCTTTCGGACCGAGAATACGAACTCTTCATTATTCTTGCCGAGGGAAAGAGTGTAAAAGAAGCCTCGAGTCTCATGGGCGTTGGCCTCAGCACGGTTCACACCTATCGGCAGCGATTATTAGAAAAGCTCAATCTTCGCACCAATGGGGAAATTATCTACTACGCCATGGAAAAGGGCCTGCTCACTTAGTTTGTAGCAAAAATTACGACCTCCTAATCCCACATTTGTCGACAATCCCCGGACCGGGACCTGCCCTATACTAAAACCCAAGGAAGGAAGTCTAGGGTGACCGTATTGTTGGCTGACGACTCGGAACTACTTCGGGTAAATGTAAAAAAGCTCCTCACAATGCAAGACGGAAACTGGAAAATTCGAGAATCCCATAGCCTTTTTACGACTCTCCAAGAACTAGAAATGGAAGTACCCGATGCACTTATTCTGGACCTTCAGTTAGGTGACGGCACCGGATTTCAGATTCTGGAGTTTATTCAGGCCAGGGAACTTCATATTCCGACAATTGTTTTGACTAACTACCCCACCGACCATTATCGAGCTCGTTGTCGGAGCCTGGGGGTAGCGCACTTCCTGGACAAGTCCTACGAGTTCGATCAAATACCAGACATTTTGCAAAATTGGGATAAAAAAAACTAAACTTATCAATAGACGAAAAGGAGAGAGGCTATGTTAAAAGATATGAAACTGGGGCTAAAAATGGCTCTGGGATTTGGATTAGTAATTGCATTGGTAATTACTATTGGAACCATCGGCATTATCAATATGCTTCAGATTCAGGCGGATTCTGTATCCCTGGACGAGGAGTACATTCCGCAAGTTGATATCGCAGCTCGAACCCTCAACTACAGCTACGAAATTATGTATGCCATGCGAGCATACGGCTTTAATTTCGACGAGAGTTTTTATACTAGTTCCGTCCAGGACATGCAAACCCTTGAAGGAGTCATCCAAGAAGGTGAGCAGCTCGGAAATCAACATCCTAACCTCGTAGCGATGGCAGAAGGGGCTGCTGCCGCGAAAGTCGCAGCAGCTACCTATAAGGGAATGATGACCCAAACCAAGACCACCGTCGATTCGGTTGAGCGAGTACGTACCGCCTTAGACCAGGCGGCGACGGCCTTTGTATCAAATACCGGCGCATATTTGGAGAGTGTTACAACCAGCCAAACCAATGAAATAAGGGCTGGAGCTACCACCGCAGACCTTCTTCGACGGGTAGAAATGGTGATCCTGGCAAACGATATTCTGGATCTGGGAAACGAGGTGCGAATTGCAAACTTCCGGGCTCAGGCCCTTCGGGACTACGATATTCTAGAGAGGGCTATTAGCCGGTTCCCCGAAATGTACACCATCATCGACAGGTTACTTCAGCTCACCCGACAACAAATAAACATCAACCAACTCAACGTAGTTCGGTCAGCCGCCGAGGCCTACAGGACCCAGTTACAAGCTGCTCTTGTAGAATTCCGCACCCTAGACCGATTAGCGGTCGATCGACAAAACACTGGAACCGAAGTTCTAGACGTAGCTTTGGCCCTCGCGGACCGAGGACTGAGCGAAACCGGCGACATTGCTACCATGGCAGTAGAGCGAGTCACCAATGCAGTCATGATTATGCTCATCGGCGTCATTATCGCCCTGGTTATGGCAGTTATAATTGCCATCTTCCTTACACGAATGATTACCTCCGCCCTTCTGAAAGGTGTAGTGTTTGCCAAGGCCCTGGCCGAAGGAGACATGACCCAGACCTTGGAGGTGGACCAAAAAGACGAGTTGGGTCAATTAGCCACGGCCCTCAAGGATATGGCTTCGCGCGTATCCGCCGTCGTTCGGGAAGTGCAAACCGGAGCCCAGAGTGTCGGCCAAGGAAGTAACGAAATGAGCTTCTCGGCCCAACAGGTTGCCGAAGGGGCCACCGAGCAGGCCGCTAGCACCGAGGAAGTTTCCTCTTCTATGGAAGAAATGGGTGCAAATATCCGCCAAAACGCCGAGAATGCTGCCCAGACCAATAGCCTTTCCCAAAAGGTTGCCAAGAGCGCCGAAGAGGGTGGACAAGCGGTAACCGAAACCGTGGCAGCCATGAAAGAAATTGCCCAAAAAATCAGTATTATCGAAGAAATTGCCCGAAACACCAACCTCTTGGCCCTGAACGCCGCTATTGAGGCTGCACGAGCGGGAGAACAAGGCCGAGGCTTTGCGGTGGTAGCCAGCGAAGTTCGTAAACTTGCCGAGCGAAGCCAAAAAGCTGCGGGGGAAATTTCGGAACTCAGCATGCGTAGCGTATCGGTGGCTGAAAAAGCCGGTACCCTCATTACCGAAATGCTTCCAGACATCAACAGAACTGCCGAACTGGTCCAAGAAATCAGCGTAGCCAGCCGAGAACAGGATTCTGGGGCCGACCAAATTAACAGGGCCCTGTCCCAGTTGGACCAGGTTATACAACAGAACGCCAGCTTCTCGGAAGAAATGGCCGCAACCGCAGAGGGACTCGCTTCTCAGGCAGACCAATTGCAGCAAGCGATAGCCTTCTTTAAGGTCAAGCAAGGTGGCCAAGGAGCCCAAAAGATGCTCCCTGGACCCTCGGAAAACAGTTCCGCCACAACCGGTCCTAAGACCACCGTCGCCCACCTCCCCAGCCCCGCAGGAAAGGCCGGGTCGAAGCCTTCGGTAAAGCCCGCGACCAAGACAATTGGTCACGGAACATCGAACGTCGCTGCTCCCAAGGCCCCTACAAGTACCAGTAAAGGGGTAAAGCTCGACCTTCCCGTAGGCGAAATTGAAGATATCGACGATAATTTTGACGAATTCTAAGGAGGCTTAGCAAATGAGCGAAATAACAAGCCAGTATTTGACCTTTCGACTTGCCCAAGAGCAGTACGCATTAGAAGTAAGTCAGGTTCAAGAAGTGCTGGAAATGCAAGATATAACCCATATCCCGGGCATGCCCGGGTATATGCGGGGAGTCATAAATATTCGGGGGCGAGTTGTACCGGTGGTAGACCTTCGGGCGAAGTTGGGTCTTCCGGCCCGGGAGAATACAGAGGAAGCTGCAATCATTGTGGCCGAAATTTCTGAAGGCGAATCTCACCTGACCCTCGGGTGTCTAGCGGACTCGGTCCAAGAGGTTACTAATATGGATCAAGCCGCTCTCGAGCCTCCACCCAAGATGGGAACCTCTATCCAGAGTGTGTGGATTAAGGCTATAGGCAAGAAGGAAGATGGTTTTGTCATTCTCTTGGACATGGAGCGAATCTTCAACTTTGACGAACTCGCCCAGGTATACAAAGAAGAGAAAGAAGCGTAAATTTTCGCGATGCGCGCACTAAATACTCCTCGTATGGTCCAGCTACAATCGTTGCTGGGCCATTTTGTTTTTGCCCTCTTGGCCACCGTCGTTCAACCTCTTTTACCGGCTATTCAGCAGAAGTACGACCTGAGTATCTTTCAAAGTAGCCTCATTCCTACCACCTACACGGTTTTTATGACCCTTACAAATATCGCCGTTGGTATTGGGGTGAGCAAGTTTGGGGTCAGAAAACCCTACTTTGGTGCTTTGGGTCTTGGGGTAATTGCCTCAATTCTTATCGGTTTTGCCGGGTCTTACCCGGTTCTTCTGGGTTCCTTTGCCCTCCTGGGCGTCTCGGTAGGCACAGCCTTTACAACCCTCTCGACCGCCTACGCTCACCTGCCCACAAAATACAAGAATTTTGGCCTCTTCCATGGGGCCTTTGGGGTAGGAGGAATGGCGGCGCCGCTTATCTTGGCGGTTGTGCTTTCCTTTGGACTTGGCTACGAGTCGATTTTTGGAGTCTTTGTTGTCTTATTGATTCTGAGTATAGGCCTTCTTGTTCAAAATCGGGCCTTCGAACACCGAAGCGCCGAGGCCTTGTCCCTCCACGGCTTGGGTAAGGCGGTGTTACGACCGGTATTTTTCCTGGGTATCTTGGGGATGGGAATGTATGCCGGAGCCGAGACGGGCTCGATAGTCTTTTCGGGGAACCTCCAAGGCCGGTTCTATGGTTTGGAGCTAGCCCAGAACTCGTTTCTGCTAAGTCTGTTTTGGGTTGGGTTTACCCTCAGCCGTTTTGCCACCGACCCGTTGCTGGATCGGTTAGGGCTCCGGTGGATCTTGGTCTTTTCGGCGTGGGGCGCGGCCCTGGTACTACTTCTCTGGGTCCTGGGGTTTGGATTTTGGATTTTCCCCTTGAGTGGTCTCTTTATGGGACCGGTTTTTCCAGCGATTCAAAAGTTTGTGAACGATCAGCTCCCGGACGAAGAAAAAGGGCTGTTCAACGGTGCCGCGTATGGTTCCCTGGGGCTCTTCATTAGTGGGACCCTTCCCATTATGGGATCTCGGGCCGAGGTTGGAATAACCAGCGCGTACGTCGTCAGTATTGGTATGTTCGGAGTCCTGGGGATTATCGGATTCGTCTTGGGGCAACGCCAATTCTCCCAGTCAAAAACCCCTTGACATTTTGATTAATCAAAATTTATAATTGGGCCGTTATAAATAAAGGGAGGTAAGGATGTTTGATTCCTTAAAGGCCGCCAACCCGGTTCTTCTTGCGCTCTATGCAACACTTTTTACTTGGGCAGTAACGGCACTCGGGTCTGCGTTAGTGTTTTTCTTCACAAAAATAAACCAGCTAGTCCTGAATTCCATGCTCGGATTTGCCTCGGGTGTAATGATTGCCGCAAGTTTCTGGTCGCTACTTAATCCCGCTATTGAATTGTCAATTGATATGGGAGTTAACCCGGTAATTCCGGCGGTTTCTGGCTTCTTGTTAGGGGGACTATTCTTATTTCTTGTCGATAGATTGTTGCCTCATTTGAACAATGGCCTCGACATAAGCCAGAGAGAAGGTTTAAAAACCTCCTGGCAAAGAAGTACTCTCTTGGTTACCGCAATAACTTTACATAACATTCCCGAGGGTCTGGCTATTGGTGTCGCGTTTGGTGCCCTTGGGCTTGGAAATGGGTATTCTTCGTTTGGCGCGGCCGTTGCTCTTGCGATCGGTATTGGACTGCAAAACTTTCCCGAAGGTGCTGCAGTTTCTATCCCTCTTCGGAGAGAAGGTTTCACACGAATGAAGAGTTTTATGTATGGGCAGGCTTCTGGACTTGTTGAGCCAATAAGTGGGGTCCTGGGCGCCTACCTCGTAATTGCAGTCCAACCCCTGCTCCCTTATGCCCTGGCTTTTGCCGCCGGTGCGATGATCTATGTGGTCGTCGAAGAGCTCATACCCGAGGCCCAGCAACACGGGAGTTCTGATTATTCGACCATCGGTGCTATGCTTGGTTTTGCAGTAATGATGTTTCTCGACGTAGCACTCGGTTAGCAGCCCAGAAATCTTCTCAAAAAACCATTAACTTTTGAGTATTCAAAATAAATTTTCCAATTAGGATGAGATCTTTTTTGGCCCTTGCTATTGGGATTCATACTATTCCCGAGGGAATTGTTGTGTCGGTGGCCCCGGTTGGGTATTACTTTTGCCCGAGTAGCAGGAGTCATGGTTTTCATTTCCTTGGGAGGGTTTTGCCAACCTCAGAAATGTCCAGAGATCACCACCCTTCCCCGTATGGCCCCGTTGGAGGAATGGGCGTTATGGTTACCAGCCTGTTCCTCTTCGCCTAGATTTGATACACTAACAGCATGGAAGACCAAGGTTTATGGGGCCCGGTAAACATACCGAATGAAACCTGCATGGTGTGGAAATTGGCCCACCTGTGGTTCTGGATTAAAAAAAGGCAAGACGAATGGTTTGTGCTCTTGCAACGACACCAATCTTTGCAGTCTGCCCCCCCAGGATTTCGGCACCCCTTACTCATATCGGCCCAAAAAGACCAAACCCCGTTTGAGGACCTCGATACTCTTCCCCTACACGGGGAGTCCACCGAACCTCCGCCGGTAGAAGGCTGGAGTCGATTTGTAACCCTTCAGCAAGAAGAATTATCAATTCTGCCCGCCCTCCCCGATAGACCCCTGGTCGTTAGACCCTTTATGCGAATTAGTCTACTTCCCGGACGATGGGCTCAGTTTTTTATTACCGTACCAGTGTGGGTTAGTCTTGCAGCGCGAAAAGTAAAAAAGCAGACCGTGTTTGAAGAATTCCCCTCCCAGGTATTATCGAGCACTTGGTTTGGCGATACGACAGGCGGTGAACTATGTTACGCACTCCATACCCCCCTCCTTCGGGAGGAACCCGAAGGAATCATTCCTCCCCACCAGGTGGTATGTCCTCTTATTATCCGAAATCAAAGCAACATAACCCTGGACTTTCAGCGTCTATGCATCCACGTAGAAAACCTCGAAATCTTCCATACCCCACGAGGACTCTTTACCAACCAAGTGCAGGTGGTGTTCAAGGGAGACGACCAGGCTACTCAAATAGAAATTGCCAAAAGGCCGAACAAAGATGGAGTATCTATTGAGCTCTTGCGACCACCGCGAGAACCCATGAGTCGAAGTGTTCTCAGAAAAACCTTCGACAGCATAAAAGAAATGACAGGACTATAAACAATGGCCAGTGTTCTTTCCAATTTTGACTTTCAAGGACTAGTAACAACCGAAAATCTCTTACTCATCCTGCGAGGTCTCGGTATTTTTTTTGTAGGTCTCCTTACCGTTCGGGTTACTTCTTACGTGGTTCGTCGATTTCTTATGGCACGATTGAATGAGCAAATCCGCCTCTTGGTTGACAAAGGATTTAAGACAGTCGGAATGACCTTTGTTATTATTTTTTCTCTTTCGGCCTTCGGAGTAAACCCCGCACCCCTCTTAGGTGCGGCGGGTATATTGGGAGTAGCCGTTAGTATTGCCAGTCAGAATAGTCTGTCGAACATCGTTAGTGGGCTTTTTCTCATTTCGGAAAAACCCTTTACGATCGGCGACATAGTTACCGCCAGCGGTAAAACTGGAATTGTCCACTCGATCGACCTACTGTCGGTAAAAATTCGAACTTTTGACAACCAATATGTCCGAATCCCCAGCGAAAAAATCTTCAATAACGAGGTAACAAATATTACTCGGTTTCCAATCCGTCGACAGGACTTTACCCTTTACTTGCCCTACTCGACGGACCTCAACGAAGTGAACACAATTTTGCGGGAAATTAACGATGAGAACGTTCTGTGCCTCAACGAACCTGAACCACTCATTCTCTACCAGGAAATTGGGGCCCAGGGAATGAAGATTCTCTTTGGCGTCTGGTTTGTAAAGGCCGACTACGTAAATACCCGAAATTCGGTGATAGAAATGATTCAATTGCGCTTTGCCCAACGGGGAATTGCCTTCCAGGTACCCTTGTTTCAGTCGATTCAGGAGGGCGAAACCCTTCCAGTCTTTCTTCCATCCACGACCGAGAGGGTATAAAGAATAATTGCCCCGGCCGCAGCGACATTGAGGCTATCGATACCGTCAGCCATCGGGACTCGAATTCGCAGGTCTGCCCTTTTTTCGATAATCGTGCTGTGACCCCCAAACTCGTGACCTACTACAATAACCCCCGATCGGCCGGCGAATTTGCCCCCAGGCTCGAGATCCGCCACAAAATCCTCGAGGTCATGGGCTCCGGCTGAACCATCGGCGGCTACCAACAGTCGCTTCTCTATTTCTACCCACCTAATAAACTCTTCATCGGACTCAAACTGAACTAGGGGAGCGCCAAAGACGAGTCCGACCGAACTACGAATAGCCTTTCGACTAAAGGGGTCGCCGCTGAGCGGACCGAGGGCTATAAACTGGGTGCCAAAGGCCCGGGCACTGCGGATGAGAGTACCGACGTTCGACTCTTCTTGCACCGCCGTAAGCCCCAGCCCCCAGCCCGGTCCCGAACAGATCAGAGGAAACTTTGGACGCCGAGCAGCAGCCAGGAGCCCTCGGTGAAATTTGAAGCCCAGCAAAGTACCTATCTCTCGCCGGGTACCGGTATACACCGGATAGGCACCACCGGATTGAGTCGCATACTGGTCGGCGTTTTCTGGCGTGCCAATGATTCCTAAAATTTCGACCCCACTTTCGATGAGCCTATCAACCACCGTGCGACCCTCGGCGATACAAATACCATCCTTACGAAGATCGCGGTCGGGCAGTTGGGCAAAGGAAGCTACGAACGAGGACGAGGCTTCGGCAAGGTGAAGGGGCTTCGAGAAGCTCACGAACCTTATCCCTCGTGGTCCTCCCACCAGCGGCGGATTCGGACTATTGCCTCTCGCAAGTTTTCTTCCGAGGTTGCGAGGTTAAAACGAAGGAAACCTTCCCCCTCGGACTTGTCGAACTGGCTTCCGGGACTAATCCAGACTCCCGTGTCCTTTCGAATTCGTCGTTGGAGGTCTCGGGTACTCAAATTGAGGGATTCTTGCATGGGTTTTGCCTGGACCCACGCCAGGTAGGTTCCCTGGGCTGGAATTCGCATGAGCGGTAGCCCTGCGCCCCGAATGAGGGTATCAAAGAGCTCGGTATTTTTTTGAATCTGGGCCAAGACCCCGTCCAACCACGGCCGGCCGTACCGGTACCCGGCCTCGCTGGCTACCAGGCTCATTGAGTTGGCAATCTCGAACCCTGCCCGATCAAAAAAATCGGATAATCGAGACCGTATTTCTGAATTTTGGGTAATCACCTGGGCGGTGTTGAGACTTGGTATATTGAAGGTCTTACCCGGACTCTGGATAGTAACGGTGTTATCGGCCCCCAATCGACCCAAGGCATAAAAATCCTCCCCGGGCAAAATAAGATCCCCATGGATTTCATCGACCAAGACCTTTACGCCGTACCTGTCGCAGAGTTCTACTACCCTTCGAAGCTCTGTTTGGGTCCAAACTCGCCCCACTGGGTTATGGGGACTACAAAGAAGAAGCAGTGTCGTCTGAGAATTCCTTACTAACTCCTCGAGCTCGGCAAAATTCATGGAATACCGATTACCCTCTCGGAGGAGGGGATTTCGTACTACCCGACGGCCAGCATTTTCGACCACCGTGTAGAAGGGATTATACACCGGGGGCTGCACGATAACCCCATCCCCAGGAGATGTGAGGGCATATAAACTCTCTCGAATGGCGGGCATCATTCCCAGGGCGTAGAGCTGGTGCTCGCGAGGGAAGTTCCACGATTGATAGACCTGGGCCCAGGTTCGGAAGGCCTCAAAAAAGGACTCGGGAGCGAAGGTATACCCAAAAATTGGATGTTCCAACCTCTTACTCATTGCGTCGACTATTTCCCGCGGGCAGGCAAAATCCATATCCGCAACCCAAAGGGGCAGGCTCTCGGGATCCGACGAAAGGTCCCACTTGACCGAATTGGTGCCTCGGCGGAATGGGGACTCGGGGGTTTCAATTGCATGTTCAGCCATAGACGGGATTGTAATCTAATTCCCCTGGCTTTGAGAATGGGATAGACTTACTTCAGGAGATACCAACCTTGTACCACCGTCAAGCAGCAGCCTTTCGAGCCGAAATTCTTCGGTACCTTCGTTCATTTTTTGAAACCCGGGGTTACCTTGAGGCCGACGTACCGGTCCTCAGCTCGTTGGTCATTCCCGAATCGACCATTCCCCTCTTTACTACGGCCCTGGAGAATGAGAACGATGGATCGAACTCTCAGGAGCTCTATCTTCTGCCCAGCCCCGAATATTACCTCAAACATTTGCTCTCGGCCGGATGGGGCAGCCTCTATTCCCTAGGTCCCAGTTTTCGAAATCGCGAAACCCCCTCGCCTAGACATTCGGCGGAATTTACCATGCTCGAATATTATACCCTTGGGGCCGACTATGTAGCCAGTCTCGACCTAACCAGAGAGTTGCTCCAAGATCTACCTCTATGCACCGACTCCCCTACCGCCCACCGCCTCCATCTACCGGTACGAACCATGACCATGGAAGAGGCCTTCAAAGACCTGGCGGGAATCGACCTGTTGCCCCTGGTGGTTCCCGAGGATTCACCCGAAGGGGACATCCAAGCCTTGGCTGCGGCCCAAAGGGCCCTGGCCCAAAAAAGCATGGAGGTTCGACCGGATGAAAGTTGGGACGACTGTTTTCAGCGGCTTTTTCTTACCTGGGTCGAGCCGGAACTTCCCGACGATTCTCCCCTGGCCCTGATAGATTTTCCTTGGAGAATTCGGACAACCGCAGCCCGGAAGCTGGACACCCCCTGGGCCCAACGGTGGGAGTTGTATCTGGGCACCCTGGAACTGGCAAATGTGTACACCGAAGAAACCGATCCCGGGCAGACAGCATCCTTCCTCGAAGGGGAACAGGCCGCTTTGCTGCAACAGGGCCGGCGGGTAAAGGTCGACCCTGAGTTTCCCAAAGTGGCAGGGGCCCTACCCCCCTGTTCCGGGGCGGCAATGGGCGTGGACAGGTTGGTTATGGCGGCAGGGGGCTATACCCGCCTGGATCAAATTCGCTATCCTTATGCCAAATGAAACCAGAAGAATTAGAACTGCCCGAAGGGGAATCCCTTCAACCATCGCCAATTCCCGAAAAAGGAACCCGAGTAACCCTACGGCTCCCAACTCGTCACAACCCAAAACTCCACCAATTAGTAGAACTCATTAACGCCGACGACGAAGTGTACGCCCTATGGGAATGCGCCAATGTGAATGCGGTCGATCGGCTGGGAATGAGCGATCACGGCCCGGTCCACGTTCGAATTGTGGCAAATATAGCCTTGCGAATTCACCGCCTACTCGTGAATGCCGGCGTAGTGCCGAACCTGGTAAGGGACCATGAATTGGAACCCGAAGATGCGGAGGTTGTTACTGTTTTGGCAGCCCTTACCCACGATTTAGGTATGTCGATTCATCGTATAGACCACGAACAATTTAGCCTCTTCGTGTCCCAGGGTAAGCTGACCGAGTGGCTGAGCCAGGTCTACCCTATTCGCGAAGCCACAATTATTCGCTCAGAAATACTCCATGCAATAATCTCCCACCGGTCGGGAGGAAAACCACTGACCCTGGAAGGGGGAATAGTCCGGGTTGCCGACGCCCTGGACATGTCCAAGGGCCGTAGCCGAATCCCCTTCGAGGCTGGTCAAATAAACATTCACTCCCTCAGCGCCGCCGCGGTAGATAAGGTCGAAATACTTCCAGGGACCGATAAACCAATTCACATTTCCATTACCATGAGCAACTCGGCGGGAATTTTCCAGGTCGATGAGCTGCTGCGCGAAAAGCTCAAAGGTTCGGGCTTGGAACCCTACATGGAAGTGGAAGCTTCGATCGAGGGCGAGGCAGAAAAGAAGTTAGTCCAACTGGTCCGGTTCTAGGACTCAACTATTGGCCGAATTGACCCCCTAGGGGATTCCGGGTATTATGGGCCACCCAAAACAGAAACTCGACAGTAAAAGGAATAGAGGATGATTAAAGGCGGACAGATTAACAAGGGCATGTGCCTCATTATGAAAGGAAATCCCTACTTAGTAGTAGAAAGAGAATTCGTAAACCCTGGAAAAGGGGCCGCGTTTTCTCGTTGCAAACTCAAGAACCTCAAAGACGGATCGGTGCTGAAAGAAACGATAAAGTCTAACGACAACGTTGAAGAAGCCGATGTTTACGACAAAAATGCCCAGTATATGTACGCCGACGGTGAACACTTGCATTTCATGGACAATTCTACCTACGACCAGTTCGAAATTAGTGCCGAGTACTTCAACGAGAAGATCTCCTACCTCAAAGAAGGAGACAGCTACAAAATCGTCTATTGGGAGTCCGAGGCGATCGACCTTATTCTCCCTATGAAAATGGTATTTATCGTCACCGAGGCCCCCGAGGCTATTAAGGGCGATACGGTTACCGGAGCCACAAAGATGGTTACCACCGAAACCGGGCTTCAGGTGCGCTGCCCTATCTTTATCAAAGAAGGGGAGAAGATTATGGTGAATACTGAAACTGGAGAGTATGTCGAGCGAGTAAATAGCTAGGCTCGCACATTCCTTTCGTACACCTCGATCCATTTCTGAACGGTTACCTTTCCGGCAAGTTCGGCGATGAGGTCGAGGGGTATTTTTTCTACCTTCTTAAAGCGAATACAGCTCTTTCCTGCATCAAGTTTGCCGAGATGGAGTTTCTCATATTCCCTGACAAACCAATCCATGAGGTGTTGGTCGGCGTAGAGACCCATGTGGTACAAGGAAACGTAGTTCTTTTGACTGGCCAGGTTCATAAAGGGCAGGGGCAGTTTTGGATCGCAGTGATACCCCGGGGGATACAATGCATGGGGCACCACATACCCTACCATTCCGTAGTTCATCCTGGCCTCGAAACCCTCGGGCAGTTCTGCCAAAATCCGGGAATGAAGCTCTCGGATAATAGTTCGACGGTCCTCGGGTAAAGCTTCGATGTACTCTTCGGGCGTTTGGGCGTTCGAAGTCATTCTGGTATCTCCCCATCAGTTGTTTGGTATGCAGTTGCAAGTTTACATTCTACCAGATACATTACAAAAAGAATCATATAAAAGGGAACCGAAAATATGCGAGTTACAACCAAAGGTAGATACGCTCTTCGGGCTATTACGAACCTAGCTCTAAGTGACGGAACCAGTCCAAAGGCTATCAAGGTTATAGCGGCCGAGGAAGAAATTAGTCCAGAATTTTTAGAGCAAATCTTCTTTCGACTAAAAAAAGCCGAAATAATAAGTTCGGTTCGGGGCCCGGGAGGCGGATTTATCCTTTCGAAACCCCCCAGCGAAGTTTCGGTCCGAGCAATCTTCGAGGCCGTAGACGAAGGACTTGACCTAACTCCCTGTACGTCCTGTACCGACGATGAAATTCCTTGTACAAAAATGGATAGCTGCCTCGTCCACAATGTGTGGAAAGAAGCCAGCGAAAGAATTAATGCTTACTTCGAAAGTGT
Organism: Spirochaetales bacterium; assembly: GCA_009991955.1. Classification (GTDB taxonomy): domain Bacteria; phylum Spirochaetota; class Spirochaetia; order DSM-27196; family Salinispiraceae; genus SKVS01. The sequence continues at coordinate 16,796 of JAACWS010000074.1, forward strand.
CACCCTCGAAAAAATAATGGCCCAACAAGGGGACAAAGAAATGAAAACCCTTCTGTCCGGCGAGGATGTACGAATCGGCTAATCTTCGGGCACTTCTACCGTAGATGGACATCCATCTGGGGATAGGGAAACTCGATTCCTTCGGCTTTAAAACTACGCCATATCTGTTCGTTGGTGTAGTTCATGCTGGCTGCCCGGTCCGATGCCTTTGAAAGAGTCAACAATAAACGCAGGGTAATTCCTGACTCATCAAAACTATACACTTGAACCATAGGGTCGACTTCGGACTTCTGAAATGGGCACGACACCCCAATATGGTGAAGGACCTTTTTTACCTGATCGAGGTCTGAGTCGTAGTGAACCTGGATGGGTATGGGGTAGACCACCGAGGGATCGTCGTAGCTGTAGTTATGGACCGAATTATCGACAATCGCCGAGTTTGGAACAACGATAGTCTCGTTTAAAAGGGTATTGATAACCGTGTAAATCATTTTGATTTCCGTAACCGTTCCCTCGTAGGCCCCGTCGGCGGTAACCGCCTTGATAAAATCCCCTTGTTTAATAGGTCGGGTCATAATGATGATGAGCCCGGCAATAAAATTGGCGACCATGGTCTGGAGACCAAATCCGATACCAACCCCAAAGACCGCAAAGAGGGCAGTAAGGCTGGAGAAGGATATTCCAACAATCGATAGGCCTATGAGAAAGAACACCGTCATCGCCGCATAACGAGCAAGATTCCCAATCGAGAATCGAGCCTTAGGATCTACCCCCATTCGATCAAAAACGTTTTTGTCCAAGACCTTTCGGGTCCAATTTCCAAATCCATTGGCCAGATAGACCATAGGAATAATAGCAATGAGGGTAACTATGGATATTCGTAAATCGCCCGCACTAAGAAAAGGTGTATTGAGAACCGTAAAAAAGTAACTACCAATTTCTACTACCGCCGCCCCGAGGAACATGAGAAGAACGAGGATAAACCCAAAAAGCAAAAGGAGCCGCACAACGATTCGATAGCCTCTTTGCAACTTTGTTTTGGTTTCGTCTTCGACCTTCATCCGGGCAATGGTCGAACGCCCAAGTTTACTTAGGACTATACCAGCAATCCAAATTCCAAGGACTGGCAACAGAAACCGAAGGCCAAAATCGAGGTAGGTGAAGGGAAGATGGTAGGTTCCCAAGATTATTTCAGTAGACAAAAACTCCATAAACGATGTTTCCTTTTCGTATTAATCGGGAACCTCTACAATCTGGTTTTCTGGCCAGGTTGGTCAATGCTCCGCAATGACTTAAGAGCCTGAGCCCATTAAGAATAGGGGTTTATCGAGGTCCCCTAACCCAAGGTCCTAACGACGAGCAAAGGATTCCAGTTCGGCCCGGGTTTCGGCGTGGATAGTTCCGCGAGACTCTAGGAGAGGAAAGAAATCCTGAACCGGTGCAACCGCTTCCAGATGTACACCCGCGCCCTCCATATCTCTGCGGCCCTGGACGCCCCGTTCGAGAAGAACGACCAGATGTTCGACGACCAGCCCTTGGTCTCGTAAAATCTTCAGGGCCTCAATTTTTGAGGTCCCGGTAGTAATGAGGTCATCGAGGAGAAGCACGCGCTCGCCAGGCTTGTACAGCCCCTCGATTGTTTTCTTGGTACCGTGGTCTTTCACCGATGTGCGAGGGAAGATCATCGGAATTCCGGTCTCCAAGGATACCGCTGCTGCCAGAGGTAGTCCGGCGGCGGGTATCCCAGCGATACGGTCAAAGGTAAAATCGGCCAATCCGGGCCTTTTAAGCAAATCGGCGTAAGCTTTGGCTACCAACCGAAGAAGAGTTGGGTAGGACATTATGAGCCGAAGGTCGATATAGAATGGGCTTTTGTCTCCACTTTTTAGGGTGAATTCCCCGGTCTTAAAACACTGGGCTTCCAAGAGCCCCTCGAGAACTTCGGTTTTTCTGCGAGTTATTGGATCAACTCCCCGGTAGACTCCTTTTTGACGGGCCTTATTGAGGGCCTGGGTGTATTTTTCGGCGGCTTTTTGGGGATTTTCCGCCTGGGCTATGCCCCGGGCGACCATTGGTAAGATTCCCAGTCCCTGGGAATCCATGCCCGTTCGAACCGCAGATTCCAAATCTCCTCCCTGGGTGCCTATGCCCGGAGCTAAAAACCAGGCCCGGGGGTGCCGAGCTCGAATTTCGGCCATCGCTACTAACTCGTTTGCCCCTACAACTAATCCTATTCGTTGGGAGTCCCAGGCCAGGGCCTTGTCGGCTACTTGAAGGTAGAGAGGAGTATCTGCCTCTCCCAGGTCCTGAAAATCCCTGTTTCCGGGGTTGGAGGTTCGGCACAAGATAAAAACCCCCTTGTCTTGGTAAGCGAGGAAGGGTTCTATCGAATCTCGTCCCATGTATGGGCTCAGGGTAATTGCATCTGCCCCCAGAGCTTCAAAAGCTCCCCGGGCGTAGGCCTCGGCGGTAGCCCCAATATCGCCCCGTTTGGCGTCCAGAATGACAGGTATCTCGTTGGGAATGAGTCCCAGGGTAATTTCGAGAGCTTCGAGGCCAGGAACACCGTAGGCCTCGTAGAAGGCTATGTTCGGCTTATAGGTGAGGGTATACTTCGCTGTGGCATCGATTATTCGCCGATTGAACTCGACAATTTGCTGAACTGCTTCACTCATTTCCCCTTCGGGACCGAGAGTAACCCGGGGATCCAACCCCACACACAACAGTGAGTTTATCGACTCTGCCCGATGGGCTAAGTGTGAAAAAAACAAGTCCTTTTCTGGGTACTCCATCGAATCCTCCACTCCAGGAGCATACACACTTTTCGCCCGAATCGCTATACTCCACGGTCAGGGAGCAAGGCATGACCGAGGACCAACTCATTGAAACCGCGGCAAAGTGGATAAAGACCAGCAGAACTTTGGTAGCCTTTACGGGGGCTGGTATTTCGGTAGAATCGGGAATTCCATCCTTCCGAGGGCGGGACGGAATTTGGAACTCCTACGACCCCGAGGTTCTGGAAATTTCCTATTTTCGGTCCCATCCCCTGGAATCCTGGGAAGCAATACGGGACATCTTCTATACCCATTTTTCCCACGCCCATCCCAATGAGGCTCATTTTTTCTTGAGCGATTTGGAACGGGCCGGCATTCTCAAGTTTACTATTACCCAGAACATCGACGACCTCCACTATCGGGCTGGAAGTCGTGCCCTGGCGGAGTTTCACGGTAACTCCCGCCAATTGGTGTGCCAGAAGACCGGCAAAAAGGTGCCCGCCCCGGCGGTCGACATGACCGATTTGCCCCCCATAAGCCCCGACGGGGGTCTGTACAAGCCGGATTTTGTGTTTTTTGGGGAACCTATTCCTGCGGAAGCTGCCCTTAAGAGCCAAAAGGCCTGCGAGCAGGCAGATACTCTCATTATTATAGGATCTACCGGCGAGGTGTATCCCGCAGCAGCCCTACCGGGCCTGGCAAAACAAAGTGGCGCCCGAATTATCGAAATCAACCCCGAAACTTCGGCCTTTTCTGCGGGGGTTACCGACCTCTATATTCCAATGGGAGCCGAAAGCGCCTGCTTAGCCCTGCGAGACCTACTGCAACTACCCCGGACTATTCCTGGCTATGAGGACTTGGCCACCGAATGAAACTCCTTTCGGTCTTTCTGGGTTTCCTGATTTTTCTCGCCCTGGGTGTACCCACTTTTTCCCAGTCCCTACACGAAATTCGAACCGAAAAGGTACTCATCGTATTTTCTCCCGGGGACGAAGCTGTTGCCCAAGAAATTGCTACCTTTGCCGACGAGGTCACCTCCCAGCTTACCGAAATTTTGGATTACACCCCAACTGAACTCATTCCCGTACTTCTTCGGGGCGAGCGAGACCAAGCCAACGGTTACTACACCATAGGGCCCCGCCGAGTTGTCCTCTTTGTAAGCCCCGACACCACCTACCCCGGATACTTCGGCCCCTCCCAAAGCTGGTTACGCCTGGTGTTTACCCACGAGTTGGTGCACTACATCCAGCTGAGTAAACCCCTGGGGCTCCCGGGCCTGGCCCAAACCATCTTTGGCGAGGCCTTTCACGGGGCCTTTGGGGCCGGGGCCTTTCCAGGCTGGTTCGTGGAGGGCACTGCGGTGTACCTGGAGACCTTCCTTACCCAGGGGGGCCGGGGCAGGTCGGGGGCCTTTCTCGCCGAAATCCTTGCCAGCCTCTACGACCTGGACTCCTGGACCTACGACCAAGCCGCTTACGATTCCCTAGACGAGTTCGACAGCCGCATCTACCGCAGCGGGTATATTCTTATCGACTATTTGGTGGAGAACTACGGGTTTTCCCTGGTTAACGAACTTCAGGAAGCTGTCTGGACCCGCTCATCGGAAGGTGGGGCAAGGGGATTTGATGAGCACCTGGCCCGGCTCACCGGCCTTTCTAACGACGAGCTTTGGTCTCGAGCCAGGCGGGCAACTATGGTCCCCTACTGGTCTCAGATCGGTGTTATCCCAGGGGTACCTTGGGAGGGGTGGAACCCAGAAGATTCGGTCTTTCCTCGCCCCTCGCTCCCCGAGACTCTTGTCCTTCCTGCGGGTTCGAAGTACATCCTGAACTACCGCGACGCCTGGAATCCTCCCCGGCTCGTTGGGGATTCTAAGGATTTGGGAATTATCGGCATTCAAGACTTCGCGCTCTCGGCTTCAACCCTCGTATTCACCCACCGAGAATATCCAATTTACGGCCAGGAACCTTCTCACTCCACTACCCGGGTGTACCTGCAGGATATTGCAGGTCCTAAACAGCCAGTTCCCCTGACCCCCAAAGACGGTCCTGACTTCAAAAGCCCCTCGGTTGCCCTCGATTCTTCTCTGCAGCCCTGGGTGTATGCTCTCGAGCGCCGGGGCTCCACCCACGCCCTGGTGCAACTTACCCCCGATGCCCGTACCCTGTACTTTGCCCAAACCCGTTTGGGTTCGGCCCGAATTTCACCCGATGGACAGGTTGTAGCCCTCACCGAACACCACAATGGATATTCTCGCTTGATTTTTGTAAGCCCTCACACCGGTGGACTGTTGCCCTCTTCAACCCCTTGGGTCCAAGGTTCCTGGGAGTTCCCCCGGTGGCGGGAGAACGATGGCGTGGCGGTAGTCCTGGACTACGAGGGTACTCGAATTGGGCTATGGGTTCCGCTCGATTCCCCTTCTGGTCACCCTTTTGGCCAGTACCGGGTAATTGCCCGAGACCCAGTAGGTGTTATGGGCGTCATGATTCTGAAGGATGGCAGGGTTCTCTACAGGGCACCCAGGAGTAAGTCTATTCAACTCTTGATTGCCGGGCCCCTTGGAAAGGATGACACTCTCATCCTTGCTCTTCCAGCGTTTACTCCCGATTCTGCTCACCCCTCCACAACTCTCCAGTCGGCCCCGTTGCATTCTGTCGCCACCTTTCGTTCGGGTCTCGTCCTCCATTCCTGGACTCCTACCCTTAACCTTCGGTCCAGTGCCTTTGGTACCCGGGACTTTTTCCTCGACTGGGACCTTGCTTTAGGGGCGGTTTTATTCTTCGGGAACTTGGCGGAGAATCAGAACTCAATTATCCAGACCGAATGGTATAGCCGATCGGCACAGCCCGTTATTGACCTCACCTATTCCCATACCTTTGGGCCAAGAACAGAATTAGGTCTTCGTCTAGGACAGAACTACGAAAGTCGTTGGGTTCAGTATCCGGGGTTTGAGCCTCTCGCCGAAGCTCGCCAAACTTCTGCGGCAAGCATCCAGTGGGCTCAGGTACTGGGTCGCCATTCCCGACCGGGCTGGACGACCGAATTTCGCAGCAATTTGGAACTTTCGGGTCGGTATCTCATCGAAGGTCGTCGGGAATTTAGCTTGGCCGATTCGCTTTCGAGTACCCGGTCCATGACTACCTCGTTTCCTGGTACTTCCGATCCCGAGGTACTTATTGGCCGATCTATCCTGGGTCTTTCGACCGGGGTTTCGGTTCAAGGATGGGCACCTCGGGGATTGCGGCACTTTTATGGGGGCCCGGGAGTTTCAGCCTCACTCGTGGGCAGGGTAGAGCCCGATCTGGAGGGCTTGACCGACGGGGTGCCTTCCTTGATTGCCCAATCCCGGATAAAAACTGCAGTCCCTGGACCTTTTCGTATCCTGGGCACGATCGAGCTGGGCATAACCCTGGCGAACAACCTCGAGGCCCCTTCTTTTGGAGGCCCTTCGGGGAGTTTTTCTCCCTCATTGGGCCTGGGTGATGGAAGGTTGCTGCTTGGAGCGGGAATTTCTAGACCTTTGTTCTTTCCAGAATTCTCCCTGGGTAGCCTTGTGGTCGATAAGGTTGGCCTAAGCATGAGACTCGAATGGGGAGCAACTCTTTTGGCTCGGGGAATTCGGAGTGCTGCCCACGAAACCCAAGTCGTGGCCCGGTACCTCTGGGCCCAAGATACTGGTTCAGCCTTCGGCGCCCCTGCTACTCTTTCGACAGCTCAAAATCTACCGTCGTGGACCCGAGCCGAGGGATTTTATGCCGATTCGTTCTTCTCCCTCGCCCTAACAATAGACCTGGGAGTCGGTGCTTGGGCCGGTGAGCGCCCTCTCCTCCAGGCTGGAGTGGACATTAAGATCCCTTTAAGTTCCGTAGAAACCCCAGAACTTGCTCCCGTCTTCCTCATGGATTTGGGAGATTTATTGTGATTTATTTCATATTATTTTACTCATAAATAACAATAACTCACCTGAGTGTCTCAAAAACCTTGCGAAACAATCGGCAGCAGTATATAGTGAAGAGACACGACTTGTACCAACAAGAAACCAAAATCCATTGTTAAAGAGGATCAATA
>JAACWS010000075.1 GCA_009991955.1 Spirochaetales bacterium
GGCACCATCGAGTTCCTGGTCTACGAGAATAATTACTACTTCATGGAAGTAAACGCTCGAGTCCAGGTAGAACACCCAGTAACCGAGATGGTGACCGGGGTAGATATTATTGCCGAACAAATTCGGGTAGCTTCCGGTGAGGCCCTCAAATTTACCCAGGCAGATATCGACCTGGCCGGCTACGCGGTCGAGTGCCGGGTGAACGCTAAAGCGCCCGGGAAAGTAACCGACTATCTACCGCCCGGTGGATACGGAGTACGAATCGATAGCTTTCTCTATACCGGGTATCAGGTGAGTCCTTTTTACGACTCTATGGTCGCAAAGGTAATTGTCACCGGAAAAACCCGTGACGAGGGGCTGGATCGAATGAACCGAGTGCTGGACGAGTTGGTACTCCATGGAATTCCAACGAATATCGAACTCCAGAAAAAGATTATTAATTCCAAGATCTTTCGATCAGGAGAATATGGCACCGATGTCCTCAAGCACATCCTGGCCGAGGGGGTCTAGGCAATGGCAAGAATTAACGTAGAAACCTTCTTTCAAAAACTCCTTCCCCGAACAAAACGGAATCTTCAATACGGCATGGTCGACGATCGGGTATTCGTGCAGAAGGAGCATAAGTGCCCAACCTGTAGTAATCCCGTGGAAACCGATCAGCTCAAAGAAAATGCCTTTGTTTGTTACCACTGTAACCACCACTTTCGCATAAGTGCCCCTGAGCGCCTCAGGCTATTGGCGGATAATGGGGAATATCAAGAATTTTCAGGGGGATTAAGCTCTCTAAATCCCTTGGACTTTCCCGATTACGAAGAACGATTTTCCGCAGCTAAAGAAAAAAGTGGCCTCGATGAGGCAGTAAAAACCGTAGTCTGCAAGATCGGTGGTCGGGAAACGGTTGTCATCGTCATGAGCTTTCAGTTTATGGGTGGTTCGATGGGCTCGGTAGTGGGTGAGAAGATTACCCGGGCGGTACTTTTAGCGGCTCAACGGGGCCTACCCTGTGTGCTTTTTACCGCTTCCGGGGGAGCTCGAATGCAGGAAGGCATCTACTCCCTCATGCAAATGGCAAAAACCAGTCACGCAATAGCACTGCTCGAACGAACGAGGATGCCCCTCATCGTCGTCCTAACCGACCCGACTACCGGTGGGGTAACCGCATCTTTTGCTATGTTAGGAGATATTACCTTGGCCGAACCCGAAGCTCTCATAGGTTTTGCCGGACCCCGGGTAATTGAGGGGACTATTAAACAAAAACTTCCCGAGGGTTTCCAAAAGTCCGAGTTCCTTCAAGAAAAAGGATTTGTCGACCGGGTAGTACCTCGAAAAGACTTAAAGAAAACCCTCACCTTCCTTATCGACGCTCATATAGCAATCCGAGGAGGGAAGAAATGACCCAACGAGAACTGCAAAAGAAGATCCGCGAGCTGAAAAATCTTGCGGCCCATCACAAGCTCGATATTCACGAAGACCTAAGCCGCATAGCCAGCAAAATTGAAGGAAGCGAATCTATCGACGTTACCCCTTGGCAACGGGTGGAGTTGGCTCGGCATCCAAACCGCCCTACAACCTTGGAATACATCGAAAAAATAAGCGACGAGTACCTGGAGTTATTTGGTGATAGAGTCTTTGGCGACGACCCAGCTATGGTTGGGGGTATAGCCCGAATAGGCGGCGTAGCCTTCACCTTCATCGGCCACCAAAAAGGCAAGAACATGAAGGAAAACCTCCGCCGGAACTACGGAATGGCCCAACCTGAGGGATACCGCAAAGCTCTCCGCTTGGCCTACCAGGCGGAAAAATTTGGCCGTCCTATAATTACCTTTGTCGATACTATGGGAGCTTTTCCGGGCATATCCAGCGAAGAGCGGGGTATAAGCGAGGCTATCGCCCGAAATCTCAAAGAATTTTCGGTTCTCAAGACCCCTATAATTACAACTGTTATTGGTGAAGGTGGTTCGGGAGGAGCCATCGGCATTGCCGTGGCAGACCGGGTATTTATGCTGGAGAACGCAGTGTATTCGGTTATATCCCCCGAGGGCTGTGCATCTATCCTACTTCGAGACGCAAAGAAGGCCCAACTAGCCGCAGGGCTCATGAAGATGACCGCCCGGGACCTTCTGTCTTTTGGAATCATCGATGGTATTGTTGCCGAGCCCCCAGCCGGTGCTCATACGGACCTTTCATTTGTCGCCGCCCGTCTCAAAGAGAACATCTTGACCCATTACAAGGCTCTTAGTTCTAAGAAGCTCGAGACCGTACTCAAAGAACGTTCCCGACGTTGGCTGTCCTTTGGAGAGTTCTACGACCCCGAAGAGAAGGAAGAAAGCTTCTTCAAGAAATTTCTCCCCTGGGGATCCTGAAATATTACAGGTAATAGTCCAACAACACTTCGAGAGCCTCGCGAACTTTCGGGGTGTTCCAGTCTTGGGCCCCGGGCTTTCCAGCGATAATTCTGCCGTCGGGGGTTATGAGGTAGGTTAAGGGTATAGACCTAACCCCGTACTGAAAACCAATGACCCCGGGCCCGTCGAGAAGAACCGGAAAGGTGTACCCAAATTCGTCCACAAAATCCTGCACCATCGATAAGGGTTCTCGCTGATTTATAGCGATGAGTTCCAAACCTCTTGAACCGTAGTCGTCGTAGAGAGCCTGCATCGAAGGCATCTCGGTTCGGCAAGGGCCACACCAGGTCGCCCAAAAGTTGAGCATTAGGAGGGAATCGGGGTAGCTCGCCAGACCGAACTCTTGCCCATCGAGACCAGGAAGCGAAAAATCCACACTTATAACCAGGTCGTTAAAGGGTATCATTCCTAAATCTTTGAGAGTCTGTTCAACAACCGGTGGTAATTGGTCTTGGGCCGAAAGAAACGATGTAGACAGCAAAACGAAAAGGAGTAAAAATCCTGTAGATTTTGATTTCATAGGGTAAAAATAGCTATGTTTCTTAAAAAAAACCAGTACAATAGGCGGGACCTGTCGGTCAGGAAAATCGAAGATCGAGGGTCTCCTACCCATCAAAAAAATACAAGGATTACCTCCATGAGTATTCGAAAAAAATTGGTTATATTTACCAGTCTCGTGATTGTTGTAATCTTTGCCCTCGCGGGATTTTTTATTACCCGAGATGTCCTGAACGAAAAAACCGAAAGCGCAGTCTCATACATGGAAGCTTTAACTCTTGCCTATGCAAATGAGGCCGATGCCCTGCTCGAAGTGCCAATGGATTCTGCTCGTACCCTAGCCCAAACCTTTTCTGGGTATCGACAGTTGGCCGAGCTCCAGCGGATCGACACTTATGGTGCCCAACTTGGAAGTTTTTTGGGACAGAACCCTCGATTTACCCGAGTTTGGGTCTATTGGACCCCTAATTCAATCTTGGGTGATAAATCAGATCCCTTCATTCAGGTTTACTTGCGGGCCAGCGGTAGAGCGTACGAAGACCGGTTGTCGAGGCTACCGGAAAATCAGCAGATCATTGTCGACGAAGTTCTCCGAACCGGCAAAGAAGCCTTGAGTGAGCCCTTCTATGCTATTGTAAACGCCGACGAACTCTTTTCCCTTTCGATGGCTGCCCCCATTTTAATCCAGGGCCGCCCAATCGGTGTGGTAGGCATTGATATTGCGACCGAAGAAATTCAAACCGAGCTAAGCAAGGCCAAGCTCTTCGATACGGGTTTTGGCAGACTCTTGAGTAGCGAAGGGACCGTTGTAGTCCACGCTTCCCCGGCGCGAATTAACCAAACTGCCCCAGAATGGAATGACGACCGGGCCGAAAACCTAAGGGCGGTAATACTCCAGGGCGATATTTTTACCGACGAATACATATCCTTGGTGAACAACCAAATTACCCTAAAATCCTTTGTTCCCCTTCGGGTTGGAAACTCCCCAGACTACTGGTTCTTCAGCACCGTGGTTGACCCTGCCGAGGTCTATCGGTCTACTTACCAGGTAATAACCCTAATGGTTGGATTTATGCTAGGGTCATTAATTGCCATTATCCTGTCGATCTACTGGCTTACAACCTTGCTCTTAAGACCCCTAGATAATGTTCGCCGGGGATTAGAAAATATTGCGAAAGGCGAGGGTGACCTGACCCAGGCCCTGGAAATTTCTTCCCGAGATGAGGTTGGCGAACTAGCAACCCACTTTAATTCCTTTGTGGCAAATTTAAACACAATTATCCGAAGTACCCGGGAAGCGATTCTAATTCTCGACGAGGCAGGAGTTGGTCTTGCCTCCAGTATGGAGACTACGGGTTCGTCTCTTACCCAAATTCAACGATCGTTGACCAAGGTCCAAAAAGTCGCCGAGGGCCAAAATATGAGCGTGAACTCCGTAAGTTCGACGGTCGAACAGATTACGGGAAATATCGGCAGCCTCGATACCCTCATACAGCGCCAAGGATCGAGCTTGGCCGAGAGTTCTTCGGCGATTGAAGAAATGGTAGCCAATATCCAGTCGGTCACAAAAAATCTCGAGAGCAACCGAACCAGTTTTCTAGAGCTTAATTCTGTATCGGAAAAAGGCTACACCCAGCTTCTTGGTGTAACAACTACCATCGGTTCAATAGCCCGACAGTCCGAGGGGCTTGAGGAAGCAAATACCATAATTAACGCAATTGCCTCCCAAACAAACCTTCTGGCGATGAACGCAGCAATTGAAGCGGCCCACGCTGGTGATGCGGGGAAAGGCTTTGCGGTCGTCGCCGACGAGATCCGCAAGTTAGCCGAGAACGCAGCCGAACAAAGTCAGACCATAGGAACTACCCTGAACAGCCTCAAGGAATCGATTGACTCGGTGGTCCGAGATTCCCGAGAATCGAGTAGTTCCTTTGAGGCAATTCGTAAATCGGTCCAACAAGTTCTTCAGCTACAGCATGCAATACGTACTGCTATGGAGGAGCAAAAAACCGGTAGTGTCATGGTCCTCGCTGCCATCGAAGAACTGAACAGAATTACCCGGGAAGTTTCGGACGGTTCCCGGGAGATGAGTGAGGGTAGTCGAAGTATTTTGGAAGAAATTCAACAACTGGTCGAAATGTCACAGAATCTGAGCCAAGGGGTAGGAGAAATGACCGAAGAGTCCCGCAGAATTAATGATACGATGTCCGGGGCCCAGCGACTGACCAAACAAAACGAAGAAGGAATTCTTCAAGTTAAAGAACAGACTGGACGTTTCAAGGTCTAAATCCTAGAAAGCTTCTTGAATTACTCACCTCTCCTGGACTATGCTTATTTATCCATTGAAGAAAGTTGGATTACTAATGAAAGCTACCCGAATCACCACTGTCCGTAGAAAAATTGCCGGAATATCGAGCATTTTTTTGGCCCTTATCTTTATTGGCATCAGTTGGTTTGTCATACATCAAGTAACCAATGAAAAGACCCAAAGTTCAATCATTTATATGGAAGCTTTGTCTCTGGCCTTTGCGAATGAGGCCGACGCTATTCTTGAAGTTCCGCTAGATTCTGCCCGGACTCTCGCCCAAGGTTACGAAGCACTTTCCCAATCGCTACCCAACGATGCCTTAAAACTTTCCGGGCAGCAAGCTCAAGTCTTACTACAGAAAAACTCCGATTTCTTAAGGGTATGGTTCTACCTGAATGGGGGGACTCAAGAGGGGGTGGCAGTAACCAAAAATGTTGGGAATGGACGTCCTACGAACTGGGTTCCGTCGAATTCGTTGCAAGCCCAGGCCCTCGACGGGGCTATCTCGTCCAATATCGAGCAAATAAGCGAGCCCTTCTACGAGACCGTCGGGGGCGTCGAACTGTACCTGATTTCCCTAATAGGACCAATTACCGAAAATGGCCGAGTAATTGGCGCCGTTGGTATAGATATTACAACCGATCATCTTGCCCGACAATTGTCCCGAGTAAAACTCTTTGACACGGGTTTTGGAAGGCTTATGAGTGCTCTTGGAACGGTAGTAGTTCACCCTTCAGCCAGCCGAATTAATAAACCAGCCCCAGAATGGTCCGATAGCCAAGCTTCAGAACTGCTCAACACCCTCGAACAGGGAAACATTTTTACCGACCTCTATATATCGGTTGCTACGGGTGAAGAAACCTTCAAGGCTTTTGTTCCAATCCAAGTTGGAAACACTCCGCGGCCCTGGTACTTTGGTACTGTTGTCTTACCTTCCGAGGTCTACGCTAGTACTCGAATCCTAGGAACCCAACTATCATTCATTCTGCTTTTTGGATTTCTTCTCATTGTGACAGCTATAATGACGGTATCGGGGAAGATTCTACGTCCTCTAAAAAATGTCCAGGAAGGGCTTTCGAACATTGCCCAGGGCGAGGGCGACCTTACCCGTACACTTCAGGTCACCACTCGAGATGAGCTTGGAGCCTTATCTCAGGACTTCAATTCCTTTGTCGGCAACCTCAATCACATTATCCGCGACATTCGAATCGCTTTAGAATCGCTGAAAGAAGCGGGCGAAGGGGTCGATACGAATATGAGCCGGACAGTACGAGGACACTCGGAGATCGAATCGGCCTTGGATGGGGTAAAAAAAACCATGGGTAACCAAGACCTCAGCATTCAGACCATGAGTTCAACTGTAGAACAAATTTCCGGGAATATTGAAAGCCTCAATAGCCTCATCCAGCGGCAAGCGGGTAGCCTTAGCGAAAGCTCGTCGGCAATCGAAGAAATGGTAGCGAATATTCAGTCCGTTACGAATAACCTTGAAACCAACAGAAAGAGCTTCGAAAAACTCGACCAGGTTTCTGAGCGGGGCTTTGACCAACTCTCATCAGTCACCTCAACAATCAGTTCGATCGCCGAGCAATCCGACGGCCTCGAAGAGGCGAATAGTATTATTACCAGTATAGCTTCTCAAACGAACTTATTGGCAATGAATGCTGCAATAGAAGCCGCTCACGCCGGTGAGGCTGGTAAGGGCTTCGCGGTTGTAGCCGATGAGATTCGAAAGTTAGCCGAGAATTCCGCTGAACAATCCCTGACGATCGGAGCTACCCTGAAGGCTCTCCAGGATGCAATCGGATCGGTCGTAAAAGATGCCGGAGATTCCAGTCACTCGTTCGAAGAAGTACGCTCTTCGGTGAGACAGGTTCTCGCACTCCAAAATGAAATGCGAACGGCTATGAAGGAACAACAAACCGGGAGCGAGATGGTCCTGAACTCGATAGAAGAACTTCATCGAATTACCCAAGAGGTTACTTTGGGCTCAAAGGAAATGAGTACCGGTAGTGAAGATATATTGCGGGAAGTTCACCAACTGGTAGGAAGTTCCCAACAAATGTCGATCGCCCTTGGTTCCCTCGATAGGAGTGCAGAGACCATTTCCACTGCAATAACAGAAATGAAAGAAAATACCCAAAAGAATGCCGAAGGAATTCAGAAGGTCGACGAACAAACCTCCCGATTTAGGATTTCGGTCTAAAATCTCCGGGTAACTGCTCGAGAGCTGCAGAATCAAGATAGCATTTAACGGACGGTGAAGGCAGAGTAAACAACAGACTCACGGGCCTCTGGGCTCCGGGAAACTCGAGAGCCTCAGCCAGGGCCCGACCTTTCTGCGCTCCAAGTACCAGTACTACAATGGCCCGGGACTGCCTTAGATAGGGTAGACTCAAACTAAGCCGGGTTTCGGGCGACTTGGGCGAATTATTACATACAAAAACCGGGGCAGTTTCCATTAATCCCGGGTGATGAGGAAAAAGACTCGCGACGTGACCATCCTCGCCTAGTCCAAGAATTGCCAGGTCAAGGGGACCGGGCTTCCATTTCTCTAAGGCTTTTGTGTATTCATGGGCTCCGTCCTCGGGATTAACATATTCATCGGAACCGGGCATCGGGAACACATTACTGGGCAATTGCCCCCCTGCCCTCCAGGCTTCGATTATTTGCCCATCGTTTCGGTCTGTATGTCCCTTTGGAACCCACCGCTCGTCCACCCAAAAGAGTCCGAGGTCCTCCCGGGTTTCGGGGTGAAGTTTTCTCCCAATGAGTCCCAGGAGTTCTCCCGGGCTACGTCCTCCCGGAAGCCCCAGGCTGAACCTGCCCTGCTCTCGGACCCAGTAGTCCAAGGAACGGGCAATGTTCTCGGCGAGCTTCTCGGGCTCGTAGGCGAGGATTTCTGGAACCATTAGTGGTGCATCCATCGGCCTTCGCAGTGTTGAAACAATTCGCCCGAGCTATCGGGGCCCCAGGAACCTACCGGGTAGGTCTGCATCGGCACCTTCGTTATGGTATCCCTTAGACTGTCAGTCCAACGCCAGCTTTGTTCAACCTCGTCGGACCGGATGAACAAACTCTGGTCCCCCAAAATTACGTCCTGGAGTAGACGCTGGTAGGCTTCGGGAGACGGAACACCAAAAAATTCCTCGTAATCAAAGGTGAGTTTCGCCGGCTGCATGTCGGTGCCGGACCCGGGCTTTTTGACGTCGAAATAGAGGTCGATACCCTCGTTGGGCTGAATACGAATTCGAAGACTATTGGGGCGAAAGTGGCAAAAGTCACCGTCGTATCCACCAAAGAGGTTATGGGGGGGCATTCGGAACTGCAAGGTTATAGAGGTAAATCGGTCTTTCAGAGCCTTACCGGTGCGTAGGAGAAAGGGCACTCCCCCCCAACGCCAGTTATCGATATAGGTTCGAACCGCCGCAAAGGTCTCGGTCTGGGACTCGGGATGCACTCCGAGCTCTTGGAGGTAGCCCTCGTACTGGCCCCGAACAAGATGAGATTCCAGGTCGCGAGTAGTCTCGGGAAGCCGCAGGCTACCTAGGACCTTTACCTTTTCGTTTCGAATAGCATCGCCGTCCAGGGTAGCCGGGGGCTCCATGGCCACCAAGGCCACAAGTTGAAGCAGGTGATTTTGCATAATGTCGTTAATTGCCCCCGAACTGTCGTAGTAGCCTCCCCGACTCCCGACGACTACTTCCTCGGCAACGGTAATTTGTACTAATTCGACATATTTTTGATTCCACAGGGGTTCGAACATGGCATTTCGGAACCGAAAAGCCAAAATATTCTGGACCGTTTCTTTTCCAAGGTAATGGTCGATCCGATAAAGTTGTTCTTCTTCTACGAGGGACAAAAGCTGTCGATTTAAGGTTGCCGCACTCTCTTGATTATGTCCGAAGGGCTTTTCTACAACCACCCGGGAATATGATCCCTGACACTGATCCAGTAGCCCGGCACCATCCAGACCGGATACGGTGGAATAGAACAGCTCGGGTTTTATTGCCAGATAAAATACCCGACTGACCGACTCTTGTTCCCCCGCCAGACCTTGAAGATTATCGGAAAGGGCTTTGTACTCCTCGGGCTTATCGAGGTGAAGCTTACTGTACTTTATCCAACCAAGAAATCGTTTCCACGATTCTTTCTCTTCATCGGATTCGAGCCTTTGAAATTGACTTATATGGTCGGCAAAGTCTTGATCTGTCCAGTCCCGTCTTGCGACACCCACAATCTGAATTGGTTCTGTAAACCAATCCTCCTTAAAACTTGCATAAAGGGCGGGTATAAGTTTTCGAGCCGTAAGATCTCCACTGGCACCGAGAATTACAACTTGGGTTAGTGTTTTCATGTCAAGTATAGTACGTAGTTTCTCTTTTGATGTCTACGTTCCTTGGTCCTTTAGCCCTCGGACAAGGGCACTACCCATAGTCCCCTTTCCTTTGACCGGAAGAGGGGAGCGTACCTCAAGGTCGAAAGTTCCTTGTATTCGTTCGGCATGAACATCAGATACTGTGACTTGCATTGGTTCACTCAGGGTCTCCATACGACTGGCTATGTTCACGGTGTCTCCAAATATATCGAATAAGTATTTCTTGACCCCAACTATTCCACCTATTAACTCGCCGGTATGAACTCCTATTCGAATTTTCCAAGGAGTCTCGGAGGTACCACTAAAACCAGCAACAAAATCTCTCATTTCCAAGGCTGCACGGGTAATTCGCTGCGGATGATCAACTTGCGAATCATGCATACCACTTACGGCAAGGTAAGCATCTCCTACGGTCTTAATTCTCTCACATCCGTGGCGATCCATTATTTCGTCGAAGGCGGTAAAAAGAGTATTGAGCTCATCAATAAGCTTTCCTGGACTAAGGGTAGACGACAACTGGGTAAATTCTACAAAGTCGCTGAACAACACCGACACGTCGGGGTAAGCCTGAGGGGCAAAGAATCCTTTTTTGCTCAGTTCTTCTGCGACCGGAGGCGGTATGACATTAAGAAGCAGATTATGGGCTTTTTTGCGCTCTAATTCTACCTGGGCAAGAGCTTGGCGAAGTCGAAGGTGGGTAGTCACCCGGGCGATTACTTCCTCTCGACGAAAGGGCTTCGACACATAGTCTACGGCACCAGCCTGAAAGCCGCGGACCTTATCTTCAATGTCCCCGAGAGCAGAAATGAAGATGACTGGAATATCTTTGGTATCTTCATCCGCCTGGAGTTTGGCGATTGTCTCGAATCCATCCATACCGGGCATTTGAATATCCAGTAAAATTAGGTCCGGATGAGCCCGTTTCGCTATTTGCAAGGCTCGACTACCGTCCTTTGCCTGGAGTGGAGAAAGTCCCTGCTCAGTAAGGGTTTCGGTCAGAACTCGCAAGTTATCTTCAAGGTCGTCGACAATAAGAATTCGAGAAG
>JAACWS010000027.1 GCA_009991955.1 Spirochaetales bacterium
TTGCGAATATCGGAATCTTGTTCGGTCACCGAATCTTGGTCGATCCAAATATCGCCCTTGGAAAGGTTTTCGAGGCGATTAATACTTCGCAACAGGGTACTTTTTCCACTACCCGAGGGCCCAATAATAAGTACAACTTCCCCGGGTTTTACTTCCAGGCTTGCGTTTTTTACTGCCTCTAGGCTCCCAAATCGCTTGGTGGCGTTCCGAATAGTAACCCTATTGTCGGTGGGAGGTAGGGGTTGGTTGTTATTTTTTGCCACGGGTGTCCATCCTTTCTTCGAGCATACCTACCAGCCGGGAGAAAAAGAGGGTAAGCAGAAGATATACCAGGGCCACGATAGTGAAGGCTTCGAAATATTGAAAGGTAACCGAGGAATATTCTCGGGCTCGGCGTAGGAGGTCAGAGACCGCAAGGATTGAGACCAGGGAGCTATCCTTGAGCATAGCGATAAACTCGTTTCCAATAGGGGGTAAAATGATGCGGATTGTTTGGGGTAAAATCACCTTGCGAATAGCTTGTCGACGGCTGAGACCGAGGGCCAAGGCAGCCTCAAATTGTCCTCGCGGGACGGACTGGAGTCCGGCTCGGAAAATCTCGCCCATATACGCACCGTAACAGATACTCATAGCCGTAATGGCGCTCGCCATTGGTGGCAGTTGGAGAAATCCGCCCAGGGCGAAATAGATATAGAAGAGTTGTACCAAGAGAGGGATTCCCCGGATTACCTCGACATAGACCGTAGCTAGACGATTTATGAAGGCGATGCGAGAAATCCGCCCCAGGCCAGTAAAGAGCCCAATGACTACCGAGAAGAGGATGGAGGTGACCGTAACTTGGAAGGTGACCAAGACTCCGTCGGGGATGAATCGAATGATTCGTAGGTAAGGGTCGGGTTTTACCACCGGGAGAATGACGAGTAAGGACAGGGCCCCAAAAAAGGCGATGTTCCAGGCGCTGAGGATTGACCCATCGGCCCGGTCGGGAATGAGCTGCCCGTCGCCCACGTCAATTTTAACCTTGCCCCCCCGAGGGGAGGCAGGTTCATTTTTTGTGTCCGATTTTAGTAAAGCCATTTCGCCTTAATTTGTTCCAGGGTACCGTTGGCTGTAATTGTCGCTAGGCCTTGGTTTACCAGGTCGAGAACTTCGCTATTGCCTTTTCGAACTACAACACCATAGAATTCTTCGGTGAAGGGGTCACCAACAATTTTGAGGGTGTTGGCGTAGTTTTCGTTTTGGAGGGCAAAGTCTGCCGCAATAGGTCCGTCGGCTACAACCGCATCCAGGTCTCCCCGGGCGAGGGCTGCAATAGCCAAGCCAATTTCGTCGTAATTCTGAAGGCTTGCTCCGGCGATATCAGAAATTGCAAAGGCCCCGGTTGTACCTTGTTGGGCACCGGCTTTCTTGCCAGCCAAATCAGCAGGACCAGAAATGTTGTTGGTCGAGTTTCGAACCACAATAACCTGACCGGCGTTGACGTAGGGGTTTGAAAAGTCGTATTGGAGCTTTCGTTCGTCGGTAATGGTAACCGAACTAATAACTGCGTCGTATTGGTTGTTGGCCAAGCCGGCAAAGATTCCGTCCCAAGCGGTGTTCTTAATTTCGGGAACAAAACCTGCGGCGTCCCCAATAGCGTTGATGAGGTCGATCGAGAATCCAATGACCTCGCCGCTAGTTTCATCGACAAATTCCATTGGGGGCCAGGTTGCGTCGCTGGCAAAGGTGAAAATTCGACTGCCGTCGGCGGTGGTTGCAGCTTGGCGGCCACCCCCAGCAAAGACGGTCATTCCGACCATGAGCAAAAGTCCCAAAAGGGCGAATACTTTTCGTTGTTTCATTGAAACAATCCTCCTAACGTATAAATATGCATGTTGCTTGCAAATTATACGAAAATCTCGGGAGAAAGGAAAGTGGTGTGGGTCATTATTACTTTCGGATAACTACTTTAAACATACCACCGTCGCGTTCGTCTATGAAGTCGATATCTGGATAGGCTTTGACCGCTCGCCGTATTCCATTTCCTAATCCCCTATAGGGTAGGAGTTTTGTCGCGAAAGATGCTAGAATCGAGTTTCGTATATTCGAGTTTCCAGATTTTATATTCTCGATAGTAAGATTATTGGGTAAGTGGCCCGGACTTATAATTTCTATTCGGTTACCAAAGACAAAAATCCTTATAGGCGCAGAAACAAAATAGTCTCGATGAATAAGAGCATTTGCTACAAGTTCCTCAAAGACAATTTTCGGTACTTCCGGGACACCTAAGGAATTAACCGATTGCCCAGCCTGTTCGTGCCTGGTATTCATCAGCAGAAACGCAACTGTGTGTTGGAATACCTCTGCGAGGGTACCAGTAATATCACGGCTATCGATATAGTTTTCGACATCGATATCATTTCCCGGATAGGATACGGCTTTCACAATAAACTGGGGCACGAAGTAGTGGGTGTCTTTACCGAATAACAAAGCTCCAGCCAAATTTATCACGCCGTTTCTCGATAAGTTCATATTTTCAAGAATCGTTGGCAAACGATTTTCCTGGGAACTGAAGTCTTCTTCAAACTCTTTTTTGTAGAAGTTCGAAAAAACCGATAGATTAATGTGTTCCGCCGTCATTCTTTCTACGGGTATTTCATCTCCGTGGATGAGGCCAGAACTCTGGAACATCCGTTGTATTTCTTCCCTGCTGGTAACTTTTTGTTTATTGCCTGCACTTTTTACCCAGAAGACTCCGGAATTATCCATGTAGGGTTTATTGAGGCCCTTTGCCACAGTAACTACCATCACCAGACCGTCGGGATGTAGCATTTGCTATCAGATTATTGAACCGATGGATATCATCCGTCGTTAAGCCCGTGACCCTAAGGGTTTTGTCGTCAACGCCTATGATTATTTTCCCCCCTTCCGAGTTACTAAAAGCGACTAATTCGGCAGCGAGATCGTTCACGTTGTAAAAATTCGACTTAAATTGATATCGGCTGTCTTCACCGCGGGCGATTATTTCTATAAGTTCTGCGGCTTCCATATCTACCAGTCTCCTTAGGATTAACCTTCAGGCACGTTAATGTAATCTGTTTTCCCTCTCCACGCAATTCCCAGACCCCCAATTTCCGGGTATCCTCTCAGTCATGACCAGACCAGAAATCCTCATAGAAATTCCAAAACCCGACGACTTTCATATCCACCTTCGCCAAGGGGCAGAACTCCAACAGTATACCCACGATGTAGCCCGCTCATTTCGACGGGTTCTGGCCATGCCAAACACCCTTCCACCCCTCAAAACCCCTGAGGACCTAAGAGACTATCGCGCCCAGATAACAAAAGCAGCTGGGGTAATCGGCCTGTTCGAGGAGTTCACCCCCCTTCTTACCTTCAAGCTCGGATCCGACGTCCCCGCTACCTCGGTAGCCGCTCTTAAAAAGGCAGGGGCCGTGGCGGGTAAGCTCTATCCCCAGGGGGCGACGACGAACTCCGAGGATGGGGTCCAGGACCTGGGGGAAATGTACCCCCTCATCGAAGCCATGGAGGCCGAGGACTTGGTTCTGTGTATTCATGGCGAGGATCCCACGGCGTTTTCTTTAAACCGAGAAGCAGCGTTCTTACCCAAGGTCGCCCAGTTGGTGCAAGATTTTCCCCGGCTCCGAATTGTTATGGAGCACATTACCACCTCCGATGCCGTAACGGCCCTGAATTCTTTTCCCGATCGGGTTGGGGCAACCATTACTCTTCATCACTTACTCAATAACTTAGACGATCTTATTGGGGGATTCTTAAACCCCCATTTGTTTTGTAAGCCCGTCCTAAAGGCTCCAAACCACCAACAGGCCCTTGTGGCCGCGGTGCTCCAGGGGCACCCAAAAATCTTTTTTGGCAGCGATTCGGCGCCCCACGCTGTGGACCAGAAAGAGTGTGCAGTGGGATGCGCGGGGGTGTACACTGCACCGGTGGC
Source organism: Spirochaetales bacterium (assembly GCA_009991955.1). GTDB lineage: Bacteria > Spirochaetota > Spirochaetia > DSM-27196 > Salinispiraceae > SKVS01. The sequence goes on from JAACWS010000027.1 coordinate 3,953, forward strand.
TCTGCCGCTTTTGGCGGAATTTTTCCGGGCTGGGGATTTTCTGCAAGGGCTGGAACCCTTTATCTGTCACCGGGGGGCCGATTTTTATGGCCTACCCCGGGCAGGGAGTCTTGCTTCCGACCCCCAGGTGGCCTTGGTGGCCGAACCCTGGACGGTACCGGCCCGTTATGGCCGGGTGGTTTCCTACGCTGCAGGTTCGACGGTTCCCTACCGAGTCGAGACCCGGGAGGTGCAGAAATGACCATTATTCCTGCCATAGACATGTTGGATGGTAAGGTCGTTCGCCTCCTTCACGGTCGCTACGACGCGGTTACCGAGTACGGCACCGACCCAGTCGATTCTGCCAAGGCCTTGGCCGATGTAGGTGCGATGCGAATCCATCTTGTAGACCTCAACGCCGCCCGGGCCAAGGCCGATGGCAGCGACCGGGACCTGGTGCGAAGTAATCGAAAGATTATGGAAAAGATCCGCGCCCAGGTTGGGGTAACTCTGGAAGTGGGAGGTGGCATACGAACCCGGGAGGATGCCCACGAGCTGGTTGACCGGGGAATCGATAGGCTCATTCTTGGCACCAGCTTCGCCAAAAATCCCGCCCTGGCCGCCCAGTGGACCCAGGAGTTTGGTCCCCGGTTCATCGCCGGAATCGATGCCCGGGATGGCCGGGTCCAGGTGGCAGGGTGGGAGTCCGAGGCTGGACCCGGAGGCCTGGCCGATACCGAACTGGCAACCCAGGCCCGGGAGCAAGGAATTGTAGCGATCGTGTATACAAATATCGCCCAGGATGGAACCCTGGCGGGCCCAGATCTGGTTCGGACCCAAGAAATCGCCCGGGTATCCGGTTTGCCGGTTATAATTAGTGGTGGAATTGGGACCGATGCTCATATCCATGAGGTTATAACAAAGGAAAAGGCCCGTCAGACCGATGAACATACCCCGGGAGAAATTGTTGGAATCATCACCGGAAAGGCCTACTACGAAGGGAAAATTGACCTTCCAGACCTTTTCAAGACTTATCCCCAAATCCAAGGAGCGTGGTAATGATTACCCCCGAAACCGATGGCCCGGTGAGGCCAGTTCTCATTTTTAATCCCGAAGACGAAATGATCGCCTGTGCCCTCATCAACGACAAGGGCTACGCAAAATCGCGAGAAAGGGGCGAGCTTTGGACCCTCGATGGATCCACCGGCAGGCTGTTACCCTGGGTTGGTGGCGGCCAAATTGTCGGTTTGTCCCAGGAGGGCGGCTGGGCGGCAGCGGTAGTAGAGGGTGCGGTTCTGCCCGAGGAATCCGAAGAGACCCAGACTTCCCCACCAAACCCTGGTCCCGAAACACTGGGAGGAGTGGAAAGTTCCGATTCACTCCCCGACGCCAGCAGAATTCTTGGGGACCTCGAACAACTCATTCTTTCCCGCAAGACTCAGATGCCCGAAGGTAGCTACACAACCCACCTTTTCGAAAAAGGCGAAGACAAAATCCGCAAGAAAGCCGGCGAAGAAGCTATCGAACTCCTTTTAGCCCGGTCGGACGAGGAGTTGGTCAGCGAGACTGCGGACTTTCTCTATCACTTGTTGGTACTATTTGCAGAAAAAAATATCCCCTTTCGCCAGGTCCTGAGGGAACTGGGGAAGCGATGATAGTGCACCAAAGCTTGGGGGCACGCTAATAAAGGAAGACTCATGGCAAAAGAAGAAGGAAAGGATCTATGGCTCGTTACCGGAGCTTCTCGAGGTTTGGGAAGCCACATTTTGGCCCAGTTAGGACTTGGGGGTGCCGAGGTTTACGACCTTAGCCGGTCCGGGGAGGGCCCGAATCACCGAGCCCTCGATGTATCTCAACCTGCCGAGACCGCTCGCGTAATTGAGGCGGTTTTAAACGAACTCCTGGGTTCTGGGCGATATCGATCGGTTGGCCTCATTCATAACGCGGCGGTAATTTCTCCTATCAAAAAAATCGAATCCCTCGACGCCCAGGATGCAAAGGTGCACCTCCAGACAAACCTGGTGAGCTTTTTTGCCCTGGCCTCGGCTTTTGTGGGTGGGGTCAAGAAATCGGGACTACCGGGGACCCTGGCCTTCGTATCTTCGGGAGCTGCGGTTCGGGGTATACCTGGGTGGGGTTTGTACTGTGCGGCCAAGGCCGGGGGAGAGCAAATTATTCGGGTCCTTGCTCAGGAGGCTGGGGAGTTTCTAATGCCCTTTATTTTTGATCCTGGTATCATGGATACGGTCATGCAAGAAGAAATTCGAAGCTCTACCGAAGAAGATTTTCCTCTGGTCTCCCAGTTCCGGGGCTACCACGATACGGGTAAGCTCCAGGCTCCTGCAGAGGTGGCCCGGAAGTTGGTTAAACTTTTGGCCGGAGATTATGGGCCCCTGGAAGCGGGAACCCGTTACTCCGCCAGGGACCTGGTCTAGGGCCGGGTACTAGATACTCATGTGCATCGAGTCGCGCACCTCGTTCAGGGTCGCTTCGGCTTGGCTACGGGCTTCGGCGATACCTGCCCGCAGGACCTGGCGGACATAGTCGGGGTTCGCCTCGAGCTCTTTTCGCCGGGTCCGTAAGGGACGAAGGTACTCGTTCATCGATTCGGTCAGCTGCTTTTTGAGGGTTCCGGCCCCACCGTCGCCGATTTTTTCGGCCCAGGTCTCGGGGGTTTCGCCGGTGGTCAGGGATAAGAGCAACAACAGATTGGCAACCTCGGGCCGTTGATCGGGATCGTAGGTAATGAGCCGGTCGGCATCGGTTTTGGCTTTTTTTAGGAGGTTTGCGGTTTCGTCTTCGCTCGCGCTGAGCATGATGGCGTTGTGGCGGCTCTTGCTCATCTTTTGACCTCCGTCGAGTCCTAAAATGACCGGCGACTTGGACAAGAGGGGTTGGGGTTCGGGAAAGACCGGCGCCTGACCGGCGAAACGGTCGTTAAACCGTCGAGCGATGACCCGGGTAAGTTCCAGGTGGGGTAGTTGGTCCTTTCCAACGGGAACCACATTTCCCTTACAAAACAAAATGTCTGCGGCCTGGTGAACCGGGTAGGTATACATACCGGCGTTTATTCGTTTTTGTCCTGCGGCGGCAATTTCTTCTTTTACCGTGGGATTTCGATCGAGCTCCGCATTGGTCACGAGGGTCAAGAAGGGTAACAGGAGCTGATTCAGTTCGGGCACGTGACTGTGGGGAAAGATGACGGTTTTGCCTTGGCCTTTACCGTCCAGGGGCACTATACCCGCTGCCAGGTAGTCGATTGTCAGTTCCCGAATGTTCTCGCCAATTGCCTCGAAGGTATCCCGGTCGGTCAGGACCTGGTAGTCGGCAATGACAATAAAGGTTTGGACACCGAGGTTTTGTAATCGAACCCGATTTTGTAGGGACCCAAAGAGGTGGCCAATGTGGAGCCGGCCGGTAGGGCGATCGCCGGTAAGGACACGGTACTTTTGGGGGTTGATTTCGAGATCGCCCTCCAGCTTCTTGCTCCGTTCAACCGTCGCCTCGTAGGTTCCGTATTGGATAGTTTCATCGGCCATTTTGTACTCCTGCGGCTATTCGGTCACCCATTGCGTCGGTGCCGATGGTTGTGGTGCCCGGGCTGGCGATGTCGGCGGTTCGGTACCCCTGGTCGAGGACGGTCGATATAGCCGCGAATATACGGTCGTGGGCCTCGTTCATTCCGAAGCTGTACTTGAGCATCATGGCCGCGGACAAGATTTGGGCGATAGGATTTGCAATGCCTTGGCCGGCGATGTCGGGGGCGCTACCACCCGAGGGTTCGAACAGGCCAAAACTTCCGTCGGCTAAACTCGCGCTGGGAAGCATTCCCAAGGAGCCGGTGATCATGCTGGCTTCATCGCTGAGAATATCGCCAAACATGTTTTCGCAGAGCATGACGTCAAACTGTCGGGGGTTCTTCACTAACTGCATTGCTCCGTTGTCGACGTACATGTGGCTCAGGTGAACATCGGGGTACTCCTTGGCGATTCGCTCGACCACCTCTCGCCACATGACACTCGAGGCTAGGACATTGGCCTTATCGATGCTAGTGACCTTCTTACCCCGTATTTGGGCCGCTTTGAATGCTACGTGGGCAATTCGCTCAATTTCGCCGACCGTATATACCAAGGTATCAACCGCCCGATCGCCTTCCCGTCCCTTTGGCTGGCCGAAGTAGATTCCCCCGGTTAATTCTCGAACCACGAGTACATCGAGGTTGTCCCCGATTATTTCGGGCCTTAGGGGGCTGGCGTCCTTGAGTTGGGGAAAGATGATTGCAGGGCGTAGGTTCGCATAGAGACCAAAAATTTTTCGCAAGGGAAGAAGGGCTCCCCGTTCGGGTTGTTCGTTCGGTGGGAGTTTTTCCCACTTGGGTCCACCGACACTTCCAAAAAGGATTGCATCGGCCTTCTTGCAGGTTTCGACCGTTGACTCGGGCAGAGCCTTTCCGTGATTATCTATAGCGATGCCACCGACGTCGGCTTCCAGGTAAGTGAGGTCGAGAGAGGACGTTTTGGCAATTTGGCCCAAGACCTTTCGAGCCTGGGCCATTACCTCCGGGCCTATTCCATCGCCGGCGAGAACCGCGATTGTTTTTTGAATCATGTAGAGCTCCTTCGGGTATTCCGTTCCGAGACGAATCTACCGGGAGATGACAATTTGGGCAAGAGAAGGAGAAGTAGCAAAGAACTAGTTTCCAGATACGCTCTTCCTTGCTATACTACCAAATAGTAAATAAGGGAGATTAGGTACTTGTATGAATTTTGATCCGGAAAAAGTCCGACAGGCCGCCCGCAAGGCAATACCCCTTACGATCAAGACCTACACCCTACCCCACGATCTAGAAATCCAACTGGAAGAAATACTCCACATTTTCCTCGAAGAAATCGGCCAAGAGGCAATAAAAGACGCAATATTCTATTGCCTTCGGGAGTTGGCGGTTAACGCCAAAAAGGCAAATACCAAAAGGGTATTTTTCCACGAGCGAGGACTGAATCTTCTCGATCCTAACGACTACAAGACCGGAATGGAGAGTTTCAAAGAAGACACCCTGGGGAATATTCAACACTACCTCAAGCTTCAAGAGGAGTCGGATCTGTATATTAAGATTCGTTTTGAACTGAAGGGTGGAATTCTCAACATGTTCGTCGCGAATAACACGGAAATTACCAAAAAGGAACAGATGCGGGTGTATGACCGAATTGCTCGAGCCCGGGTGTTTAGTTCTATGGAAGAAGCCTTTTCTTTGGTTCTCGACGATAGCGAAGGTGCGGGACTGGGGATTGTTATTATGATTCTCATGCTTCGAAAGATCGGTCTGGATGAGGATGCTTTCGACATAGACACCGAGGCAGGAGAGACCGTTGCCCGGTTAAGCATTCCCATGTCTCAGTTGCGCTCCACGAACCTGGACGAGGTCAGCGAGCTGTTGGTGTCCCGGATAGAATCGATTCCCCAGTTCCCGGAGAACGTAGCAACCCTGCAGCGGCAACTCGGTGACCCGGACATAGAAATGGGCGATATTGCTCGGTCTATAGCAACCGACCCCGCTATGACCGCGGATTTACTGAAGCTGGTAAACTCGGCTGCCTTTATGTTGCCCAAGAGGGTGGAGAATATTTCCGAGGCAGTAAAGCTCGTGGGCCTTCGAGCCCTTAAGAATCTGCTCTACTCCTACGGGACCCAAAAGGTCTTAGGTGACGAGAATGACGATACCCGGGGCCTTTGGGATCATAGCTACAAAACGGCGTTTTTCTCCTATACCCTGACTCGAAGTATGCTCAAGCGGAAAGACTTACTCGACGACGCCTACGTCGGTGGAATTCTACACGACATTGGTAAGCTCATTTTTTCCTCGGTTCACCCCGAGTTACTTCGCAATATTAAACGGTTCTGTGAAGAGCGTAGTATTCCTACGGTTATATTTGAAGATATTTCTGCGGGTCTTAATCACGCAGAAATTGGGGCTCGAATCGCGGAAAAGTGGAATTTCCCTGCCCCGTTGGTAGCGGCAATTCGTTTCCATCACGAGCCCTCCGAGTGTCCAACGGTTCACCGAACTATCGCCTCCATCGTCTATATTGCTAATCTCATGGCGCAAGATCCCGATGAAGTACGGACCCTCGACGATCTCGACCCCGAGGCCTTGAACTGTTTTGGTTTTACGAACTTTAGCCAATTCGACCACGTACGTACTCGCCTGAATACGGCCTTTATCCAGGAAAGCGCCCAAAGGGAATAGTCCTCCCAGGTCCCCACTAGTTAAAAGCCCTTGACATAGATATTCATCTATATATAATTTAATATATATACTTGGATGAGGGACCTCGAAAAACCTTTCTTCTTAATCGACCCGTGATCTTCAGTCATTGCGTTGCAATGACCAACGTGGCCAGAAAAATGCATTTTCGAGGCACCCGGAGGATGATATGGCGATAAGTTTGTACACAACCCCTACCTGTTCTTTCTGCGTAAAAGCGAAGCGATGGTTCAAAGAGAATCGAATTCCCTTCTCGGAATACGATGTAAGCCGCGATCAACGCAGGGCCGACGAAATGATGCGTAAATCTGGTCAAATGGGCGTGCCGGTCGTAGACGTTCATGGTAAGATTATTATCGGTTTCAACCAACCAGAAATCGAAAAAGCCCTAAGACGTTAAAAGAACAGTACCAAAAGGAGAATCCATGGCGGCTGAATCAACAGGAACGTGGAAACAAAAGATGGCCTTCGACCTCGAAATCGAAGGGTACACCGTAAAGGCAGATGCAGATCCCAATTTCGGGGGTGAAGGTTATGGGCCGAAGCCCAAGGGTCTTATGCTTACCGCCTTGGCTGGTTGCACGGGAATGGATGTGGTTTCGATTCTTGGCAAGATGAAGGTTGTCTTCGAAGGTTTCGAAGTACGCATCAAGGGCGAGAACGCCGAGAAACATCCGAAGGTCTTTACCAAGGTGCACATCGATTATGTATTCAAGGGCGAAAACCTACCACTGGAAAAGATAGAACGGGCAATTGACCTGTCTCTCAACGATTACTGTGCGGTGGCCGCAACCCTCAAAAATACCGCTGAAGTAACCCACTCGGTCATTATGGAGTAGCACGTCGTTAGTGCTCCAAAGCTTGTGGGAACCGAATTTTCCTGCACAACCGGGGGGCAAAAAGCCCCCATTTAAGGTCCGGGAGACCAACGGAGAGGTACTTTTTCCCCTCCTTAGTAGGAACTATGCACCTTCCCACAAGCTTTGGTGCACATAGTAGGAGCCACCTGCCGGAGCCACCAAGCTCCGGCTATGCCAAAACTCACCCCAACGTTAAAACTCGCTTTCTGTCCTGCCATAGGTATACTCACCCTTTGGACCCTATTGAGAAGCTCGGGTGAAATTCCCAATTCCTCGGACCCAAGAATGAATAAACTCCGCTTCGGAAGAGTCAGGTCCCATAGGTTATGACCTCCTAGTTCCAATCCGATTGGGGTAAGACCCTGGGTGATGGCGTAATCCAAGATAGTTTCCCTCGAAATTCGAGTCCAGGGGATTACCTGGGTCGCTCCCATGCCCGAGCGATCGACTCGAGGGTGGCCTGGACCGGGGCAGAGTTCGGTCATAAGAATCTTCGAGCACCCAACCCCATCGGCGGTACGAAAAATGCTACCCACATTGAAGGGCGATCGCAGATCTTCGAGAAACACCTCTAATCGGGCTTGCGGAACGGCCGGGAATCCCGGTTCTTTCGTCTTGTCCCGAGGCGAGGCAAGATCCCGGGGCGAGGCCAAGTCCCAGTCACCGGGACCTTGGCCAAGAGCCTGGGAAAGTCGAACATCCAGTTCGTACCCGACCCGTAGGTCTCGAGAGCTTCTTTGGAACTGCTCCAGGAGCTCTTTCCAGGGGGCAAAAAGTTCCAAATCCCCAGCGACCCGCAGTATTTCGAGGGCCGCCCCTTCAAGTTCGATTTCTTGGGAATTCTGGAGCTTCAGGTAGTGTTCGTGAACGATTTTTGCGAGCTTTCGTAGTTGGATTTTTTCCGGGAGACTGAGGAACTTTCGGAGGGTTATCATCGGACTTCTGGTGCCTAGAAGGCTTTTTTTACTAGATCGTAGACCGATTCCTCGTTCAATCGAAAGGGGAGGGTCTTACTGTAGGGGAGCCGAAGACTTAGGGACGATACCTCTCCCAAGTCACCGAGAGAAAGGTTTAGATCCCGTAACCGGGCGGGCAATTTGAGGGCTCCCAAGATTCGTCGAGCCGCTACCGGGGCCTTGTGGGTAACCATTTCTGGGTGGATCCCTTGAACATCCTCGCCCAGGAGTTCCGAAATCTTGGCAAGTTTCACCGGATGATCCTTTATATACAGTTCCAGGACGTGGGGCAGCAAAACCGATGAGACCCAGGACTTAGGAACCTTCTTTTTACTGTTAATAACAAGAGAGAGGGCCCCTCCAATTCCTTGGCTGGCCGCTCCGAGTCCGAGGGCCGAAAGCATCCCGGCTTCTGCTGCTTTGTTTCTGGATTGTAAATCCTCGGGATTCCGCAATATAGCCGCCAGAGCATCACCAAGAAGACCAATCGCCCGCTCCAAGCAGCAATCCGAAAAGAAGGTTGCCGTATCGGACATATACCCCTCGACACTCGCCAGGAGGGTGTCCAGGAGGGCCACCGCAAAGTACCGAGACGACAAAGAGTAGGTAAGGGTAGGGTCGATGAGGACCGTATGCACGAGGTCGGAAGGGATTGGCCGAATCTGAGTCATTGAAGTATCGGCTTGGGTAATGATTCCTTCATCCCGAAAGAGCGAATGGTTTCGACAGGAGGTTGGAACCTCAATACACACCGCATTCGTTACCCCCGGGGCGTTCTTGCGTCGCCCTTCCAAGGCTGCCAAGCGGGCAACTGCCAAGACTCGTGTGCCTCCCAAGGAAATAACGCTATGGGGCTTACTCGCCCGTACGAGTTCTGCTGCATCGCTTACCGCCAGGGATGTAGCCGAGGGAGGAATATCATCAAAGACAATGGAGTCCACACCACTCATTTTGAGGGATTTTAAGGCTTGCTCTAGATAGGTTTCGGTGTGCATTACCGACTCGGTAACCACAAGTGTTCGGGTACCAATTTCCCGGGCAATTTTGCCCAAGTCGCGAAAGATCTCGACTCCGTACAAGACTCGGGCTGGAAAGCTCAGGCTTACTTGTGCCATGGTTAGTGCCACCTTCTGGGGAAATAAAAAAAGGAGGCATTGCTGCCTCCTTGTATTCTACTGGTATTTTACGAAAAAGTTAAAGGCCAAAGGCCTCCATAATGCTATCGGCGGTCTTAGAAAGGACTACTTCGTCGATGTAGGTGGGATCCTCGAGTTTCTTTTTCAATTCGTCTACTCTGTCGAGCCGTACATCCGAGGAATTTTTTACTTCCTGGGAAACCTTCAGCAGTTCGGCTTTCACCCGGGCTTCGTCGCTCACGAGAATAGAATCCCCTTGAGCGGGCTTTTCTACCCGACCAGATTTGCTGCTTTTGTTGTACGCCGAAACAGGGTCTATAGGACCGAGTCTTTCGATACTCATACCCTTCCTTCCTTTCCTTTACAGTATCGGCCATTTTGGGTGAAAAGTTAAGTCCTTTCGTCCTCGGGGTCAAAACTTTGGTCCCGAACCCCACCGATCATAACTGCACACTCGCCTTTGATCGAATCCCGGGCCGAAAATTGCAGGTATACTTCCTGGGCATTTCCGGCTACCACCTCTTCGTGGGTCTTGGTCAGCTCTCTTCCTACCACAATTGGTACCTGGGGGGCAAGTTCGGCCAAATCCTTCAGCATCTTTACCAGTCGAAAAGGGGACTCGTAGATAATACAATTGTCGCCGAGTTCCAGGATTTCCTTAAGCTGTTTCTTTCTCTTCCCGGGCTTTGGGGAAAGAAATCCATCAAAAATTAAGCGTCGACCTCCAAAGCCCCCCACACTCGCCAGGGCCGTTAATGCACTGGGACCGGGAATTGGTACAACCCTGTAACCGGCCTTTCGGATGGCTGCGACTAGTCGAGCCCCAGGATCGCTAATCCCCGGTGTCCCGGCGTCGCTTACAAAGGCAACCGAGTGCCCCTGTTCGAGTTCGCCCAGAATTCTGATCGCTGCCTGTTCTTCGTTTTGCGCCCGACAACTAATGAGGGGCTTACGAATTTCGAAATGGTTTAACAGGCCGAGGGTGTGGCGAGTGTCTTCGGCGGCGATAAGATCGACGGTCTGGAGGGTCTCAATCGCCCGCAGGGTAATGTCTTTAAGGTTCCCTAAGGGGGTCGCCACAATAAAGAGTTGAGCCATTGGCCTATTGTAGGGTATTTTCCTCCCTTGGGGTAGGAGGCTAGTACTATCGAATACGCGGTTATCCTTGTTCTCGGAATACTTTTGACGGTTCTTTTGTACACAGCCCTTCGGTTAGGGAAGGATGATTTTCATTACCTCGCCGATAAGATGGCCGATCGAAGCCGAAAAGAGTTTGGGGTGTTGCGGCCCTGCCCTCTGTGTGGCTCGATGCTCGAAAAAGGTCAAAGGGTACGAACGAAGGTGTTTACCGTGGAGCCCGGAAAGCGGGGAAAAGTCATGGGAATAACCGATAGTACAGTGTTTATGTTTGGATGCCCTTTTTGTGATCCTCGCGATAAGGATGGGGGAGTCGATCCTAAGGTAGTACCAATGCCTGGTGTGGGTGGGGTAACGGGGAACGATAGGCCGAAGAGGATTTGCCCTGCCTGTGGTCAGGAGCTCATGGCCCACGATTACGTCTTGGCCCGAATGTTCGAACAAGAGAATAAAAAGACCCACGTCCACGTCCTAGGATGTACCCGGTGCAGACCCAAGTCTATCAGTCCTTGAAAGAGGACTCCCGCCGGTGCTATTCTCCACCAATGGATACACATAAGCGAACCCTCACCTGTGGCGATGCCCGGGCATCTCATGAGGGCAAAGAAATAGTTCTCAATGGGTGGGTTCACCGGCACCGTAATCACGGTGGGGTGCTTTTTATAAACCTGCGGGACAGATACGGAATCACCCAGGTAGTAGTCGACGAAAACGCCGCCGATGAGTTGCGGGTAGTCGCTGAATCTTTGAAGTTTGAATATTGTATCGCAGTCCGGGGAATAGTGAATCGCCGACCAGACCCTATGGTCAATAAGGATATGGCTACGGGCGAAATCGAGGTTCGGGCCCAGGAAATTACGGTGTTGTCCACCTGCGAGACCCTTCCTTTTATGATAGATGAAAAGGCTTCTACCAACGAGGACCTGCGGCTCAAATATCGCTACCTTGATCTACGAACCGCCAGTATGCAGAAGAAAATTGCTCTTCGTAGCCAGGTTATGTTTCGAACCCGGGAGTATTTGACCAACCAGGGTTTTTTAGAAATTGAAACCCCCACGATGATTCGGTCTACCCCTGAGGGAGCCCGGGATTTTCTGGTTCCTAGTCGGATCAACCCGGGTAACTTCTACGCCCTGCCCCAGAGTCCCCAGTTGTTCAAACAAATTCTTATGGTGTCGGGGTTTGATAAGTATTTCCAACTGGCCCACTGTTTCCGGGACGAGGACGCCCGGGGCGACCGTCAACCCGAGCATACCCAAATTGATATCGAGATGAGTTTTGTCGACCAAAACGACGTGTTTGCTCTCATCGAGGGGCTTTTTGGTCATGTTTTCCGAAATACCCTCGGTGTCGAGTTAGGCTCGACGTTCCAGCGACTCTCCTACGCGGAATCTATGGATCGGTACGGTTCGGATAAGCCCGATTTACGGTTTGAGCTCGAGCTGCAAGATGGGGCGTTTATGGCGGAGATAGGTGATTTCCAGGTCTTCCGCCAGGCCCTGGACGAGGGAGGAGCTATTCGTGCCTTGGTGGTCCCCGGGCAAGGAGAGTATTCCCGAAAACAAATTGCCGACTTGGAAGGAACCGCAAAAATCTACCGGGCTAAGGGCCTTGCGTGGCTCAAGGTCGTCGAAACGGGTACTGGTGTCGAAGGTTCAAACCTGGATGGGGGTATCGCCAAATTTTTCGCCCCCGCCGGGGAGAAGATTGCAGCGACCTTTGGGGCGAAGGCCGGCGATCTGGTCCTTTTTGTCGCCGATTCCCGGACGATAGCTAATACGGCTCTTGGAGCGGTGAGGTCACGATTAGGTAAAGATTTACAATTGGCTACCCCAGGAACCTTTAAGTTCGCCTGGATAGTCGATTTTCCCCTCTTCGAGTGGAACGACGAAGAAAAGAAGTGGGACGCCGCCCACCACATGTTTACTATGCCCCAGGCCCAGTACCTTGATACCTTGGAATCGGACCCCGGATCGGTGAAGGGTAATCTTTACGATTTGGTGTGTAATGGGTATGAAATGGCCTCGGGTTCGATTCGGATTCACGATCCAGCCTTGCAAAAACGAATTTTCTCGATCGTGGGATTTCCCGAGGCCGAAGCCCAGAGTCGGTTTGGCTTCTTACTCGAGGCATTTAAGTACGGTCCTCCACCCCACGGGGGAATTGCGCCGGGCTTGGATCGCCTACTCATGGTTATGACCGAGGAGTCTACGATTCGAGAGGTGATGGCATTCCCAAAGAACTCGGTTGGTTTAAGCCCAATGGACGAGAGTCCGAGCCCCGTCGATCCGATCCAATTAAAAGAGTTGGGGCTGCAATTATTGCCGCCAACTACAGTCCAGAACTAGGTACCAGAATCACAAGGAGAACACAATGTATACGATTCAAACCCTCAACGAAATTAGCGACCAAGGTCTATCTCTGTTGCCAAAGTCGGATTTTGTTGTAACCAAGGATGCACCAAAGCCCGATGGAATAATTTTACGGTCCTTCAAAATGCATGGTATGGAGCTGCCTTCGAGCCTCAAGGCGATTGCCCGGGCCGGGGCCGGAACGAATAATATTCCAATCGATGAGTGTAGCAAGAAAGGTATTGTAGTTTTCAATACTCCCGGGGCAAATGCTAACTCAGTGAAAGAGCTCGTCCTGACGGCGATGCTCATTTCGAGCCGGAAGATTACCGAGTCGATAACCTGGAGTCAAACCCTCAAGGGCAAGGGGACCGAGGTTCCTAAATTGGTAGAAGAGGGGAAGAAACAGTTCATCGGCCCGGAAATTCTCGGTAAAAAGCTGGCGGTTGTAGGCTTGGGTGCCATCGGTGTACTGGTTGCCAACGCCGCAGTGAGCCTGGGAATGGAAGTGTATGGGTACGACCCTTACATTAGTGTTGAAAGTGCCTGGGGGTTGAGCCGGGCGGTCCAAAGGGCCACGAGTCTCGAGGGTTGCATTGGGGAAGCCGACTTTATTACTCTACACGTCCCCCTTATTCCGGTTACAACTGGACTCATCAATGCTAAGACCCTAAAGAAAATAAAGACCGGAGCTCGGTTACTCAACTTTGCCCGGGGAGAGCTGGTCGAGGAGGCCCCAGTCATTGATGCTCTTAAGAAAGGAGTGTTGACGGCGTATGTTACCGACTTTCCGACCGACGTTCTGCTGGGGGTTGAGGGGGTCATTCCTATTCCTCATTTGGGAGCAAGTACCCCTGAGGCGGAAGAAAATTGTGCTATTATGGCCGCCAATCAGCTTCGCGAGTACCTTCGAACTGGAAATATTAAAAATGCAGTAAACTTTCCAAACTGTGAAATGGACTTTGCAAACCCAGTACGATTAATCATTGCCAACAGAAATATACCCAACATGGTAGGCCAAATTTCGACGATTCTGGCCGAAGAAAAAATCAACATTGCCGAAATGCTAAATAAACATCGGGGCGACATAGCGTACAACATCATCGATTTGGACGGAGATATTCAAGATGGGGCGGTAGACCGAATCGCGGCGGTCGAAGGGGTTATTATGACCCGGGTTATTCGACAGAGCTAGGGAAATGTGGTACCTTGGCGGAAATATATTACCCAAAGGTCGCATGGGATGAGGAGCGCTACATGAATATACGAAACGCCAAAGCCTTACTAGGCAGGGGTTTTTTCTTTTTCTTTCTGATACTGCCCTTTTCTAGCTGTGCCCAAGCAGGAGGAGAATCGATGAGTCAGTTACCTGATGGGCTTTATGCCCAATTTGATACGACAAAAGGTACTATTACGGTCGAGTTGGAGTTCGAGAAAACTCCCTTGACGGTTATGAACTTTGTAGGTTTGGCCGAAGGAAACCTCGATACCGACACTCGAGAAGGGCAGCCTTTTTACGATGGGCTGGTATTCCACCGAGTAATAGCGGATTTTATGATCCAAGGGGGAGATCCCTTGGGTAATGGAACTGGTGGACCAGGATATCGGTTCCCCGATGAATTCCACCCGGAGTTGCGCCACTCGGGCCCCGGAGTCCTTTCGATGGCTAACTCGGGTCCAAATACCAATGGGAGTCAGTTTTTTATTACCCATGTGGAGACCCCATGGTTAGATGACAAACACACGGTTTTTGGTAAGGTAATTGAGGGTCAAGACGTGGTAAATGCCATTGCCCAAGGGGACAAGATAAATACCCTTACTATTCTTCGACAAGGTTCAGCAGCCCAGGGTTTCACCGTAACCCAGGAATTGTTTGATCAAGAAATCCAAAGGGCAGCGCAGCGACAAGAAGAGTATCAAAAGCAGTTGGCCGCCACCGATCTTGCCCGAGCCGCCGAAATAGTTCCCGAAGGTATCGTAGATGAGAACGGAATTCGATACCAAATAGTGACTCCTGGAGACGGCGGTACCCCAACCCCCGGCCAGACCGTACGGGTTCACTACACCGGCGCCCTTCTTGATGGCAACGTATTCGATTCCAGCCAACAAAGGGGCCCCGCCGAATTTCCTATCGGTGTTGGTCAGCTCATTCGGGGTTGGGATATTATGATTCCCCAGATGCAGGTCGGTGAGAAACGAGTATTTGTCCTGCCCCCCGAACTCGCCTATGGCGATCGTGGAGCCGGAGGGGTAATTCCTCCCGGAGCTTATCTGTTCTTCGAAGTGGAGTTGCTTGCAGTAGTGCGATAGGCTAAGTTTTGAACGCCTTAAGGCCGGTCCTAGGGGGCCGGCTTTTTAGTATATTGAATCATACAAAAAAGTAGCCAAAACATATGAAAAGCACATCGTTGTATCAATTTCGTATAAATTTCATTGCCCTCTCCTGCAATACATACTATTATCGTAAGGAATCTTCGAAGCTTCTTAAGGAGGAATTATGAAGAAGTTATTTTTACACGTCTTGCTCCTTTCGCTGTTTGCGGCGTCGGTTGTGTTCGCCGGTGGAAATCGACAGACCCCTGCCGAGCCAGCAGCAACCCCTGCCCCCCAGGCTCAAGCCCAGACAAGTGGTCCTGAGCTCGTACCCGTAGCTCCCGGCTTGACCGTCGTCAATCACGGTGCCGGCGAATGGGAAGTTGGAACCCGCGGTGGCCGAATGGTTATGGGTCAATTGGGCGAAGGTCCAAAAACCTTTAATCTTGTGCAAGCAGCCGAGACCAGCACTACCGATATTACCGACATGCTCGGTGCCCAACTTGCTCGACGAAATCAGTTTAGCCTCGAGTATGAGCCCTTCATGGCCGAAAGCTGGACTGTTTCAGCCGATGAGAAAACTGTTACTGTCAAATTGCGCCCAGGACTCGTATGGTCTGATGGCACCCCAATTACCGCAAAAGACTGGGTAGATGGATTCACAAACATTATTTACAACGAAGAAGTCCAAACAAATAGTCGGGATGCATTTTTCATCGGGGAATCTTATGCGGTGTGGACCTATATCGATGACCGTACCTTGAGTCTTACGGTTAGCGAAGTATACGCTGGATTAACCGGTGCACTTCTCGAAACCAGCCCCCTTCCAATGCACATTCTTGGTCCCATAATGGAAAGCCAGGGAGCAGAAGGAATAAATACCCTTTGGGGAATCGACACCGATCCTACCAAGATTCCTTCGAGTGGACCCTTTGTAATCTCCAGCTTTAGCCCTTCGGAAAGAATTACTCTTCGAAGGAACCCAAACTATTTCGAGCGGGATGCCGCTGGGGTACAACTGCCTTACCTGGATGAACTCATTTTTGTGTTCACCCCCGACCAAGATACCTTGCTCCAAAACTTCCTCGCAGGCCAAAGCGATTTCCTCGGTGTTCGAGGTGCCGACTATGCAAGTCTGGTTGACCAACAACAAGCTCTGGGGTTCACCCTCTACGAGGTTGGGTCAGCAACGTCCACCCAGTTTATTACCTTTAACCAGAACCCCAACGGAATTTCTGGTCCCTTTCTCGAATGGAACTCGAACAAAGATTTCCGAACCGCTATGGCCCACCTCATCGACCGAGAGACCATTATCAACAACGTCGAGTTTGGTTTTGGATATCCCCAGTACAGTTTTATTCCTACCTTTAGTCCCTACTACTGGGAAGGGGTAGAAGATATCGCTATCGAATACGACCCTGTAACCGCAGCAGAAATTCTTGACAGAATTGGTTATGTAGACCGAGACGGTGACGGTATTCGAGAAGACGACAAGGGAAACAAAATCAGTCTGACCCTGGAGACCAACGCTGGTAACCGAGTTCGGGAAGCTATTGGTACAATCTTTGCCCAAGAAGCGGCCAATGTTGGTATCGAAATCAATTTCCGACCCATTGACTTCAACGTTCTGGTTGGTAAGCTGACCGCTACCTTCGATTGGGACCTCATTCTCATTGGTCTTACCGGATCTATTGATCCAATTAGTGGAGCCAACGTGTACCCTTCTCGGGGTAACTTGCACATGATTGAACCTAATCAAGAAAGCCCCCGCCGAGACTGGGAAAAACGAGTAGACGATGCCTGGATCGTGGCAAATAACACGACGAACGAAGCTCAACGGGTTCGGGGATATCAGGTTATCCAAGAAATTTGGGCTACCGAGCTTCCTTGGGTTTATACCTATACTCCTCTGGTTATGCATGCATACGCCTCGAAATTTGGAAATATCTATCCACAACCTACCGAAGGGTACGATTGGAAAGGTATTATTGCTAGGATGTATGTAAAGTAAGCGAGGTGAATCTCTGAGCATTGACTCACCTGCTGGGGACCTCTGAGGAAATCCCGGAGGTACCCCAAGAAAAAGAGAAGCCCGTGGTTGTTCCCGGGCTTCTTTTTTTGAGGAAACATTATGGAAATAGTTCGGAAAGTACAGGCTCTTAACTGGCGATTTACCTTCATACTCGACGGGGTATTTTTTATTCTCCTATTGCAAGCCGGATTTGGGATAATGGTTTCTTTGTTTTTAGTCGAGGCTGTTTTTTGGCTTTTACGGCTAACATGGTTAAGCCCTGTATTATTGCGTTTTATATTGACCCGCCTGGTTCATATGATACCAATTATTGTTTCTGTCCTGGCCATAGGGTTCTTGCTTATACAAATGGCTCCTGGAGACATTTTTACCAAAATGTTGCTTGAACCGAATATTCGTCCACAGGATATCGAGACCTTTCGAAGACAATTTGCCCTCGATCAGCCTTGGTACGTGCAATTTTTCTTATATATTTTCCGGGCTTTTCAAGGAAACTTTGGTTTCTCTATTCAATACCGGGTTCCGGTTTTTACCCTTGTCAGTTTGCGGGCCTGGAATACGATTATTTTGAGTGTTACCGCCCTGGTCTTTTCCTGGGGACTTAGTATACCAATGGGAATCATCGCTGCTACAAAGCAGTATAAGTGGCAGGATCAGACCATATCGGTTTTTGCCTTTATTGGCCTGGCGATTCCCAACTTCTTTTTGGCCTTTCTTCTCCAGTTTCTTTTAACTCGCCTAGCGCCTGGAGCGTGGCCTATTGCTGGAATGCGTAGTCTCGACCACGAAAGTTTGTCCGCTATCGGGCAGTTTTTCGACATAGCGAAGCATATGGTGCTCCCCGTCTTCGTGTTGGGGACTTCCGGGATGGCTTCCCTTACCCGTATCATGCGGGCCAATATGTTGGACATACTCAATCAGCAATACATAGTTACTGCCCGGGCGAAAGGTCTGAGCGACAGGGTGGTAATTTATCGACATGCCCTGCGAAATGCAATTAATCCGATGATAACGATTCTGGGTTTTCAAATTGCAGCTATTATGAGCGGAGCAGCTCTGACCGAGGTTGTTCTTTCCTGGCCAGGGCTTGGAAACTTAATATTGACCGCAATACTGCAGCAGGACCTCTACCTGGTAATTGGGTCCTTGTTGTACAGTTCGATACTACTGGTGGTTGGTAACTTGATTGCCGACATTCTTCTGGCCATCGTCGACCCTCGGGTCCGAATTTCGTAAAGGATAGACTATGAGTACCCAAGATACCGCTATTCTGCGAGAGGGAATGACCGAAAAGGCCGAATCGATTTGGAACCATAATTTCCGCCGATTTCGAAAACACACCCTGGGCAAAACTGGTTTTGCCATTTTGTTGGTCTTGTATCTAAGTGCACTTTTTGCCGATTTCTTGTCTCCGTACTCGATGTCTTGGGGAGATAATCGCAAGCCCTACCATTCTCCCTCGCCGGTAAGTCTCCTCTATCAGGGACCCGACGGAACGAGCCTTCGACCCTACACCTACGAGTTCCGTATTGACAACGTGGCCCTGCGAACTTATGCACCGGTACCCGAGCACACAATCCGGGCTATAAGTTACGAAAGCCGCCTGGGCGTAAACGACATGCGAGTTGTTGCTACCGATCCTACCCCAGCTCGGCGGCGGTCAACGATTCGCACCGGTGTAATTCGGCACTATCGAATTGCCCCTGATTCCCCGGACATGCAAAAGGTACTATGGGCCCTCGAGGAACTCGAAGCAAGTCCCGATCCCGATGCTCGTATTTTTATTGAACTCGACCCCGCAGTGAGTACAGCGGGGATAGAAAACGCTAGATCCATGGTCCTGGTCAAAGGAAATAAGAACTTCTTGAGTTTCTTCTCCCGGGGAATTCCCTATAGTTTCTTGGGGCTTTTCGAGACCAATCGCCATTTCTTTGGATCCGATACGGGTGGGTATTTTCCGCTTGGCACCGATACAGGAGGTCGGGACCTCTTTTCTCGTCTTCTCCACGGTTCTCGTATATCCTTGAGTGTTGGCCTAGTAGGAGCCTTTATAACGATAATTGTAGGGCTTCTTGTTGGAGGAATGGCCGGGTACTTCGGTGGCTTTATCGATAATATCCTTATGCGGTTTAGCGAGGTTCTTATTTCGATCCCGTCTATTTACCTGCTTTTTTCGTTACGAGCTGCTCTTCCGACCGATTTGAGTTCGACCGAAGTCTATATGATAATCATCCTTATTTTGAGCTTTTTAGGTTGGCCGAGTGTTGCCAGGGTTATTCGGGGACAGGTTCTTTCGATCAAGAACGAAGATTTTATTCTGAGTGCCCGAACTATGGGCCTAAGCAACATGAAAATTATTATTCGCCACGTTTTGCCGAGTACCCTTTCGTACGCGATAATCCAAACGACCCTGCTAATTCCGGGCTATATTTTGGGAGAATCGGCTTTAAGCCTCTTGGGACTTGGAATATCGGAACCCCAGTCGTCCTGGGGGCTTATGTTGGCGGTTGGGCGGAACTTCCGCGTAGTGAATGATTTCCCCTTTGTCCTCGTTCCAGGATTTTTCATTTTTCTTGCAATACTGGCGTGGAATTTTTTCGGAGACGGCATTCGGGACGCTCTGGATCCTAAAAGTAAACACTAAGGAAGGACTATGGGCACTTTATTAGATATACAAGAACTGCGAACCTATTTTTTTCTTCCCGGCTACGCCGTTCGAGCGGTCGATGGAATTAGCTTTACCGTTCAAGAAGGGGAGACTCTGGGAATTGTTGGTGAATCCGGTTGCGGAAAGAGCCAGACATCCATGTCTATTATGCGTTTGGTCCCAGATCCGCCGGGAAAAATAATTCAAGGGAGCATCAATTTTGAAGGCCGCGATCTGTTGAAGATCTCGGAAGAAGAAATGCGATCGGTTCGAGGAAACGATATTTCCATGATTTTTCAAGAACCTATGACCAGTCTGAATCCAGTCCTTACAATTGGTTTTCAAATTGCCGAGGTTCTCATGCTCCACCGGGGTCTTAGTCTACTCGAAGCCCAAAAAGAAGCTGCATCCCTTTTGAGTATGGTAGGAATAAGCGATTCGGAGGAACGACTAAAGGAGTATCCCTTTCAGCTATCGGGGGGCTTGCGACAGCGGGTTATGATTGCCATTGCTATGGCCTGCCAACCAAAGCTTCTCATTGCCGACGAGCCGACTACCGCATTGGATGTGACAATTCAAGCCCAGATTTTGAGGCTTATTCGAAAGCTCCAGGATGAGCGGAATATGGCTACGATGTTCATTACCCACGATCTGGCAGTTATCGCTAACTTTACCCAAAGGGTTATCGTTATGTACGCGGGTGTTATTGTCGAAGACTCACCGGTGCTTTCGCTCTTTAGAAAACCGCTACACCCTTATAGTCAGGGACTACTCGGGTCTATACCTGTCCTCAACGAGGCGAAACGAACAGACCAGGGCCAGCGGCGCCACTTGTACACAATACCCGGAAGCCTGCCGGACCCGAAGCGATT
Source organism: Spirochaetales bacterium (assembly GCA_009991955.1). GTDB lineage: Bacteria > Spirochaetota > Spirochaetia > DSM-27196 > Salinispiraceae > SKVS01. The sequence goes on from JAACWS010000027.1 coordinate 24,498, forward strand.
CCCCAAGGGCTGTCGTTTCGCCAGTCGTTGTCCGAAGGCCATGAAGCAGTGCTGGGAGGCCGAACCCGAACTGGTAGAGGTCGAAGACGGCCGGAAGGTTCGGTGCTTCCTCTACAGCCCCGAAGTACGAACGAACCCGACGGTTTCGAGCCCTGAAGTTCTTGCCCAATTTGGTGGTAAGACCTGGAAGGCCGAGGTTCAGCGAAGGGAAAAGGCGGCGAAGCAATGAATCAACCCCAAAAAGAAACCATTCTCAAGGTTCAAAGGCTAAAAAAGTACTTCCCAGTAAAGGCTGGAGCCTTTAGCACCAAGAACCTCATTTTGAAAGCCGTAGACGAGGTAAGTTTCGACATGTACCGGGGCGAAACCCTGGGGTTGGTTGGAGAATCGGGCTGCGGAAAAACGACAATTGGCCGTTGCGTGGCCCGGCTCTACCAACCCGATGAAGGACGCATCTATCTGCATCCCCAACAGTCAATTGTCGAGACCGTCGACCTGTTGGACCTAGAACGACTTTCCCTCGTAGAAGAACTCGAGCAGACGAGAATAGGGGGTGTGGTTACGAAGAAAGGATTGGCCGACCTTCAGAAGAAGATTACGAATCTCAAAACCCAGGCCGACGAAGCCGCAAAGACCACCGACCTCCTGAGTATGGACACCCGGGCCCTAAAAGAAGCCCGAAAATCGGTCCAAATGATATTTCAAGACCCTTGGGCTTCGTTGAATCCCCACATGATCGTAAAAGACATCATAGGTGAGGGTCCTAAGGAGTACGGAATTCAGCGGGGAATGAACCTCGACCGATGGGTAATGGAGCTCTTAGATCGGGTAGGTCTACCTGCGGCGGCAGCAAATCGTTACCCCCATGAGTTTTCTGGCGGTCAACGGCAGCGAATCTGTATAGCAAGAGCACTTGCCCTAACCCCCCAACTGGTAGTTTGTGACGAGCCGGTAAGCGCCTTGGACGTATCCATCCAGGCCCAGGTACTGAATCTGCTCATTTCGCTGCAAGAAGATTTTGGGCTTACCTTTCTCTTTATTGCCCACGACCTGAGTGTTGTGGAATTTATTTCCGATCGAATGATGGTTATGTACCTAGGCCGGGCAGTGGAAACCTCCAATTCCGAACAACTCTACGGAAACCCTCGACACCCCTACACCCAATCGTTATTGAGTGCGGTGCCGGTCGCCGACCCGGAGTACAAATCCGAAGAAATACTCTTAGAGGGCGACGTACCCAGCCCGGTAAATCCCCCCAGCGGTTGTACCTTCCACACCCGGTGTCGGTACAAAACCGAAATTTGTACCCAGGTTCGACCGATTTTAGAGAAAGACAAAAACGGGCACAAAATCGCCTGTCATAATCCGCCCAATGACTAGAGTTTCTTCCCGCTTTCGTTCCCGCTGGGATGGCCAGGCCTACACCCTCGGAACCAACCCGTTTCGGCGGATTCAGTTTGGAATTTCGGCCTTCATTCTTTTTGGAGGTCTGGTCGCAGCAGCGGTTAACGGGGGTCTTTCGGGTGGAAGTATTTTAGGGATGGTCCTCTTTGGGGCCATTTTTTTTACCAGTTTCTGGGTGGCCGGATATCGCCGGTACTTCCGAATTGAACCGGCCAATCAAGTACTCATTGCGGGCAGGAGCTTCTTTGGTTTTGCCCTTGGACCGGTCGAGTCCTATTCGCTATCCTCGGGGGTAGAAATTCAGGTTGTGTCTATTCCCATCTATGGGCCTGGAGCCGGGGGTCCTGGCACTGGGGGAAAATCTCCGGGAGCACATCAGTCCCGAAGCTTAACCAAGTTGCTTCTTATTACTCCCGAGGTTCAGCTGTTTATTGATGAATCCTCGTACGCCGAGGAAATTGAGCAACTAGCCCGGGAAATTGAAACGCTCCAGCTCCGCAAAATCTGAACTCTCCAGGGCCTGATACCCCGCCCGAAGGTCTTCGACGTAACCGTCCAAGTTGAGTCGGTCGGCAGGCTTCGAAAGGGAATCTAAACGTACAAGTTCAACCTGAATCTGTCGCAGGCTCTTCATAGCGTTGGCTAGGCGTAGAGACAGCACTTTTTCTTGGGTCGCCAGGTCCTGGAATGAGGATTGTTGGCGTTTGATTTGGTCAATCCCCCGCTGGTACTCGGTAACTAAACTGGGACTGGTTGTCTGAGCCATTTGCTCCTGAAGGTGAGCGAGCTCACGCTCTAGGTTCTCCGGGGCCATTTCGTTCGTTAGACCACGAATATCTGCCAATTTGCGCGATAGGTCTGCGATCTGAACGACATAATCGTCCAAAAGTTTTGGAAAATCTTCCCCCAGGGGATTCTGATTAGCGGAATTCTTTAGTTGATTCAGTATGACTGCCCGCAGACGGGAGGCCTCCATCTCCATTGGTGTTGCTTGCTCGGAAGTCTGGGGCATGAATCCCATGAGAGATTTTCGTTCTTGAGACGATTTAAGGACCTGAACCGGCACCCCTTCTTTTGAGAGGTCTTCAAGAAGTGCTGCTTCCCGAGAACGGTAGGCAGGAGCGGAACCGAAGGTCGACATGGACATGATACCAATAGGAATGAGCGACCAGGGAACCATTGGTGAGGTTATGAGGTTAAGAAACCCCAGAACCACACCGGTGCTAAAGGTCCCAATTGCGCTTCCTTGCCATTTTGCTCGGGCCTTGTGGAGGCGGCGGACCAACCCAAGCTGGATTTTCGTCAGACCGGGTAGGGCATTGATCTCCTGCACTTCTCGCCGGCGTCTACTAAAGGCCCCCCAGTGAGAGACCATACCTATTCCCCAAGCCAAAAGAGGAATTGCAAACCAAGGAAAAGATCCGATCCCCGAGGTAGTTACCCATAGGATAAAGAGAAAACTGTTTACCCCCAGGTAACTTCCGAGATGGCCACGAAAGCTCCGGGCTAGTGTATCGGCACTTTTTTGGGTCTGTTTTCGATACTCCGATACCAGAAAGGCTTCGTCTTCAGGATTTACAAGAGGACTTTCTAATGCTCGGTCCCAGAGTCTTTCTACTTTTTTATCCTGATTGTCGTCGCCTCCATCGGACCGGTGACTGGGAATCTGAAGGGTAGCTGGTTGATTTGGAGTATTGAGCCATTGGTCGGCATTTCGAAAAGCGTTTCGCAGCTCCCTACCGATTTCGACCGTAGCTTTCTTAAATTCCTGAATTCCTCGGTCGAAAGAGTCTTCGGTCGTTCGTGGTCGATAGGATTCGGAACTCTGGGGCTTTCGGGTGTTTTGGGTTCCAGGGGCAGCGAGAAAGCCCCGTTCTTCCAAAGCCTCAAGGGCGTCTTCCAAGCCCCGAGGGAAGGGTCGTGTATACCAACCTCGAATTTGGTCCGCGGTTAGACGTTGTCCCAGACGCTTTATTTCGGCTAGAACCAAGGCTTTTAATGCGTGGACGTCTATTGAACCATCGGCCCCCGCACCCGGAGCCTTGGGTTCGTGAGGTGCGTGACTCTTGGTGGACTGATTTGTGTTGGACTGGTCTGTGGTGGACCGGGATTTTGGAGGTTCTTCGGAAGCTCGCCCCTGGCCGTTGGTCATAATTTCGTAGGCCCGAATTTCTCGACTAATATTCTTGAGTTTGACCTCACCTAACTCCCGAATTTCTGGTCCGGTAAATTTTTTGGAAGAGAGATTATACACGTCTTGGGAAATACAAATCCGACCGGGGTTACAAAGGCCTTGGAGTCGGCTGGCGATATTAATCCCCTCACCGAGGGCGTCGTTATCGTAGAAATAAATATCACCCAAGTGGATACCAATTCGCAAGACTAGGGGCGTGGCAGGATTATTGGCGTTATACGTTCCGAGTTCGGTTTGAATGGCGACCGCACACTTGACCGCGTTTACTGTGTTCGGAAAATCCACCATGAAGGCGTCGCCAATTGTCTTAATTACCGTACCTTTTTGTTCGAGGGTGTGTCGGCGGACGAGTTCGTTGTGGTATTCTAACAGGCCTAGGGTACCCGACTCGTCATGCTCCATCATTTTGCTAAAGCCGACGATATCGGTGAACATAATCGCGGCAAGTCGATAATCGGTGGGATCCATACCTTGACAATACGAGGGGATGGAAATCCTGTCAAGCAAGGGGAAAAAATGGCAAAAAAGTCAAGAAGTGTATTCATGTGTACCTCTTGTGGGCACGAAGAGGGCCGATGGTTGGGGCGGTGTCCTGGGTGTGGCGAGTGGAATAGCCTCAAAGAAATGAAGGTCCAGGAGGACTCCGAGGGTGGAAATCCAGTCTTGGCCCTTAGTAAAAGTGCCCGAAAAACCTCCAGGACTGGTCCAGAGGGCAAAAGTCGTCCCACCGAGAACACCGAATCTCAACTTCAAGACCTTTCGAAGGTCGTTCCCGACGCCCAAAGCCGTTTTGTGTCGGGGATTGGCGAGCTAGATCGGGTCTTAGGGGGAGGTATTATGGCGAGCTCCAGTGTACTCATTGGCGGCGAACCAGGAATTGGAAAATCTACCCTCATGCTCCAGGCAGCGGGGGCTTTTCAGACCTTGGGACCGGTCCTCTATATTTCCGGCGAGGAAGGGGCTCACCCTATTAAACTTCGAGCAGACCGGCTCGGAATAATTCCTTCCAATATTCAGGTTCTTACGACTCCCCAGCTAGAACCAATTCTGACCGCCCTCAACCAGGTAATGCCCCGGGTGGTAATTGTTGACTCCATACAGACTCTCATGACCGACCTCATCGATAGTGCCCCAGGGACCATTAACCAGATGAAGATGACGGTCTACGGGATCTCCGAATGGGCCCGACACCATTCGGCAGGGGTGTTTTTTATTGCCCACGTAACAAAGGAGGGGGCAATAGCGGGACCTAAACTCATCGAGCACATGGTCGACGCGGTTCTCATGTTCGAGCATTCCGGTTCGGAGGTTCGATTTTTGCGGGCCTCAAAAAATCGTTTTGGAAGTGTCGATGAAATTGGCTTGTTTATAATGGAAGAGAAGGGATTAGAAGAACTCATCGATCCATCCCAGGTGTTCTTGGTCGAGCGAGAAACACCGGTACCACCAGGGGTAGTTGCAGCACCAATATTTGAAGGTTCCAGGATTTTGGTCGTTGAAATTCAGGCTCTGACTATCCCGGCCCAGGTGGGGTACGGCCGGGTGTACTCGGACCGAATAGATGGACGTAGGGTCAGTAGAATTTGTGCTGTCCTAGAAAAACACGCAGGAATTCGCCTGAGCGATCAGGATGTGTATATAAACGTAGCCGGGGGAATGAAAATCGCCGAGGTCGGGGTCGAGCTACCCTTGGCTCTGGCCATTATGTCCGCCCGCACGGGCCAGAGTTTGAGTCGACACCTGGCGGTAACCGGCGAAGTAAGTCTGTCGGGGGAACTACGGCCAGTGAGTCACCTGCGCCAGAGGTTTGTCGCTGCCGGAGAGCTTGGATTCATCCACCGATTAGGGCCAAAGGTGACCGATGAGGCCCGTTGGACTTCAGTAGCTCACATTAGTGAGGCAATAAAGAAGGCCCTGGAGTTTCGGGACAAAGACCAGGACTAAGACGGAAAGAGTAACGGAATGCCAATAAACGTTCCTATTGCACTTCCCAGACTCGAAAACAGGAAGACCATAAGAATTCGAGTAACTCGATTCTGGTAGAAGCCCCGGACAGACAAGATATCCTCTTGGAGATGTTCGAAGTCCCGAACCCGCGGTTTGCGAAGGGCTGCTTCCATGAGACCGGCCACAAAGCCTACTCCGATGGTGGGGTTGAGGCTGGTAATTGGAGCAGCGAGGATAGAACCCAAAATTGTTAAAGGATGACCAAGAGCTGCCAGAGATCCTAATCCCGCCAGGCTACCATTGACCAAAACCCAGCGACCAAAGTTCGCAAAACCCTCGCTGACTCCCCCAACAGCAAATCCCCAGGCGATGAGACCAATGACCAGGATCGAGATGAGCCAGGGCAGGGCTCGAGCCAGAAGGGAAGGGGGGGGAACAACCTCAATTGGAGTAACCTCGGGGGTGACTTTTCCCTCATGCAGTTCACCCAACCAACGAACCATTCCAGGAACGTGGCCGGCACCAACAACCGCCAAAATCTTGTTTTCCCCGGGGAGGGGGGCCAGAAAGAGTTTCTTGGCCAGATATTCATCGCGCTCATCGATGAGCACCTTTTTTGCCGAGGGCAAGAAATCCGCTACTTCCTCAAGCATACCCTGGAGGGCACTTTTTTGTTTGAGTTTTTCGAGTTCCTCGGGGGTGATTTTTTCGTTCGTAAAGGCTCCGGCCAAGAGGGCAGCCAACATCTTGTTCTTGCCCCACAGGCCGCTCAGACCCCAGGCCCGACGAAGGGTAACCTGAATCTCTCGGTCAATGAGGGATACTGGAATACCGGCGGCCTTGGCGGTATCGATAGCGGCCTTCATTTCCTCTCCAGGTTTGACCCCCATGTCTAATCCCATGCGTTTTTGACTGGCCGATAGTACGAGGTTGCCCAGGAGTAAAAAGGCCTTTTGTTCCTTGAGGATTTTAAAGATATCCAGGTTTTGCCAGCGCTGATCTTGGTTTAAGGACTGATACCGTCCCTGGTCTAACTCGACGCAGACCCTTTGGGGTTGGTATTCGGCAATGAGTCCGGCGACTTCGTCTACGCTCTCTCGAGATATGTGGGCAGTACCCAGGAGAATAAACTCTCTTTCGCCAAAGGTGAGGACTGTTTGGGTATCGGATTGATTGTTCACAGGTTTCCTTTTTTTGGGGTGAGGCCCTTTTGCAAGAACCTCGGGGTATTAACTTTTTTCGGGAAGGCCGATAGCAACGACGAATCGATTTCGCAGACTTTGTTCTCCGGGAAACAGGTCCCGAGGAATGGTGCCCCCACCCATGTGGAAGTGACCACCTCCGTATCCTATTCCCCGAAGGGCCTTTCGAATAACTACATCCGATGGTTTGGTCGGGTCTTCGCTTCGAACCGAAATTCGGTAGGAGTCTCGGTCGGGCACCAGGACCACAACAAAATGAATTTCCCGCAATCCCAGAAAAAAATCCGCAATAAGAGCCGAGACCTCGGGGGTACATTCTTTTTCTACGGGAATAAAGGCAAAGTCCTCGGCCACAATGCAGGCGTTAATGGCCTCGCGAAACACTGCTAAATCGATGAGGCCAAGGCTATTTCGTAGGGTACGGCTGCCCATTTCCCAATCTCCTGCAAAAAAGAGGTGGGAAAAGGCGTTCATATCGTGGTGGGTCACCCCCCGGGTCATAAAGGCCGTATCCATCATGAGCCCCATAAGGAGGGCAGTGGCTATGTTTTTATCGAGAGGCTCGTTCGATTCGGTGTAGTACTCAAATAAAATTGTCGCACAGCTACCGTAGTCGTCTCGAATATCCGCAAAGGCGCAGTTTGGTTTTTCCGGTGGGGTATGGTGATCTATAACCCCGACAACGGTACCCGAAAGTTCGGTCACATTTTTGTTTCCAATAAATCCGTCTACCAAAATGATTTGGCTCTCGGGGGTCAAAACAAGTTCTTGGCTATCCCGGAGTTGAATTGAAAGTTGCTTGATGGCCGATTCGAGGCTGGCACTTTGAATGTTTCCCGAATAACAAAATTCCGACTCGTAGCCGCGTTTTTTCAACAAATGTTGGAGGGCAAACCCCGCAGCTACGGCATCGTGGTCGGGAAAATCGTGAGCTTGAATGATAATGGGATGGTCTTTTATGAGAGCATCGCAAAGAAGATCGAGCTTTCTATTTGATGTATTCATTCGTTAACCACCTGGCGATTGCCCCTTCGGGAAGCCCTCGGAGTACATCTTCACCCATTTCCGATAGCAATGCAAGGGCCGTGGCGGTCCTACCTTCTAAGAGTATATGAGCCCCAAGAAGAACCTGGGCCTGGGCTTTTTCGGTAACATCGGTAATCCGTTGGATTTGAAACAGCAGCGTGCTCTCGTTGCCCGGAGTTGTATAGTATCGCCCAATGGCTCGGAATATTGAATCCTGGGGGATGCGGGACAACCAGTCGCTCAAGGACCGGTTGGTTGCGGCCCTTTGGTCGTTGTAATACCCTGCCAGGGCGGCCAGGAGGTAATACTCTGGTCGGGCGCCTTGGGTTTGGGCCCCGGCGACGAAGTATCGTTGGGCCTCGGCGTAGTTTCGGGTTTGGAAGAAACTCACGGCTGCGGATATGTAGGCTGGGTTGTAGTCCGGTCGCATCGAAAGTACTTGCCGATAGTCTTCAGCCGCGGCCCGGGAGTCGCCAAGGGAGTCGTAGGCCTGAGCACGGTAGACCAGGGTGAGAAAATTCGAATCGTCGAGTTCCCAGGCTGCGCTAAAGTCCCCGGCCGCCTGTTCTACCCTCCCGGCCCGCAAGGCGGTTCTGCCCCTATCTACGAAGTTCCAAGGAGAGTAGGGATTCACCTCTATGGCCCGATCGAGATCCTCGAGGCCACCCACAAGATCGCCATCTGCAGCTCGGATGCGGCCCCGTAGAGCCCAGGCAAAGTCGATATTTGGATCCAGGACCAGGGCCCGACTCAGATCAATGGCGGCGGCTTCGAGGGAACCCTCGGAAAAAAGCAGGTCTGCTCGAGCCAGTAAGGCCTGTAGATTCTGAGGATCGGACTCGAGGGCCCGGCGAAAAAACTCCCGCGCCTGGCTGTTTTGTCTTGCTGTCCGGGCCAACATACCAAGTCCCGTGAGGGCTCGGGAATCTTCGGAATCAATTTCAATCATTTGACTATAGAGGCTCTCGAGCTGGGGCCGGTCATTTTCGGCTGAAGCAATGAGGGACAGACCGTAGAGGACGTCGATGTTCCTGGGATTATTTTTTAACTCTGATCGTAAATACTCTTCGGCTTCTTCGATGTGGCCGGCGCTTAAAAGCAGACTTGGATATACTTGTCGAAGGGCAGAGCTGTCGAGCCCCTCACGATCCTGGGCGTCGAGGTAAAGAAAATAAATTTCTAATGCTTGGCCAATATCTCCTGCCACAATAGCTTGCTCAAAAAGGTCTCCAAGCTCCTGGGCGTTCGGCCCTGGGGTCGCAGGGTCTTGGACAATGGTATCTTGGGCGGCCGGCTCAGGCACCTGGTCGGAAGATTGGGGAGTAGGTTGGAAAGTAGCTACCTCGGGAGTCTGACACGAGGAAATCAAGAAAACTCCAGGCAAAACTAGGACCAGTAACCGGTAGAAAGGGACTCGAAAGATTCTCACGATGGGCTATAGTAACCGAGGTGGTCAATTCTTGCAAATGTCCCTACCCCCTGGTATCATTCGCACCATGCATTATCGCTTCCCCTTCCCCTACATCGTATTACCCCTCGTGTACCTCGGGTTTATAGCTGGGATGCTGGTACTTCAGTTTTCCGGTGGAGCTCTCTTTTCTGACTCCCTAGGGCCCTTGAGTATCAGTGGGATTTTTGAATTGTCCGATACCCAAGAGTCTGAGGATATAAGTTCCCTATCAATTGAGATGGAAGGATTTCGGTTACCCTTCGATGCCGATCGACCGCTCTTATTGAGTCAGCAACCGGAGGTCTACGATGCATTTCCCGTAACCGGCTACGAAAAGACCTATAACGGTTTTAACGTTTTTTTTGACCAGGGAATCGTTTTGGCCTTTGCCCATAACGCCGAAGCCGAACAGTTCACAATACAACCGACCATACCCGATCAGTTAGGTGCCTATCGAGCAATGGTCTTACCCTTTGAGTCCGTATCCGGGAGTGTGCTGACCCCAACCCAAAACTATCCGGGAATTAACGTCGAGTTCAAAGGGCGAAGGTTTGTTCTTAGCCTACCACCGAGGTCGATCGTACGAACCGAAGAGAAGCAACTGGTTGTTAGCACCGAGGCGTTGTTTCAGGAAATCCGATATTCCTTACGGACCGGGGAAAGTGAAGGGATTTTTGACCTTTGGTTTCAAGACCTGGTGGCCGATATTTCCCCAGCCGAGTACGGCGATGCTCTACAGTCTTTTGTAAATACTGCGTATTTGGGGTGGAGGAGCACCCGATTTGACCCCGCCGAACGGGTATGGTCTCATCTCAACGGGGGTTCGCAATTCGACGAAGACATCATGATAGCCCTCTTGGCCGAAGCTTGGAAGCGTAACGAATACGCTCGCGTTTTTACCGATATGCGGCTAACCGCCGATACCCACAGGAGCTCGCTTACCTACCGTTCGGCGGTCTTTCTCGGTAACCTTCGGCAAATGACCGCTGGGCTCGAACAAACAGAGCGCCCATCGGTTACTGCTATTTCGAATCTCGTGAACCAGGGTAGCCTTGATGTATTTAGCCAACCGGAACTCTTTTCGACTGTTGCTAACCACGGGGATGAAACCCTTGTGAGGAATCTCTTGAGCTTGGTTAATTCTATTGGTCCGTCCGCCCTTACGGGGGGGCAAGCCCTGGGGGCTTTGTTGAATCTCTACGTGTATCCGGTACCACTGCCGGGGCTTTTGGCAAGTCGATCGAGTTATTTTCCATTGATCGAGACCGAGATACTGCCCAACATTGTGCGTTTGGATGAGGGATTCTTCTACCAGGCAGGGTCTGAAGTGGTTGATAGTCTAGAGTCGCTTCAGGTGGGAAAACTACTCGAAGCGGCTGGGCGAGAAGAAGGTGACGAACGGCTTGCCAATTTGGGGCGGCATCTGGTTACCTCGGTCCTGGCCCTGGCCGATACTAACGGATTTATTCCCGATCGTTTTAACTTTGCTGCTGGGGCTATTACGGCCTTTAATCGGCATCGAGGACCAGAAGACTTCTATCGGTTCCTGGAGACGAATTCATACTACCCCGAAAAAACGAGCCTCTATTCGTACTTTGGAGCTGGGAGTTTTGTCTATACCCTCGCTACAATTACCAACGCCAGTCTCGAAAGTTCTCGGTTTATACTCTCCTTAGAGAACACTCCCAGTCGAACCCATTATTTTATCTTCAAAGGGATTCCTCCAATCGATCCCTTCAGCGGTATGGAGCTCTTCAACATAATCTATCGGGATGCTGCTGACTTTGAAATTTATAGCCGGGGGCGTTACTACAACCCTGCGGCCAGGATTCTGATGATTAAGTATTTTGATGACAATCCAACACCCAGGATTGTGATATATCAGTGAGTGGATACAATTTCTCCCAAGCCCTAGGAACTCCGGGTTCCTTCGATTTCTTCTTTATTCGCCACGGTGAAAGTGTTGGCAATAGGGAACACATAATTCAGGGGCATACCGACTACCCCTTGAGCGAGCGGGGGAAGTCCCATGCCCGGGCAGCCGGGGAATGGTTTACCCAGGAACCCCCAGGGCTCATTTTTTCCAGCCCCTTGGGACGGGCTTCGGAAACAGCCCAAATAATTGCCCAAGAGGTGGGTATTGCCGGGAGAAAAATCCGGTTCATCGATGAACTAAAAGAACTCCACACCGGCAGCTTTACCGGCCGTCCAATGAAAGAAATTCAAACCACCGACCCCGATCTCTGGGAGCGTTTTTCCCAAGAGGGCTGGGGAGCAGTACCCCAGGCCGAGTCTATTGAGTCCGCCGAGACCCGTTCGAAAAAAGTGTGGGATCTAGTAACCCGATCGATACTGACCCTGCCGGACCCTGCTCGAAAGAACCGGTGGAGTTTCTTTTCGTTCTTTCGAAATCCTCCAGACCCCCCCTCTGAGGCCCCGGCGCCCCAACCCCGGCGAGTTCTATCTGTGACCCACGGGGGAATTCTTCAGTGGATTTTGAAAGTTACCTGGGGCCAAAACTATACCCAGTGGATGCCAGTTATCCGGGCCGGAAATTGTGGAATTTTCCATTTACGAGTGAGTGTTTCCGAATCGTCTATTAAGAAAGCATCTCCGAATGTAATGGGATTTGCAGAATGGAAGAGAATTAACTTTCTACCCTATCAATAATAATTGAGGCAGTTTCGTGGTACCCAGCCGGCAGTTTCAGAACAAAATTAACATTGCTCGAACCCTCAATCTCCTGTGGACCCGGCCCGGGATCAGTCGAACCGAAGTTGCAGGAACCTTGGGTCTGGACAAGTCGACCATCACTGACGGGGTTCAAAAACTCGTCGATGTGGGAATTGTTGAGGAGTGGAAGCAGGGCTATAGTACCCCTGGTGGGGGGCGAAAACCGCAATTCTTACGCCTTCGGGAGGATTTTGGGGTTGTCTTAGGGGTAGAAATCCGTTTCGACGGGTATCGGGCGGTAATAAGCAATATCTACGGACGGGTACTTGGCACCTACGCCGGGCGCCATAGTCTTACAAAAGACGCACTGGTTGTTACCCTGGGTGCCCTCGTTCGGGAGCTTGTCGCCAAGGCTGAAGCCGGGGGCCATCGGGTCCTCGCCTGCGGGGTTGGAATTTCGGGGATTATTGATCCCCATCGGGGTACAATTCGGTACTCTATTCCTTTGGGGATTTCTCGCTCCCTCGCCCTGGGAGACGAGTTATCTTCCTTTCTGACTTTGCCTATCCTGCTAGAAAACGACGCTAACGCCTGTGCGTGGGCGGAAATTCTTGTCGGAGAAGTAGCAACTCGACCGAATAGTTTTATTGCTGTTTTGGGTGAAATACCCGAAAGCGACGCCCTTGGGGACGGATATGGCTTTTCTGGAGGTCTGGGTATTTTCTTGAATCAAAGGATTTATAGGGGCCAAAACTTCTTTGGGGGCGAGTTTCGCAGTATCGGATGGCAGGGTGAGCCAGATGGACAGTTTAGTGTTCCAAAATCTCAATTGGCCCGGTTTCGCCAAGACCCTTCGATTCGAAAGGTAATTTTCGATGAACTCGCTGCTCAGATAGGTCTATTGGCCAATACCCTCGACTGTGATGGTGTCTACCTTTGTCGGGACCTGGAAGCCTACGCGGTCGAATTCTCCCCAATCCTCGAGGAATCGATTCGCCGAAACTGGTCCTACGAGGGGGTACATCCTCGTAAACTCATTTTGACCGTTAGTAGTTACGGCGAAAATGCCGTTGCAGTCGGAGCTGCGGCCTTCGTCTTGCACACTCTTTTTGGAGTCCCGGACTACGGGACCGAGACGGGGAACCAAGAAGCTCGGTTACGGGACGTTATTATGGAGTACCTTTCTTAGATTTCCTTTGACAACTCCCCATCTCCATGGTATTAGTTAATTGGAAACTCCAATTAACTAAAGGGTTTCTGGGGTCAATGCCCCAAAATGAGGAGGAGGTACGAGAATGCGTACAAAAAGGTTTGCTACTTTGCTGGTGGTTCTTCTCGCGGTAGCGGGAATGGTTTTTGCTGGGGGAGGGGGACAAAGTACCGCTGCTCCCGCAGAGTCAAAGATTGTTGTAAACACGATGGCCTACGGCGATAACTCCAATGCCGAAGGGCAAAGCTGGGTGCGGATTGTCGAGTCTTTCGAGCGACAAAATCCGAATATCGATATCCAGTACGAGTTGCTTTATGACGAGGCCTATCATCAGAAAGTTTCTGCTCGTTTGGCTGCTGGTGACGTTCCTCACCTGGCCTACATGGGTGCCGATGCTCGCTGGGGTGCTCCTTGGTCTGAATCTGCTCAGCAGGTCGACCATCGCCCCTTCCTGGACGGCAACTACTACGACCTGGGACTTATTCCTCCCATGGGATCAAACGGCGAAATCTGGGAAATCCCCCTGGGAACCTCGAATATTACTACCGTGCTTTACATGAATGGGGCTCTTGTTGAATCCCTGGGTTTCGATACTCCTGAAACCTACGCCGACTTGGTTGCTATGGTTCCTGCAGCCCGAGCCGCTGGACTTACCGTAGTATCGATCGACGGTGCCGATGGATGGGCCTGGGGCTCCTGCCTCATGTCGACCTTCATTGCCCGCCTCTCGGGAGATGCGAATTGGGTAAGCAAGGCTGTGGCTGGTCAGTATAAGTTCACCGATCAAGTATTCGTCGATAGCCTTAATCTCATTACCCGAATGGTAAATGATGGAGTTATGGATGAAAGTGCGGTTTTGGTCGATTACGGTACAAACGTAGCCAACTTTAGTAACGGCAAAGCTTTGTTCATGGTTCAAGGTCAGTGGGCAGCCGGTGGAATTGATCCTACCGTTGCTGAAAACACTCTCATGCTCGCATGGCCCCAGCTTCCTGGCGAAAAACCTGCCACCGCTGGCACCGTAGCAGCAGCGATCCAAGTTGGTTACGGCCTAACCAAGGCCGGCGCAGCCGACCCCGCGGTTCGGGACGCAGCCCTCAAGTTTGTGCAGTTCTACTACAGCCACGAAGAAACCGCCCAGCGGCTCATCGATGGGGCTATTGTGGCACCGATCTTGAAGAACTTCCAGGTTCCTGCTGAACTGCCTACGATCAACAAACGAAAGGTAACCCTGGCCCAAACCGCCGGAGTAACCGACGTTATTGACGCCTTCTTGGGTGGTGCCCCAAACGATGCACTCAACGCAGGAATGCAACAGATTGCAGCTGGCCGGGCTACCGGCACCGAAGTTGCCGCTGAGGTTGAGCGGCTCTTGGGTCGATAATTATTCGAATGTTAAGGGGGCTGGGCACCTGCCCAGGCCTCCTTTTTTTTCCCACAGATCGAGAGGCCCTAGGTTCAAGGAGGTACGTGTGAACCGCAGAGACCGACAAAGAGTAGGTATCTTCCTGGGGATGGTTGCTCCGGGATTAGTAATTTACCTGTTCATTGTAGCCTATCCAATTTTCTATTCTGTAGCCTTAAGTTTTAGCGACTTCAACCCCAACGCCGGCGGAGCCTGGAATCTTATCGGGTTCACCCACTACCAAACCATGATCCAGGACCCCTACTTCTGGCATAGCCTGAAGAACAACATGATTGTTGTGGGAGTTTCGGTTTTTGGGCAAATTCCTTTGGGTCTGCTCTTGGCCTACATCTTGTACCGGAAGATGGTAAAAGGGGTCAATTTTTTCCAGTCCATGGTATTTTTACCCCAGTTTTTATCGACCATTGTCATTGGACTTTTATGGCGACGCATGTTTTCCGCCGACGGTCCGGTGGCAACCCTCATGCAGTGGTTTACCGGCGATCCCCGGGCCCAATTCGACCTCATGTTGCAGGCCGATACTGTCATGTACCCCATCGGTTTTGCCCTTATTTGGATGTACACGGGTTTTTACATGGTGATTTTTCTGGCCAATATGCAGAAAATCGACGGCGAAATGCTCGAGGCGGCAATGATCGATGGAGCCAACGAGGTTCAGGTCTTTTTTCGCCTGATGGTACCATTATTGGCCGGAACTATTTTGGTATCGACAATTTTGGCTATTGCCGGATCCTTGAAGGGATTCGACCTGATCTTTGCCATTACGACCCAGGGTCTACAACGCAATAACGCGATGGTACTACCCATCTATATGTATCAAACAGCCTTCCAGGATTTTACCAATCCTATGAGGTTTGCTTACGGATCGGCGATTTCCAATGCCATTGTGGTTGTCAGTTTTGTCCTCATCGGCATAAGCAACTGGGTCGGAAAAAAACTCGACCCCGAGGAGGTGTAAGATGCTGGCAAAAATTTCTCCCATCCTCGCCTACGGGGTGTTTCTCTCCTGGGCACTCATAACCATCCTGCCCCTGGTGTGGATGGGGTATTCGTCCTTCAAGACCAACGAAGAGTTAGTTCGGGACATCTACCGACTACCCAACGCTCTCATCTTTAACCAGGACCACGAGTTCCAGGTCATCGCCCGGTCGCTGAACGTGGTCCTCAACTACGACCCCGAAACCGACCCCCGGGAGCGAATCATTCTGGAATCGACCACCGTCGCCCCTACCCGACGACTCATGGTCTACTTCCTCATTAAAGAGGACATGCCCCCCGCAATACAGGCCCTAGTACCCGGAGACAAGCTGGTGTTGCGGGACCTTCCTTTTGGTACCCGAACTCGCATTGGCTGGGAAATGATTTGGTTCAACTACTCATCGGCCTTCATTCGGGGTACCCTGGCCCAAAAGTTCGTCAATAGCCTCATTTACGCCGGTCTGGGTACCTTGTTCATCGTGTTTTTTGGGTTGATGATCGGCTTTTCTCTGGCCAAACTGGGCTTTCCTCGGTTGTCCAAGGTAATTTCTGCCCTCATCGGCCTGGGGTATCTACTCAGTATTAACTCGGTCATTATTCCCCTCTTTCTTTTGCTCCGCCGAATCGGGCTCACCGACAGCCACCTAGGAATCATCCTGGTCTACACCGCCTTTGGTCTACCCATGTCGGTCCTACTAAGCACCCAGTTTATTAAGGGATTACCCGATAGCCTCATCGAATCGGCCTATATCGACGGCGCCTCTACCCTACGCACCTTTGTGTCCATTATCGTGCCCATGACCATACCCGTCATTATTACCATTAGTATTGTGAACGCCCTGGGGATTTGGAACGAGTTCCTTCTGGTCCTGGTCCTGGCCAGTTCCGAAGCCACCAAGTCCCTGCCCGTGGGTGTGTTCTCCTTCTCCAGCCTGACCAGCCAACAACTGGGATGGCAGTTAGCGGCCCTCGTCATTGCGGTAGTGCCGGCTATGGCCGTGTACTTCGCCTTTAGCAAACAACTCACCCAAGGGGTGGTTGGTGGAGCGGTGAAGGGGTAAAGGACTTTTTCAGTAGTCGAAAATGAGTCGGATTCGGGAGCAACCAGCCTGAATTTGGCGCGTACCTCCCGCCGGTTAGGAAACTAACCGGCGGTTTTTTTGGAACCTATTCCAGCCTTTCCCGATACAGGGCTCGAACCTCACCCTCGGGAACCTTGATAAGCCGGACGGTTAAGTCCAATATTGGCGCCTGAGCGGTGCCCAGGACCTGGGTGCCAAAGGCCAGGGCGTAGTCTGCCCGGACCCGGCTGCCCACCTGTAAAATTCCTTCGGTCGAAAAGACTTCCGAGACCGACAGGTCGGTCTGGAGAAGAACCCGGTTGACCTCGGTTCGATCGACTATTCCCGCTCCACCCAGGCGGGCCAAATCCTCGAGAACCAAAATTGTTCGGTCGATGAAAGCTTCGCGACTTTCGGGAGGAAAGAGGTTCTGGAGTTCCGGGGAGTTGGAGGGGATAGAAAATTCTGAAGGCAACACTGCCACTCGAATATCCCGACCTTCCGCGGCCTGGCCGAGGAGGAATACCACAAAGGACGGGATTTGGAGGGCCGAACCTACCAGGGTTAAAATTCGGTTGTCGTTATCGGGTAGTTGCAGGACCAGAGTTTGGCCGGGGACCCGGTCGACTTGGAGCTGGGCGTTCAGTTGGCGGTCGAAGGCTAATCGTTCGTCACGGCTGAGGGTAATTCCCATTTCGGTGAAGGGCCGAGAAGTAGACAGATTCTGGGGAATGACCCGAGTTCCTGGTGCCAGGTCAGAAACCAACGATACGTTTACAACCAGTCCCTCGGAGGTGAGGCGTAATCGAAGGCCCGGGTTGTTCAGGGTCTCCAGGCCAGTAACCGGACGGGCCCCTTCGAGGACGGTGCCAAAGTTGCCAAGAGGCACGGTAACCCGGCGTTCGGACTGGGCGTTTTCGACCGCTGCCCGGGCGTTGTTGTTGTCATTCTCTGGTGGTGCGGACGCCCGTGGTGGAGTATTTTGGTTGGATCGGGAGCCGGTTTCTAGGGCCACGGTAACTCCATCGTTCTCGGAAATGGTGATGCTCCCGGTGACACAACTGGTCAGGACTCCAAAAATCAACAAGAAAAAAAGGGATACGGAGAACCGGAGAGATTTCATGGTTCTATTATACGCCCGGCGATGGATTTTTCTCTACCGTCCAGGCCGAAGGTTTGGTATACTTGCAGCAAGAAAAAAAAGGAGCATCCATTGAAGAAGATAGAAATGACTACCCCCTTGGTAGAGTTAGATGGCGATGAAATGACTCGGGTCCTGTGGCCCATTATTAAGGAGAAGCTTATCGCTCCCTTTGTGGATTTGAAGATTGAGTACTACGACCTTGGCCTCGAAGAGCGGGAAAGAACCCAGGACCAGGTTACCATCGACGCTGCCTTGGCGATCAAGAAGTACGGGGTAGGGGTTAAAAATGCCACCATTACCCCCAACGCCGAGCGGTTAAAAGAGTACAACCTTACCCAAATGTGGAAGAGTCCCAACGGCACGGTCCGGGCTATGCTCGACGGTACCGTATTCCGCAAGCCCATCCTGGTAAAGAACGTAAAGCCGAATGTAACTACCTGGAAAAAGCCGATTAGTATTGGCCGTCACGCTTACGGTGACGTGTATAGAAACGTTGAGATCCTCGTACCCGGAGCGGGAAAGGCCGAGTTAGTTTTTACTGGGGCCGATGGAAAGGTCCTTCGACAAACGATTCATGACTTTTCGGGTGCCGGGGTGATTCAAGGTCTCCATAACACTGACACCTCGATTAGGAGTTTTGCCCGGGCGTGTTTTACCTACGCCTTAGATGAAAAAATTGACTGTTGGTTTGCGACCAAGGACACGATTTCCAAGATTTACGACCATCGGTTCAAAGATATTTTCCAGGAGATTTTTGATGCCGAGTACGCAGATCAGTTCAAGGCTGCCGGTATCGAGTACTTCTATACCTTAATCGACGACGTGGTCGCCCGAATGATGAAGACCGAGGGCGGCATTCTCTGGGCCTGTAAAAACTACGACGGCGACGTTATGAGCGACATGGTAGCTAGTGCCTCCGGTAGTTTGGCTATGATGACCAGCGTCCTGGTCAGTCCTGAGGGCTTTTTTGAATACGAGGCCGCCCACGGAACCGTCCAGCGCCATTACTATAAACACTTGAAGGGCGAGAAGACCAGCACTAACTCGGTAGCCCTCATTTTTGCCTGGTCCGGTGCCCTGCGTAAGCGCGGAGAGATGGACGGGCTGAAAGACTTGGTGGCCTTTGCCGACCGCTTAGAGTCTGCAACCCTAGGGACCATTGAGTCGGGAATTATGACCGGCGACCTGGCTCTGATTTGTGAGCCCAAGG
>JAACWS010000077.1 GCA_009991955.1 Spirochaetales bacterium
GATTTGCTGGGGCTTAGGGACTTTTATATTTCCAAGCTCGGGTTTCGAGTTTTTGATTCGGGGCCCGACTTTGTAGTTGTGGGCTCGTCTGAGCCCTTGCTGTTTCTACGCCAAGCGACCGACGAGCCGAGGCGTCAAGGGCTCTACCACTTGGCATTTTTGTTCTCGGAGTATAAGGATTTTGGTGCCTTTATTCTGAATCTGGCAGCCCAAAAAATCGGACAAAGTCCTACCGACCACACCCAAACGATAGCCACTTATTTTTCAGACCCCGAGGGGAACGGGCTAGAGTTTTATCTGGACACCCCCGAACGGGGACAGATGTTCACCGACCAGCCGGGTTTTGTTGCTCGTCGGGCCGATGGAGTTTTGGTTCCTGCGACCCGGGCCCTGGACCTGGACGAGGTGTTTGCCGCAGGTCAAATAGACCCTAATACCTTCGACCCTGGGTATGGCTCGTCCGGACCAAGGTCACGGTCCTGGTCTGGCGGAGATACAGTTCAATCTTGGGACCAAAAGTTCGGGGCCTACCCGAGAGCTGATCGATCCTTCGGGAATTTGGGTCGTGATTAAGTAGAAGACCTTAACCTATCCTCAGAGACGGCAAGAAAAAAATCTTTCGACCAGAGATCCAGTTCTTGGGTATTGGCGATGAATGGTGAAACATCTACCTTCGCCAGTTCAATAATCCTTGGGTCTATACGATTTTCTAGGATCTGTAGAATGTCGTCGATCGTGAGTGTTTTTTTTGTATTCCAGTGGCCCGATTGGACCATTCTCTCTTTGAGATGGACCATATTCACAGGAACGTTGTTTGCCAGATACCAAAGATAATCGTAAAAATCTCTGCCTTTTACCCGATTTTTCCAACCACGGCAGAGCAAGGCATGGACCTTGCCTGCAAAAAGCGAAGGTTTGTCGTAGAGGCGTACCGAAAAGGGGACTGGAAGTAAGCGGAATTTGAGTTCGTACCCGGCACCTTTGGGAGGGTCCACGTCGATTTCGAGCTTAATCTTAATGACCTCGTTTGATGGTATTCCTCGTACTGGGAGTCCCACGGAAGTGACCTTTACCAAATGCACAAGGGTGTTACCTTTTATAAATGCAGACTGAACTGGGCTCAATTCTCGTTTTTCTTTTCGGGTTACGTGCATTTCCAGACCAAAGGATGCCAACTCTTCCTCTATTTTAGGCAAAAAATCGGTCAGGTTAAAATTGCGATCGGGAAGCATAAGACTGAAATCGAGATCCTCCGAAAACCTAGGCAGTTCGTGAAAAATTCTAAGGGCGGTACCCCCATAGAAGGCAGCGAGATCGAAAAACTTTGTTCGGGAGAGGGCCAAAAGCGTCAGTTCTTGGGTCACTTGTCGGAGGGCTTCTCGGGTTTCCTCGTGGGTCCGGCAAGGAAATTGAGACATCATCTGTTTTACCGGACCGATGTTAGCCATTGTCTACTTCCTTATTTAGCCATGCAGAAAGGGCCCTCAGAGACTTTGTGCCATAGTAGGGCGCTAACCAAGCGATAAACTCCCAGTCTAAGGTTATTAGATCCGACCTCTCGATTCGCCAATCGTAGAGTAGTAGGTTTTCCATCGCGTTTATGCTGGTCACCGAGCGGACTTTATAGACACTATCACATAGGGCCTTTTCCGGTGTCGCAACTAAGTAAGAAATGCCCCCTTCTTCCTCGATCCGTATCCCATGGGGATAGGTGGTTCGGGGGACAGGCCAGTAGTGGTACTCGCCAAAAGGTGTCCTAAACACTTTATTTTTGTTTTTGCCAAAACTTGCAGAGGTCAGGTTTTTGACCCCTTCGGGAATAAGTCCGGCTTGGGATAAGACATACTGAAAGGATATATACGACGGGCTATAGATTATTGGGGCAAGGACTTGCCTGGGGGTTGCCGGATCGTCGACGAAAAGACCCCGTCGTACTTGAATATAGGTACCCTCTTTTATAAGTTGAATTAACTTTGACCGAGGTGAGGCGTAATTGTCGAGTTGGTACATTAGATCTGAGTGGGAATAGATCACGCTTTGCTCCAGTAAGTACAAAAATATCATACTTTCTGGAGCAAAACAACTATGACAA
>JAACWS010000078.1 GCA_009991955.1 Spirochaetales bacterium
CGATGGATCCTAATCCTACCTCGTCCATGATGGCCTTGGTCCTGTCGGTGATTTCTTTCTCCGGCAGCCCCAACAAGTTAAGCGACAGGGCCACGTTTTCGAAGGCGGTCAGGACCGGGATGAGGTTGTAGGTCTGAAAAATGAACCCCAGGTTTTTGCGTCGGAATAGGGCCAACTCGTCTCTGCTGAGTTGGGCGACATCTTGGCCCGATATTACGACCGTGCCGGTGTCGGCATTGTCGATACAACCGATGATGTTCAAGAGGGTCGATTTTCCCGATCCCGAGGGGCCGGCGATGCTCAAGAATTCCTTTGGTTTTATTTCGAGGGATACCCCTCCGAGGGCTCGGACTTGGGTTTCGCCACTTTGGTACACTTTTTTTACGTCTTTTACGCTGATCATTCTTTATACTCCTTTTGTTCCTTGGGTCCCTTGGGTCGATTTGGCCAGGGCGGTGAGGCCGCTGATTTCGCCGACCTTTGTGGGGTCGCCGATTTTTGCCAGGTCCACAGAGGACGAGTCGAACTTGATTCCTTCCAGGGCCGAGCCGGGTACCATAACCAAGCTTCCCCGGGTTTTCATGGCTTCGAAGATCATATTCATTCCCCGCAGGTTCATGGCCTGGGGGTGGCCATCGTAGGTCTTGGCTGCCTGGACAAACTGGTCGGCAATTTCTGCCTCCGCTTGGCTCAAGAGAATGCGCGCGCTCTTCTCCCTCTCGGCCTGGGCTTTGGCCGACATGACCGACTCCAACTTTTTGGGCAGTACAATGTCGGTGAACTCTACACTCAAAATGGTTATGCCCCAGGGGTTGGTTTTTGCATCCAGAATTCCCTGAATTTCCCGGTATAGAGTTTCCCGCTCGGATAACAGGGTGCTCAGGCTGTACTTACCAATGGAATCCCGCAAAGCGGTCTGGGCCGACAGGGTTACGGCTTCCAAGAAATGTTCTACCTCGAGGATTGCCTTCTGGGCATCCCAAATCATCCAAAAAGCCAGGGCGTCGATATGAACCGGAACCGTGTCCTGGGTCAGAATTTTCTCCGCACTAAAGTCGGTCACCCGAATTCGGGTATCGACAAAGGCCGCACACCGGTCGGCCAAGGGTAAAAGGGCGTGGACGCCGGGTTCTAACACTTTACGAGACTTTCCTAATCGCAAGACCACCACCTTGTCCCACTGGGCCACGACCAAAAAGCTGGGGGCCACCAGAAGGGCAACCAGGGCAAAAAGTAGGGGGATTCCATCGGTGGGATTTGGTAGAAATTGGACCTCGGTACCAAATCCGGGGATACTGCCACCGAAGGCCACAATCGCCGCCAAAAACAGGGGCGCCACCAGCAGGCTTGCCCACCCAGGCCAGGCCACGTAGAGCCCTGCCGCCACAAGTAGGCCGGTGTAGACCCGAGCCACCAGGCCGGTTTCTAAGCTACCCGAAAGGACAAGCTGGAGACCAAAGCCCAAGGCGGGCCAAAGGAGAAGAAAGAAGAGCCCCAGAAGATGAAACTCGAAGTCCCGGGGTCGACGGCGACTGATTTCGTTTTTGATTCGATTGAATTCCTTAATTCGAGATTGAACCATCGTATGGTCTCCTTTTTAGGCGTCGGTGCCCGACAGAGCATCGCGGACGGCTTGAATTACCTCGGCGCCGGAAAAACCCGACTCCAGAGCTCGATTGACAAAGGGTCGGACCAGTTCTTCCAGGGCCTTTTCTCGTTCGATTTCTTGGAGCGCCGGCCTTTGAGTTCCGACAAAAGTGCCGGTCCCCTGTTGGGTCGTCACAATCGAGCGAATTTCCATCTCGTTGTACGCCCGGGCTACGGTGTTTGGGTTGATTTTGAGCTCTACGGCCAGGGCCCTGACCGTGGGCAGTTGGTCTCCGGTGCTCAGCCTTCCCCCGGCGATGGCCAACTCTACCTGGAGGATGATCTGCTTGTAGTAGGGCACTCCCGATTTTGGGTCCAGGCGAAAGGAGAGGGCAGGGGGCTGGGTTCGAGCCGCCATGGGTACCTCGGTAGAACAGGATTGTACTAATGTATTAGTACAATATAACCTTAGTACAAGATTGGGGAG
>JAACWS010000076.1:0-2596 GCA_009991955.1 Spirochaetales bacterium
GAATGACAGCAGGGTTCCAAGCTGCAGTAGAGGGTGCTCCCCCTTGCTGCAGGTCCTGCAAGGTCGAGGGCCACAGCTTCGGCGTGTACCGAACCGTAACGGGGATGATACCCTTGGAATTGACGGCCCTGGGAATCCAGAACCACGGCGCCGACTAGAGGATTAGGCCGTGTTCGACCATCTCCTTTGTGCGCCAAGCCAAGGGTATCTCCCAGGAGGGACGGCAATAAAGTCCCAACCATAGATACCTCCCGGCTTCGGGGAGGAAGGATAGAGGTAGTATCCGGTACGTTGAACCCAACGGTACTGCGGACCTCTGTAGAGGAGCATCGGCCCCAAACAAAAAAACCCAAGCGGTTAGGCTTGGGGCACGATGAGAATTTCAAACTATCGACCTTTGGAGAGAAAGGTCGAAGAGATTGAGATTCCGGTTTTCTCCCATCCGGACTGTACCGTCGGTACCGGAATTTCACCGGTTCAAGGGTAAGAAACTCACCCATCGCGGACTATAACCGCCGGTCGGGAATTGCTTGTGACGATTTTGCCCGCCATAGCTCACCCTGCCCCGAAAACCGATATAAATTTATCGTATTAATGCGGCAAATGTCAAGTTTTTAGGTGAAGTTTTTCTGTGTGCACCAAAGTTTGCTCTGGGTTGAATCATTGGTCAAATTGTATTTAGATAGGTATATGGAAAACGAACTCTTCATCCTCTGGACTAGCTCCGACGAGACTACTTTTGACAAAATGATAAACATGTATGCCCGAAACGGAATCAAAAACGGGTGGTGGGAAAAGATAACCATCATTATCTGGGGCGGCTCTACTCAGCTCGTAAAGAACTCGTCGATCGTGCAGCAGGGCATCCAGGACCTAATCTCCCAGGGGGTTTTTCTTACCGCCTGCCAAGCCTGTGCGGAACGGGTTGGGGCAGCAGAAATGCTTATTGATCTAGGGGTGGAAGTCCGTTACTGGGGCGAACCCCTGACCGAACTACTGAAGCAGAACAAGAAACTCCTAACGATCTAACTTACCGGTACCTCTAGCCAAACAAAAGGAACTGAAAATGACCAATGATCCGACCTGTTTTTACTGCCAACCGAACGAAAAACTCGACTCCCTCATGATCGAAGTGGAAAAACTCGAATTGTCGACCCTCTATCTGTTCCTGGAACAAACCCACCGGGGACGATGTATCCTCGCGTGTAATCATCACGTCAAAGAACTCTCGGACCTCCGCCCCGAAGATCTTGGAGCCTTTGCCCGGGATCTCAGTCGAGCGGCTGCAGCAATTATAGAAACGGTCAAACCTGCCAAGCTCAATTATGGAGCCTATGGGGACAAAATGCCCCATTTGCACTTCCACCTGGTACCAAAGGTTGAGAACGAGGCTGAGTGGGGTTCGATCTTCGAGATGAATCCCCAAAAGGTCTATTACTCCCACGAGGAAAATGGGAAACTCATCGATCGCCTTCGATTAGCCCTCGGGAAATAGAGGCCCGACGTTTCGACCCTTCCATCGAGGGTTTTTACTCGACATATCCTCGATGTAGAGGGGACGGGATAAGGGTTTTTCCGTAAGATTTGTGTGCTGGAGCAGGAAGTTTGAAATCCAGCGGGGAATCCGAAGAACTACCATCTTGTGGCGTAATCGCCCTTGCATATCACGGTTGAGAATTTGGGGAATTGAGCTGGTAGTTACGATTTCGTCGATAACCGAATCGTTGAGTTTAATTCGCCCCTCTTGGCTTGAGTAAAAGTGGGTCACAAAAAAGACGACCCTCGTTGCCCCTGCCTCTCGCAGCTTTCGACAACATTCCACAATTGTGTTCCCGGTGCGGACCATGTCGTCAATTACGACCACGTGTTTCCCTTTTACGTCGCCTAAAGCGATATCACTTTCGTCGGGGTCGACGTCCATAAAAACTTGGCGCTCTGAAGTCCGTTCCTTGTCCATAACAATAACCGGAATCTTTTTCATAGCCAGTTCCTCGTATACTTCCCGAACGAACGAGAGGGCGCCGTGGTCTGGGGCGCAGAGTACCAGGTTCTTGTGTTCGACAATATCGCTTTCTTTTATGTAGTTGGCGAAAATATCGGCAGGCTGCAGGTTGTAGAAGTGGCCAGAAAATCGTTCCATAAAAAGACGTTTAACGCTGTTAGAATGGTTATGGACTGTTACGACCTCGTCGACTCCTGACTCCTTTAAGAGGTCGGCGTAGAGTCGGCTGGTGAAGGCTTGGCCGTTAAATTTTTTATAGTCCTTTTGACTTCGCTCAAAATCGACAAAACCGTGTTCTTTGCGTGGGCCCCTATCCTGGGCGCTATAAAAAAGGTCGGGCTCTAAAAGGATTACCCTATCGGCCCCGTTGTCTTTCGCTGCCCGGGCTATAATGAGGTTGCGCATAGCCAACTCGTCTCGGCTATACATGAACTGGGTACTCGATACGATGAGTACCACATACCCCTCGAGAATATTCCCGACTTTTTCATAACTATCTTCGCCTACAATAAACCGAGGGCAAAACTCATTGTTCAGGTAGCTCTTGAGGGAGATTAAGTCCGAATAGTGCATAGCCTGATTCATGTGTTGGGA
>JAACWS010000076.1:2631-10692 GCA_009991955.1 Spirochaetales bacterium
CAACAATGACGAGGTTGTTCATGATCCTTGTTCATATCCAAAAAATCGAAAAATAGCAACGCACTTGATCCCAGACCTACTTCAGCGTTTACACGCATGAAGGTTTTGAGTAGCATAGAAATTACCCTATGCCCGAATTCATTCACCTGCATAATCACTCGGATTTTAGCCTCCTTCGATCCAGTTCTACTCTAAGCGGCCTGGTAGGTCGGGCCAGAGAACTCCACATGAAAGCCATTGCCCTCACCGACGATGGAAATCTCTTTGGGGCCCTTCGGTTTTACCAAGCCTGTAAGAGCGGTGACGTTCACATAAATCCTCTCGTAGGGTGCGATTTTTTTATGGCTACCGACAGCCGACATTCTAAATCGAATCTAGAAAATTCGAACAAGTACCACCGAATTGTACTTCTTGCCCAGTCGGACAAGGGTTACCGAAATCTCATCAAGCTCAGCTCCTTGGGGTATACCGAAGGGTTTTACTATAAACCTCGTATAGATAAAGAATTATTACAGACCTACCACGAGGATATAATCGCCCTTTCCGGGGGAATGGGGGGAGAAATACCCCAACTTCTGGGCCGAAATAGACTTTCCGATGCCCGGGAGGTGGCCTCATTCTACAAAGACCTCTACGGACCCGACCACTTCTACTTGGAAATGACCGACCACAACATCCCCGAACAGAAGGTGATCAACCGGGGATTGGTACAGCTGTCCAAGGAGTTAGGAATACCCCTGGTCGCGGCGAACGATACCTACTACATCCATAAGGACGACGCGAACGCCCAGGATATACTGTTATGTATTGGAAACAAACGAAAAAAACATGAGGCTAACCGTTTCAAGTTTTCGAGCCAGGAATTTTATATCAAAAGTGCCGAAGAAATGTGGGCACTTTTTGGCGAAATTCCCGAGTCCCTTACCAACACTATCAGAATTGCTGAAATGTGCGACCTTACCATGCATTTACCCGGCCCCCTCCTGCCGGACTTCGATATTCCGCCCAGCTTTACCTCTCCCGACGAGTATTTGCGACACCTCGCCCGCAATGGCCTTGCCCAAAGGTATCCCCAGGTAACCGCCGAACTCGGTCAGAGGCTCGAATACGAACTCGAAGTTATTATTTCCATGGGCTTTACCGGGTATTTCCTTATTGTATGGGATTTTATTCGCTACGCCCGGGAGAATGGAATACCTGTTGGGCCGGGCCGGGGTTCCGGGGCCGGATCGATAGTTGCTTACGTTCTCAAAATTACCGACATCGATCCAATAAAATACAATCTACTGTTTGAACGATTTTTGAACCCCGACCGGGTAAGCATGCCCGACTTTGATATCGACTTTTGTTTCGAACGACGGCAGGAGGTTATCGATTACGTCACCCGAACCTACGGGAGCGAGAAGGTCGGGCAAATAATCACCTTCGGAACCCTCAAGGCGAAAGCAGTTATTCGGGATGTAGCCCGGGTCTTGGACCTACCCTTCGCCGAGGCCGATAGAATTGCCAAACTCATTCCCGATGACCTAAAAATCACCATACCAAAAGCCCTCGAACAAGAACCCAAATTAAAGGAACTCTACGACCAAGGAGGAGTCGTTCGGGAACTCATCGATACGGGAATTAAGTTAGAAAAACTCTCCCGCCACGCCTCGACCCACGCCGCAGGGGTTGTTATTGGGAAAGAAGAACTCACCCAGTACGTAGCCCTCTTTCGCGACCCCAAGACTGGGGCCATTTCGACCCAGTTTACCATGGACCTGCTGGAGGACGTTGGCCTGGTGAAAATGGATTTTTTGGGGCTCAAGACCCTCACCCTCATCGAAAACACGGTCAAACTCATTCGTGTGAACCAGGGGCCAAACGAGGATCCCTTCGATATAGAAACGATTCCCGAAGACGACAAACCAACCTTCGCCCTCCTGGGCGAGGGAAAGAGTATGGCGGTCTTCCAGTTTGAATCCTCAGGAATGCAGACGACCCTCAAGCGGGCAAAGCCCTCGTGTATCGAGGACCTCATCGCCTTAAACGCCCTGTATCGTCCTGGGCCCATGGATAATATTCCCCAGTTTATCGACAGCAAATGGGGCCGAACCCCTATCCGATACCCCCACCCAAGCCTGGAAGAAGTGCTCAAAGAGACCTATGGGGTAATTGTGTACCAAGAGCAGGTAATGGAGATCGTAAAAATTGTAGGGGGGTTCAGCCTCGGCGAGGCAGACATTCTGCGCCGGGCCATGGGGAAAAAGAAAGAAAAAGAAATGGCCAAAATGTACGTCCGGTACATGGAGGGGGCCAAAGCCAAGGGGATTTCGGAAAAGGTCGCCGACGAAATATTCGAGTTACTCAAGCCCTTCGCAGGATATGGATTCAACAAAAGCCATGCGGCGGCCTATTCGGTTCTGGCCTACAAAACTGCCTATCTCAAGGCTAACTACCCCGCCCAGTTTATGGCTGCAAACCTCACCAACGAAATCAACTCCCCCGATAAGTTCTCCGAGTACATGACCGAAACCCGAACCATGGGAATACCTATCCAGGCCCCAGACATTAACGTTTCGGACAAATTTTTTACCGTAAAGGACGGCACAATTTTCTTTGGCCTCATGGGTATGAAGGGAGTTGGAAGTAGTGCGGTCGACGAAATTGTGAGCGCCAGAAAATCCGGTGGTCCCTTTAAAAGTTTTGAGGATTTCCTCGAACGGATCGACACCCGAACGGTAAACAAGAAGGTCTTAGAAATCATGGTCATGTGCGGAGTCTTTGACTCCCTCTACCCTGCTAGAAAACCCCTCTACGACCACATACCCGCCTTCCTGGAACAGACAATTGCCAAAAAAGACAGCCGAGCCTTTGGCCAAACCAGCCTCTTTGACGGTGCAGCGGACGAGGAGTTTCCCCACATTGAGCTCCCCGAGGGAGAAGATTTCGACCAGTTAGATATTCTGGCCTTCGAAAAAGAAACCATGGGCCACTATTTCTCCGGCCACCCGATGGACCGATTCCGACAGGCCTGGGAACGGGCAACAACCCTCAATTTGTCCCGGCTGAATCAAGTGAACAGGGATAAGGACCAAGCCCTCATTGGTTTGGTAAAATCCTATCGCATGGTAATTACGAAGAAGGGAGGCCGAATGGCCTTCGGAAGCCTCGAAGACTACAACGGAACAATAGAGTTTGTACTCTTTCCCGAGGTGTACGAAAAAATGGGCGAGACGGTCCAGGTCGATATGGTCCTCGGGTGTATCGGTACCCTCGATTTTGGCCGCGATCGACCCCAATTAGTGGTAAAAGATATTCGCGAACCTCAGGATATGGACGAACAGGAAGGCGGCGAAGTACACCTGCGTTTGGTTCCGGGTATTACCGAAGAGGACCTCATGGACCTGCGGGCCCTACTTCACGCCTGCCCCGGTCCCAGCCAGGTGTATCTCCATGTCGAGTTGCCAACCGGTAAAGAAGCGGTCATTAAAATATCCAGTTCCCTAAGGATCACTTCTCTTCAGAAGAACATCGAATCCCTCCAGGCCCATCCTCTGGTCCAAGAGGTCTGGAAAGACTACCCAGATAATGGAAAATCTCTTAATGACCAAAATACAGAACGACCAAAACTTTTCTCCCTCCCGGCAGAAACTCTGCTTCCAACCCCGAGCCAATTTGTGTCCTCCGGTGGGCTCGATGAAGAACTCGACTCCGGCGACGACGACGAAGACACCGACCAAGACGAAGACGACGATTTGTAGTACTTTCTAATTTCAGGAGGATTTCATGACCTCAGCCCTTTCGGTAGTCTTTGGATTTTTGGCTACCTTTGTAAGCCTGTATAGCACGGT
This sequence comes from Spirochaetales bacterium, assembly GCA_009991955.1. GTDB lineage: Bacteria > Spirochaetota > Spirochaetia > DSM-27196 > Salinispiraceae > SKVS01. The sequence goes on from JAACWS010000076.1 coordinate 6,465, forward strand.
AATATTTATTCGAATACTTATGACTTGGATTCCCGGGGCCCAATACGGCCGGTTTGGCGAAGCCTTGCGGATGATTACCGATCCGTTCTTGGACTGGTTTCGCCGGTTCTCGTTTATGCGAATTGGTACCATGGATTTTTCGATTCTTGGGGCCTTTATTACCCTGAACATTGCCTCGTCGGTTTTTGGTTACATTTCTCGAGCCCCTCAAATTCGATTTGGAATTATCTTGGCCATAATCTGGCAGGCAATTGCCGGGGCGGTGGGTTTTATTTTGGGGCTTTTTCTGTTCCTGGTTCTCTTACGACTGGTGGGATTTTACCTACGGATGAACTCCTTAGACCGCCTCTGGTACAGCCTGGACTCATTTCTGCAGCCGGTGTTTCATCCGGTTATGGGAAAGCTTTTCCCCAGCCGCATTGTGCCCTATGGGACAACTCTGCTTGGAGCCGGGGGGGTACTTTTTGTTACCCTCTTGGCCGCGCGGCTACTTTCCTCGCTCATAACGAATTTATTAGCGTCTATTCCTTTCTAGGGTTCTGGGGTGATTAGGGAAGAATTGGATCAACCGATTCTAAAACTCCCCGGGGTCGGTCCTAAGACCTCGGGAAAACTTGCAGCCCTGGGGTATACCACCATTAGGGAACTTCTGGACCTGCTTCCTCGGGGCTACGAAGATCGACGGACGATTCTTCCCCTCTCTAACGCCCTGGGTTCTCCCCCTCCGGGAGTAAGGATTGTGACGGTGGTAGAGATTCTGGATCACCAATTTTTCGGTCCCCGGGGGAACCTTAAGATTGTGGTCCGCGACGGTAGTGCCCGGGCGACCCTGGTGTGTTTTGGTCGAAACTTCTTGACTGGAACCCTGCCTATTGGAAAGTTCTTTTTGCTCTCCGGCCTCTTTCTTTACCGCTACAACGAAATTCAGGCAACTTCCTTCGAGACCGAACCTCTCTCTCCTTCGGTCGGGGCGGAACTTGAGACCTGGGTACAGTCCGGTGGCCCGGCCCCAGTATTGCCCCCTTCCCGACAATTTGGCGGTATCTTGCCCCGGTACTCGAACCTGGGGGGTATTGGGGAGGCAAAGGTTCGCTTCTTGGTCGACCACGCCCTTGAAACCTACGCCCGCCACCTGGAAGATCCACTTCCCCATTGGCTCATAGACAAAAAGAAACTCTTGCCCTACACGGTTGCGTTGGGTCAAATTCACCGGCCGAACCACTTGTCCGAGGTAACTCAGGCCCGAACCCGACTGGCCTATCAGGAGCTTTTTCTCCTCCAGCTCGGCCTTGCCTGGCAGGCCACCCAGCGGAAGAAACTTCCCAAAGCAAAGGTAGTCCTTGAGGTTCCAAGCCTATTTGAGTCCCCTTCGGTAAAGAAAATTCTTCCATCCCTGGGTTTTTCCCTGACCAAGGACCAAGTTCGAGTCCTCGAAGAGTTTGAAAAGGACCTTCGGGGATCCGGAATAATGGGCCGGCTGTTACAGGGCGATGTGGGTTCGGGAAAAACTATTGTTGGTTTTCTTACCGCCGCGTACCTGGCCGACCAGGGCCAACAGTCGGTGTTCATGGCCCCGACGGAACTTCTTGCGCGACAACACGCCGACAACGCCCACCGATTTTTGTCGCCTGCGGGTTTAACCGTTGCTTTCTTGTCCGGGGGACTTTCGGGGGCGAACAGGAGTCGCCTTCTGGAAGGACTCAAGGCTGGTCGTATCCATGTGCTTGTAGGTACCCATGCGGTCTTTACCAAGGATGTAGAATTTCATTCCCTGGGACTTTCAATCGTCGACGAACAGCATCGTTTTGGGGTTCTGCAACGGACCGCTCTCCAGAAAAAGGGGGAGCGAGTTCACCTGCTGCTCATGTCCGCAACTCCTATTCCACGCACCCTGGCCATGACCGTCTACGGTGACCTGGAAGTGAGTACCTTAGGCGAAAAACCCCCAGGACGGCGAGATATAGAAACCCACTTGGCCCGGATGGGAAATGAAAAAAAGGTCTACGATTTTGTGCGAAAGCAGTTGGAACAAGGTCGGCAAGCGTACTTTGTTTACCCCCGAATCGAGGGGGACTCTTCGAGTGACGACGAGCCCCAACCAACGCCAGAAATAAAATCTGCTGAGGCGATGTTCGAACATCTTGGTAAGATGTTTCACAATTTCCGTTTGGGACTCATCCACGGGCGCCTAAAAGAAGACGAAAAAACTCGCACTATGGCCGCATTCTCCCAGGGCGATATTGACCTATTGGTATCCACAACGGTTGTTGAGGTTGGGGTCGATGTAGCAAATGCTACGTGCATGGTTATTGAACACGCCGAACGGTTTGGGCTGGCCGCCCTCCACCAGCTTCGGGGTCGGGTAGGCCGTTCAGAACTCCAGTCCTATTGCTTTTTGGTGTACCACGAGCCCCTCACCGAAACGGGCAAAGAGCGACTACGAATAATGAAAGAAACCAACGATGGGTTTCTTTTAGCAGAAAAAGATCTCGAGCTCCGGGGCCCGGGCGATATCCAGGGTATCGCCCAGTCCGGATTTCTCCAGTTTACCTACGCTAATCTGGGGACAGATATGAAGATAATGAACGAGGCACGTAAAGACGCCTTTGCTCTCCTGGTAAACGACCCTGGGCTCCAAAGGCCCGAACATTCCAATCTTCGCAAAATCCTCGAATACTAGAATTCTCTAGAGGGCCTTCTCAAAAAATAACCCGATCCTTACCCTGCTCCTTCGCTTGATACAGACGCTCGTCTGCCAAGGACACCAGTTCCCTGGTTGTCATTCCGGTCGTGAAACTGGCAGCCCCCCCAGAAAATCGAACCGGAATGTTTTGGGTACCCATGGGAACCTCGCGGATAATTTGCAACACTTCTTTGGCCCTCGATTCCAGGCCTTCCTGGGTTATTGAGGGAAAGATGATTAAGAACTCCTCGCCCCCATACCGTCCGGCTAGGTGCTCGGTTCCAGCAAAGTACCGTATCCGACGAGCAAATTCGGTCAAAATAAGATCCCCTTCTGGATGACCGTAGGTATCGTTGATAGCCTTGAAGTTGTCGATATCCATGAGCAGAATTCCCGGCGGCGAAGAATCTGGCACCCAGGCATGCCTTAGGGATTCCAGGGCCGTATACATGAACCGATGGTTGTATAATCGGGTCATACTATCGGTGTCCGCCAAAATTTGGAGCTCTTGTTTTCGCTCTTCCAACTCCTTAAGCAATTGATAGGTTCGTACACTCGCGCGGATGCGGGCCATAAAAATATTTCGGTCGAAGGGTTTCGTAAGGTAATCGTCGGCACCGGACAAGAGGACGTGGGAAATGGTTTTTTCGTTGCTAATTCCCGAAATTGCAATAATAACGCTGTGGGGGTTCTCGACCCTTAGCTCCTGAATTACCTCCTCTCCGCTAACTTCGGGCATGACAAGATCGATAAGGTAGAGATGGTAGGGTTTCTTTTTTTTCAAAAGAGTCCGGGGGTGGGAGAATACATCGACATTGGTAACCCCATATCGCTCGAATATATTCAAAATAATGAGTTGGCTGGTAATACTGTCATCAAGTAGAGCGATGTCGATGGTCTTAAGAAATCGAATCCATACTTCATCTCGGTTAAGAGATTCCAGATATCGTCGTAAATGGTCGTAGGTGAGGTCACTTTTACGAATGTAGTCGGCTATGCCCATGGAATAAAGGGATTCTCGAGTTGTCAAGGAATCGTCGCCGGTGACTACCAGGGTCGGAATGCTCTTATGATCGGTCCCATTGAGAGCCTGCAGGAATTTTGGACCAGTGCTGTCCAAGAGTTCCATGCCTGTTATAATGCCCGCAGGGTTCTTTTTTTCGAGAAATGCGAGGGCCTCGGTTTGACTGGGTACACCAACGTATTCCAGACCTAACTGGTGTGCCATATCTTGGACTACTTCGCGAAAGGCTTTGCTGAGCTCCAGGTGTAAAATTGTCATTCGTTCTTTCTACTCATCCTCTGTGTAAAGTATAGGTGGTGCCCCAAACCCTGTGGGAAAAAAAGTATTTTTCAAATTCTGCACCTACTTTCACACTCCCCAAATGGGTAACTCCTGGTTCACCTACCACGGTATTTACCACACTACGGTCGCCGCGAAAGTCACTCGCTACCGCTGCAAGAAGTGCGGTCGCACCTTCGGCTACCGCACCTTCCACCGGGACTACTACACCAAAAAGACCATCAACTACGTCCAGCTCATGG
>JAACWS010000079.1 GCA_009991955.1 Spirochaetales bacterium
CAATGGTACACTCAGCTTGGATGGTTCTGACGGAGTAACACCCGGTCAGCGAAGTCCCGGTGAAAAGCTCTCGCTTTTGTTAGAGAGCAAAACCCTCAGTGAGGATCAATTCGGTGAATGGATTCGAACCAGAGGCTTACACACCGAACATTTACCCTTGTGGGAACAGGAGCTGACTACCCTTATGAACGACAAACAAACCGAAGCTATTGAATCGAATAAAGCCTTGCGTAAAGAAAACAAGCGGCTCAAAGACGAACTTCAGCGAAAAGATAAAGCCTTAGCCGAAGCGGCAGTGCTGTTAACGTTAAAAAAAAAGTACCATCATTTGTTCGACCAGGAGGGATTGGACGAGGACAGTTAACCAGTACTGTCCACAAGCAAGAAATCCTGGAGTATGTAGACAGCGCAAAAGAACTTGGAGTCAGCGAGCGCACTACCTGTGGGTTTCTGGGTATAACCCCAAGGACGCTTCAGAATTGGCGACGTTACGGTATTCAAGATCATCGTAAGGGCAGTGCTCGTCATATACCCCATAAGCTATCAGAAACCGAAAGGCTTGAATTTTATGGGGTTCCCACAAGCCCTCGGTTTGCAGATTTGAGTGTCGATCAAGTTGTCGCAATTCTCGCTACAGAAAAGAACTATATCGCCAGCGAATCGACAGGGTACCGAATTTTACGGGCTGCTCAAGCTCTTCATCACCGAAGGGAGAGTAAAAAGCCAAGCACCACGACAAAGCATATCCCCTTGGTAGTAACAGAACCAAATAGGGTCTGGTCATGGGATATTACCTGGTTAGCCACGGAAGTTCGGGGACATTTTTCCTACGCTTACACGATTATCGATGTCTTTGACCGATCGATCGTCGGCTGGTGTATTGAACAAGAAGAATCTGACGACTTTGCCAAAAGACTCTTTACCCGGATTACCAGGACCCTTCAGGTTTCCCCGAAAATAGTGCATGCCGATAATGGCAACTCAATGCGAGGGGCGACTTTGGCATCTTTTCTCGATAGCCTGCATATATCCCGTAGCCACAGTCGTCCTCGGGTGAGTAACGATAATGCATTTATCGAGTCCTGGTTTAAGACTTTAAAGTACACCGTCGGATATCCTGGGAGGTTTGGTTCTTTAGACCATGCACGACAATGGTTCGCTGACTTCGTAGATTCTTACAATACCCGACACCTTCATTCTTGCTTGGGGTACGTGACCCCGGCCCAAAGAAGATCAGGCGAAGCTGAAGAAATCTATGCAACCCGAAACGCCGAGATGCTTGCGGCCTGGGGCAGAAATCCACTTCGTTGGCGCAGAGGTCGTATTAAGACTTGGGGTTCCAAAGAAGTAAAATTTGGGTACCGACCAATTAAGAAATCAGCATGACATATTTCAAAGAACGTTACGAAACCTATCTTGACAGATTCCGGGGTTATATTGGCTTGTTTTCTAAGCTATTAGTCGAAAAAAGATGCGATATTGATTTTAACCGCATAACCGGAAACCCTCATATTGAGCAAAGTTCGTTGCTCTTCGGTCGTTGTCCAAGTTTGAATAGTCGGGAAAGCAAGATAGTCCATCTCTGGGTGCTCCTGCTTAAGATTAAAGAGTATTGAGCGGTACAATAATTCTTCTGTCGTCATTTGTTGCCGAGATCGAAATTCATCACCAATCAGAGAGACACTTTGGTATTCCCTATCAGTAGTCGAATCCGAGGACCAATCATTACCCATTGGCCCACGACCAGAGCTCTCTATAGCAACTACTGACATCGTAAGGTCGGCAGGACCGATATAGAAGAAATTCTCGGGGGCGAAATCTATCGAACCAGATGTGGTAATATACGGTTTTTCAATATTACCTGAATCCGTATAAAAAATAAAAAAATCCAAGCTATCCTGCTGTTGTATAATGATTTAACCACAAATCTAATTACACCCAGGAGGTGAAGCTTGGATTACACGATTAATACTACCACAGAAAAACTGA
>JAACWS010000080.1 GCA_009991955.1 Spirochaetales bacterium
CTTCTTTAGAAAAAATACCCGGGGGCCTACCGGTGTAAGGCTCCAGAAAAAGTGGTTCGCAATATACTCCAGGGATTTCTGGGAGTAGAGGCTCGTATGGGTCTCGTCCCGGGCGTAGGGCCAGGTGCTCAAGTCGGTATCTGGGGTACGGATCTGGGTCATGAGCGCCAGGGTGCCTCCGGGGGTCAGAAGGGAATTGAGTACACCAAAACTCCGGAGCGGAGATGAAAAATGTTCGACCACCTCGGTGCAGGTAATGAGGTTGTAGGTAACGGGGTCGGGGACCTCCAAAAGATCGGGGCGGGGATGGAAAAAGAGGTCGTAAAGTTCGAGGCTCAAACCTCTTTCGGCGGCCAGCTCCGCTAACATTGGGTAGGGACCAGAACCAAAATCGAGAGCCCTTTGGGGTGGAGCTTGGGCGACCAACTCCATGACGGGATCCAAAAGTTGGTTCAAAAACCGCTCGTACCCTGGGGTTCGAAGGTGATTTTCGTGGTGGGCGTAGCGTAGTCGTTCTTCCTCGGGCGAAAGCCTATCCTGGGGGTCCAAAAATACCAGGTCGCACTGGGTACAGTGATGGTATCGCCGTTCCTGAATCACAACGGGAGTAGCCGCAGAAACTGAGCCTTCGCACAGGGTACAGGAGAGGGTCACAGAACCATAACCCTGCTGCCTCCGTAGAAAATGCTCACCTGCCGGGTAGATTCGGAAATAGCCAGTGAAATTGCCCGGCTCACCGCCGTAATGCCTGCGGCAGCGGTGTGGCGGGCTCCCAGGCCCGCGGGGAGGGGCTCGACCGGACGATCGACCCGCAAGTAGGTGCCGGCGCTGACGATAGTCCCATTTCCCTTGATGACTATTGCCCCATCGATCCGAGAGAACTCCTTGAGGGTTTCGGTAAGGCTGGGGTCGAGGATATTGCGCTCGATTTCATCGTACCCACGAAAGGGATTCACTACCATTTGTTGGCTAAACTGGGCGACCTGTTCCCCATCGCCCAGGACAAAAACTGTACCGACAGGTTTTCCTTCCCGGCCCTCGGCGGCCAATTCGGTGGCAATTTGCAGGACCCGCATGAATACTTCCATCTGGGTATCCACACTTGAATCGTGGAAAGGCATCGAGAAAAAGACCCCAAAATCCCGGTCCAGGTCGGTTACCTCGATGGAATCGTACTCCTCCCCGCTGGTTTGAAAAATGTTTACTACCCTCTGGCCCTTATGGATAATCGATTTTGACAGGGCCAAAAGAAGGGCTAGGTTGACCGGACTGGCCTTGGTATGTTGTCGGTAAGGGAGGTTGAGGTGGTGAAGCCACGGGAACTCGGACTTTTTTGAGTCTTCAATCTCGAACAAAGGCTCGGACTCCACCAATACCAGATCGGGGTAGGATTGGGTGAACGATCCCTCGTCCAGGGTGTCGAGGTAGTCCGGCGGATAGTCCCGAATATCACGGGTCTCGGTCTGCCGGGTCCTCCGATACCAGGTCTGGATAGTTTCTGGCTCCCGGGTGTGGATAAACAGAGTCGACGCCTCGAGGCTTAAGGCGATTCGTAAGGCTGATTCGAGAACTATGCGATTCTGGGAAGGTTTACTACCGCTGAGGGTTCGGGCGAATTGGTAGCTCTTGTGTTGATCTTCTTCCAGGCCCAATAGTTGGGCCTCGTACTCGATAGACTCAAGAATTTGAGGATCCGTAGAGCTAGGGGCCGACAAAGGAGCATAGGAGTTCAGGTTTGTACCTGCCGGAGCGTCGATGAGCCGGTGGTAAAAATTTGCCGGGTCTGGAGATTCCATGAGGGCTTGCAGAATGCCCTCGCTCGACAAGTAACGGGCCAGGGTCGAAAGAACCTTGAGATGATGATCCGGCGGCCCTACCACAAGAAACACCAAACGAACCAGGCTCTCGTCCTTTGGATCGTACACTACACCAGTCTTACTTAAACCCGCACAAATATAGGTCTGACTCATTCCGGGAATTTGGGCGTGGGGCATAGCAATTTCTGGGGAGATTCGAGTGGTGAACTGGACCTCTCGTTCCCAGATTGCCTCGAAAATACTGGAATACTCCAGATGGGGCTGAGAACGCCAAAGGGCCGCAACGAGTTCGGTAATGACTTCTTGTTTTTCGGTCCGCTCTAGGAACACACATCGTTCGGGAGCCAGAAAGGAATCGACCGTCATGGTAGATAGTGTACGGCGAAAACCCCCAGGAAACCAGGGGGTTAGTCTTGAGAATGCAGTCGAACTGCCTTGGGCCCGCTGGTAGCTAGGTTTCCTAGGGTATCGAAGAACTCGGGGTAGGTAACCGACACTGCCTCGGCCCCGTGGACCCGGGTCGACCCCTCGGCCATGAGCCCGGCTACACTCAAACTCATGACAACTCGATGATCGTCCCACCCATCCACGTCGGCTCCTGTTAAGGCACTGTCGCCCAGGGTTCGATGTCGGGGTTGAATGACCAGACCGTCGTTGGTTTCCTCGATTTCGGCTCCCATTTTGGAGAGTTCGGTCCTCATGACGGTAATTCGATCGGTTTCTTTGAGTCGGGCTTGGGCAACGTTGTACAGGGCCACCGTTCCTACCGCAAAACAAGCTACTACCGCCAGGGCCGGCAGGGCGTCGGGGGTCGCATTCAGGTCGAAGCGCCCACCCCGTAAGGGGCGACCTGCCCGGCTGGGCCCCATGATGCGAATACTATCGGTGCCCTCGTGACAGGCCTGTTCGTAGGCCTGTCGATTCTCCTCGTCATCCTCGCCCGAGGCCCCCGAGGCCTGGGCAACGAGGGCCGAACCTCGTAGGTAATCGACCCGACATCCCATAGCCGAAAGGTACCGGAAAATAGCCTTGTCCCCCTGGCTATCGGCCATATCCAAGCCCCGCAACAGCAAAGAGGAACCGGTAATTGCCGCGGCGGCGGCAAAAAAGGCCGCGCTCGAAAA
>JAACWS010000002.1 GCA_009991955.1 Spirochaetales bacterium
TAATTAGATTTGTGGTTAAATCATTATACAACACCAGGATAGCTTGGATTTTTTTATTTTTTATACGGATTCAGGTGTAAAATAAAAAATCAAAAAAATCAAACAATCTTGCGACTATTGCACCCCCATAATACATAAATTGCATTTTTATGAGACCTGAACTATGATCTAACACCAATGACCAACGAAAGCCAGATCGAACAAAGCTTTATCGAGACCTTGGAGCAGCTCAAATACACCTATCGGCCCGATATTAGGGACCTGGAGTCCCTCAAAAGGAATTTTCGCAGGCATTTCGAGCAACTCAATCAGGTCAGTCTTTCGGAACAAGAATTTCAACGGCTACTGGATTCCATTATTACCCCCGATGTCTATGTAGCCTCGAAAAACTTACGGGAGCGCAATACCCTCGAACGGGACAACGGCGACAGTCTACATTTTACCTTGGTCAACCTCAAAGACTGGTGCAAAAATACCTACGAGGTGGTGAACCAGCTGCGAATCAATACCGAAAGTAGCCACCATCGTTACGACGTAATTCTGCTCATCAACGGTATTCCTACGGTACAAGTTGAACTCAAGACCCTGGCCATAAGCCCCCGGCGGGCCATGCAGCAAATTGTCGACTACAAGAACGATCCGGGAAACGGCTATACCCGCACCCTCATGGCCTTTGTCCAACTCTTTGTGGTCAGCAATCGGTCGGACACCTGGTACTTTGCCAATAATAATCCCCGGCACTTTGCCTTTAACGCCGACGAGCGGTTTTTGCCCCTGTATCAGTTCGCCGACCGGGGGAATAAAAAAATCACCCACCTATATTCCTTTGCCCAGCAGTTTTTGGCCAAGTGTACCTTGGGCGAAACCATTAGCCGCTACATGGTTTTGGTAGCCAGCGAACAAAAGTTGATTATGATGCGCCCCTACCAGGTGTACGCCGTCCAATCGATTGTAGATTGTATCCACGAAAACCGGGGAAACGGGTATATTTGGCATACTACTGGAAGTGGTAAAACTCTTACTTCCTTTAAGGCCTCGACCTTACTAAAAGATAATCCGGACATAGAAAAATGCATCTTTGTGGTCGACCGAAAAGACCTGGACCGCCAGACCCGGGAGGAGTTCAATCGTTTCCAAGAAGGGTGTGTAGAAGAAAACACCAATACCGAAACCCTGGTCCGTAGGCTGTTGTCGACCAACTACGCCGACAAGGTCATAGTAACCACCATCCAGAAGTTGGGCTTGGCGTTAACCAATGGAACTACCGCCGACTCCACCCCCCGCCGTTACGCCACCCAGGCGGCCGAATCACCCGCAGGGTACTGTCGGGACGGGGACCAGAAAATCAGCTATAAACAGCGGTTGGAACCCTTACGGAACAAGAGGGTCGTGTTCATTTTCGACGAATGTCACCGGTCCCAGTTTGGCGAGAACCACAAAGCGATCAAGGAGTTTTTTCCCAACTCCCAACTTTTTGGATTCACCGGAACGCCCATATTCGAGCAAAACTCAAACTACAAACACTACGAGGGCCAGACTGCGTCCTACGTAACTACCAAAGATATTTTTCAGAAGCAGTTGCACGCATATACCATTACCCATGCCATTGAAGACAAGAACGTTCTTCAATTCCATGTAGATTATTACAAACCCGAGGGGAAAAATCCTCCCAAACCCGGAGAGCCCCTGGCCCAAGAAGCAGTCGCCCGGGCTATCTTAGAAAAACACGACGCCGCCACCGCCCACCGCAAGTTCAACGCCCTGTTCGCCACCTCGTCCATTAACCAGGCTATTGAGTACTATCGGTTATTCAAGAAAATCCAAGGGGATTCGGGGGCGAAGGGGGGTGCTTCGCCCGACGGCCCTGCCCCGGCCGCCCACGCCCCTGCCACGACGGATGCCCCTGCCCCGGCCGCCCTCACCGCTGCCTCAGCGAACGCCACTGCCTCGGGACCCACCCCAACTTTCCACCGCCCCCTCACCATCGCCTGTGTCTTCTCGCCCCCTGCCGAGGGCAATAAAGACGTGCAACAAATCCAGGAAGATCTTCCCCAAGAAAAGCTCGACAACCAAGAGGCCCCGGAAGAAAAGAAGGCGGCCCTCAAGGACATTATCGCCGACTACAATCGGCAATTTGGCACCAATCACGACCTCGCCAACTTTGACCTCTACTATCAAGACATTCAAAAACGAATCAAGGACCAAGCCTACTCCAATACCGACCTGCCGGCGGATCAGAAAATAGACCTGGTCATCGTGGTCGATATGCTTCTTACCGGGTTCGACTCCAAGTACCTCAATACCCTCTACGTCGACAAGAACCTCAAGTACCATGGGCTCATTCAGGCCTTTTCCCGGACCAACCGGGTCTTAAACGACTCCAAACAACACGGCCAAATTTTGGACTTTCGTAGCCAAAAACAAGCCGTCGACGAGGCAATTGCCCTGTTTTCCGGCGAAGACGCCCTCAAAGCCAAGGAAATCTGGCTGGTCGACCCTGCCCCGGTGGTAATAGACCGGCTCCAAGAGGCCCTTGGCCGTCTGGACGACTTCATGCACTCCCAGGGCCTGGACTGTCTTCCCCACGAGGTGCGCAACCTCCACGGCGACGAGGCCCGCACCCAGTTTGTTCACCTATTCAAAGAGGTTCAAAGGTTCAAAACCCAGCTGGACCAATACACCGACCTGGCCCCCGAAGATGTTCAACGAATCGACCAGGTCCTGCCCTCCGACCTCCAAATGGGCTTTAAGGCCATGTATCTAGAAACTGCCCGGGGATTCAAAGATCCTCCCCCCGGCGGGACGCCCAACGCCGACCTTACCAACCAACTCGATTTTGAATTTGTCCTCTTTGCCTCGGCCATGATCGACTACGACTATATTATGGGCCTCATTGCCAACTACTCCCAGCTCAACCCCGAACGGCAAAAAATGACCCGGGACGAACTCATCGGCCTCATCCGCTCCGACGCCAAATTCTTCGACGAAAGCCAAGACATTGCCGACTACATCGACACCCTGGCCAATCGCCCCGGCCTCACCGAACAGGCGGTCAAAGCCGGCTACCTGGCCTTTAAGGACGCCAAAAACGCCCAACGAATAACCCACATTGCCCACACCCACGGCATCGCCGCCCCCGCCTTACAAGCCTTCGTCGAACGCATCCTCCAACGGCTCATCTTCGACGGCGAATCCCTCGGCGACCTCTTGGCCCCCCTGGACCTGGGCTGGAAGGCCCGGGCCGCAAAAGAAGTAGCCCTCATGGCCGACCTGGTCCCCCTCCTGCACTCCCTGGCCCAAGGCCGGGACATCTCGGGGTTAGGGGCCTATGAAAAGTAAGCGGTCCTTACATCAACCAAAGACAACAATTGTGGGCGTGCCCCCCCTTCGGTGGGTCGGGCTATTCGGTCCAATAGGCCCCGGGCCTATTTCCCCTTCTATCCCTCACGCACCCAAGGAAGCAGGGCAGGGGACGGGAACGGTAGGACAAGAACCCCAACCAACCAGAGGTAAAAAATGAAGGAAGGAGAAAAGAGGGCAGGGGGAGTACCACATTTAAGGTTTCCTGGGTTCGAGGGGGAGTGGGAGGAGAAGAGGCTGGGGGAGATTGCGGAAATTGTTAGGGGAGGTTCACCCAGGCCAATAGAATCGTTTATTACCGATAATCCTCATGGACTTAATTGGCTAAAAATAGGCGACATAAATCGCGACTCGAAATACGTTGTTAAGACCGAAGAAAAAGTGATCCATTCTGCCATACAAAAAACTCGGGTCGTAAATCCTGGCGACCTTATACTTTCAAATTCGATGAGCTTTGGTCGACCTTACATATTAAAAATCACAACCTGTATACACGACGGGTGGATCGCAGTCACTCATATCCACAAACGAGTGTACACTGATTATCTTTATTACGAAATCTTAGGGCCTACAAGTCAGACATATTTCTTGTCTAATGCGGCCGGAAGCGGCGTTCTGAATCTCAACGCTGAAATCATAAAGGCTCTTCCAATCAAATTTTCCTCCCTCCCCGAGCAACAAAAAGTCGCCGACTGCCTCTCATCCCTCGACGATCTACTCACCGCCCACACCAAAAAACTTGACACCCTTAAAACCTATAAGAAAGGACTGCTCCAACAACTCTTCCCCGCCGACGGTGCCACAACGCCCGCCTTGCGATTCCCCCAATTCCACCACGCCGGGGAGTGGGAGGAGAAGAAAATTGAAGAACTGTGCGAGTTCCAAGAAGGATATTCATTCCCTTCCAGTTCGTTTGTCAGTAAGAGCCCGGATACATTACAGGTTATCAGAATCACCGACATCAATAACAAAAATGGAAATGTTGAAAAAGTCTATATAAATGCTACGGTAGTTCAGGAAAGACGATTGACTAATTATTTAGTTGAGAAAGGCGACCTATTATTAAGCTTGACCGGCGCCGCAGGGTTTAATTTTTTCATTTGGGACTCGGAAAGTTCTATCCTCAATCAAAGAACAATGAAAATCAGTTTCAAAAAAGAGCATAGTCTAAAACTCTTGTTGGAATACCTTTTATCGGACCAAATAAACGCCAAAGGAACCGGTCAGAATAACAATCTTTCTAAAGACTCTTTGCGAAATCTTTTAGTTAAGGTACCTCTATGTCCCGAGCAACAAAAAATCGCCGACTGTCTGTCTTCCCTCGACTCCCTTATTTCTGCCCAAGAGCAGAAAATTCATACCCTCAAACTCCATAAAAAGGCCCTCATGCAACAACTCTTTCCCCAGTCCGGGGAGGCTATGGTATGACACTCCTCTCTGCCCCGATCAAAACATCAAATCCAAAAGGAAGCCTATGACCACCAAAGATCAAAAAGAACTCGGTAACACCCTTTGGCGAATTGCCGACGACCTGCGGGGTTCTATGAACGCCGACGACTTTCGCGACTACATGCTCTCCTTCCTCTTTTTGCGCTACCTGTCCGACAACTACGAAACTGCGGCCAAAAAAGAACTCGGTAACGACTTCCCCACCACTTCGGCCACGGCCGCCTCGCCCCTGGCCCTGTGGTATAGCCAGAACCCCCAGGATACCCAAGAGTTCGAAAAACAAATGCGGCGCAAAATTCACTATGTAATTAAACCAGACTTTTTGTGGACCAGCATTTCCGAACTCGCCCGCACCCAACACGGCGAACTTCTCCATCGCCTGGAAGACGGCTTTCGGTACATAGAAAACGAATCCTTCGAAAGCACCTTCCAGGGACTGTTCTCCGAAATCAACCTTTCCTCGGAAAAACTCGGTAAAACCTACACCGACCGCAACACCAAACTCTGTACCATTATTACCAAAATCGCCGAAGGAATCGCCCAATTCTCTACCTCTTCCGACATCCTCGGCGACGCCTACGAATACCTCATTGGCCAGTTCGCCGCCGGATCGGGCAAAAAGGCCGGCGAATTCTACACCCCCCAACAAATATCCACCGTTTTGTCCCACATCGTCACCCTCGACAGCCAGGACCCCTCGACGGGCAAAAAAAACTACCTGGCCAAGGTGCTGGACATAACCAGCGGCTCCGGCTCCCTGCTGCTCAACGTTCGAAATCAACTTGGACCCCACGGAATTGGCAAAATTTACGGCCAAGAAATGAACATAACCACCTACAACCTGGCCCGCATGAACATGTTACTCCACGGCCTCAAGGATTCGGAATTCGAAATCTGGCACGGCGATTCCCTGCTCAACGACTGGCCCCTGTTGCGAGAAGAAAATCCCGCCAAAAAAATCTCCTTCGACGCCATTGTTTCCAACCCACCCTTCAGCCTGCGCTGGGAACCCACCGACGCCCTGGCCGAAGACTTTCGCTTTAAAAACTACGGCCTGGCCCCCAAATCCGCCGCCGACATGGCCTTTCTCCTCCACGGCTTCCACTTCTTGGGGCCCGAAGGCACCATGGCCATAATTCTTCCCCACGGAGTCCTCTTCCGTGGTGGAGCCGAAGAAAAAATCCGTCGAAAACTCCTGGAAGACGGCCACATCGACACAGTCATCGGCCTACCGGCCAACCTCTTCTTCTCCACCGGCATACCCGTCTGTGTCCTGGTCCTGAAAAAGTGCAAAAAGTTCGACGACGTCCTCTTTGTCAACGCCGCCGACCACTTCGAAAAGGGCAAACGCCAAAATCAACTCAAACCCGAACACATTCAAAAAATCGCCGCCACCTACCAGTTCCGCACCGAAGAAGACCGCTACTCCCGCCGGGTAACCATGGACGAAATTCGCACCAACGACTTCAACCTCAACATTACCCGCTACGTCAGCACCGCCGTCGACGAAGAACAAATAGACCTGGCCCAAGTCCACCGAGACCTCGCCACCCTGGAAGCCACCATCCGCGAGGCCACCACCAAACACAACGAATTCTTGAAGGAACTGGGAGTGCCCTCGTTGCCTACCTAAATATGAACTTGACAGAATATGAACTGTGGAGCATAATTGAATGACGTGGGTCCTAAATGCAACCGATGAATACCTTATTTGGTTCGATACCCTAGATAGCGAGGCAAAGCAGGCTTTGGTCCTCACCTAAAGCGACCCCATGCCGACACCCTAAAGGGAAGTACTTATCGGAACCTGAGAGAACTAAGGGCCCGAACCACAAGTCACGTACTTCGGGTAGCATACTTTTTCGATGAGCGGCGAGAAGCATTGTTATTGATTGGTGGTGACTAAAAGTTAATCCAAGACGCCGAGGCCCTCGTAAAATTGTATCGGAAACCAAGCGATTTCTAAGGAGGATAAGTCGATGGCAATAGTAAACAGTGCCCGAGCAGCGATGGAAAGTCGTATGAATCCAGCCGACGTCCAAAAAGCACGACTAATAGCAGAACGAGAAATAATGGCCATTCGGTTAGCTGATCTTCGGGAGCGACAAGGGACAAAACAATCAGATCTAAAGGACTTCAGTCAAACGGCAGTCTCTAAGCTCGAGCACCGAAAAGATATGAAGATTTCGACTCTCATTGAATACCTGGAGAATATCGGTATGGGCATGGAGATACGGGTCTATCGGAAATCAAGCACCGGTGAGGGACAGTTCGAAACCCTTTTGAAGGTATAGCTTCGCGCTTACCCGCTCGTGATTGACCTTATCGATTCTGCTAAGTGTCTCGACCCGACGCCCATGGCTATGAGGCTTTTTCTATCGAGAGTTTTAGGCCCAAGGTATGAAGTACCGAATCCAGAGTCTTTAGTGTTGGGTTCCCTTTTTTAGCTAGTGAACGATAGAGGTGCCATCAAAGATCCTGCCAAAGTTTTTCGAGAAAACGGGGCCAGGGAAGGATCTGGGCAAAATCCAAGGTCCAGGGTTCGGGACAGGTGCAAACGACCAGACAAAGAGCATCGGAGTAGTCTTCATGGAAGGATCTTAGGCCACTAAGATCGGCTCGATCGATTTCCGAGCGGCTCTTGAACTCCACCGCCATAACGGGACGCCCCCCCTGTTCGAGAACCAGATCAACCTCGGCTCCGTTATTTGTTCGCCAGTAATAGAGGCCCATGGAGAGGCCCTTGTATTCCAGGATCCGCCGGGTTTCCTGGACAAAAAATTGCTCAAAGAGCCTGCCCCGGGTTACGGCATCTAAGGGGCCCGAAAGCCTGTGACAAAGGGCATTGGTGACGCCGTTGTCAAAGAGATAAATTTTGGGATGCCCCACCAGCCGTTTTGTGGGACTCTGTCGCCAGGCTGGCAAACGGTAGGCAATGAGGGTATCCTCGAGAACTTTAAGCTGAGCCCTTTGTCCAGACCAAATTTCAAGAAAGTTTAAGTAGTTCTCCTTAGCCTGCTGGGTGGCAGGTTTGACCAGAATACCTCTTGCCATTTCATTTTACCCTGGGGATGATGTAGTATATCTTGATGAAATATACCAATTATTTCTTACTTATGAAGACTCGCCAAGATCGGATTGGTATTAAAGAGGCTTGGATTCAAAAGGCCGTAGAAGATCCTTTGACAGAAGTTATCCAGCAGGATGGAAGAATACGTCGTTGGGCGTGGATACCTGTTGAATGATGGAGATACAATTCATAATGCCTTTTTTGACAGGCGCTACAAGGAGACAAATCCATGAAAATAACCTATTTTGAAGATACCGATACGGCCCTTATTGTATTTTCTAACGCTGAACCCGTCGAAACCCAAGAAATGAGCGAAAACATGTATGTAGATATTGATGCATCCGGAAATCCGGTGAGTATGACTATTGAGCATGCAAAGGTTTCTGGAGCATTAACTAAACTTGAGTACGAACAGGTTTCTCATCAAATTGCCTAGCAGCGTTTGTTGGCTCGCGTAATTCCCACGAGCTGAGTATTCCGGTCAAAACTGTCACTGATTCCGGTGGTTTCCTGCCACCTACCGGTTCCGCGTCGACGAAGAACAAGTTGACCTGGCCGAGCTTCGGCAGCGGCAAGTAAAGAATGCTTGATTTTGTGGCCTTGTGAGTCTTCTATGTTAAAAAAGCAATAGAAAACTATCTCGAAGAGCGAGAAGAGTATCTTATTGCCCTTTCGGTTCTCGAACGAGGCGAAACTTATAAACCCCTAAGCGAAGTGAAAAAAGAACTTGGCTTGGAATCTTGAGTTTTCCGAAACGTCTATCAGGCAACTCAAGAAACTTGACAAGATCTGGCAGAAAACGATCGTTGACTACCTTGATAAATCCATCTCTCAAGGTACCAATCCCCGAAGTCCTTATCCTTGTGGTTTCGATTGGACATAGAAAGGACATATACAGCTGAGGGCGTAACCTGCCGTTTTTACTCAACGCCTCGACACAGCGCCAATGGCTAGGAGGCTTTTTCTATCGAGAGTTTTAGGCCCAAGGTATGAAGTATCGAATCCAAAGTTTTTATTGTTGGGTTACCGTTTTTAGCTAGTGAACGATAGAGGTGCTGCCTATTTAAATTCGTCTCTTTGGCTATCTTTGATAAACCGCCTCGTGCATCTGCAACCGTTCTGACCGCTACCAAAAAGGCATCAAGATCTTTGTCAGTCTCATACAATTCCAGCGATGCCTTTAAGTACTCTAAAGCCTCGTCTGAATCTGCCATACGTCCGCTAACATATTCTCTATAAGTTCTCATTATCTTTCCTCACAAGATATTCTTTCCATCTCAGCTGTGCTTCACGTATATCTTTGTCCTGGGTTTTTTTATCGCCTCCAGCAAGCAACAACACTATCGTATTCGCTATATTCCCAAAGTACACTCTGTAACCGGCCCCAAAATTAAGACGCAATTCTCCAACCTTATCCGAAAGTCTTTTCCAGTCTCCTAGATTGCCCCGTTCGACCCGGTCGAGTTTCAAACTCACTGAGAAAGAGGTTTCCCGAAAATAGAAAGGTAGAAGCACAAATTTTCGAGGTGCCTATAGTTAGATGTCGTTTATAACCGACACTTTGTCAAGTGATTTCGGGGCTATCGGGGTAGTAGGTTTGACCGGAATACCCTTTTTTATTTCATACCTGAATCCGTATAAAAAATAAAAAAATCCAAGCTATCCTGGTGTTGTATAATGATTTAACCACAAATCT
>JAACWS010000081.1 GCA_009991955.1 Spirochaetales bacterium
TCATAATTTTTATGTGCCAGTGCTCAGCGAAGCTGAAGTGCCAACCAGTTTTTGCTGATAAGGGACATTCTACAATATTATTGTATAGTGAAAATAATAGTATATTTGTGAATGGATGTCCACAAAAATTTAATAAAAATGACCCTTATAATTGGAAAAAACATGGAGGGAAAATTTACAAAAAGACAATATGATGTGACCTCCTGCTTGCAATCTTCGCGGATTTACCTGCATATGGCAGGGATTAACGCATACAAGCTCAGGAGGTCACGAATGACAATTCAATACTATGCAGGATTAGATGTCCACAAAGATTCGATACTGATTTCAGTATTTCAGAATAATGAAAGGGAGCCATTATTTGAGAAAGAAGTACCGGGTGACGGGAAGAGAGCAGCGGAGGTATTACTCCGACTTCAGGAAAAAGGTACCGTTATTGCCTGTTATGAATCAGGATGTACGGGGTTCACGTTGCAGAGATATTTCCTTTCGAAAGGAATAGAATGTCTTATAGCGGCAACAAGCAGGATACCGAGAAGGCCAGGAGACCGTGTTAAAACAGATAAACGGGACGCGAGAAATTTAGCGAAACTGCTTCGTGCGGGTGAAATTACCGCGGTCCAAAGTCCATCGATTGATGATGAAGCAGCACGTGATTATTTACGATCCCGTGATGATATCAAACGGGAATTAAAACGATCGCGCCAGCGGTTATTGAGTTTTGTCTTGCGTCATGGCTATCGCTATAGTACAACAAGCTACTGGACATTAAAACACCGGAAATGGCTGAAAGAGCTGTCCTTTAATCATCCCCTGCTTCAGGAAACATTTAAAGTCTATTATTACCATATTGAGGAACTTGAAGATAAGCTTATTCTCATGGATGATAAAATACAAGCAATAGCCCAATCTGATCGGTACCAAAAATCAATCAATGCCTTGCGCTGCTTCAGAGGTATTGACTATCTGACGGCCCTGTCTCTTGTCTGTGAAACAGGTGATTATCATCGTTTTCCCAATGCTGAATCATTTATGTCATATCTCGGTCTTGTTCCCGGTGAACACTCAAGCGGAGATAAACGAATGCAGGGAGGGATAACGAAAACGGGCAACACTCATCTGCGCCGGCTTTTGATAGAAGCAAGCTGGCATTATCGCCATAAAGGTCCTGCAGGGAAAAGACTGACCGCGAGACGGAAGGGGCAGCCGCAGGAATATATCGCATACGCGGACAAAGCTTTACGAAGATTACAAAAAAAATTCAGTAAAATTGTGTACAGGGGTAAACTAAAACAGGTCGCCGCAACAGCAGTAGCGCGCGAACTCGCAGGGTTTGTGTGGGGTATGATGACAGAGAATATTGAATGATGGAGAGAGAGGTATACGGCAACCGTAGCAATCAAGCTGCTATTGACACTGCCGCAGGTATGGATAAGAAAAATATGAAATCCTTATCCACACCTTCTTGGATAACTCTCAGATTAAGATGGCATTGTTTCCTTTACATACAGTGCCTGAGAGTTATCCACAGTGTCAACAGCGCTACAACAACTATAAATAATTATTTTTATATATAATTAAAGAAGACGGCCTTGCGGCCCTTAGTAAACAATATTGCTTATGATAACATTTTTATAGTGAGGAACGAAAAAAGATTTACAGGTTATTTATTGGGCACTATGATGGATAGAGTAACAACAATAAAGGAGAACCCTTGCGGTTACTTTATGGCAGCCTTCGGGTTGATCCAAGTTGAAAGATTGAGGAAGCTCCCGACGAATGAATTGTCATGCGGTACCCAATCCGCGAATATCAGTCTGATCAATCGTCGTTTTTCTGTTACTCTATCCTTCTTACTGCCCGATATTTGACCGGGAAATGTCTGGCAGG
>JAACWS010000082.1 GCA_009991955.1 Spirochaetales bacterium
CGGACAGTCTTTTAAGCCTGGGCAACGGCAACCTCTAAACTAGAAACATACATTTCAGAGTGAATGCGTCCGGCAATCTCTTCGGGCGAGGCGGTTTCAAGAAACAATTCCAAAGCCTCTCTTAGGTTATCACGAGCCTCATTAATGGTAGTCCCCTGACTCGCGATATCAAAGTCTATACAAAGCGCTACAAACTTATCTTCTTCTTTTTGAATAAGTACGGTAACATTTTGTTTTTTCATACTATTCTAACCCTGCAAAATCTCCACTAAAACATCTTCGATTCTTATGTCGCTATCATGTATACCGGAACCAATCAGAACCAAAGTGGTTCTGATTTCGTTGTTGTTTTCCAGTTTTTGGACCTGCTCCCAGTCTAATCCCGCCTTAATGGCACAATGCTCCAGAATAAAATCCAGGTCTGTGGGGCCGATGAGCCTTACCCGTATATACCCCTGGGCTTTCAGACCTTGCATATAGTGGTCGATCTTCTCTTTCCACCGACCGACCTGACCCATGGTTCTTCGTAGATACCGGTAGGTCCGCCGGGCAACTTCTCGTGTGCCCTCGGGGGTAAGGGAATAGCGAAGGTTTCGGCCATTAATTCTATGAATCGTCACCCAGCCCTTCTCCGCCAACCGCTTAATAATGGCGTTGGTCATACCCAGGCTCAGGTTCAGGGTCTTAGCGATACTCCGTTGGGAGTAGGATTCTGGGGTCGATTTTTCGCTCTGGTCCTCGGAACCTGGTTCACTCCCCCTAGTCTGGTTCAATATTTCGAGAACCGTAAGTTCGGGGTCATGAGAATCTAAGGTTGGAAGGAAGAGGGTATCGGTATGCATTGTTACTTGGGGACAAGGCTTCGCCTGTGCCTGCCTTTTGTGGGCATTCACAGGGTCGGGTGGTCTTGCCTTTTTGTCCAACGACATCAAAGGCTGCCACCACTTCCGCCGGACTGGCCGCAACACAGGCCCAGCGGGTACTCCCGGTCGGGAGTTTTGTTCACTTATTGAACTGTAAATCGGGGGTTTGGGCGGCGTCAACGGTAGATCTTCGC
Source organism: Spirochaetales bacterium (assembly GCA_009991955.1). Lineage (GTDB taxonomy): Bacteria > Spirochaetota > Spirochaetia > DSM-27196 > Salinispiraceae > SKVS01. The sequence goes on from JAACWS010000082.1 coordinate 1,058, forward strand.
TTCTTTGGTCTGGTACTTGATAGCTACACTCAACTTTGGGTTCCGGGGTCGGCGAGTGTCTACAAATATGTACAGATGGGGGTGCGGGAGAACTCTGAGTAGTTATTTTGGGGTAGGTACGAAAATGTCGTATACGATCTTTTAATTCGAGGGTCTTTTCATGAATGAAGAGTTTCCCCGGGAATTTCGAATTATTTTTCCTTTTGTTGAATCAAACGATGCTCCAGCCCAGTAATTATAGGTATGGAAACCCTACCGACCAGTCTACCCGAGCTACCACCCCCAGAACCCGACGATTTCTTGCCTCGAATTCCTGAGCCCTACGACTCGGGTTGGAAGCGAGTTTTATTCCGGTTTTTTTTCGAGGTAATTGACTTCTTCTTTCCTGCTTTGGGAATTTTGATTGACCAGAATGTGGCCCCAGTTTTTATGGATACCGAACTTAAGCAGATTTCTCCCGGGGGTTTCATTGGTCACCGGCGTTCCGATGCTCTGGTTAAAGTTCGGCTGACTTCGGGCGGGACTCAGATTCTCTATTGCCACCTGGAACTTCAAACCAAGAATGACCCGTCGATCGGTGAGCGGTCCTTTGTCTATGCGTTTCGGATTTACGAGAAGTTTGGGAGTTTTCCTATAACTTTGTTGTTGCTGGCTGATACCAATACGTCGTTTCGGCCGACGAGCTTCGAACTCGGGCCTACCAAACTGGCTGGTGTTTTGTTCCGATTTTTGTCTGCCAAGACCTTGGATTATCTACCCCAGTTAGAGGAGTTGGCAGGTTCGGATAATGTGATCGCCCAGGTGCTGTGGGTATACCTTACC
>JAACWS010000010.1 GCA_009991955.1 Spirochaetales bacterium
TTCCTTTCACCCCAAGCAGACTAGTATTTCTCCTAAATGTCTAGTCCCTGACCCCTTCTACTTCATATGCGTTTGCCCTGGATCTAAAAATGAACTCCTACCGATTTTTTAAAAATGATGGTATACATTGGGGGTCCTCGTTGGTATTCTTTCGTCTCATACTGGAGAAAAAGGAGCGGAAATTGCCCACTACACTACTTTCGAATTTTGAACCTAAAGACGTCTGGACCGAGTTTCTTGCGCTCACAAAAACCCCCCGCTGTTCAAAGCAGGAAGAGAAGGTGCTTGGTTATCTTGAAGAGAAGGCCCTAAGAAAAGGCTACAACTATCAAAAAGATCGAGTCGGAAATCTTTTTGTAGATCTGCCCCCCACAAAAGGCTCCGAGACTATTCCAGGAATTATCCTCCAAAGTCATGTTGATATGGTCTGTGAGCAAAATCGAGGACGCAATCATGATTTCTCGAAAGACCCCCTCGACCTCATAGTTGAAGAAGATTGGTTGCGAGCCCGGGATACTACCCTTGGCGCAGATAACGGAATTGGGGTCGCGTATATGGCAGCCCTCCTCGAGGGATCCTACAATCACGGCCCCCTTCAGTTGCTCTTTACTATCGATGAAGAAACTGGCCTCACCGGAGCTATTCAAATCCAACATGAACTGCTTAAATACAAAAAAATGATTAACCTCGACACCGAAGAAGAAGGGTACTTTTGTATCGGTTGTGCGGGGGGAAAAGAAACCATAGGGACCCTGAGGCTACAAAAACGAGTCCCGAATCCGAGTGAAGTTACCCTCGATTTGGAAATTACTGGTCTACGGGGAGGTCATTCAGGAGCTGAAATTCATCTCGAATTGGGAAATTCTTTGGTAATTCTTGGAAGAATTTTAGGTGATTTTATCCGAGTGGCACCGTTGCACCTATTCCACGTTTATGGTGGCGATAAACATAACGCGATACCACGAGAAGCCTTTGCGACTTTTAGCTGTTCAAAAATTGACCTAGCAAAATTCCAAGAGCGTTTAGTGTATTGGGAATCGATTCTTAAAAATGAGCTAGGTTCTCTCGACCAAGGAATTGTTCTCAAACTTCTAAGCACCTCGAAAGAGCCGGACAACGGAGTTTTAACCGCCGAAGACCAATCAAAAATCATTAATGCCCTCCAAACTATTCCCCATGGAATATACGGATGGAGTAGGGCTATTGAGAATCTCGTTTCCACGAGTACAAATTTTGCCGCAATGCACATGGATAAAGAAAGCGCCCGTTTTCTCACCAGCCAACGCTCGGATCAAACAACCCAACGGGACTGGATCGCCCTTCGCACCGGCGCAGCAATGGCTATGAGCGGAATGAAAGTAAAAGAATCTCGAGAGTATCCCGGATGGAATCCAAATCCTAACTCTCCCCTTTTAAAGGAATGTCTGAGACTGTACCCAGAAATATCTGGAAAAGAGGGGATTATACAATCGATACACGCTGGATTGGAATGTGGTGTAATTGGAGACAAAATTCCAGGCATCGATATGATCAGTTTTGGTCCGGATATTCGTGCACCCCATACGCCCGGAGAAAAAGTCAGTATTTCTTCGGTCCGTCGCACTTGGGAGTTCCTTCTACGCTTACTGGAGGCTGGAAAGTAACGAATGCCCGTATCACGTAACCGGGGGAAGTCCAAGCCTACACCTGTGTCCTCAGAAACGCTTCGCTCGTTGCTTGGAAAAATCGAGGCCCTTAAAAAAGACAAACTACGACTTCTCAAGAAACTTCAGGAAGTCATCGGCCTCTTGAACAAACAATCAAAAGAGGAACGGATTCTCAAGACAATAATGAGCCTTCATCCCAGAACCGGCTTGCCGAATCATGTCCAAATGGATGAAGACCTCACACGTTTTTTCGTCTTTACAGGTACAGGAAAACCCGCCAAGGGGGCAATTTTTCTTCTCAGGCTAGACGACTATTTTGACACGATACAGCGTACCCTAAAGCCTCAAATGACCGAGTGGATTCTTTATCAAATCGGTGCGAGGATTCAACGTATTTTTAGAGGGAAAGGAATTTATCATTTACAAGAGAATGAATTCCTCATTTTTCTTCGCGGCGACTACGGACCAGAATCCACAGCTAAGATCGCTCGCGTTGTCCATCAAGAAGTCGAGCAACCGCACATTTTTGCCGGTTACAATGTACATATCGGCTGTAATATTGGCATTAGTCTCTTTCCTGACCAGGGGTACAATAAGAGTTACCTACTTCAGAATGCCGATATAGCTTTGCAACTCGCACGGAAACTCGACACACCCTTTGAGACCTACGCGCCATCAATGCGTACCGAAGTTATTGAAAAAATGGATCTCCAAAACAGTATTATTCGGGGCCTGGAAAACCAGTCATTAAAAGAACTCGACAAACAATTCCTGGCATACTACCAGCCAATTTTGGAAATTAAACTTACAGAACATTCCCTAGTGGTCCAAAAAAGATATGGTGAAAGTCTCATTCGATGGAACCACCCTCGGCTAGGTCTGTTAAGCCCGGAGAAGTTCGTGCCCTTGGCCGAAGAAACTGGACTCATCATTCCTATGGGAACTTGGATGATGTATCACGTTGCCAGCCGACTCGAACAATGGCATACGAATAATGAGCAAATCCAAGGTATATCGGTTAACTTATCGCCTCGGCAATTACGTTCCGATCAAGTACCTCATAACGTCCTACAAATCCTCAAGCAGTATAAGTTTCCCCACGGCCATCTAAAACTGGAAATCACCGAGAGCACGTTAATCGAGGAACCAAATCGTATAATCCGATTGATGCGGATGCTTTACGAACAGGGTGTAAGTTTTTCGATCGATGACTTTGGTACCGGGTATAGTAGTTTATCTTATGTTCATCAACTTCCTGCGGGGCATCTGAAAATTGACAAGACTTTTATTAAAGCGCTACCTGAGGACGAGAAGTCCCGGGCAATCGTACGGGCGATTATCGCCATGGCAAAGGAGCTTGGATTTGAGTTAATCGCCGAAGGAATAGAAAACCTTAGTCAATTACAATTCCTCTACAAAGAGGGCGTTCGATTATTTCAGGGGTATCTCTTTGCCCCCCCCTTACCGGAAGAAAAATTCTTATCCTTCATGGATGACCTGGCGAGAAATCCTCAAATATCTTTCAATAATTTTTCTACCCCACTTGCAACACTCGAGTAATTGCGATATTTTCCCCAACGTACGGCAATTTTTGCCGGGAAAGGAGAATGAAACTATGTTTATAACCAGCGTTTTGTCGGTTCATGGAAGTTTAGAAGTGGTTAGAAGCGTAGGTGAAGGCTCCTTGGTATTTTCCTTCCCCAAAAGCCTCTGAACTGTACAAAGGGCCCGGGCTTTTTGTAGGTTTCCTCATTCATTATTTCTAATCCTCCATCTTAACATTCAATTGGTTCCAGGGAATTTCGGGTTTTCCCGTGGATTGTTGTCGGTATTCTTCTGTCCAGGTTCGGAGTATGTATGAAAAAAATAAATAGCCTAGTTCTCATGTATAGATCTATGGCCGGAAATACTAGGAGATATAGTATCGCAATACTCCTTCTAGGATTTGGTTCTATCCTAGCTTACGCACCACCCCTTCTTATAAGGGCGACTGTTGACTCGATTATCGGGAACGAAAGCCTTTCAATCCATCCTATCGTGGGATCGATATTTGGCCTTTTCGATCTTTCGATTCTAAGGGAAAACCTCTGGATACCAGGTCTTATGCTTATAGGATCTGCGTTCCTTCAGGGAACAATGGTTTTTGGATCGGGATATCTCGCTGCCTCTACGAGTGAAAAAAGTAGTCGAAATCTAAAAGATCAGCTTTTTGCCCACATCAATAATCTTCCGGCCTCCTATCATAGTAGTGCTGAAAAAGGGGACCTGCTCCAAAGGTGTACGAGTGACGTTGACACGGTTCGAAAGTTTCTTGCCCTCCAATTGGTTCAGGTGGGAAACGCCTTTTTTCTCGTAATCACTAGCCTGGTCGTAACCTTCACCGTCCATCCTGGACTTGCTGTAATCGCCTTACCGATTATTCCTTTTTCGATAATCTCGTCGATACTCTTTTTTGGAAAGATTCAATCGAGCTTCAAACGTAGTGACGAAGCAGAAGCAGCCCTCACCACTCTTGTGCAGGAACACTTGACGGGTATTCGAGTTGTCCGGGCTTTTGGTCGAGAAGCTCATGAGTACCAGAAGTTTGGGGAGCGAAATCATTATTATCGGCAGGTCACGATGGACTTGATTCGGTGGTTTTCAGCCTTTTGGGCGAGTTCAGATATCATGAGCCTAACACAGGTTGTTGTAGTCATTGGGGTTGGTACTCTTTGGACTGTTCAAGGCACGATTACCCTGGGTACTTTGTTACTCTTCATTTCCTCGGTTTGGATGATTTTATGGCCGGTGAGGATGATGGGCCGGGTCTTAGTTGATATGGGGAAAGCTTTTGTTGCAATTCAGAGGATCCAGGGAATATTAGAAGTAGAAGAAGAGGATATGCAATTAAGCGGATTGGAGCGAGATATCCAAGGGTCCATTCGGTTCGAACGAGTATCTTTTTCGTATGCCGATGGACAAGAGATTCTTAAAGAAATTTCTTGGGAAGTTCCTGCGGGCACAACTGTAGGCATTCTTGGGCCTACAGGGTCGGGAAAATCCACGATGGTTTCCCTCATTTCTGGCCTCTATACACCGAGCTCGGGTGCTATTTTTATCGATGGCATTCATATTAAGGAATACAAAAAAGAATGCCTTCGGCAACAAGTAGCTATGGTCCTGCAAGAACCATTCTTGTTTGGAAGATCAATACAACAAAACATTGGTCTGCCTTTAGGTCCTGACTATTCTCAAATAGAAATAGTAGAGGCCGCAAGAGATGCGAATATTCATCAATCGATAATTGAATTCGAAAGGGGTTATGAAACTATGGTAGGCGAAAGGGGAGTAACCCTTTCGGGGGGGCAAAAACAACGGGTTGCCATCGCTAGGGCGCTGGTAACCAAGGCACCTATTATGGTGTTTGATGACTCTCTCTCTGCCCTCGATACAGAAACTGACCGCAAGGTCCAGGAAGCAATTCGAAAGAATGCTCAAGGTCGAACTGTATTTCTCATTAGTCATCGTTTGTCTACTCTTTCGAAAGCAGATCACATTCTCGTGTTGCAAGAAGGAAGACTTATTCAACAGGGTAGCTTCAATGAGCTCATCGCGGAACACGGCATGTTCCGACGGCTATGGAAGCTCCAAACCGCAAAGGAATAATCTATGAAAACGAAAAAATCATTTTTCAAGAACCTATTACCCTATCTCAAACCCTACTGGCCCCAAACCTTGGGACTGGGTATCGTCATGATCTTGGTAGGGGTTATCGACGCAACATTCGCTCTTTGGACGCGATATGCAGTCGATACCTTCATTGTTCCTGGGACGACCGATGGGCTTGATATTTTTATTTATTGCTTCTTGGGTTTGGTTCTTCTTCAAGGAATAAATGTTTTTATCCTTATCATGGTCGCTGGGTATCTGGAAATGGCACTTATGTACGATTTACGTAATGCAAATTTTGCCCACGTACAAGACTTGGAGTTGGACTACTTTAATCGTACTGCCGGAGGTTGGTTACTCAGCCGAATAACCTCGGATATCCAACGTATCGGTCAGACTATAAGTTGGGGATTCGTAGATATCACTTGGGGTTTTACAACAATTACATCAATATCCATTGTAATGTTTATACTCAACTGGCAATTGGCTCTCATTACCCTATCGGTTGTTCCTTTTCTCATATGGGTTAGTAGGTATTTTCAGAACCGTATATTTCGAAGTCAACGTCTCGTGCGCCGAACTAATAGCCGCATTACTGCCAGTTATAACGAAGCCCTCATGGGAGCGATGACAACCAAAACTCTGAGTCGGGAAAACGAGTCGCTAAAGGAGTTTAAACACTTATCCCAAAGGATGAATCGGATGAGCGTTATTTCCGCAAGAATTTCTGCCCTTTACCAGCCCGTGGTTATGGTACTAGGGGCAATCGGTACCGCGCTGGCTCTGTGGAACGGGGGTCTAAGGGTGAGTTTAGAGGTGCTTACCTTTGGTACCCTTGCCGCCTTTCTGTCGTACACTGTGCAATTATTCGATCCTCTACGGGAGCTTGCCAGAGTTTTTGGAGAACTACAAAGTGCCAGAGCTGCGGGGGAACGGGTTTTTACCCTCCTAGATACCCCGGTCGAAATTATCGACTCGCCGGAAATTATTCAGAGATACGGAAGTGTACTAAGCCCCCGACCAGAACACTGGCCAACTCTTCGAGGTTCTATTCGTTTTGAAAACGTTTGGTTTCGATATAACAACGGTGAGCAAATTCTCGAGAATTTCTCGTTGCAAATACCTGCCGGGCAGTCGATTGCGTTAGTAGGGGCGACGGGTTCAGGAAAAAGTACCCTGGTTAACCTAATTTGTCGTTTCTATGAGCCGAATGAAGGAAAGATCTACATCGATGACCGAGACTACCGAGACTATGGCCTTGCATGTCTCCACGGCAACCTTGGTTACGTGCTCCAGAGTCCTCAGCTATTTTCAGGGTCGATCGAAGAGAATATTCGTTATGGAAAACTATCAGCAACTCTCGAAGAGATCGTTCAGGCGGCAAAAGTTGCTAATGCCCACGACTTTATTTCGAGGCTTCCCGATGGCTATAAAACCCAAGTAGGCGAGGAAGGGGCAAAATTGAGCACTGGACAAAAACAGCTCATAAGTTTTACTCGGGCAATTCTCGCGGATCCCGCTATTCTCATCCTTGACGAAGCCACTAGCTCTATCGACACCGAAAGTGAGTCCCTTATTCAGGAAGCTATTCATAAGGTCCTGCTAAATCGTACAAGTCTCATTATTGCCCACCGACTTTCTACAATAAAAGACGCGGATAGAATTTTGGTTATCGAAAAAGGGAAGGTTATTGAAGATGGTAATCACCAGGAACTACTCTCTTTCGGTGGACATTACTACCGTCTCTATGAAAATCAATACTTTCAAGAGCAAGAGGAAAAGTTTATTGCGGGAGCTCCTCTTTAAGACTATCGCCCTTTACGATTTACCCTAGATTCAAAACATGATAGCCTTGTCATCTATGGCAGATACCAAGGGAACGACCAAAGTTTTTGGCATTGGGAGCGGAAAAGGCGGTGTAGGAAAGTCTACAATGTCGGTTAATCTCGGCTTGTCTGCTGCCCGAAAGGGACTAAAGACAGCTCTCATTGACATGGATCCCCTTTCGAACTTGGCGGTAGTTCTCGACATATCCCAGAGTACAATTGATGCCATGCCCGACGATCTGCAGTCCCGTTCACTCCGCAGTTATCGAATAAACGCTGCTCCACGACTGGATTTGCTGTTTCCCAGGGTAAAAACAAAAAAAGGCCAAGCCAAGGCCTTACGACAAAGGGTTTTTGAAACCTTTTACACCCAACTTCTAAAAGAATACGATTGTCTCATTTTAGATTTACCCGCAGGTATTCAAAATGAAGAAAACCTCTTCATTCTTCCTTTTCTTCATAATCTTGTCCTTGTGGTGAATCCCGAACCAACAAGTCATGTAAGTGCGGGTGGGTACATTCGAGCGGCCCTCGAAATCAATAGTGCTATCCATTTCTTTATTTGGCATAATAGATTCGATCCAAGTTCTACAGACCCCTCCTTTAATGCCCGGGATGTTGCCGGAAACTACAATAGATTTGTTCCCCCTGAACTCCAAGTTACCCAGGAGGAACAGAAACAAATTCAGCCCGTGGCCTGGATACCCCCAGACCGGGTTCTCAATCTGCTATTTTCTGAGCCCAATTACGAGGAGCAGGTCTTGGCGAAGCTCGAAGAAGTTGTGGTTCTTCTCTTAGAAATTTGGACCAAGGAGCCCAAGGTTGTCGACTTTCCGGGACTTCCATTGCTCTACCGTCGAGGAATTCGTTATGCACTGATGTACACTGGGGAAAAACCTTCAGCCGAAATAGTTCAGGACTATCTGACCCAGCTTCTCGGCTCCAGCTCACTGTTGGTATCGGACACATTCTTGCAGTTGTTAGATAGGTATAGACAAAAAATGGTAAACGATCCTAGACGAAAACGGCTTTTTAAAATCCGGACTCTACTCCTCAGACTAAAAGATGAACCGAGTACTCAAAATCGAACCCGTATCCGGCGAGGTATTCAAGAAGCGAGTTATGAACTATTGGGTCTCATGACCGGACAAATGGATTCAGAAATGGAAACAAATACAGGTGGACTCTTGCTCTATTATGTCACCGTACTCAAGCTTCTTTCCCATCCAGCAGTAGTGGGCTTACTTGGAAAACTTATTCCCACTAAAGACGTTTACGGTCAAAAATCTCGAAATCGAAACCGACAAATACGCAGCCTCATCGAGAACGACAGCGCAATTGCCCGGGCCCTTCAAGAGGCGGTAACCCGTCTAGAGCCTATTGTTGAAAAGCAATTGCTTACAACCGCTAAGCGCGAGGCCCTTGGACCATTATTATTTGTACAAAAAGAAGAAAGTGGACCACGATTCTATCGGGAGGCCTACGAAAAACTTACCTTTCGGGTTGTTCACGATTTCATGTACTCAGGCCTTGGCGTGTCATCGGGACTCTTAGGAAGCTCCAGTGGCAGAGAAATAGACCGTGGTTTAGAAGAGTTATTGAAACTCGTCCCGAGTGTCGAACCGCCAGCCAAAATCGATTCCTAACTGAGGGAGTATTCTTCTAGCCGCAAGATGGGCTCCGATAAAATTTGGTGCCGGTGGGCCAATTTCGGAAATTGCAAGACTACCACTCACGTAAATATTTGAAGCCCAGGACAAGTCGTCCTTCAGTATTGGATATCCTTTGTACGAGGGAAGGGAGTCAATCCACTGTCCCAGAGAGAGTTTGGGCTCGTGATAACCAGCGGTCACAAAGACCGGTTCTTGCGTCCCCTTGGGAGAACCCAGGTCCCATCGAATTTTTCCTCGTTCCTGGAAACCAAGAACTGAATTAAAGATTTCGGTGGTCATAGTCCCTGGTCGACGGTTTAACTTTGCCGAGTCAATTCGTTCTTTCGCACTGGATAGAAGCAAGAAATCCTGACTACATTTTGGCCCAACGTAGCAAGGGTCAAAATCAAATCGAGATTCCGATGGTGGTTCAAGGCTATAGATAGTTACGTTTTTTGCACCCGAATCAAGGGCCCAAATAGAAACCTGTCCTCCACTCAAGCCCCCTCCAACCACAGCAACTTCTTTATTTTTGACAAGATCCGGGGTAATGGGTTTTCCTAGGGGATTCAATACTTCGGTCGCCATATTGTCGATATTTTCTGGAATCCTTGGATTCGCTCCAAATCCTAAGGCGAGAATAATTTTCCCCGCAGTAATCTCAAAAACATCCTCGTCCCTTTGGCAAACTACCCGGTACCCTCGATTTTTTTCTGGGCTAATTTCTATAGCCCTGCCTCGTAAGCCATAATCCTCTAATTTCTGAGATCGAATGTACTCCCGCGCATGATCATTAAAAAGTCGAAGAGACGGACGAAAATAGGGTTGCAAAACATCCAGGTTTTCACGAGAGGAATAGTCCATTTCCGAAAATTCTGACACCGTTATTTGTGCGGTTCTGCCCAAGGCGAGGGCATAATTTCTGAGGGAATGAAAATTTGGCGCAATGCTATGAGATAGGGAACTCCGTAAAAATTGGACCTTCGTTTGGGAAGTGGTGGTAAACCAAGAGGCAAGAAGTCCAGGAAGGGGATCAAGAATAAGAAAATCGTGTTCTTTTGACCTACGATATTTTTTTAAGGCTGCACCAAGAAAAGTTCCATGAAAGCCACCACCTAGAATAAGGATCGAAGTCGAAATCATTTTTTTACCGATTTAGAAAACTGTGACCACGCACTTTCTCTTTCGGCTTGACTATATTCTTTTGGTTTCACCGGAGCCGAATCTGCCAAGGGCTTTAACTGCTTTTTCACAATTCGTCCATCTCCCCGAACTTGCGATTGTCTGTCCCGTACCCTAGAAGATTTTTTACCCGGTTCCGGTATCATCGAAGTCTCAGCCCGAGCATCCGAAAGGCTCTTTTCCACATTGCCGTAGGTTCGCTGTACCTGCTCTGCGAATTGGCGGTTAAAACTCTCGTGCTTGCCCGTGATTCGCATAATAATTTGTCGCAGAATTGATAATCTCATGAAGGCATGTTTGTAAATATCCCTCAAATCAATACCGCAAATAATCGATAAGTCCTTAAATTTAATTTGATCGGGGTAGAAGAAGCTAGCCAAGAGAAGGCGCATATCTTCAACTGACTTTAGTTTATTCGATTTTCTGCTACTGCTAATTATTGCTTCGGCCACAGCCTGAGGCTTTTGGAGAAGATCGTACAGGATTGGATCTTCGATTTTTATTTTTTCTCCAATATCGGCCGCAAAAGCTTCAGGAGTAGAAAAAACAGGATCGCCCATTTGTCCACCCCTCCTTACATATACGGTCATAAGCGATATGTAGATTTTCTGAAGCACCTCGGATACTCCGTTCACCTTCGAAACAAAGAGGGTATAGATATTTTCCGAGTGAACGATTCCCGACTCAAAACTTAGTACCATAGACAGTCCGGTCTTTCCTTGGCCCGTCATGAACTTTTCTTCAAATTCTTCGCGAAAAGACTCGTAATCTTCGCCGTATTTTTCCTTAAACTTCTGGAATCCCACCCCGAATTGCTCTTTTGTCATTACCATTCCAGGAACGCTTTTGATCGTTTCGGCGATGGTCTGCAGATCGAGTTTTCGTTCCTGCTCTGCTTTCTGCTGGGTTTCGATGAGTTTTTCCTGTTCTACAAAAAGTTGGTGCAGGTATGCCATAAGGGAGAAAAACTCAGGCGGTATAGAAAGCTTTCGATGATTTTCTAATTGTTTCCTATGGGACAAGGACTTCTCCGTAAGACCCAGCCAAAAAGGCAGTTGTTTGGCACCAATATTCTTCTTTGTTTCTACAAGGCTCGTGCCTAATAGCGCCGCTGCAGCTGCCAGTAAGTTACTGTTTTGAAAGATGGTTTGAGCTTTATAAAGAGCTGCGGATGCAAATCGTCTGACTGATCGTTTTGTGAAGAGATAAGATGCCGAATCCAGGGGTATCATATAGATACCATTTTCAGGGCATCGTTTTTCTTGAGATTGGGAAATTAGGTTAGCCAATGAGGCAAAATCCAATTCAATCGTATATTCCCGAGGTAGGGGGTATCCTTTTTCGAGCAACCTTTCAAAAGTCGGAAGTAGCATTGTTGGCTCTTCGAGCACATCATAAATCTCTTCTTCAATGAGCCTTTGGTAGAATCGAGGATCGTCCCGATCGCAGAGAATAATGTACTCGGACTCTCGTTTACCTTCCTTAAGGGATGTGGTGACAAGAGCCATCCGATCTTTCTTGAGTCGGGATAACAGCCGCTCCAGGTCGGACTTAGCGGTGGCGGAATCTCCAGAAACCGCCGAAAGAAACCTACGGTACCCGATCTCTGACTCCCAGGAACTGCAAAGACGATGAAATATTGTTCGTTCCCCCGGACTAAAAGTTCCAATTTGGGAAAGCAAGCCTTCTCTTTCTTTTGAATCTATCGCTATGAAACTTGGTTGGTCTATCATTACTACTCCGTCCCTTATAACTATATCACTAACGTCATAGAAACTTTCTATGAAAGCCTAAATACTAAGATACCCTAACCAAATTCTCATATTTACCACTATACTATATCGAGGTACTCTAAAAACCATTATGCTGGAAGAGCATGCGATCTAATGTCATTGGGGCACATTGATCAACTTGGCCATAAAAAAAGATCTTTGCGGTTCCCAACCATTAGAAATAACGATGAAAGGTGTCTAAGGCCTATGAAATTACATCGAGAAAGCTTTGTTCGTCTCCAGGAACTTTTCGATAAATCCGAGATACGTACTCTTACAGATCAAGACAAGTACGTTATTTTTTCGGATTTTCATATTGGAAATGGAACGAGATCCGATGATTTTAAGCAAAATGCGTCCCTTACAATTCGAGTGCTGGAAGAATATTATGACCAAGGCTATCACCTTATTTTGAACGGAGACGTTGAAGAACTGCAGCGATTTTCTCTCACCGATATCCACGAATCATGGCCGGAAATTTTTGCCCTCTTTTCTGCTTTTTCCGAATCTGGACGACTAACAAAACTCTATGGCAATCATGATTTTTCATTATTACGAGAAAAAGAAAGTGGATTTCGAGTCTTTGAGTCCCTACGATTCGACTATCATGGTAATTCGCTGTTTGTTTTTCATGGTCACCAGACGATACGGTTTTATTATGAAGAAAGTGCATTAAGTACCTTCCTTCTTCGTCATATTGCCACTCCTCTTGGAATAAAAAATAAATCGGTCAGTCATTCCAGCTCCAAACGGTTCACCACCGAGAAAAGGGTCTATCATTTTTCATCTCTGACTGGAGTTCTTTCGATAATAGGACATACTCACAGACCCTTGTTCGAGTCTATGTCAAAACTTGATTCCCTCCGGTTCGAAATTGAACGCCTATGCAGAAAATATCCGCGCGCATCCACAGAAAAAAAGGGGCGAATTGAAGAACGCATAGGCAATCTAAAGAAAGAGCTCGCTCGACTTCTAGAGAGAGATGATAAGCTTGACAACCGTAGGAGTCTCTACGACAACAGCCTCGTAGTTCCGTGTTTGTTCAATTCGGGTGCTGTAATAGCTAAGAATGGTATAACAAATTTGGTTATCGAAAACGGCGAAATGGCTTTGGTTCACTGGTTCGATCGGCAAAGAAGGAAGCGAGTGAAATACTCGGTACCCTACGAGGCAAAACAGCTAGCAAAGTCCAGTATCTACTCGGTAGAAATGAAGCGAGATTCCTTGGATTATATCTTCAGTCGTATTAGGCTACTTGGGGGTTCTGGGTTACGCCCCGGCAAATCGGTCAATATTGACGACCGAGACGACCTCTCGTCGGCGGTGTAGGTAGATGAGTTTACTATGCATCGATATAGGAAATTCCAATATTGCCTGTGGCCTGTATGACGATGGAGAATGGAAGGCAACATGGCGGGTTCGGACCGACAATAAACGAACTAGTGACGAGTATTCGGTACTTTTCCATGGATTTTTTACCCAAAAGAATATTTCTCCCCTCTCAGTTCGTGGAATCTGTGTCAGTTCGGTAGTACCCGAGCTCATAGAAACTTTTCGTTTAATGGGGCGAGACCTTTTTGGTGTGACCCCGCTTTTTATCTCCACTGAACTGGTTTCCGAAGTTTCGGTGGCAATAGATAATCCCCGGGAACTCGGACCAGATCTCTACGCAAATGGGGTTGCCGGTTATGCTTGGGCCCGAAGTTCGGTCATTGTTGTAGACTTCGGTACCGCCTTGTCGTTCACCTGTGTCGAAAAGATTGATGAGGAAGTTAAGCTTCGAGGTGCAAGTATCGCTCCAGGTCTTCGAACGGCGGTGTACGCGCTGAGCCTGAATACTGCCCAACTTCCCCACGTTGAATTAGTTCCTCCTCCTAAAGGAATTGGTACAAATACGATTCAGGCAATACAATCGGGGATCGTTTTCGGCTATTCTGCTTTAGTCACCGGCATGGTCCAACGACTAAGGGCGGAACTCAACGAACCGGTGAAATGTATCGCTACAGGGGGCTTGAGCACGGTTTTGCAAGATCATGTTATGGGATTCGACCATGTAGATCCACTGCTTACTTTAGAGGGGCTACGAATACTCTTTGAGCATCACGGAGGAAAAATCCAATGACCCAGGAACAAATCGAATCTCTCGAAGCAACTCTCCAGCTGGGAAATTACCTTGGAGCAATGGGGTATCTCGGGGGCCTTAGTCTCGAGAAATCTGAAATGAGTCTCAAACTTGGCGATATTTCTCGACGGATACTCGGAGACTTAGAAGGTGTTCCAAAATCAAATACGGAAAAAATCGTGTATTTACGCACGATGCTCCAGTATTGTTTTCGGGAATTTCCTGGCTTGTCCGCACTCTATAAGGAGCAATTGCGCCTCGTTCACGGGAAAGATGACCCAATCCAAGAGGTACTTCGAAACGTTCAAAACGTCTCAGACTTTGCATCTGGAACGAGTCAAGTACAAGACGAAGCAGAAAAGGTGTTCCGCCAAGGAATTGATACCTTGGGTTCCTTATTAAGAGGTAACCCAAAGCCTCCCCAGGAGACAAGAAACTAGACTCTTTTGGCAACTAACCTGAACAGTCTCCAGGGCAGGAGGTGGACGATAAATCGCAACGCCCGATTAGAAAACCCGGGAATAAGAGTTACCCGTTTCCAACTACGACCCACCATTGCGTCGTAACTTTTCTGGGCAACCCAGTAGGCATCTGCCCAGCGGATTAATCCCCGACTTTTTTGGGGATGATCAAACTGAGATAATCGACCATGAAAATCAGTGTGGGTAAATCCGGGTAATAAAGATTGAACCCGAATACCTAAGTCCATTACATCGAGGGCAAGTGCTTGAGTAAAGGCATGTACCATAGCTTTTGTCGAGGTGTACAATGGAGATGTGGGCAAGGGAAACTGGGAGGCAAGGCTCGATACATTTACGATAAATCCCTTGTTACGTAATACCATCTTTGGAAGAATGTAGCGGCACAGAATTACCGGAGTCTCGGTGTGAAGACGAATCATACTCCGAAGAACCTTTGGGTCTTCCTCCGAAAAAGGGCTATCGCTGCCAAAGCCAGCGTTATTCACTAACCACTCGATTTCAAAATCAACCGCAATCGATAACAAGCTATCAACGGCTTTGGCATCGCCGAGGTCTCCGACAAAAATTTCTGTTGACACAGAGAATTTTCTGGCAATATCGGAAGCCACTCTTTGTAGAACTTCTTGTCTTCGACCGCACAGAATCAAATTGTACCCCTGTGAGCCGAGTAATTCGGCAAAGGCCTTTCCAATTCCGCTGGTTGCACCGGTTATCAAAGCATAGGGCATTTATTTCGTCTCCAAGGCCTGAAGAATATCTGACAGAATATCTTCTTTATCTTCAAGGCCGACACTAATTCGAATCAGCCCATCGGTGATTCCCACTTCAAGGCGTTCATCGAGGGACAATTTGCTGTGGGTAGTTGAAGCTGGATGGGTCGCTGTCGAACGGGAATCCCCCAAATTCGCCGTTCGCGATATCATCTCCAGGCGGTCCAGAAAATTCCGTCCCCCTTCGAGTCCATTCCTATGAACGAAAGAAAGAATCCCACCACCGCCATTCATCTGCTTTTTGGCTCGAGTATATCCGGGGTCGTTGGAGAGAAAGGGGTAATGAATTTTCGAAAGGGTGGGGTGGTCGTCAAGGGATTGGGCTATCCACAGGGCGGTCTCGCTGTGCCTCTCCATTCTCAGGGAAAGGGTTTCTAGACTCTTGGAAAGTAACCAACCGTTGAAGGGAGACATTGCAGGGCCGGTATGGCGGGTAAAAAAACGTACTTGTTCAATGAGTTCCGAGTTTCCTAAAATTGCCCCTCCGAGAGAGCGCCCCTGACCATCGATGAATTTTGTAGCCGAGTGGGTTACGAGACCGGCACCAAAAGTAAGAGGAGTCTGCAGAATTGGTGTTGCAAAACAGTTGTCTACATTAAGAATGATGTTCTTTTCTTTCGCCAAATTTCCTAAAAACGGTAGATCGAGAACGTCAAGAGCGGGATTTGAGGGAGTCTCACAAAAAAACATCTTTGTGTATGGTCGAATCGCTCGTACCCACGCGTTATTATCTGTTCCGTCTACGTAGGTGTATTGAATACCCCAGCCGGGCAGGATTTTCGTAACAATCTGATGGGTAGAACCAAATACACTACGGGATACTACAATATGGTCCGAAGACTTAAGGAACGACGCAAGGCTAGAAAACATCGCTGCCATACCCGAAGCAACTGCAACTCCGTCTTCTGCACCTTCGAGGACACAGAGTTTTTCTATGAATTCATCGGTATTTGGATTCGAGTACCTACTATAAATTGGGCCGTTTTCTTCATTCGCAAAAAGACTCCGAGCTTGCTCGGCACTATCGAAGACGTAGCTCGAAGTCATATATATTGGGACCGAATGCTCACGATTTTGGCTTCGCTGCGATTGGGTGCGAATGACTTTTGAGGTCTTTTTCATTCCATGTCCTCATGAATAGTATAGGTATAGGTGATTTTTGCGGATTTTTCGATCATTGCGCCGACCGAACAATATTTATTGACCGCCAGGTCTAGGGCTCGCTCTACCTTATCCCGATCCAACTTTCCGTATAAATCGTAGTGGAGCCGAATATCCGTAAACACTGCAGGTATTGCATCTGCCCGATTACCAACAACCGATACTCGAATATCTTTTAATTTCATACGGGATTTTTCGATTATAGTCACCAGATCCATAAGACTACATCCGGCCAAGGCAGAAAGTACTACCTGCATTGGCCGGAACCCCTTGTTTTCGCCACCTATTGAAGGTGCGCCATCGATATATAAGGTATTGCCTTCTTCGTTTTCGGCCCGAAAAAAAACTTTGTCATTTTCTCGGTAGAGTTTTACCTCCATGGAATCCCCTTATTGTCTAGTAAGTTAGTCGGCATTATACTACACCAATGGATATCAAGACTATACAAGAGGTGATTGGAAATACACCTCTGGTGAGACTCGTAAAAATAAATCCTTATCCTGTAACAATCGCCGTCAAATTAGAGGGCAATAACCCTGCAGGATCGGTAAAAGATAGACCAGCCTTTGCAATGATTTCAAAATCCGAAGCCAGGGGTGATATTCGGCCTGGAGATACCCTCATTGAGGCAACCAGCGGAAATACGGGGATTGCCCTGGCGATGGCTGCGGCAATTAAGGGGTATTCGATGATTTTGGTCATGCCCGAAAATATGAGTGTTGAACGAAGGGCTCTCATGAAGGCCTACGGAGCGGAAATACTTCTTACACCCCAAGCGAGAGGGATGGAAGGGTGTATTGATGAAGCTCGTCGCCTCGAGGCCGAGGGAAAGGGAACAATATTGGATCAGTTTTCGAACTCCGATAATCCCCTATCCCATTTCGAAACCACTGGACCGGAAATTTGGCGAGATACCGACGGATTGGTGACCCATTTTTTGGCTTCCACCGGTACTACCGGTACCATAATGGGTACTGGGGATTACCTAAAAAAAATGAACAGGTCCATACAAATTATTGGAGTTCGACCCGACTCCGTCGGTGGAATCCCAGGAATTCGAGCGTGGCCTGAAGAATACCTACCGAAGATTTATAAACCTGACAACTTGGACAGACTCATTGCAGTCAGTAAGGGCGATGCGGAGGAAACCACCCGAAGACTTGCCCGGGAAGAAGGCCTTTTTGCGGGCATTAGCTCCGGTGGTAACGTGTTTGCAGCCCTACAGGTTGCCAAAGAGTTGAGCAATCAAGGAATGAAGGATGGGCTCATTGTTACGATCCTGTGCGACCGAGGGGATCGATACCTTTCTACGGGAGTTTTTCCTAGTTAGATAAGGCTGCTATAGATCACCCATACTTGTAGGTAACAATATTTCGAAAAACCGTCCTTGTGGGAAACGAGAAATCTCGGTTATCATTCGGTCGGAAATGAAAACAATAAAAGAATAAAGGAGCACCCATGAAGCAATCGTTTCGAGACGAGTTCAAAATCGCGAAAACCCTGAAGGTAGGAACCAAGGAATACCGATATTTTAGTCTCCCTGCCTTGGCCGAAGTGACCAATATCGATGTAGGGCGACTTCCCTTTAGTATTCGGGTACTTTTAGAATCGGTAATCCGGACTATTAACCATAATGAGGTTACTCGGGAACACGCCCAGGCGTTCTTGGCGTATGACCCTTCGAATCCAACGGACATAGAAATTCCATTTAATCCTGCCCGGGTACTTTTGCAAGATTTTACCGGGGTCCCTTGTGTAGTAGACCTCGCCGCAATGCGTAGTGCGATGAAGCGTATGGGTGGAGATCCTCAAAAAATCAATCCAAAACTTCCGGTTCATCTCGTCATAGACCATTCGGTAAACACCGACTTTTTTGGAACTAGCCAATCGTTCAAGAAGAATATGGACATAGAATTTCACCGAAATAAGGAACGCTATGAGTTCTTGCGTTGGGGCCAGGAGGCATTGGAAAACTTTAATGTGGTTCCCCCAGCTAGCGGTATCTGCCACCAGGTAAACCTTGAGTACCTAGGAAAGGTCGTTCAAGTAGCCGAAACCGCCGAGGGGCCGGTAGCGTATTTTGATACCTTGGTTGGCACCGATAGTCATACAACCATGATTAACGGTTTAGGAATTTTAGGCTGGGGAGTCGGGGGAATCGAAGCCGAAGCTGCTATGTTAGGTCAGCCCATTTATATGCTTGCTCCACCGGTTGTGGGTGTAAAAATGAGCGGAACGCTCAAGGCTGGAATTACTGCTACAGACCTGGTTCTTCGGGTTACCGAACTGCTACGGAAGCTCGGTGTAGTAAACAAGATCGTTGAGTTCTTTGGACCTGGTTTAGGAGCACTCAGCGTTCCAGACAGGGCTACCTTGGCAAACATGGCACCGGAGTACGGTGCAACTGCAGGGTACTTCCCCGTAGACGACAAAACCCTCGAGTACATGTATGCAACCGGGCGGGATGAATCGTTACTTAGCCTTGTTACGGCCTACGCTAGGGCACAAGGAATGTACCGAGACGAAAACACCCCTGATCCCGAATACCAGGCTGTGCTTGACCTTGATTTGGGGACAATCGAACCGGCAATAGCAGGGCCTAAACGACCTCAGGATCGAATAACCCTAAAAGATGTCCCCCGGGTACTCAAGGAGACCTATCTCGCACCAATAAAAGATCGAGGATACGCCCTCAGGCCGGAGGATATCGATCGTAAGGCATCGGTACACGATCCTGAACATGGGGACTACGAATTACGCCAAGGGGACGTGGTAATCGCGTCGATCACTAGTTGTACTAACACCTCCAACCCTTCAGTACTCCTAGGAGCTGGATTGTTAGCCAAAAAAGCCGTAGAAAAAGGACTCAAGGTTCCTCCCTACGTAAAGACTAGCTTTGCCCCTGGATCGGTAGTGGTAACCGAGTACCTCGCCAAGGCTGGGCTCATGCCATATCTGGAAACGCTCGGTTTCAACCTCGTAGGCTACGGATGTATGACCTGTATTGGCAACTCGGGACCTCTGCCCGAAACTATATCCAAAGCTGTCGAAAGAGGAGATCTCACGGTTGCTGCGGTGCTTTCAGGAAACCGAAACTTTGAAGGGAGGATAAACCCTCATACTCGGGTGAACTTCCTTGCCTCGCCACCTTTATGTGTCGCCTATGCCCTGGCTGGAAATGTTCATATCAACCTTGATTCCGAACCCTTGGGACTTGGTTCCGATGGAAAACCTGTGTACCTGAAGGATATTTGGCCCGGGGACGAAGAACTGGCCAATTTTGTGACGAAGGCCCTTGATAGACAAGCCTTTATCAAGAGTTACTCGGGAATCGAAGCTTCGAATCCTACCTGGAATTCTTTAGAAGTTGCCAAAGAACAGGTGTATCTTTGGGATGAGAACTCGACCTACATACAGGAGCCACCCTTTTTCATGGGAATGGATTTAGAGGTTTCGCCGATTGCACCGATAGACGAGGCGCGGGTTCTGGTAAAGGTTGGGGATTCGATAACTACCGATCATATTAGTCCCGCAGGTTCTATAGCTGGTGACAGTCCAGCAGGCCAATATTTGTCCGAAAAAAAGGTCGATAAATTTGACTTCAATTCCTATGGGAGTAGGCGAGGTAATGACCGAATAATGACCCGGGGCACCTTTGCGAATATTCGCCTTCGAAATCAATTAGCACCGGGAACCGAAGGAAGTTGGACCACCTATTTCCCCGAGAATTTGCAGATTTCTATTTTTGATGCCGCCCAAAGGTACCAAGAAGCGAAAATTCCTACTATTGTATTAGCCGGAAAAGACTACGGAATGGGTTCCAGTCGCGACTGGGCAGCCAAGGGCGTTCAACTTCTTGGGGTGAAGGCAGTTATTGCAGAAAGTTTTGAGCGAATCCACCGGTCGAATCTTATCGGAATGGGAGTTTTACCCTTAATGTTCCTGGAGGGAACAACAGCGGACAGTTTGGGACTCACTGGACAGGAGGTATTTTCGATACCCGTAGGCGATGGCGTCCAACCCAAGGATACCCTCGTGATTACCGCTACAAAAGCCGATGGGACAAAAGTTGTATTCCCTGTCGTGTGTCGAATAGATAGTTCGGTAGAAATTGATTACTACCGGAATGGCGGAATTCTCCACAGTGTTCTACGAAAAATGATCAAAGAGGGTCTTAATTCTTAAGATGATTTGTCATGGGATTTGAGAGTCTGGAATACCCAGGATTTTTAATCGCGGATCCCGAACTTGAGGATCCTAACTTTAGGATGACCGTTGTGGCCCTGATTCATCACGATGATCAGGGCTCCTTTGGTCTGGTTCTCAATCGACCGGGAGAAATGTTCTTGGCCGACATTCTTCCGGAGTTCGAAAAGAGCCCAAATGGGAGGCAACAAGTCTATCTGGGGGGACCGGTCGAGCAAAACCGACTCTTTGCTTTACATAACGGCGATTCTATTTTTCCCCGTAGTGGATACTGTAGCGAACTTTGTCCCAACCTCTTTTTTGAGCCAGACTTTAGTACACTAGAGAATGTTCTCTATTCAAAGTCGCTCACCCACCTCCGTTTCTATTTGGGATATGCCGGATGGGACAAGGGCCAACTCGAGCAAGAAATGATCCAAAGAACTTGGATTCCCTCTGCCATCCATGCAGATGTGGCTATGGAAGATAGTGGGATAAAAACCTGGCACCTTGCCCTGGCTAGAATGGGTCCTTACTACGCCCTCATTGGACAAACCGGCTTCCGCCCAAGCCTCAATTAAGCTTACAGGGCCTTGTGTTCTACTACTCGCATCATCACGTATTCGACTAGATCCATGTCGATTACAGTGCCATATTCACTTATAACATCGCTAATAAATTCCCAGTCTTCTAATGAAAGGGGATCGTTCAATTCATCGTAGTCGAGAAGCAAAAGATCACAAAAATCGCCGAGAATTTGATCTCTTCCTTCATTGGTTTTTTCCCAACCGTAAGCAAAAATCTCATTTATCATTGCTTTGGGTAATTTTCCTAGGGGTTTTCCAAACGCCATACTCATTTTTCTGGCTACTTGAATTTCGGTCTCAATACCAGGATGAAGTAGTACTTCCTTTCGGGTATCAGCTAGGGCCTTGGCTATCATCGATGAGGCGCGCATACGCTTATCTTAGCATAATCGGATTGTTTTATGAAGCAAGCCAAATAGGGCTTTCTTTTCTCTCTGTGATCTTTTCGATACACTAACCTCGTGAATAGCTACTACATACTTGCTCCAATGGCGTCTTTAACCCACCGGGCCCTTCGTGAACTTGTGATGAGTTTTGGTGGGTGCGATGAATACTTTACCGAAATGATTAGTGCTGGAGCCCTTGTCGCAGGTGGTCCCCTCGAAAAATTCTATCTAGATTCTCAACCGAAACCCGAATTGGTTGTTTACCAGCTTGTCGGTGATGACACTCTAACGATTGTGAGGGCCGCCGAAATCATGAATCGTTATCCATCTCGTGGCATAGATATCAACATGGGATGTTCTGCTCCTTTTATTAAAAAAAAGGGTGGCGGCGTCGCCTGGATGCTAAAACAGGACCAAGCCGTTGGGCTCATCGATATTCTTAAAAGAAAGTCACCAACTACCCGCCTGAGTGTAAAAATGCGTCTTGGAGTCCAAGATGATCCCGAAGACCTGCTTCAGTTCTGTAAACGATTGAAGTCGGCTGGGCTCGACCGAATAACCCTTCATCCGCGAACGGCGAATCAGAAATTCAAAAGAAGAGCCCGTTGGGGAGCAGTCCAAGAACTAAAAGAGTCAATAGAACTAGAAGTTATTGGCAATGGGGATATTGGAACTTTTATCGAGCTTAAAGAAAAGTCTCAAGGTCCCTGGGACGGAGTAATGGTTGGTAGGGCGGCAGTTCAGCAACCGTGGATCTTCTTGTGGGCACAAAATCTTGCCGAATCTCGGCTTTCGGTAGATTTAGAAGAAACCGATTTAAAGTTTTTACATCTCCTGGAGATACATCAACCAAAAGAGTTTTTCATCAGTAGGGCCCTCCTGTTTTTTTCGTATTTTGCTCACAATGTGATCTGGCATCATAATCTGTACACTCAGCTACAAAAGTGTACAACCCGCAAGGAAATCGAGTATTTGTGGAGAGAATATTTTGTAGATAATCCCGAAGAAAGAATCAAACTACGACCCGAGACCTCCGAATGAACCCTCTGTTTCTATGGGTTGGTATTGCACTTTCATTTTTATTCCTCGTTCTCGCAGGCCGTAAGAGTGTACCCACTCTTTACCCGGAACAATGGGTCCAAGAACTATCAGACCTAAGCAAAACTTTGGATAAAGAATGGACTTCGGATATTGAACCCTATCGAAAGGCTTTTCTTAACGTCGATATACCCCTTTTTATCCGAGCTATTTCGATGAATGATTACAAAATTGCTCTTTTCAAGTTTGCTGATCTCGGTGAAAAAACCTTGGGCGATGTGCTCATTGTACATGGATACATGGCTCATAGTGGCCACTTACTCGATTTAGGTCTCTTTTTTCGGCAACAAAACCTTCGGGTGTACTTCTTGGACCTACCAGGACACGGACTTTCATCGGGGGAACGATTCTCAATAACTGACTTTCGTGACTATGGTCAGGCTGTGAGTGTCGCCTGGAACGTTTTAACCTTGTCCCCACGACCAGGAATAATGGTCGGTCATAGTACCGGTAGTTCAGCAATTATCGAAAGCTTGTCCTTACTAGAAAAAAACCAACCGGCCGCTCTTGTTTTCGGAGCCCCCCTGGTAGAACTTCAACGAAGGGGTTTTCGAACCACATTAAATTCACTGGCGGGGAAAAAAACGATAAAGTTACCCGAGATTTTTAGGAACCCCCGCTTCATGAGCCAAGGAGCAAGCAAGAACCCATGCTTTTGGGATTTTGCACTTTTAGGTGATCCCTTATACCGCTGGATCTACGCACCTTCGTGGATGAACGCCTACGAACTTTGGATACAGTCTATCCTCAATCGCAGTCATGGGATTTTTTCCGGACCTGTACTCATTGTCCAAGGACAACAAGACACAGTAATTGACTGGAGAAAGAATCAAGACTTACTACCAATTCTTTTTAGTCACTTGGAATTACAGTTTCTACCCTCTGTTACCCATACTATTTTTAACCTCGTTCCCAATGAAATGAATGACATTTATGAAATAATAAAGCGATTTATTGAAAGAATTCACAAGTTTGGGAAAATATAGATTTCTTCTAAACTAGCGTAGATTTCGTTTGCCAATCGACTATCTCGCGTCCGACCTCGGACAAGAAAGAGGGGTTCGATAAGGGATTCATCGGGATATACCCTAAACTGACGAAAGTCATTACCCAGCAAACCTAAGACCGCTCGCACGAAACCTGGGTCTATGGGTCGAGATCCAGAACCTTGGGCAAAAAGTTCTTCTCTAACAAATACTACTAGTTCCGGGGAAAATCTCTTCGAAACGCTTGCGGTTTTCTCGAGGACGTAGTGCAGAATGATCGGGTCGCCCTGGGTTTGCATAATCGAGCTCAAATAATTCAGATAATACTCTTCGGGCAAGGGAAATACGAGATCGATCAGGATAAAAAGGGATCGGGGATTGGTAGCAAAAATTCTCTCGAGACCTCGAGGGTTCTGGTCAGATCGGACTCTGGTAGCTGAAACAAGCTCACCGATGAAATCGATATATTCTTTACTTTGGGTCGATATTCGACCACTTTCCACCCCCCCCTTGAGTTCGGCGAGAGCGGTTAAAGCAACCGATGAATCGCGTGAATCTAAGAGGGCTTTCAATATGTACTGCTCTTCAGAAGGTAATCCTGGAAGAGAAAAAGACCTCCAGCCTTCAAGCCTCCCTTCTTGACCCTCAAGTGGAAAAAGTGTCATCAGGGCAAAAAAAACTATTCTAGGGGTTATTGGTGTCACGCTCTCTACAATATTTCAAACTACCTTCCTTGACAATGATGGTATCTCATTCTATTATCGCTGATTATGTTGACGGCCTTATTTCCAGGCTCTTTCGATCCGCCGACCCTTGGCCACACAAATCTTATCGATCGTTGTGCTGAGATATACGATAAAATTTACGTGGTTGTTGCTGTAAACTCGCAGAAAACCTATAGCTTTTCTGCAGATGAGCGTCTCGAAATGATGAAAAAGCTAACTTTGAGTTACAGTAATGTTGAAGTGGTGGCCTGGGATAAGTTGATTGTAACATTTGCAGAGAAAGTTCAGGCAAAAATTATGATTCGGGGCGTGCGAGCGTTGACGGACTTTAATTATGAGTTTGAATTATCGATGATCAATAAAGGGCTAAATCGAAATATTGAAACTATTTTTATGCCCACAGATCCTCGATACTTTGTTTTACGATCGTCCGCGATCAAAGAGTTAGTTCGCCTTGGGGGAGATATTTCAGAGATGGTTCCCGAGATCATCATTGAAGAAGTCTACGATCGATATCGATCAAAGGTAAAAAATAGAAGATAACTGAATTTGATTCAGGAATAGTTGACAGCATAGTCTAATACTTGTAATGTATGGTCATTACAAAATCTAAAGGTTTTTGTGAGGTAGGAAATGGCAGTACCAAAGAAAAGAGCTTCAAAAGCTCGAACACGACGAAGAGCGTCAATTAACGCAAAATTAGAAGTAGCTAACCTCTCTGAGTGCGATAATTGTGGTGCGATGAAGATGCCCCATAGGGTTTGTCCAAAATGTGGACATTATAGAGGTCGACAGGTACTAGAAGTAAGTTCACTAGGATAAAAGTATCATTTGCTTCGAATGAGCAAAATAAATTTTACGGAGGGTCCAATGGACGAAATGCTGGAAAAACTGAAGAAACTCATCGCGGATAAGCTTGAAGTAGAGGAAGATAAAATCACTCCCGAAGCTTCTTTCCGTCAAGATTTAGGTGCTGATAGTCTCGACTTGTATGAACTAGTTTATGCTATCGAAGAAGAGCTCGGTATTCAAATTCCTGATGAGCAAACAAATGAATTTGAGACCGTTCAGGACGCCCTCAATTTTCTAAAATCTCAAAGTAAATAAGATTCAGCGGTGCCTGGTACTAAAGTATTTGAGGGGCAAATCGCTCCAGTACTCAGCAACCAAAGACGGAAAGAATTGTCTCTTTTTGAAAAGAGAATTGGAATAAGGTTCAGAAGAGTTGATCTTCTGAACCTTGCTTTTTGTCACCGCTCTTTCGCAAATGAACAAGCAAATCCAGTAGGAAACAACGAAAAGCTAGAGTTTCTTGGAGACTCCATCTTGGGTTTCCTGGTCTCGGAGTACCTCTACTTGCGACTCCTCAACAAGAGCGAAGGCGATTTGGCAAAAATTAAGTCCTTTGTAGTTTCCGAAACAAGTCTTGCACAAATCTCTAAAGATCTCGAGATCGATAAGTTCCTTCTTTTAGGTAGGGGTGAAGATGTGTCCGGAGGACGGGACAAGAAGGCACTTCTCGCTGACGCCTTCGAGGCAGTTCTCGGGGCTATTTACCTGGAAGTTGGGATGAAGGTAACTAAAAAGTTTGTTTTGCGGTTTCTCGTTCCGGAAATACAAAAAGTTTTAGAAAATAAACATATCAAAGACTACAAGACTTTACTCCAGGAGTTTGTCCAAAAAGAATACAAGTCCTATCCACGATACCAATTAGTCAAAAAGACCGGTCCAGACCATGCGAAAATCTTCTGGATCGAAGTGGTGGTTGATTCTACTACTTTTGGACCAGGACAGGGGAGGAATAAAAAGGAAGCGGAACAAAAGGCTGCCCAATTAGCGTGGGAGGCCTTGGGCCCGCGAGAAGAAAATTCTTAATTCCTCATTAAAGGTTTCCAACGGGATTCATAAATTTCTGCGCTAAGCTTGCGAAGCACTACCTCGTCATTCTGTGTAGGGTCATCGAGCACGGTTTCAAGCAGTTCTTTTAAAATTGCACCAATCATCTTTCCTTTCGGAATACCGATATCCTTTTGCAAAATATTCCCATCAATTTTTAGGTCACCTATAGAGAATGCATTGGTTTCGTCGTTATGGGACCTCTTAATTCGTTCCTCCAAAATAAAAGTCTCCTCGACAGTTGGGGTCAGTCGCCCTATTTTTGCAAGAATATCCGCTCGTCTAAGAGCCACAAGTCGCAGGGCGTCTTCAAAACCAACCCTTGATATAAAACGGCGGATAGCCCGAGGAGATTCGCTTATACAAGGTTCAAACATATGATGCCTAACAAGTTTAGTCGCAGAAAAAATAACATCATTAGGAAATTTTAGTCTACGAAGAATCGCCTGAGTCATCTCTGCGCCGATACCATCGTGATTGGGAAAAGAAATAGTACCGAGGAGATCTTCGGTCTGAACGAGAGGCTTTGCTATATCATGAAGGAGACCCGCAAGTTGTAGACCCCGAACCTCACCGTCTTTCAGATTACAAGCGCATGCGAAGAGATGGTTCGTTATTGAAGCACTAGTTCGAAATTCAGGTATCCATACGTCGAATACTCCGAGTTCAAAGCCCAGGGTTAGACCCTCAAAACAAAACTCGCTTTCTAAAATCTTAACAAATTCATCACGAAAACGTTCAACCGAAACTTTTTCTAAATTTTCAGACAAATTGCGAATTTGTTGTTTGGCATCTTCTTCGATATCGAAACCGAGTTGACTAGAAAATCGAATTGCTCTCACAATCCTCAAGGAATCTTCTTTGAAACGGTCTCCAGCCCTTCCTACAGTCCGAATAAGCTTGAGAGAAATATCCTTCTGCCCTTCATGGGGGTCGATGAGTGTCCCGGTACCTAAATCGATAGCCATCGCATTCATTGTAAAGTCTCGCCGACTCAGATCTTCTAATATACTCGGTGCAAAGGTAACCGAATTGGGTCTACGGCTGTCGGAATATTCGCCGTCTATGCGATAGGTGGTAACCTCGAAGGAGAACCCTTCAAAAAGAATAGTAATAGTCCCGTGCTCAATTCCCGTGGGAATCACCTTGCGAAAAAGTGGAAGTACTTGGTGGGGGAGGGCGCTTGTCGCAAAGTCCCAGTCTTTGGGTTTGCGATTCAGTACCATATTTCGAACCGCACCCCCCACGAGAAAAAGTTCAAAATTATGATCGTGGAATATTTTGGCAAACTTTTTTACTGTTAAGGGGATTCGTAGGTACATAAGGTATTATAAAAAAGGCTTCCCACTCGTGGGAAGCCCTTCGTAAAAAGAATTGCAACCAGTTTTTACTGGAGCAATTGCAGAACCGACTGGGTCTTTTGATTCGCTTGTGCAAGCATAGCATTGGAACTTTGAACAAGAATTTGGTTCTTAACAAAGTTAACCATTTCAGCTGCCATGTCTGCATCTCGAATTCTGGATTCCGCGGCCTGAAGGTTTTCTGCGCCGATCGAAATACCTTGCCGGGCCATTTCGAGTCGGTTTTGGTAGGCACCTAAATCTGCTCGCTGCTTATTTACCGTCTTGAGAGCTGTATCCACGACTCCGATGACCGTATTTGCGTTGTCAGGGGTTTCGATACTCACAAAGGACGCTGTATGAGGAAGTCCTCCGAGTCCCTGAAGCCCCAGACCTTGAGCAGTCATAGTTCCAATGAACACCTGTTCCCGCTGATCCATGTTAGCCCCGATATGGAACCACATACTCGCAGTAACAACATTCGTCCCTTCGTTCGCAGCAAAACGACCGGTCAAAAGATTCATACCGTTGAACTGCGCGTGACTTGCAACTCGGTTGATCTCGTCAATTAGCTGACTAACCTCAACTTGAATTTGCATTCGGTCTTCGGAGGTATAAATACCGTTGGCCGACTGAACAGCAAGCTCTCTAACTCGTTGAAGAATATCAGTAGTTTCCTGCAGATACCCTTCGGTAGTTTGAATGAGAGAAATACCATCCGATGCGTTACGTTCTGCCTGGTTCAATCCTCTAATTTGAGACCGCATCTTTTCAGAAACTGCCAAACCAGAAGCGTCGTCCCCGGCCCGGTTAATCCGTAAGCCTGAACTCAACTTTTCAATGTTTTTGTCAACATTGAGGTTGTTGAATTTGTTTTGCCGTTGAGCGAACATGGCGCTCATGTTGTGATTGATGATCATACAATCCTCCTTGATATTTCAGGTCAACGACCTGTTTCGGAACATCCTTGTTCCTTTCTCAAATCATCGGCAAATTCCCAAAAACATTAAGGTACATTTTTATAAAAAGCGGTATACTGGCTTCTGTGAAGGTATCTAAACCGTACGGAATCGTATTTTCTGGTGGAGACTCTGCTCCGCCGGAGAAAATTCGACCCTTTATTCGTTCTTCGTCCCTACTAGTAGCCGCCGATAGCGGGTACGATAGCTGTTTATCCTTGGGCGTGGTTCCAGACGTTGTAATTGGAGATTTTGATTCGATTAAGGAGCCGATCAAGGGTAAGCATAGAAACGATATCGAGGTTTTAACCTATCCCAAAGACAAAGATTTTTCCGATACCTATCTTGCCCTTGAGCTGGTTCAAAAACGGGTCGGGAAAGCGGTCCTGTCCGGGGGCAGTGGTGGCTTAATGGATCATCTCTTCGGAAATATAGCCCTCTTCTATGGAACTTTGGCTCCAGCCTTATGGATTACCGCAAAGGAATATCTATTTTTAGGAACTGAAGAAACCATTCTTAAAGGAATCCCTGGACAACGAGTTAGTGTAATCCCGTTAGAGAAGACTGAAATAGATTCTGACGGTCTTCATTGGGAGTTGAACGGTTTAGAACTTTCGCCAGAAAAGATGAGTCTTAGCAATCGGTTTCGTTCGCGTCAGGTCATTTTGAGACTCCTAACCGGTAGGGCTCTTATCGCTTTGTCCTATAACGAAAGTTTTTTACCCGAGACCGAACTATGACACGTCAACCATCGCTTCAAGAACTCTCTTTGGCCCTCCCATCCCGTGAACGAATGGTACTACTGGATAAAGTTAAAAAAAGTCTAAGTATACAAAAAGAAGCGAAAGAGCCGTCTGTATTTCATAAGATCGATGACTCGGACCAACGTTCTGTTCTTCTGCAACGCGAACTTCTCTCAATGTCCCTGTTCGACAAAATTCGTCTGTGGTTCAAAAAATTATTCTCGCCCCGGACCCAGGAAGAATTGATTGTAGATTTTGTAATGGCCAAGTTATACAACAAGATCGGCCAAGGCAACGTAGCTCTAGTAGAGGCCGATGGAGAAGTTTTGACTCCCTATTTTGGAGAAAAACTGCTTGAGTTTTATACTTCCCTTCGATCTGGCCTACTCTTGATTTCTTATTACTGGAATTCCCCGGGGTCCCTAGAAAACGCGGTGATTTTATGTTTAACAAAGCGAGTACCCAATAGTAAAGAAAATTTCTTTAGTTTTATCACTTTTGAGGAAGCGATTAATCTTTACGGGGAAAAAGACAGCAAGTCGTATCTGAAGTCCACAGTTCTCGAGCGACTTGAGAGTTATATTAGAAGTATACCCGACGAAATTCTCAAGGAAATCGAAGCTGGATTATGGCCTATCTACTGGCTTCGAGAATTGTCGTCTTTCGATTTTGGTAAACTCTTCAGTGGATTTAGGGTTTCGATAGATTCAATCGATAGGCCATCCCAAGGCTCCTTTAAACCAGCATCGATGAAACAATTACTCCCAATGTTAGATAGTCTGGCGTTTGCTGTTTTTTCTGCCAGCAAGGTAGGAAAACGGGTTGGAATCCATGAAGAACTCTATCGGTATTTTTTGTTCGCTCAAACTCAGGAGCTTCATATTCATTCGGCAGATGAGAACAAGACTTCCTCCACGACAATTACCCTCGACGATCTTGCCGTCATACCCTTACAGGCTGTGAATGAAATCTCGGTGGATCTCGAAAAAATAGCGCAAGGACTCGCCGATTTTGGAAATCAGGTTCCCTTAGCCGATGTTCTCAAAATAGGCCATCGAGACCCCTTTTTCCGATTTCTCGCCTATAGTCCTGCTCCGAAATTCAAGGATTTCTATCGAAATTTTCTACAGCTAAGGGTACTACAAGATCTAGACAGAGACTTTCCTCTCATTCGTCAGGCTCTTGTTCAACGGTATAAAGAAATACTTTTTGTGAACGGTACGATAAATTTGCAGTATTTTATCGCCGAAATTGTCCAAATTAAGAACCCGGGGTTTCCTACCTTCGCTTATCTGGAACCGATGAATACGATGTATTCCTTTCTAAAACTAGTTTTTGTGCCTCTTTTTTCTGAAGTGCTTCGAAGTACGTCAAAAATAATCCCCGAACGGTTAAGGGATGTTCACAACGCTTTTCTCTTTC
Source organism: Spirochaetales bacterium (assembly GCA_009991955.1). GTDB lineage: Bacteria > Spirochaetota > Spirochaetia > DSM-27196 > Salinispiraceae > SKVS01. Next base: position 30,589 of record JAACWS010000010.1, read on the forward strand.
AGACCGGTTCCCTCGAGGATGTACTTATACAAATAGAAAAAATCGACGAGTTTTATAATCCGGTAAGTCAAGATGGCCGTGTTTTTTTCCGAACCCGTGCGGCGGCTATCAGGGACTTGGGGCAACAGAAAGCCTACCGAGGGCTTATGATCCAACGAGACAAGGATATAAAAATAGTACTCGATAAAGGGATCGACTCGGTGAATGGACTCTTAGAAGCTATAGATACCGTACTATCCACAACAATCGAATCTATCAAGGTCGAAATTGCTCGACATGTCGATCTACAGACCGGTAAGCCAACGAAAGAACTGCTCAAAATTATCAGAAAACGATTAGAAATACTCCGAAAAACTATCATTCTCGAGGAATCGGCGGGGGAGGAAACGAGTAATCAATCTCTGATGCGAGAACCCGATCCGTACTAAACATTTTCTATTGGTCGCCAGTCATCTCTAAGGGATCTATGTTGGTTTCTCCGACAATTCTCAAATACTCCAAAATGGTGGGATAGCGTTCCAAAATTTCCCCGTAGTTTTCCATCCGTTTTACCCGGGCTTGTTCTATGGCTCTTTCGCGGGCTAATTGATTTTCGACTTCAGCCTCACCAGCAAGGGATGCCTGGGATATGGCGAGGTATCTATCAGCGAGAGTTCGATAGAGATCGCTATTTGGAATCACCAGGTCCTTTATCGCGAAGTCCAGAATTTGATAGTTTACCTGATTTCCTAGATGTTCCTGCAATTCAATTGCAACCCGAGACAAATCGACTATGGTATCTATTCTCGTAAGATCGGTGAGCAAATCGATTCCAAAAATGTCTATAATTGACTGGATAGAGGGAAGAACCAGGGTTTCAATATTTTCGTCCCGAATTTGATCGGTAAGGAATAGTTCTTCGTCCACCTCCGGTCCCTGATTTACAATTAAGTTTTTATAACCCTCCGTTGTTAGGGCAATGCGAAGGTCAACGGTAAAACCAAGGGTGAAAAGTTTGGAGTCTAGATCTTCTGCAAACACCGAAGAGCCAGGAATAATCTCTTGAAACCTGTACGATACGGGAAAAGAAGAAGTTCTAAATCGAAAGATCCTAAGGTTAGTTGGGAGTAGAGCCTGCCAGCGCCATTCAAAGTTGCCAGCTTCAATAATTGAGTCTTCCCACCCATTCGTTTTCGAGAAGACCAAGGCAGATTCACCAGGTTCAAGGCGATATTGGATCCAGCCAAGATAAAAAATTCCTGAACCAAATAGTACAAGAATAATGAACAAAATCAGAAATTTTTTCACAAAACCTCCTCTGGGCCGGGTAGACTAACAATTCGCCTTGAGGAAATAGTAAATTATTGCAATTATACATGCAAGTATGCTGTGCACCCTCCATATACCGTTGGGTTGCAACGAACGTCACAGGCAGAATAATCAATTTCCGGGGTGGCTATGTTCAATGAGGGGTCCTTTTTAAAATATCATTTTAAGGTAGTTCGCAATTTCGGAAGCGGAACAATTTTGTTATCCGGCCTCGGTCTCTTTTTCTTATTGACTGGAGTTTTTCAGGGGTACACAGAGTCTACACTCATCCGTCTACTGGGTGTTCTCATAGGTTTTTCTACCTTTTCTTCAATTTTGTACTTCTATAGAACGGTCCTTGGATTCTTTGCTATATTTCGAAGTTCACCGTCGCCGGGAAATATCCGAGAAGTGCTTTTAGGTTTTTTTATTTTTCTCTTGGTTCTTGGATTGGCTATAGGTTCTAATTTTTACAGACAATGGCTAACTCTTGATTAATAAATAAAAAAGGAGAATTCAGAATGGGCGAAAGGATCTATAGTGTCCGAGGGGCGGTTCAATTATCCGAGGACACGGCTGAACTCATGTCCATCGGAGTCTGTGAGTTAGTCGAAGGGATTCTTACAAAAAATTCAGTTCCCGAAGCAAATATAATTCACGTTCTTTTCACCCAGACCTTGGACTTAACGAATGAAAATCCTGCTCGAGCCTTACGCAAAGGAGGTGGTTTTTCTCACACTCCACTTTTTTGTTCATCAGAACCGGAGTATCCGGATTCCTTACCTCGAACAGTCCGGGTCCTGGTCAGTTATTATCATCGCGAAAGCCATGTTCCTAGGCCCCTGTATTTGCATGGAGCAGAATTGTTACGTTTAGATTTGGGAACCACCAAAAGTCGATGATACAGACCCTCGAGGCTGGTTCGGGGCTACTCTTCACGCTTTTCTTTGAAGCGAAAAGTCTCATAAAACCAGGGGTATCAGGAACCGATCTGGAAAAATGGGTAGAAAAAAAACTCACTAAATACCATGTTCAGTCTGCCTTAAAAAATTTTCATTCCTTTCCGAGTAATTGTTGTGTTTCCGTAAATGAATGCGCTGCCCACGGAGTGCCCAAAGCTGCTCCTTTGGTAGATGGAGATCTGGTCACCCTAGACCTGGCAATCCAAGGCGATGGATGGTACGCTGATGGGGCGTGGACCTACGGAGTCGGTACAATCGACTCAGAGACTCTCAAACTCATTAGTGTTGCTTGGAAGACCACCATGAGAGCCGCTCTGTCGGCTCTAACAGGAAAGATGGTAGGGGATATTACCCGTTCAGCCTGGGACACAGCCCAAGGTTACGGCTATGCCATTCCATCGTCCTGTTATGGTCACGGAATCGGTTTAAATCTTCACGAGTTACCCCGGATTCCATTTTACTGTGGCGACCCTTTGTACCCTGTTCTTAGGGAAACTCCACTTCCAAATGGAGTCCACCTCAATATCGAACCAATTCTTTACAAATCCGCTTCTCCACGACCAGAACCCTTAGTAAAAACAGAAAAAGGCCTTTTCACATCGAATTCTGCCCGTGCGGCTCAATACGAAGTTACCGTCTCAACGGGGACAATTCGAGGTAAAGGAACAATTCCAAGCCTGCCGGGAATACATCCCTTCGATCCCAGACTCCAAAGAATGCCACCTTTTTATTAGTAGCTCTTGACACCTCTTCCTCTTTCCAATAGTTTTTCCGAATTGTATTTGATGCCATCTTAGCTCAGCTGGCCAGAGCACGTGACTTGTAATCTCGGGGTCGACGGTTCGAATCCGTCAGATGGCTTGCAAATAAATAGGATGTATGGTAAACCATCATCCGTTCTAAGGGGAGTTTCCCGAGCGGTCAAAGGGGGCAGACTGTAAATCTGTTGGCTCAGCCTTCGAAGGTTCGAATCCTTCACTCCCCATCAAGAGCCTCCTATTACGGAGGCTTTTTTATTTGTGATATACTATTAGAATATGGAAGCTAACGATCCTTTCTACCGCCAAGGGCTCAGGTTTTTTTGTACCCGCTGTAATAAATGTTGTCGCCATGAATCGGGGTACGTATTTCTGTCGGAAAAAGATATTAATCGTCTCGCAAGTGGTCTCGGTTTATCGAACGATAGGTTCTTGAGAACATACACGAAAAAAATTCATTTTGGTTTCACATCTCGGGTCTCCTTACTTGAACAGAAAAACTTTGACTGTATTTTTTGGAAGAATGGGGGATGTAGTGTCTACGAACATCGTCCTCTTCAGTGTCGAGCCTTTCCGTTTTGGCCACAAAATGTGGAATCCGAGGAATCTTGGGAAGAAACGGCAACCGAGTGTCCTGGGATCCACTTAGGACCCCGCCATAGCCATGAAACGATAATTGAATGGCTAGACAAAAGAACGAAGGAGCCTTTTTTTGAACCAAAATGATGCCGGCCTTATGGAAGTACAGTTTTGGGGTGTGAGGGGTTCTCATCCTGCACCCTTAACACCGGACTATATTCGTCAAAAAATTGCGTCAGTTGTTCAAAGAATCCGCCCGGCGGATGTAGTGAGCCAAGACAGTAGAGAAAGGTTCTTGGCTACTCTCCCAGAGGATATTTTTTCGACTCCGGGGGGAAATACAACCTGCATCGAGGTTCGACCCAACGATCAGAATCTTTTTATTATCGATGCGGGCACAGGAATAATTGAATTAGGAAGAAAACTACGGGCCGGAACAATTCCAAATCAGGAAATTCATGTTTTTTTCACCCATTTCCATTATGATCACATTCAAGGGCTTCCGTTTTTTGTCCCTGCTTACAATCCAGGGGTTACGGTACACTTTTACTCTCCCGAACCAGATATTGAGTTCACACTTAAGGATCACATGAAACATCCCTATTTTCCTGTTACGATGCAGGACTTCATGACCAAAAAATTGGTTTTTCATACTATACCTACGGATACTCCGATCAAGTTTCCTGGTGACGTTACAGTTATTGCCCATCAAGTACGACATCCTGGCAGAGCGTATGGCTATAAAGTACAGAATCTAGATCGAAGTGCGATATTTGTTCCCGACTATGAGATCCTGCAAGAGGACTTTCTGCCCAGTCCTGAAGCAGAGAGTTTCTTTTTCGGTGCAGATCTCCTGGTTCTCGATACCATGTATACCCTTGGCGAAGCGATCGAAAAAATCAACTGGGGCCATTCTTCTTTCAGTATCGGAATAGAGTTTGCGCATAAAATGCAAGTAAAAAATCTTTACCTTTTCCATCATGAGCCGGTTAACGACGATCGGAGGATGTATACGAACCTTCGATCGGCCGAGTGGTTTGCGCAACGAATGGTCGGCAAAAAAATCCATGTGTTTCTTGCCGAAGAAGGAAAAATAGTTCGTCTATGAGCGAAAATGAGCGAGTTCTCTCCCTTACCGTAACACCAAGACAGCTCATAGGTTTATTTCTTGTCTTAAAGTCTCAGGAACTCGAACTCGATTCCTTGCAATCGGAAGTCTATGCAAAAATCGAAAGAGAACTATATGGCTATTTGAGTATCGAGGATCTGGAGAATCTTGAGACTCGGTACCTTAATGGACATACTTTTTATGAACTTCCAGGAGAATTTCTTGAATCTACGAAGTAATATTTTTTTGCTATTGGGCATTATTGCTTTAACGAGCAATCTTTTTGGCCAAACTACCGCAGCCCCTGGAACCGACGAAATTTTAGACCTTTCGAATGGAATGCAAACCGGCGGCGACTGGGGGAATGGTGAACACCCCTCGGGCAGAAGGACAAATCCAAGTATTCTCGCTGAAGTTGATGTACCCGTAATAGACGTAGGATACGTGGGATTAGGAGAATCTTCTGAGGCAGGGGAATTTTTGTGGAACGGACACGCCCTGGGAGCCACACTTCTGTATCCGTTACAGCGAGGAAGTCTCGGTTTTTCCCTTCAATTCAGCTCTTTGACTGCCCAATCTTTAAACCTCGGAACCCGTCTCCATCTTGGGACCTCCTGGGCCCGAGAATTACCCTCTGGGATTCAAATAGGTGCAGGCATTCATGGAGGTTTCGGTGGAGCAAACCAAACTTTAGATTGGAGTCTGGGCGCAGATCTTGGAATATCTCAACGAATCCTCTTAAACACCTGGGCTCAAGAAATTTTTTGGGGTGCTTCTCTCACAAGCCTTGGAAAAGAACTCCGGCCGATAGCGGGCAGCGAGCCTAGTATTTCTCCCTTTACTCTTCGAGGGGGGGTTGTTTTGGGACTGGGCAATAGAGACCTTGTGTATTTTACTCCCGGCTTGTTTCTGGAATTTCCGAGCTTTCAAAACCTTCGGGTCGATTTACAGACCGGTATGCAGTTCTTCGATCTCCTAAAGGTAGACCTATCGTGGGGAATCGACGTCAAACAACTCCAGGGTTCCATGGACTTACGGCGTCCACTCTATCCGACAATTGGAATCAGTCTTCGTCTTCCAACAGAAGATGATCGTCCTAGAGAATATAAGGTGGACGACTATCGGACCTTTGGCCTATCTTTAGCACCTTGGACAAGTAGTCAATGGGGAATCGGAGTCAATACGATATTGCCTCTGGGAACCCGAGATCGGACAGGTCCAGAAATCGGTAACCTTCCTGAGTTGCCCTTGCATCTTTCTCCAAATAACGATGGGGTAAAAGATCGAATTATTATTACTTCTGAAATAAGCGACCCTTCTGGGGTTGGAAAGATAAGTTTTGAAATCTTTGACTCAAATTCCCGCCTTGTCTACTCAGAAATACGAACCTCTGCGAGTAATGATCTTCATGAAACCACACTTTCCCTCGACTATTTCTTTGGTTCTTTTGTTGATCTTCAACTCTCCCAACCCTTTACCTTCAGCGGAAGGTCAAATGAGAGTAGCAACCTTCCAGATGGAGAATATAGCCTCATTATTACCGGTTGGGATCACCTTGGAAATACGAATAGAGCTCTCGCTAGCCCGATTATTATTGACACGACAGAACCTGACCTGGGTATTGAACAGCCTGGTCCCGAAGAGCGCATTTTTTCTCCAAATGGTGATGGAAATAAAGACACCTACACCTTTAGGCTCCAGGGTTCAATTGAGCCAAGCTGGGTAGGATCGATTCAAAATTCGTCGGGACTCATCGTACGCCATCTTGATTTTAGTGGTGCCTCCCCGGAACCCTTCGAATGGGACGGTCTGGATAACCGTGGTCAAAGAGTACCAGACGGGGTCTATGAACTGCAAATTACCGGAACTGATTTTGCCGGAAACTCTAGGACAGGCGAATTCACAAACCTTATTGTTAACACCTATATTGATCCTGTTCGCCTACAGATTTCCAGACGCGCTTTTAGCCCTAACAACGACGGTGTGGCAGACCAACTTCTATTCAACCCGGAAATAACCCGGCAACAAGGAGTAATCGACTGGAAAATAGAAGTTCTTAACTCGAAAACGGAGATCGTACGTACCCTTTTCGGCGAGGGAGTACCTCCCGAGAGTGTTGTTTTTGACGGTAACTTTGCCAACGAAAACCAGATCCCAGACGGAGAATACAACGCAGAACTATCGGTTACGTATCAAAATGGAAATGTCCCTCGAGCGACCAGCCCGCAATTCTCAATCGATAGAGTAGCACCCTTTGCACTAACGGCCTTGGAATGGTCGATAATGTCGCCTGGAATGGGTAGCACAAGTTCCCGGGACACAATGTTGTTCTACCAGGACACTTCGGATGAGGAACTGTGGGAAGCCCAAATACGTAATAGCCAAAACTACACCGTTTTTAGGACTTCATGGTCTAATGGAGCACCGAATCGGTTTGAATGGAACGGGGTAAACGACGAAACATCCTCTGTTCCTGACGGGATATTTTCTTACCTATTGACTTCAGAAGATCGGGCTGGGAACTCTTTTACAACAGATCCACTATTCTTTTCTATCGATACGAGTAGTGCTGAGTATCGTATTGCCCTCAATACCAGAGCCTTTAGTCCAAATTCTGATGGGGTTCGCGACCTCCTTGAAATAGGTCTCACCCAACAACAAAAATCCGTTATTTCGGCTTATACCCTTTCTATAGTTTCAGAGACCGGCCAGACCAAGCGATCGTTTACAGGTGGAGCCGTTCTACCACCCCGGATAGTGTGGGACGGTAAAGATTCTACGGGTTTCCCAGTACCCGACGGTCAATATCAGATAAGCCTTAAGGTTCGTCATAACAATGGGAGCGAATTCGACGGAGAAATAGGCCCAATACTTCTTGATACCGAGTTTCCCAGACTCGAGGTTGGCCTCAGCTCAACGGTATTTTCACCAAATAACGATGGTAATTTAGAGACTATTAACCTATTAGGTTCTTCGAAGACAACTGAAACCCTTATTGCGAGCATAGTAGACGAAAAGGGCCAGATAATTAGGTCCCAGTCTTTCAACGGAACCTCGGCTTCGATTACCTGGGATGGTACCGATTCAATTGGTAACTTAGCGGCCGATGGTTTCTATCGCTATCGACTTGAGACGACGGACTCTGCAGGAAACTATTCTCAGACGGAAACCGAGACGTTTACCCTTGACACCCGAGTAGCAACTGCTTTCGTTACCCTGGGCTCACGAGGATTTTCTCCAAACAACGACGGCCGTTTTGAGACGATAGAAATCGGCATGTTCCTCAATCTATTGGAAGGACTCGAATCCTGGGAATTAACTATTCAGAATTCCCAAGGGTATAGGGTGAAAAATTTCAGTGGCGAAGATGCCCAAGAATCCATGACCGTCAAGTGGGATGGTATCGATAACGATGGCAGGATCACCTCGGGTACCTATCGAGCCGTATTTAGCGCCCGCTACCAGAAGGGAGACTCTCCCGAGTCCATCAGCCAAGATTTTGTCCTCGACCGAGAAGGTCCTGAGGTTTCACTTATTGCGGCCCCTCAGCCTTTCTCTCCGGATGATGACGGAGTGGATGACGAAATCGAATTTAGGATACAAGCCCAGGATATCTCGGGTATTGCCGCTTGGAATCTAGAAATCTTCGATAGAACCGGTTCTGTTTTTCAACAGTTTGGTGGCCGAGGAATTCCTCCGTCGTCTCTTTTTTGGGATGGGATTAGGGACAACGGAGAGACTGTTCTCGCCGCCGAGGATTATCCTTACCGACTCAGTCTCGTCGATACCTTCGGAAACCGATCCCAAGTTCAAGGAGTAGTCGTAACCGACATATTTGTAACCCGTGATGGTGACAAGCTTTATATTCAAATCGCAAACATCACCTTTGAACCGAATTCTCCCATTCTGGTCACGAGCGCAGATTCAGCCGTAGGTATTCGAAACTCGCTCATTCTGGATAGACTTGTTCAGCTCTTCGATCGATATCCAAGCTATCGTATACGAATCGAGGGCCATGCGGTGAACGTCACAGGTACCGAAAGGGAGCAAACCCAGGAACTAGTTCCTCTCGCCGAAGGAAGAGCTAATTCGGTTAAGCAAGCCCTCGTTAATCGAGGAATGAATCAAAACCGTATATCAATCCTTGGGGTTGGGGGAGCTAATCCCCTGGTACCCCATACGGATCGCGAAAATCGTTGGAAAAATCGACGGGTAGAATTCGTATTAGAACGGTAGGCGAATGAGGATTCCAGAGTCAGTCATTCAAAAAGTTCTCGAGGCTACAAAGATCGAGGACTTAGTTTCGGAGTTTACTCAGCTAACGCCCAAGGGCGACCGACTCTGGGGCTTAAGCCCCTTCAAGCCAGAAAAAACCCCTTCATTTAGCGTTAGCCCAGATCGGGGACTCTACTACTGTTTTAGTACTCAGAAAGGAGGAGGGGTGGTCCAGTTCGTAATGGAAATGGAACAATTATCCTTTCCAGAAGCGATCGAATACCTGGCAAAAAGAGCCGGAATAGCCTTGGAAAACTCTCACCAAGACGATGCCGAAGCCCAAGCGAAACGTGGACTCGAAGAACTCTATCAAAAAGTGAACAAAACCTTTCACTATTTCTTAGTCGAAAACCCAGCGGGGAAAAGGGCTCTAGATTACATAGCCAAGCGAGGTTTTTCGATGGATATTATCGAAAGATACCAAGTGGGTTATGCTCCGTCCGATCCTTACTGGCTTTTTAATTTTTTGTCCAAAAAGGGATATTCGCCTCAATTTCTAGAGAAGAGTGGCTTATTTTCCAAAAAAAATGCTCGCTGGGGTATATTCTCGGGCCGACTAATTTTCCCGATCTACGAAGCCAACGGAAAGATAGTTGCTTTCGGCGGACGAATTTTGGAAGGCGAAGGCCCAAAGTACATCAACTCCCCAGAGACTATCCTCTACAAAAAGAGTTCTGTTCTCTTCGGTTACTTTCAGGGGAAAAATGCTATTCGAGACGATAAAAAAGTAGTGGTTTGTGAAGGTTATTTTGATGTACTGGCTCTTGCACAAGCGGGGATTAACTACGCCGTAGCACCCTTGGGTACTGCCTTTACCGAAGAGCAAGCTAAACTTTTGAAACGTTTCGGACCCCAAGTCAACATACTTTTTGACGAAGATGCTGCTGGCGTTAATGCCACCATGAAGGCTTTACAGTTGCTCGAAGGACTCGAAATCGAAACGCGGGTGGTAAATCTACCAGAAGGGAAAGATCCAGCGGAAATGCTCGAAAAAGGTGGTTCCCAAGGCTTAACAAATGCTGTATATTCTTCCTCTCATGCCCTAAACTACGTATTGAAGAAAGCTGTCACCCTTCATGATCCTAACAGTCCAACTGGAAAGGAAAAAGTGGTGGAACAGCTTTTTGCGTATGTAAAGGCAATTGTCTCGTCGATAAAAAGAGATGGAGCAATCGAAGTCATAGCAGATTCTTTAGGACTAGACCAACGGAGCCTTAGGGAGGATTTTGACCGTTATAGTGTATCAAATCCTATCCGTGTAAGATCTACTTCTCCTTACGGAAACAGAACTTTTCCGGAGAGCAGGAGAGCTATACGCCCGGAGCTTTTTCTGATGATAGGGGCCTGTATCCATTATGAGGAATTCCCTCGTATTCGGATGGTTTTTTCTCCTGGGGATTTCGTAGATCCGTGGGCAAGGGAACTATTTATTGCACTTGAAGAACTATTCAGAGAAGGAGAAATACGGTTCGAACGAATCCTCGCAAAGATTACTGATCCGGGGCTCCAAGATTTACTTGGAGAAAAAATAAATAGCCAAGAATACTTGTTGAATCCCAAAGAAATAATCGATCATAGTATTCAAAAAGTAAAAGCCGATATCAATTTGCGAAAGAGGACAGGTATCGAAGCAAAAATACGGGCTTTAAGCTTACAAAATAGCCTCGAGGCCAATCAAGAAATTGAAGAGTTGATCAAGGAGAAAATGTTCCTTGACCAAGAATACCTGATACTGAGGGAAGTTATCCATGACCGATCTGCAGAATAATCCTGCAATACAGAAATTGCTAGAGTTTGCAAAAGAGAAGACTACTCTTCGTTACGAAGAGTTGACCGATCTCCTGCCCGAAGAGCTTAGTACACCTGAAACGATAGAAGAAGTTATGGTCATACTCAGCCGGCATAATATTCGTCTTGAAGATGAAATTACTGCGGCCAATCTTGGTAAAGAGGAAGATGAACCAGATTCGCAGCAAGAAATTGTAAAAGATCAAGATGATGTCAGTAAGACTAAAAAACTCAAGCTACTTTACGGCGAAAAAGAAACCGCTATCGACGATCCTATTCGACTGTATCTTAGGGAAATTGGTAAAGAAAACCTACTAACCGCAGAGCAAGAGGTGATCCTTTCAAAAAAAATGGAGGATGGCGAAAATATTATCAAAGCGGTTATCAAGGGTTCTGGTATGATGATACCAGAATTTTATGGCCTGGCTAGTAAGGCCTTTTCCAAGCGCGATCCTCGAGATATGAATCTTACCAAGAAAGAAATTAGTGAACTTCTAGCCGAACGGCGAAGATTATCGAGTCTCTATCGCGAACCCTTACGCCCCCTGATCGCCGAGCTAAAAAACTACATTGAACTGAAGAAAAAACTGATCAGTAAGGGTTCAGATATACTCGTGGACCCTGAATTGTCTGACAAGCGTGTGGTTCTCATCGCATCTCTAGGAAAGATTGACTTACACGCCGATGAAATACTGCATTTTTCCGAGAAATTTCTTTCGGCGTCAAAAAAGATAGAAATATTTCAAAGGGAAATTGCTCGTACCGAAAAGCGACTAAAAGTTTCGAGTTTTCGAGAACTACGAAGTCTGGGACGAAGCCTCATCGCTAACGAAGAGAGAACAAAAATCGAAAAGTCGCTCGGCTTTAGTTCCGACGAAATTAAAGATATGATTCGTGACATTCAGGTTACCGACAAGAAGCTCAGGGGCTTGGAGCTAGAGTTTGAAAATAGTATCGGCGAAATAACCGAAATGTCCCGCGAAATTGAGCGGGGCAAAATAATGATGCAAAGTGCTAAGGACAAATTAATAAAGGCCAATTTACGATTAGTGGTAAGTATAGCCAAGAAATATACGAATCGTGGGCTTCATTTTTTTGACCTCGTGCAAGAAGGGAATATAGGCCTAATAAAAGCCGTAGAAAAATTTGAGTATCGAAAAGGTTATAAGTTTTCTACCTATGCAACATGGTGGATTCGACAAGCTATAACCCGCTCGATATCAGATCAAGCGCGAACAATTCGTGTTCCTGTCCACATGATAGAGCAAATAAACAAGGTAGTTCGAGAATCCCGACAGCTTATGCAGGTTTTAGGTCGAGAACCGAGTGATGACGAAATTGCCGAACGTTTGGGCTGGACTGCGAGTCGAGTAAAAAGTGTCAAGAATGTTGCCCGTGAACCAATTAGTCTAGAGACACCTATTGGAGAAGAAGAAGACAGCCTCCTAGGAGACTTTATCGAGGATAAAGATGTTGAAAATCCTGCCCATCAAACAGCATTTACTTTGCTACAAGAACAATTGCGTGAGGTGCTAGGCACACTACCTGAAAGGGAACAAGAGGTACTAAAAATGAGGTTTGGTCTCGAGGATGGCTACAGTTTAACCTTAGAAGAGGTTGGGCTCTATTTTAACGTCACCAGGGAACGAATTCGACAAATCGAAGCAAAGGCCCTTCGACGACTCCGGCATCCAAAACGCAGTCGCCGTCTTAAGGACTATTTGGACAGCTAAGAATTCACAGATAATTTTCGGATAAACAAAAGGAGCACGTTCTTATGATAAATGAGACCTTAGAAAAGCTAAAAGAACTTCAAGATATTCTCGCAGAAAAGTATCAAATCGAAAACGAGTTAAAAGAGATACCTCGATCTTTGATTACGAAGACCGAATTAGTAAGTCGACTCAAGAAGAGTTTTATCGAAAAAAATACGAAGTTTGAAGAAACCAAACAAAAAATCAACGATGTACGTATCCACATGCAAGATTCGGAGAGAGATCGAGAAACATATGAAGCAAAGATTGTCGATATTTCGACCCAACGTGAGTATGAGGCCCTCGTGAAAGAAATAAAGGACTCCTCAGAAAAAGAGCAGACCTTCCGGAAAGAGTTGCAGAGGGAAGAAAAGGTTCTTCAAGAGATGGAACAAGCAATCGAACGAGAAGAAATGCTAATCCGCGAGCAAGAAGAAGAACTAAAAGCAGAACAAGAAAAAATTGAACAGGAACTGGCAAAAAGGCGAGAGAAGATTCAGGAAATAGATGTTTTAGAAAAAGAAATTACACCAAATATGGACGAAGAGATTATCTTCAAATTTAAACGAATAATCCGCTCGAAACAGGGAAAAGGTATTGTCCCTCTTCACAAGGGTGTCTGTTCCGGATGTAATATGATTTTACCCCTTCAGTTCGTAAATGACGTTCGCTCGGGGCAAGGAATTAATTTCTGCCCTTATTGTTCTATGATTCTCTTTTTTCAAGAAGCCGGTGACGAAGATATATTGGAAACGATGGTATATGAGGATACGTCGAGTATCTTTGGCGATGACGAAATGGATGATGACTTTGACTCCGACGAGGATTCGGAAAGTGGGTTTGGTGACCGTGATGAATTGTCCGACATTGATGAAGACCCAGAAGAAGAAGAGGACGATGAAGACGAAGAAGAAGAAGAAGAAGAAGACGCAGAAGAAGAACTCGAAGATGATATTGACGCCGAGATCGACGAAGTAGAAGACGATGCCATCGAAGAGGATGGAGAAGAATAAATAATTAAGTGCAGGCTGGGTTATCGCTTTCGTTAGAAAGAGGAAAGTCCGGGCTCCAAGAAAATGACACCGGTTAATTGCCGGGGAATCGAAGGATTCACAGAAAGTGCCACAGAAACAAGACCGCCCGAAAGGGTAAGGGTGAAAGGGTAGGGTAAGAGCCTACCGGTCTTTCAGTGATGACGGACGCTGGTAAACCTTGTCAGGAGCAATACCGAGCAGTAGGGGTAGGTCCGTATACGGAAGTTCCTACGGGTAGGTAGCGAAATCGAAAAACGCAAGTTTTTGATTAGATAGATGATAGCCTAAAACAGAACCCGGCTTACGGGCCTGCACCTTTATTTCTTGACTTTGTCCGGGTAAAAAAATACACTGTGCGAATGCTGGGGAAAAGTCACAAGAAATCTGGTCGTCGATTAACCCCCATAACTTGGGTTTTTGCCTTCCTTGTCTTAGTACTACTAAGTATTAGTATTCTCTTAACTGCTCAAATTCAACGACAAACGAGCACCCGAATTTTGCCTAGGACCGTTCAGCAGCAGATCACAGATCTGTGGGCATCAAAATCGTACCAAGATCTTATAGATATTACGACCGAAAAACTTGAGGACGATCCTTTAAATTCGAACCTCTTATTCGTACGCGGCGCAGCTGTGTACTATTTTGCCCAGGAGCAAATAAACTTTACCCTACAGAACGATGGGTATAATCAAAGTATCGTAGATCTTCGACGGGCACTTTTGGTTGCGGACGAGAGTTTACTTGGGCAGATCCACTATATTTTGGGTAAAACATACTTTAATAAAGGGTATTATTATTACGACCTTTCCTATTTCCATTTACTAGAAGCTCATAACCGAGGATATCATCAATCTGATTCGTTCGAATATTTAGGCCTCGTGAATGCTGAGTTGGGCAACGTTTTAGCGGGTATTGAATATTTGATAGCTTCCCACGAGGAAAATCCTCGTGCTATTATCCTTATCACGATCGCTAGACTGTTTGCATCTTCTGAAGAATACGATCAAGCCCTCGAATACGCACTACAAGCGTACGATGACTCCAAAGATTCATTCGAACAAGAACAGGCACTATTAATCGCTGGGTCTGCATACCGCGTTAAAGAAGATTGGGAAGGAGCCCGAGAAGTTTATGAAACGCTCTTTACGCTCAACTCAAACTCTGCTGACGCAAAATTCTATTTAGGGGAAGTTGAAGCCGCCCGTGGTGATTATGTACAGGCAAGGGTCTATTGGCGAGAAGCCTTTGGAATCAACCCTCAGCATCCGGGCGCATTAAGTCGTCTTAATTCTTAAGGGAGATTTTTATGGCTAAGTTTTCGAGTGCTTTTACAACTGATATTGGTATAGACCTAGGAACCTGTAATACCCTCGTGTACGTACGAGGAAAAGGTATATTGGCCAATGAGCCTTCTGTCGTGGCAGTTGAAAGGGGTACCAAACGAGTTGTTGCGGTTGGGGAAGAAGCAAAAAGAATGCTATGGAAAACCCCAGGAGACATAATTGCTATTCGTCCCCTAAGGGATGGGGTAATTGCCGATTTGGAAACCACGGAGAAAATGATTCGCTATTTTATATCGAAGGTTATACCCCGCCGACTTTTTATCAAGCCTCGAATGGTTATTGGAGTTCCTTCTTGTATCACCGAGGTCGAACGCCGAGCAGTCGAGGAAAGTGCATTCAAAGCAGGCGCCCGGGATGTAAAGGTAATTGAAGAGTCCTTAGCCGCAGCTATAGGGGCCAATATTCCTATACATGAACCTGCCGGACATATGATTGTTGATATCGGCGGCGGAACAAGCGAAATATCGGTTATTTCTTTAGGCGGCATGGTGGTCACCAACGCTATCCGCTTGGGCGGAGATGAGTTTGACGAGGCAATTATCAAACACGTTCGACAAATCCATAATCTAATCATTGGAGAACGAACCGCTGAAGAACTAAAGAAAAATATCGGAAACGCGACTCCCGACAAGACGATCGAAAAAATGGAAATCAAAGGAACAGACGCAATCACCGGTCTCCCTCGACGGTTAGAAATCGACAGTGTTGAAGTACGAGAAGCACTACAAGAACCTATAAATGCAATAATCGAAGAAATAAAAAGAACCCTTGGGCAAACGCCACCCGAATTAGCTGCCGATATTGTCGAACGAGGAATAGTGATGACAGGAGGCGGTTCACTGCTTAAAGGATTTGATACGTTAATTTCGAACGAAACAGGCGTTCCCGCCTTCCGTGCCGAGTCTCCTTTAGAGTGTGTTGCAATTGGTGCAGGAATGTATTTTGAACAAGTACGGGGGATGGACTCCAATCGAATGATTTACGATAGTCTTAATTCCTAGTCCAGGTAGCCTTCGATTACTATGAATCGAACAACAAAGTTTATAATTGAAAGAAGTAGTGGTTTTCTCTACCTTTTCGTAATGATCGTTTCTTTGCTGAGTATATCCTTTGAATCTGGGTCAGGTACAAGAATAATCTCAGAAACTGTAATGAATGCGACTGGATTTTTTCAAACTTTAGGAAGTAGAACAACCACCTTTTTGAGAGACTCGGTAACCTCGATTCGGAAACTAAGTCGGCTTCAAGAGGATTACGAGCAACTGCAAATTGAGCTATCTGAGTTTAGGACCCGGGCAATAAGTTTTGAAGAAATTACTCGTGAAAACGCTGAGCTCCGGACTTTACTTGGATTTCGTGAAAGAGAGAGCTTTCAATTAATACCGTCTCAAATTGTCGCCAAAACTCCAGGTTCGTTATCTCTGGAGTTCATTATCGATAAAGGATCTTCCGATGGAGTACGGGCCAATGCCCCGGTCATCACCTTTTACGAGGGCGAACGAGTACTTGTAGGTAAGATCGAAGCGATTTCCTCGAGGACCAGTTTGGTGGCCCCCGTTTTTTCTACGAATCTATTTGTTGCATCTCGATTATCGGTAAATCGGTATGAGGGTCTAGTTTCAGGTCTAGGTGAAGAAACTTCCGAACTCTTAATGAATTATGTACCCCGAGAGGCAAGAACAACAGTTGGACTTGGAGAAAAAGTCGTTACATCGGGACTTAACTCGATCTATCCCGCTGGGATAACACTGGGAACGGTAAGTTCAATTTCCGCAGAACCATGGGAAACGGGTTTGCATCTGACTATAAGGCCACAGGTAGATATATCCCGTTTAGAGTATGTTTTTGTTCTGATACGAGAGGACGCCGAATGAGATATATTCTTTATGGGTTAACAATTTTACTGTTTTCCTTTGGCCAGTCCCTTGCATTCTACATCGAGCCCTACATGGGTGGCGCTTTTCCCCACGTCTCTCTTTTATTGGTTCTCTACGTAGCTCTTTTGCGAGGACCAACCTTGGGACTATTCGTGGCATTCTTGGCCGGAGTTGTATTTGATGTATCTAGTGTATTGCCTTTGGGATTTCATATAGCGGTATTCTCTACTCTCGCATATTTATTAGGTACTTTTCGAAGTCTGGTGCTCATTGACCGTCTTATTGGTCCACTACTTCTTGCACTCATCGGATATTTTGCTTACAGCGTTCTTGCCCTAAGTCTTGGGGGTATTTTTGGCCTCATGAATTTTGCTTCTATCGCTCGAACCACCACACTATTGGAAATACTGTTTACTGTTTTAGTATCGCCCATCATCTATACTTTATCACTTTCTTTCGAAAATCTACTTCGGAAAAGACCCGGAGGCAGGTATAAATGAGTTCTTCCGAACGACGTCAAGAAAAAAAAGAAAAATATAGGTTCCTGATCTACGGGGGTATCATTAGCGTTTTTCTTGCCGCTTATCTTGTTCATTTATTTTCGATGCAAGTTGTCGAAAGTCTCGTCTATCAGAATCAAGCAAACGTTGTTTCGAATCGTTCACAAGTTATTCCGACCCAAAGGGGGAGAATTTATGACCGTAATGTTACAGATCCTATAGCTTCAAACCAAAGTTCCTTTGCCTTACAAATTACCCCGGGAGATTTGGAGACTCCCCAAAGTCGAGACACTCTTGTCACAAATCTTTCAAGAATTCTACACTTATCGACGTCGGATATTGAAAGGTTAGTTCCTTTGCGCTCAAGGAATTTCGATCCAGTAAAAGTTTTTTCTAATGTTCCTTTTCAAGTTATTTCAGAGATAGCGGAAAATATTGATGACTTCCCAGCCTTATCTTGGACACCATTACCTCAACGATTTTATCCCGAGGGAGAGAACTTTGCCCATGTTCTTGGATATGTGGGTGATATAAACCAACAAGAATTACAGGTTCTCTTCAATCAAGGTTATAACCAAAATTCCATAATCGGGAAGACCGGAATTGAACAGACCTTAGATCTCGTGTTGAAGGGAAAAGATGGTTTGGCATTCAACCAGGTAGATGTGTTTGGAAGAAGATCCGCTCAGCCACGGGTCATTCAGGAGCCAGAGCTCGGTGATTCGGTTGTTTTGACCCTTGATAGAAAAATTCAACAACTCTCAATCGACGCTCTTGGGGGTCGAATAGGAACTGCGCTCGTTTTGAATCCTCGGACCGGAGAAATTCTATCCTTGGTTAGCAATCCTGGTTATGACCCGAATAGTTTTTATGGGCAGAACGGTAGCCAAAATTTCACCCGAATCCAACAGGCCACCGACAGCCCTTTCATCAATCGAAATATCCAGTCCGCAGCTCCTCCTGCATCTACTTTCAAAATCCTCATGAGCATTATCGCAATGGAAGAAAAAGCTATCGATCCCCTTCACACCGTGCGATGTACAGGCTCAATTGCAATCGGCGACAGAATCTTTCGATGTAACGTTCCAACGGGTCACGGGGATGTTAATCTTTACCAAGCACTCGCTCAGTCTTGCAATGTATATTTCTATAGTTTAGCCTATGACAGATTACGACCCGAGGACATATTTAATTATGCCCAACGCTTGGGATTTGGAAACTTGACGGGGATTGACCTCCCAGGGGAGGTGAGAGGTCTAGTTCCAAGCAGAGAATGGAAAGAACGAACCTTTAATACTCCCTGGGTAGGCGGAGACACTGTTAACCTTTCAATAGGTCAAGGTTTCATGACCGTAACCCCGCTCCAATTGTCAAATTTAACCGCTTCCATTGCGAATGGAGGACCGGTCTATACACCCCATATAGTAAAAGAAATACGAGATCCAATTACCCTCGAACTAAAGGAACAAGTTGAACCAACGATACTATTCGACTCGGATCTTAATCGAGAAACCATAGAAATAGTACGTGAGGCCATGCGAAAGGTAATTACTGAAGGAACCGCCAACGTAGTCATAACAACCCCATCGGTCACGGTTGCTGGTAAGACAGGAACGGCTCAAACTGGGGATGCGGAGAAGAAACATTCCTGGTTTACTGCCTATGCCCCTTATGACACTAATGACCCTAGAGATCCAGTTGTTGTGACCGTATGGGTCGATGCAGCTAATGATTGGGATTGGTGGGCTCCGAAGGCAGCAAATTTTATACTGCATGGTATCTATAATGACATGACCTATGCCGAAGTACTCCAGGATCTACGACCCCTTTGGTATATAACAAGGGAGATGCTTAATGGCGAAAACTAAGCTCATTTTTAGCGTTGACGTCATACTCATTCTCACCGCGACACTTCTCATATTGATAGGCATTCTTTTTATTTATTCTAGTGGCTTAACCTCGGATGGGACTCAAACGAGTACAGAATATATTCGACAAATAGTCTGGGCGATTCTGGGATTTGTCTTACTCTTTCTTGTGACCCTAGTGAAAACCGATTGGTTACATGATCTTTCAGTGTATCTTTTTCTTTTTTCCTTGATCCTTATCGCTTTTACCGTACGATTTGGCCGGGTAGTTAACGGCGCTCGATCGTGGATTGGAATAGGGGAGTTAGGAATTCAACCTAGTGAATTCGCAAAGATAGCCTTCGTATTAGCCTTTGCTAAATGGCTCGAAACTCATGAAACCACCGTTCAAACCGTGCAGGGACTACTTCCTCCATTTTTTCTCTTTCTCGTACCGCCGGTAGGTCTCATATTACTGCAACCAGATCTTGGAACAGCTCTGGTATTTATGCCAACTTTCATTGTCATGCTTTTTTTTGCCGGCGCCCAGCCGCGGCACTTGGGCTACATAACATTATCTGGGTTGCTTGTTGGAGTTTTTTCTGCTTTACCTATTTGGGCTGAGAGGATAGCCCAAATCGATATTCCAATTTTGAGTATATTTACCGAGGTTACACCAATGATTCTTTTTGGAAGTCTCATCGGGGTTTTGGCTCTACTGTCAATAATTGGCTTGATTACTTTGAAGCGACCTATTTTTTACTGGCTCATGTACTTTTTCTCCTTGATAGGTATTTCGTTTGGCGGTTCGTTCCTTTTGCGCCGCGTCATTCGCGAGTATCAAATTATGAGATTAATCGTGTTCTTGGATCCCGAGATCGATCGTCTGGGTTCTGGATGGCATATTATTCAGTCGACTATTGCCGTCGGGTCGGGTGGCCTGCAAGGAAAGGGGTTTCTTCAGGGGACCCAATCTCAGCTTCAATATCTCCCAGAGCAAAGTACAGACTTCATATTTTCCATACTTTCGGAAGAACTTGGCTTCATTGGTGCAATAGTCCTATTTGCTCTCTATGCTATACTTCTATATCGAATTATACGGGTTGCCTATCAAGCGAAGGAAGGTTTTAGTACCTATACGGCCATTGGTATATCCTCAATCTTTTTTTTCCATTTTGTAATCAATATAGGCATGACTATCGGCCTTATGCCCATTACCGGAATACCGTTATTGCTGGTTTCTTATGGTGGCTCACATTTGTGGGCTAGTCTCGTAGCTTTAGGAATAGTACTCAATCTTGGCCTTAATAAATATCGGTACTGATAGAGGGCACCTCTGGAAACTACCATTTCCATGAGTTTGACGCCCGTAAGTCATTGCGGTGCAATGACCGAATTACACAAAAAACGAGATTCCGGAGGTGCCCTAGAGAAATTAGACTTAAGTGACACAGAATTCTAGTCGACAGAATATACATTATACACAGTTATTGCTTACTAAATACAAAGAGCTTCGAACTCAAATGACTATCTATGAGTGAATACCTAGGCTCTAGATTGCCAGCATCAATAGTCTTGGCATAAGCGAAAAATCCGACATAGAATTCTTCGTTAACCGCCATCCCCGATATTTCAGAAGAAATATCAACAGTTAAATTTTCAACTAATTTTGAATTCTCACTCAAGGAAAGGAATTCTTCGTCGACCGAAACAGAAAATGTAAGTTCTAACTCCTCGGTGTTCACCGAAATAAGATTGTTCGGAAATTTGCGCATCCAAGTACTGTTGTAGCTGTCTACTCGTGTGGTCTCAGACAAGTTATTGGAAAGGACCTCGATCGTTTCTTCATAGGCGTTTTGTGCCCCACCAAAATTGTCACTACGATACACCTTGTAGGCAATAACAAGGGTCATGTTAGGATCCAAATCGGGGTCTGCTTGATTGTAGGCAGTAACCTCTACAAGACTCGTTATAACCGAAATATCAGGGGTGCGAGGCAATAGTCCCCCAAGATTCGGAATCCCGCACCCCAGTAAAGTTACCGAGAATATTGCACTAAAGGTTACAAGTCTCCAACAAGAAACAGGAATATGCCTCATTCTCACAGGGGTCTAAAATCCTATTCGATTATATCAAGAAGTTCATATATGACGACTGGCTTGTTCTTACCTTTTACCCGTATGGTATCGAGTTCTCGGGCGATAACCCGGTTTTTCACTAAGCCGTAGGTATACTCGGAAATTATAATTTGCGTAAGGTATTGTTTGTTGGTCCCTTCGAGACGAGCCCCAAGATTCACATTATCGCCCATCAAGGTGTAGTTCATGCGACCGAGACTCCCCATATTTCCAACGGTCATAATCCCGCTATTAATTCCAATTCCTATTTTGATTTGTTTTTCCGGCGGCCATCCAGCATTAAGCTCGTTCAGCCGATCTATTTGGCGAATAGCGCACCTACAAGCTAAATAAGCATGGTCGGCTTGAGGCAATGGAGCTCCCCAAAAACACATTATTTCGTCTCCCACGTATTTATCAAGGGTGCCTTGAAATTCTAATATTACGTTTGTCATCGCGGTCAAATAGAGATTTAGATGAGCGACCAGTTCCTGGGGTGTGAGAGCCTCGCTTAAAGTTGTAAAACCACGAATATCAGAGAAGAAAACCGTAAGTTCTTTATCGACTCCGCCTAACTCTGGGGGATTTTGTAGAATCTCGTTTACTACTCCAGGGCTCACGTACCGACTAAACATTGAGCGAATCATTCGCTTGTCCTTCTCTTCGGTAACAACTCTGTAGATAATGATAAGAACAAAGGTGAGCAATGCGGACACAGCAGGTACACTATAGTTAAACACATAGGAGTATTCGCTAAATACAAGGTATACATTAATCAAGAACCCACCAACCAGAAGGAGAACAGTTATCACAAACGCCCAAATTGTTGGCACCCTCCCCGAAATTAACCCCACAACCAAGGTAAGACCAAATAGAGTGAGTATTTGGACCCAAGATTCAACCGGATACAAAAAATCAGTCATAAGAATAGTATTCAAAGCGTTGGCGTGAACCTCAACTCCATACATGAGTCCATAAGGAGTAAGCTTTTCGTCGTCTGCCATCCCCGACGAGAACGCTCCTGCCATGATTATTTTATTATCTAAAAGAAGAGTTTCGGGCCAGGTCTCAAATATTGGACCGGTTGCTCGTGCAGCATATCCAGCATAACTTCGAACCGGAAAGGTTTGAAAACCTGACGAATCTTCGCTTGACCTTGGGCCGAGATAATTAATGACCATATTTCCCCAGTCGTCGATTGGTATTTGTATCTCCTCGGGCTCTTCAAATATTGCAGGTTCGACAATATTCTCCTGCTCATCGTATACGGCGGGCTTCCGAAGAATTCTGTAGGGCCCTAACTCCCCAGTTTGGGGATCGATAGCCTTTGGACTGGGAATAACGATGTGTTCTCCAAGAACTACCTGAATCTGTTCCAGGGGAACATGAAGATGGTGGGCCGCAAGCCGAAGGGTTATCGCCGGAATAAAATAGTCTTGGTACATCCGTATAAAATAGTCCTCGATCTCCTGTCCTTCCGGGTCACTAAATGAACGGGTAATCGAGTTCGCCTGTAAGAACGAAGTTAATTCGTCCGGATCAGTCAAAATATCGACTGGAATTGAACGAGAATAGTTTAACGAATCAAGAAACCCAAAACGTTGATAGTTTTCATAGTCGATGGAATCTAGTATTTCAGGATGTGTGATAAACGCGGTCAAAGATATTTCATCAATGGGTTGTGTATACTTGAGTACTAAAGGTTGACGGCGAAAACTTCCGTCTGAATCGGATTGGAACACCGCATGACCATAACCGGCAGAACCTTCGATAAATGGAACCAGAGGATTTTCCATACCTTGGTAAGCAGGCATATCGAGCCAATTTCCTTGTATCTCGGATAACGAGGGATCTAAAGCGTGAAGCATGGAAAATCGAGCGTCCATTTCTTTCTGAAGCTCAAAACTGAAGGTGTCAACATTCGGTATTACTTCTAAGAGAAGATTGCCATTTTGAAAGATTGCATCACTCAAAAGCGCATCTGAGACTGGATCTTCGGTCGAGTCGATAAAGAAAAAGTCAAGAAGCACTGCGGATTCTCTTTGATCCTGATCTTTTATTCTCGTGAGGGTATTTAATAGATCGGCATGCCTGAATCGAGGAAAGGGCCATCTTCCAAACCGGGATAACGTTCTTGTGTCTACCCCAAGCAATAAGATATCTGGATTCAGACGAGGATTGAGTCCTTGGGCTACTGCGCCTTCTTGTATCACTATCGCTTCATCCCGAGGTCGCAATCGAAACATCGCATCAAGTTCCCATTGGGTTGCGGATCGAAGTCCGGGGAGCAAATTCAGTAAAAGAAGTACGATTCCGGAAACTCCGAGAGCGAGAAAAAGCGAGAAATTTTTTACTTTCCCTAGCTCGCCAATGGTACTATTCTTCATAAGTCTCCCCCCGATATTAGTGTCTTTTGGGTCAATCACCTCAACTATTTTCTAATTGGAGTATACGAGCCTCGGATAAACTTGTCCAACTGCTACCAGGGAACTCGAGGGTCAATCGCCTGAAAGTATCGAGAGCACTCTCGGTATTTCCTATCAGCTCATAAAGCCTTCCCAGATTAAAAATAGCTCTCGGGGCTTGTATACCCAAAGGCGCAGCATTTAAAAGGGCCTGGAGCATTGCTACTGCCCTAGGTAACTCTCCAGCAGACTCTGCCGTCTGGTAAGAGCGGATGTAAGCAACTTCTATCAGATGGCTTGAGGCCCCAATTAACGCTGATGACTCGAAAAGTTCTGAAGCAGTAATAAAATCCTCTTGGGCTTCAGCCCTCATGGCCAAAAGAAACTGACCCCGTTGAGCAGGATATTCTTGGGGAAAATCTGCTATTGCCTTTGCAGCCAGTTCTTCAAGGGTTGAAGCACTTTTAGTAGAATTGGCATCAGATAAATAGTCCTGATAAGCAGCTTCCATCGATTCAACAAGCTCAGTAGCCGCGGCTTTTCTGCTATTTTGAACTTCATTGTACACAACTACCCCACTGACGATGATCAGGACAAGTACACTAAATCCTATAAAAACCTTACCAAAGCGGGTGAAAAACAATGTCAGACCCTTGGGTTTCTTTTCTTCCACAATAATGCTCCTTCAATAACTCGTTTCATTCTTCAATGTTGTATTTGTAGCTCTTTCATAAGTCTCGATAGATAAGTACGCTGAATATCCAGTTCTCTGGAAGCTGATGTTTGGTTCCAATGGTGTTTTTCTAGACATGAAATAATAAAGTATTTCTTGAACAAATTCACCGAGTCTTTGAGATTTTTGCCCTGGAATTCATCGTTTTTTTCGATAGGATTTTGGCCTAATAACAAATGCTCTCTTCGAATACTACCGTCCTGAGTAATAACGACCGCCCGTTCTACTACATTTTTGAGCTCCCGTATATTCCCCGGCCACTCAAACGAATGCAGAGCATCGATCGCCGATTTCTCGAAATGAGATACTGTTTTATTTGTATCCCGCATTGCAAACTGCAAAAAATGCTTTGCCAAGGGCATTATGTCAGAAACACGATTCCTCAAAGGAGGTACGTTAATCGGAATTACATTCAATCGATAATAAAGATCCTTTCGAAATTCACCTTTTGCAACCAAATCAATAAGATTACGATTTGTAGCACTAAGTATCCTTGCTCGAACTCGCTTCTGCTCGTTAGACCCTAAAGGTTCGAAGATCCCGTCTTCAAGAACCCTTAGGAGCTTCGCCTGTACAGGTAAGCTAAGTTCACCTATTTCATCCAAAAAGATTGTGCCATCGCCGGCTTGTTCAAATTTCCCCATCCTGTCCTTAAGAGCATCGGTAAAGGCACCTCGTACATGCCCAAACAGTTCACTTTCTAGAAGTCCTTCGGGGAGGGCTGCGCAATTTACCCGGATAAAGGGTTTTTCTGCATAGCGGCTATTCAAATGAATTTGCTCCGCGATAAGTTCTTTACCTACCCCACTCTCGCCTAATACAAGAACAGTAGAGTTTGTCATTCCTACCTTTTTAACGACATTCAGGACCATTTCCATTTCCTTGCTTTCATAAATCAGGGTATGGAATCCCTGACTTAGTTGCAAAGAATCCTGTAATATTGCAATTTCTTTTTGCGTTTTGACATACAATCGAGCGTTCGAGAGGGCAAGAGCTGCCTGATTCGCAAAAATTTCGAGCCATTGAAGGTCGTTTTCGGTAAAATGTCGATTGTTTTTTTTATTTATAAGCTCAATTACGCCGATGCAAGAATCCTTCAAGCGCATAGGCACTGCCAAAATAGATGTCGTTTGAAATCCTACACTCTTGCTAATATCGGAAAAAAAACGATCGTCTTTTTCGACGTCGTTCACTATAAGGCTTTTATTATTTTTCGCTACCCACCCGGCGATACCTTCACCAAGATTTAAAGAAAACTTTTGAACGTCGCTGCCCTTGCTACCGAGAGCGACTTCAAAATAAAGTTTTCGATCCCCTTTATTCAGAAGTAGTAGTGAAGCTGCTTCACCTTCCGACAACACCATCGCTGACTCGACGATCCGTGCTAACAAAATGTTGACGTCGGCATAATCGGAATTTATGAGACTATTTAACTCAATAAGAGTTTCTACTTTTATTGTATCCTCTTTTGAGTCAAACATACGTTATATTACTTCCCTCGAGTATCTCTATATAAACGCTTTTCTTACAGAATAACCAGGGGACCTCTATTATCTGGTTTTCTGACAAAGTTGGTCATTGCACCGCAATGACGTAAGAACCTAAGCCGATTAAGAATAGGGGTTTATAGAGGTCCCCAACCACTGAATAAGAGACCCGATTGTCCCTTACTCAGGGTAGAAAACGATTTCTAGAGATATTTTCTCAATCGTTGTCTTTCTTAAGAAAATCCCCCAGACGGACTGAGGTTGAAACGTCCTCGTCACCATCGTGGATATACTTCTCAAACTCTTTTCGCTCGGTTTGTCGTTCAACCTCCCGGAAGCTTAGACTCAGTTTTTGGCGACCGGTTTGAATTTCCGTAACAACGACCTTAACCTTGTCACCTACTTTATATTTATTAAGGGCTTCATCAACATTTTCCAAACGAGGATCTACTACCTGGCTCTTATTTACCAGACCTTCGATATCACCTTGAACTCGAACGAAAATTCCAAAAGTAGTAATGTTTGTTATCTCACCCTCGATGACCGATCCCTCAGGAAAAGCTTTTTTGAGTGAACCCCATGGATCTTCAGAAAGCTGTTTCACCCCTAATCGTACATTACGAGATTCCGGATCAGAAGAAATAACAATAACTTCAATTTCTTCTCCTTCGGTCAAAAGCGTGCCGGGATTTTTTATCTTTTTTGTCCACGAAAGTTCATCGGCGTGGAGGAATCCATCGATCCCATCCTCTAGCTCTACAAAGGCACCACTGGCGGTTATCTTCTTCACTACCTTGGTTAAGCGCATTCCTACGGGATACTTTGCATCTATTGTCTCCCAGGGATTGTCAGTAACTTGTTTTACTCCCAAGCTGACCTTATGGGCATCGAGGTCAAAACCCAAAATTTTGGCTTGAACCTTGTCGCCAATATTGAGAACGTCTTTAGGATGATTAATTCGTTTCGTCCAGGACAATTCGGAAATATGTGCCAAGCCCTCGATGCCCTCTTCGATCTCGATGAAAGCTCCAAAGTCGGTCAACTTAGTAACCACACCTTCAACTACCTGGTTAAGCTCGAATTGTTCGTGGAAGGTATCCCAAGGATTACGAGTCATTTCTTTCAGGGACAAGTTAATTTTTTGATTTTCGTGGTCGAGTCGTACTACTTTTAATTCAAGTTCTTCGCCTTTTTTTACTACGTCTTTTGGACGGGCTACATGCCCCCAGCTCATATCATTTATGTGAAGTAAGCCGTCAAATCCACCAAGATCTACGAAAGCACCGAAGGAGGTGAAGGACTTTACTATTCCCTTAACGACATCACCTTCGTGCACCGAGGCAAAAAACTCGGTACGCATTTTTTCAACTTCTTCTTCGAGCCAAGCTCGTCGAGAAAGAATTATATTCACACGTTTTTCGGAAAAAAGCCGCTCAATATAGAAACTCGACTCAAGACCAACATAACGCTCTGGATCTTCTATGCGAAATAGATCCATTTTAGAAATGGGGTTAAAACCTCGTGTTCCACCCCCTAGATCAACTTCAAAGCCACCCTTTACGGTACGCACAACCTTACCTACGGCTGCACCTTTATTTTCAAAAGCTTCTTTAATTTGCTTCCAGACCACCCGTTCGTCGGCTTTTCGCTTACTTACAAGAATTTCTCCATGGCGGCCCTCTTTGGAAACAAGTACGACACTGACGGTCTCACCTATTTTTGGAACTTCGGAAAATTCAGAAACCGAAATTTTACCTTCCGATTTGTAACCAACGTCGATGTAAACGTGTTCGTCAGTTACCTGGGCTACAAAGCCATCGACAAGCTGACCATCTTCCAACTCATCCAAGGATTTTAAATATTCCTCCTGAAGCATTTCCTGTTTGCTCAAGGTATTTTCTGGGGAAACCTGCTGTTCTTTATCTGCCATGTTACGATAGTACTCCTGTGAAGATTTATGTCCTTGGATGGATTCGGTTACTTTGGCACAAACTGCCTCAATCGTCAAGTCAGATGTGTCTAAATAGGTCGCATCAGCGGCTAGCATCAGAGCTCCAACCTTTTTTTGCTTATCGATCGTATCTCTTTGCTGTATTGCCACAAGAATTTCTTCGAAGTTCAGTTTACTTGTACCTTGGCCAAACCTCCGTCGAGCTCTGGCTTCCGCTGTTGCATCGATAAACCACTTCACCTCAGCTTTTGGAAAAACGACAGTCGTCATATCCCGGCCCTCTACTACAACATTTCTCCCTCTCGATTGGTTAATGAGTATTTTATTCACAAATTCCCTGATTTGAGGATACGAAGAAACATCGGCAACCCGTTTATCTACCGCGTCGGTATGAATTACTGGATCGATAAAGCAGCCATTCAATTTCACTCCCTCGGCGGACAACTCTATTGCAACCGTAGGAAGTAACTGGGAAATTGTATGGTCGTTTACTTCCACTCCGGCAGTAATAAACGAATAGGTAATCGCTCGATAGACCTTACCAGAATTGAGGTAGAAGAATCCTGTTGCTTTGGCAACTTCTCGAGCTACCGTACTTTTCCCAGAGCCCGCGGGACCATCAATTGCGACTATCATTATTCCCCCTTATCCTTCTTTTTTTCGGGGCCGGATGTAGGGGTTTTTTCTCACCAATAATTTGTTTTGACGTGGGTCGTCGCTTTACCAAAAAGATTGTCTCAGCTTCTTCTTTGGTAATTTTTCGAAATTCACCTTTTTTAAGATTTTCAATATGGATGTTTCCAATCCGAACCCGATGAAGTTTTCGTACGGTGATCTTATAGTGTCCAAAGATGTTGCGAATCTCCCTATTCTTTCCTTCGCCGAGAATCAAATAAACTTTTTTGGGACTAACTTTTCGAAAACTATTGAGAGTATACTTAATTCCTTGGACAGTAATACCTTTCTGCCAGGTGAGGAGAATCGTATCTGGTATCTCTTGTTGGGTATCCACGACGTATTCCCTCTCAACCGCACCCTTTGGATGCATGATTCTGTCTGCAAACTCTCCGTCGGAAGTGAGGATAAGGAGACCTGATGAGTTAATATCAAGACGTCCGACAGTAAAGAGCCGCTGCGAAAAGAGCGGTTGTACAAGCCCCACGGCAGTACTTCGGCCTTCAGGATCCTTATTCGAACACACATATCCTTCGGGTTTGTTTAGTACAATGTAAGCATGATTTCGCGTAGGGTGAATTGTCTCACCATCGAACTCTACTTTGTCGTTTTTGTCGACCCTAAAACCAGGCTCTAAACAGACGTTATTATTGACCGAAACTCTGCCCGCTTCGATTATTTCTGCTGCTTCACGGCGGGAACTTACTCCGCTACGACTGAGGTACACCTGAAGTCGAATTTTGTTTTCATTCTCCATCGAGTTCAAACTTCTCTCTTTCTAAGTCATCTAATTTTGGGAGATCGGCTATGCTAGAAAGCCTAAAACTCCTTAAGAATGTACGAGTTGTTCCAAATTGAATCGGTCTACCCGGTGTTTCCTTTTTTCCAACTTCTTGAATCAATTCCCGAGCAAGGAGAACTCTTATCATTCCATCTGAAGCTACCCCACGGATTGCATCAATTTCTCCCCGGGTAATCGGTTGAGAATAAGCAATTATAGAAAGGGTTTCTAAAGCAGCACGACTCAAACGATTCTCGTTTCGTTTGCCGTACCTTGGACGTAAGGTTTCCCATAGCCCGCGCTTTGGAACGATCTGATAAGCATCCCCAAGACGTACGATCTCTATTCCATGATAGGACTCAGCATAGTGATCTGTAAGTTCCTTGAGAGCTTGACTGACTCCCTGCTCGGGTAAATTTGCAATTCTTGCAAGGGTTTTTATGTCTGCAGGTTCAGATTCCAAGAAGAGAATTGCTTCTATCACAGAAACTTCATTTTCCAGAATCATACCTCCTCTTCCTTTTGCTCTCGACGGCGAACGATAATATCTCCGAACATCCGGTGTTGTAGAATTACTATCCGTTTGCCTTTCACGGTCTCCAGTACTGCCAAAAAGGCACATACTGTTTCTAACATAGAATTAGGTTTAAAAATGAGATCTAAGAAAAGAAATTCGACCTTTTCTTCTAGAAACTCGTAAATAAGACTAATTTTTTCATTGACTGTCACCTCTTCATAAAGGTCGATTATTCTCTCGGTGTTTAACCCTTTCATTAAATGCGAAAACGATTTGAGTAAATCCCATACTTCCATCTCCTCCCAAAGGGATTCTTCTTCGAATGGAAGAGTGGCTTGCTTTTTCCTTCTTTCCAAAGAAAAATCCTCAACATTACTCGTTCCACCTAATAACTCACTGAGCTTTTTATATTTCTGATATTCTATGAGTCTTTCCACCAATTCTCTACGGGGATCATCAATTTCTTCTGATAAATCAATTTCTACCGGCAGCAGCATTCTACTTTTGATATAAAGAAGCGTGGCAGCCAGGGAATAGAATTCGGTGAGGTCTTCGAGACCAACCCTCGAGTGCATTTTGAGGTAGGAGAGATACTGTTCGGTAATCGACCCGATCGGAATATCATAAATATTCACTTCGTTTTTCTTTATGAGGAAAAGTAGAAGATCGAGTGGCCCTTCGAAATCGCTTACTACAAAACTTTGAGGTGCCCAACCATCTTGTTCCGATGTGGCTTCTGTATCTCCGTCAAAGTATTCCATCCAAGACCCCTTCCCTTTCTATTCCGGTAGAGGATTATAGACCTACCATTCTACCTGGTAAACACCCTGGTTTTCGAGGGTTTGACGGTATTCTGATAGGAACCTTTGGGTTTGGGGTTCAATTGCGTCGGGCTCAAGTTCGAGGAGGGGAATAAGCGCAAAAGCCCTCTCGAGTAATCGAGGATGAGGAACAGTGAGATTTGGACCTTTAAGCGAAAAATAATCTGCCCACAAAATATCAAGGTCAAGAGTGCGAGGACCGTAGCGAAAATCTTTTTTCCGAATGCGTCCTTCACGATTTTCGATGGTTTGACAGAAATCGAGAAGCTGAAAGAACGACCCCGACCAATACCCGACTACTGCACAATTGAAGTAATTCGGTTGTTCTCTATATTCCCTAGGATCTGTCTCGTAAAGGGACGAAACCGTCATTTCACGAATCGAAGATCGCAATTCTTGGGTAGCCCGGCGCAGGATGTCTTTTGACTCACCCAGGTTACTTCCTAAGCCTATACCTACTTTGAACAATGGGTGTACCTCAAAATCGGACATTTTATGCTGGTGAATGGGGCACCTCTTTCTTGCCCGATTGTTTACCGGAGCTAAAATAGCTCATCAGAACTCCCGGGGGAATCCGATTCCACTTTTGCGGGTATATCCTTCATTTTTTTGGTGCTATTTTCTTTTTCCTTCGCCGGTACTTTAGGTTCTTTAGGCTCCTTCGTTCCTTTGCCGGTTCCTAGGACTTGTTCAAAAGGAAAAAGGGTTTGGCGCAGTTGTTTTTCCAAACTTTGGGCAATTTCGGGGTTCGCTTCTAAAAAGGATTTCGCGTTTTCTTTTCCTTGGCCTATGCGCTCTTCTCCAAAGGAATACCACGCACCACTCTTCTTGATAAGTTCAAACTTTGCCGCCGTATCTAAGAGACTTCCACTCCACGAAATTCCTTTTCCAAACATAATATCCATTTCTGCTTTTCGAAATGGCGGAGCAACCTTGTTCTTTACAACTTTGACCCGCACGGTATTTCCAACTGCGTTATCCGTGCCTTGGGTTATGGTTTCTACCCGACGTACTTCAAGCCGAACCGATGCGTAAAATTTGAGGGCATTTCCACCGGTGGTAGTTTCAGGATTTCCAAACATAACCCCTATTTTCATCCGAATTTGATTAATAAAGATCAAACATGCCCCAGACTTAGAAATAGTGCCAGTGAGCTTCCGCAAAGCCTGACTCATTAGGCGAGCTTGTAAACCAACATGGCTATCGCCCATTTCACCTTGGATTTCCGCTTGGGGCGTTAGTGCAGCGACAGAGTCCACGACAATGATATCTACGGCACCCGAGCGAACGAGGTTTTCGGCAATCTCGAGAGCCTGTTCCCCATTGTCCGGCTGACTGACCCACAACTCATCGGTATCTACCCCAAGATTTTTGGCGTAAATAGGATCGAGGGCATGTTCGGCATCGATAAATGCTGCAATGCCCCCTCGTTTTTGAGCCTCGGCGATAGCATGGAGAGCGAGGGTCGTTTTACCCGAGGATTCAGGTCCGTAAATTTCTATTATCCTTCCTTTTGGATACCCACCTATCCCGAGAGCCTCATCTAACACCAAGGAACCGGAGGGTATACATTCGATATTCATCCGCTCGGTTCCGGTCCCTAATTTCATCAACGAACCTTTTCCAAATTGTTGTTCAATTTGTAACCGAGCTGCTTCAAGGGCTTTTAGTTTATCCGCTTGATTTCCATGAACTTGAGTTTCTTTGGGAGTGCCGCTTTTTGCCATAATTGTCCTCTCTCTTTTGGATGTGGGAAATAAAGTATTCCCTCTTATCTATTACCAGGCTGGAATGAAATCTGATTCAACTTTCCAAGTATAAGGAGCGGAATTTTTCCGGTCAAGGCAAGGGAAGATTGCGAACTACCAAACTATCGCTTAGTATTAGGTCTATGAGCAGAGGTATTTCTATCGTTTCTACTCGTTCGTCAAATTGGTATGCAGATCTTGTCCAATCGGAATTACTTTCCTTTCCCGATCTCTACCCGCGGGGCCTGGCAGATGGCATACGAAACGAGCTAAAGACCCGAGTTTTTGCCGATGGCGAAATGGAAGTTGAAGTTCCTCAATCACTTCGAGGAAAGGATGTATTTTTATTGAGTAGCGCTGGTCGAAACTCCTTGGGTCTGAGCGTTTCCGAACAAAAACAAGAGATGTACCATGCCATCGACGCAATAAAACGCTCGGCACCCCGTAGACTAATACTCGTTGAACCCTACATGAGTTGCGCCCGTTCAGATCGTACGAACCGTAGAAATTCGGTGGGATTCTGGATCCATTACAAGACCGTCTCTAGCCTGGGCGTTCAACATTTAGTAACCTACCAACTGCATTCAGATAAGAGCAAAACCGTCGTAGACCCTATTCATACACTCATTGACGATATCCCCGGCGCAAATATCATTATGGAATTCTTACTCCGAGACAAGATATTCAAAAAAGATCACCTTCCAACTTTTTGTTCCGTCGATGCGGGTGGCGAGAGTCTCGCGAGGAATTATGCAAAGTCCTTTAGCGGTGAATTAATTATTGCCCACAAACAGAGAAGTTATGAAAAAAACAACCACGTAGAACAAATAAGAATACTCTCTGATTCGCCTCTTCAAAACAAGGTCGTATGGGTCGTTGACGACATGATAGACACAGGAAGTTCAGTGGTGACTTTGTGTGAAGAACTAAAAAAACGGGGTGTCAAAGCAGTACACGTCGCTATAGTTCACTCGGTTTTTTCTCCACCAGCTCTTGAAAGACTTGCAACCCTCTACGACCAAGGACTACTCCACCGTCTTATAACAACCGATACCCTCGAACCCACCAAGGAGGTTATCGAGAAGCTTCCATTTATCGAGGTAGTTAGGACTACTCGCCGAACTGCAGAAATTATTCTACGTCTTTATGATGAAGAGTCCCTAAGTCCGTTTTTCTGACTTCAGAATGTCCGTTCCGAATCTAACAGTAGAGTTACCGGACCCTCGTTGACCAATCTGACATCCATAACCTCCTAAAATTCTCCCAGGCCCAGGACTCCAGAATAGGACGAACCGAAATCTTCGACAAATTTCTCCCATAGACCTCGGGCGATCTCTGGCGGAGCGGCTGAAGAATAGGATGGACTCCTACCCTTTCGAGCATCGGCATAAAGGGTAAATTGGCTGACGAGGAGAATATCCCCATTTGTTTCCTGAACACTCAAGTTCATAATTCCCTTAGAGTCAGGAAAAATACGGAGGTTAAGAATTTTATTCCGGATATACTGAAAATCATTTTCAGTATCTTTTGGCGAAAAGCCGACAAGAACCAAGATACCACGATTAATCGAACTAAGTTTCCTATCTTCTACCCATACTTCGGCAGAAGAAACTCGTTGAATGACAGCCCGCATTACCGTAGAGCTCGTATGCTCGAACCCTGAATTTCGATTGTACCTCTATCGTTTAAGAGTAATTGTCCAATGAGTTCGACGTTATTCCCCGCCTGAAGGTTCGCGGGAAAAAGCAGGCGCACCGGAACAATTGCATCGATTACCTCTCCGGATTCATACCCAACGAGAAAGTCAAATATCAATTCCCGCTCGTTTACTCGCAAATTTCCAATTCTACCGGACCAACGGATATACACATTCCGGTACTCCTGCGGTCGCTGAACTACCTGTTCGATGGTCGGTATCCAGAAATCATCCACGAAGGTTGGTACTCGAAGACTATTAAGCAAGAGCTGCATTTGAGTTTTAATGTCCAAAGAAGCATTAGAAGCAAGAAGTCTATTAATTTCATGTCGAATCTGATTATCTTCAAAATTATCAAACTGAACGGTAATGTCTTTGAGAAGTTCGTTAATTTCCTGAATTGTAAGAGTAATCTCAAAATCCCCTTCCGCCGAAAGACGCGGAATTTCTGATGAAAAGAGAAGCAACTCTCCCCCAGCCCTTACGATTTCCCGAGGAGACTGGTATTTTTGGTATGTAAAAAAGCTCACGCCTGTTAGTATCCCTAGGACCGAAAAGATCGCTATCAATCGAAAGAGCAATTGTGTATCCTGGGGTGGCACCGGATAGAGCTTTTTTTTATCTCCCTCGCTAATTTCAAAACTATTACTCTGGGAATCATCGCGCTCACGAACAAGCTGAAGTCCAAAAAGGGCGTTTTTGTTGTTAGGTTCGATTTGTAATACATCGAGCCACTGCTGAAGGCTCTCGGTAAACTTTCCCCTGCGTAAATACACGACTGCCAGCCCTAACTTCGGTGCTATTTGCCGAGGGTCAAGGTCAATTGCTCGAGCAAGATAGGTGTGAGCCCCACCAAAATCATTCATGTATAGGCAAGAGTTTCCTAAAATAGTATAGAACTCAGGATTTGTCCGAAATAAAAAGATTTGGGGATTGAGCAAACTAATAACGTGAGAAAACCGACGCTGGGAATAGAGCTTTTTCGCTTGCCCAAGGGTTGGATCAATTTTGGTTTTCGCCATTCTTACAGTCCGGATCCTCTCCGAATGGTGTCTAACTGTTGTTGGAACGAGTCCAAGTCGATATTTTGACTTGGGTTGAGTAGTTGTTGCTCTATCTTCATCAAGAGCAAGTTGAGATCCTGCAAGTTCTCGGTGAGTCTTTGTATCTCTATTGACACACCTTCAGAACTACTTTCGAAAGAAGGTATCGTCGCCTGAGTAGACGGACTATTTCCATTTGACACCGAAGAGTTTGATATCTGCGGCGCACTTGGGTTTATGGTTTGATCCAAAGCTGTTGGCACCATTTTTGGCGATAATAGACTCCTCGAAAGCCCAAGACCGAAGGCGGAACGGGAACTCGGCTGTATAGTAGAAGATATCATGAGAGCAGAATCGTTCACCGAAAATGGTAAGAGATTAAAATTACGATTAGGGTTTACCGAAAAGGTTTCTGGAGACTCTGCTAGTCGGCGTATATTCGCAAGGACAACTTGAGCTCCCGATTGGGATTCCGACTGAAGATATGGAGTAATGGTCGAGGGGACTCCGGTGTCGACCCCGGTTTCGATTCCCTGTCCTACTACTAAATCAGATTGTTGGGGATTCAAAACGAATCCTGTTTCACGGTTGACCGGCGTTCCATTTAGAATAAAATGTGTTCCTGAGGCTTCTCCCAACTCGGTATCGAGGAGTATTTGTGCGTGTACAATGTCATCACTGATATTGACTACCCCTAAAGAAAGAGCGAGATTCCCCTCTTCCAAGAGCCGAAAACTGACGGAAAAGCTACCGAGTTCTCGTAATTCGTAATAGATGAGTAACGAATCGTCTGACCGCAAAACCTGAGAAAAACGCACAATCTCATCTAACCGTAGAATGCGCCCCCCTTGGGACAATCGAAATTGCGAACCGTAGGGGTATCCATCCTTTACTAACAGGACTAGGCTGTCTGACGAGACTCTATAGGAAATCGAAAAACTGCCGCTTACAGGATTTACAAAAACCTGATATTCCCCTAATTCAGATGTCAAATTCCCCATTTCAGAGAAACTCTGACCATTTACAGTCAAAAGAGTACCACTTAAAACAAAAAATAAGAGAAGGGATTTTCTATTTAGCCTAGTTCTCATCGCCCCTCCTCGATCATCGCCCTTAGAATATCTTCTTTAAGACTCAAGGCCTTGGCCTGTATTTTAAGCAATTCAGAGAGCCGGGATAGCTCCTGCATTTGATTTCCTTGATTCGATCCAACTGATGATCCGGAGGAAGTCGAGTCAAGTGAACGCTCTAGCTCATCTATTCGTGTTCGATAAGTTTGGGCAAGCCGGCTTAATTCCCGATTTTGAGCTACTATTTGATCGTTCGTTGTTTCTAATTGGTTTATCTGATTTCTGAGAGATACTACTTCGTTTTGCAATTCTTGTAGTCCGATGGTTTGACCAAGGTCTGCTCGTTGATTCTGGAGTCCGAGAATTGCCTGGTTTAGAGATTCAATTTGCCGACGATTTTGTTCAGAGGTTCGTAAGGACTCTTCTTGAGACCATTGGAGTAATTGGACTAACTCTTGTTCCCTCTTTTTTAGTTGTATTACGTCAAGTCGATATCGCGCTGCCTCAATTCGTGCGCTGGTCGGGTAGTTGCGAATTACTACTTGAAAAAGGCTTTCAGCCTCTGCTAAGTTGCCCATCGAAAGATAACTCTCCCCGGCCCAATAATAGCCATTTGGGACAAAGGGTGAACGGGGATTTTCTTGTATAAACCGAGCGAACAAAAGGGCGGCAGATTCCATATCTCCTTGAAGAAAATAGACCCTTGCCCGTAAATAGTGTGCTTCTGCGCTATTTCGATCTGAAGGGTATTCAGAAAGAAAGAGGTCGAAATTTCTGAGAGATTCATCGTAACGCTCGAGGGCAAATAGAGTCTTACCGGTCCAGAAATAGGCTTCATTCCGCTGTGCCACGTAACGTGGGTCAGAAAGACTATCGCGAAATAATGATAGGGCTTCTCTGTAAGCCGCAACTTGGAAATATGACTTGCCAAGTTCGATAGGATTGCCTGAGGCTTGAGAAAAAAGTTGAGTTCCAAGAAACAAAAGCAGTAGTAAAAAAAATCCTTTTGACTTCAATGGGGCCCCTTTACTAAGCAGATCGGTACATTTTCTTATTTTCTCGAAAAGAACTTGTGCACCAACGCAAGAATCGTTCAGGTCTTCATGGTTTTGACGAATTCGCCCTTGTCTTTTGACTTAAAAAATGAACTACCCGATACAATAATATCAGCTCCTGCATTCCAAAACAAGTTTCGATTATCAATGCTTGCTCCACCATCTATAGATATTGAATAATCCAATGAGTTTCGAGTTCTGAATTCGGCTAATTGGGTAATTTTTTTTAAACAACTCTCGACTAGACCTTGACCACCAAACCCTGGATTCACCGTCATTACCAAGACCAGGGAGACTTTTTCCAGCACCTCTTCAAGAAGCACCACCGGCGAAGAAGGAACAATTGAAATTCCTGGCCTCATACCCGCTCGATGTATCGCCTGAATAGTACGGTCACTATGAACCCCCGCTTCGATATGGAAAGTCACCATATCGGCTCCGGCTTCGGACAGTTCGTCGATATACGACTCTGGATGTAGCACCATCATATGAACATCGAGGGGTAACTTTGTAATAGGTCGTATATCTTTTACAAGCTTTGGCCCAAAAGTGAGGTTGGGAACGAAGTTACCATCCATTATATCGATGTGAATAAGTTCTGCTCCCGCTTTTTCTATCTCAGTAACTGCGTCGGCAAAGTGACCAAAATCCGCAGACAATATTGAGGGAGCAACAGCCCGAGAGTATACCGCCATTCTATTCCGCCTTTTTCTTTTCCTTTTACTCTACTATAATAGAAGTCTCTATGAATGTCCCCCAAATAATTGGCGCAGCCTGGAACGAAATAAAAGAACTTAGACTTGACCAAGGAAAGCAACTTCTTGAATCGGCGATCCCCTATGCTTTCGAAAATCCTGTAGTTCTAGGGGCCTTAAAGAGTATTTCTTTTTGGAAAGAGCGTTCAGAGATTTTTATTGAACACAGTGAACCCCTCGTCCAAGCCGACTACTTCTTTTCCCAATGGCTTACCTATTTAGAGTTCGCAAAAAGAATAAATCTTGACGATGAAGAATCTCTCTACACATTTAAACAATATGCTTTTTTTTCGGTAAAAATAATTCTAGAAAAAAAACTTCGACAAAGTGAGAATGCCGATCCCCAATACACAATGAAACTGGGTATCTGTGAAAAGGCCCTCGGCAACTACATCGAAGCAAAGAGCAACTTGGAAAAGTCCGGCGGAGTTGGCCAAGACAACCCAGAACTCCTTGGTCACCTTGCTGACGTCTACGCTCTTCTAAATGAGCCGGCTAGGGCAAAGGTACTTTTTCGAGAGGCTTTTTTTATTGATCCCCAAAGGGTACCTGTTGAGCTTCTGGAATCGGAGCTCATTTTACGCCTTTCAGATTATACGAAAGAAAAATACTCTCCCGAAAAATTGGCCAGAGAGTGGCTACCAGTGTATGGGGTAATATTTGGAGTTTTTTCAGTAAAAAGAGAATTACGGGCGGTAGAGTACGGTCGATTGCGGCAGGGTATATATTCCCTCGAGAGAGAATACGCCCATGAAAAAGAGAAGCGAGAACTTATTGAACCTCGGCTCATTAACAAATATTTCTGGCAGATCGACCATCTCATAAGTATCTCTGAGGAGCCACAGAAGATAAACGAAGTTCTTCTGAAGATCAAGAGTTTAAACCCCGATATCCATGGGCTGTATACAAAATAAACCCAGATAGGATATACTTTTTAAAATGATGTTAGGAATGCAATAAATCCTTAACCCCTAGCCGCATCTACAGGAGCTTTTTTTCATGTCGGAACACTTTTTAGACACCTTAAATCAGCAGTTGAATGACGAAAAATATACCCAGTCAAACCTCAAGGATTATAAACCGGAAAACTTTCTTAAACTCGACGCAATGCTCGATGAGGTGTTTACCCAAGACAAGAGTGAAGAAGTGGAAGAAATTTGTGTAGAGCACTTAAGTCACAAGAAAAACTCGATAATTGCTCTCTACCTTTCGGGCGTTATTAATCTTCGGAACCAATCTCTCGATGATTCTCCACTTTTGAGTCTCATAAGCCTATTTTCCGAAGGACAACTATGGGAGGTCGTCGAAGTACTTTGTCAGAAAATTCTCGAGTTTGGTCCAAATAAACACGCCTTGAGGCATTTGGCCGAGTGCTACTCCAGAAGTAACAAGAAGTCTAAGCTTTACACTGTTTGGGATCAACTTATAAAAGTTGACTATGAAGAGGCAGACATTGCCCGTAAACTGGGTGAACAAGCGGAAGAATCAGGTAAGAAAGAAGTAGCTATCGATTATTACAAGAAGGCTATACACCGGTACTTAAACAAAAAAATGTTCGGTCCGGTAATGGAAATTTGGCAAAAGCTTATCGAATTAGTCCCCCAAGAAATAGACTTCTTCTACCATGTAGAAACTAAAGCCGCAAAGATTCTTCCTCAAGAACGATCGATACAATTATTAGAGGAGTTGTACCCAACTTACAAAGAAAAGGGCTCCTGGGACATTGGCTTATCGATTCTTAAACGGATACTTGCCTATGACAACAAAAATGGATGGGCCCGGAAAGAACTCCTTGACTGTTATACAGGAAAATACGCGACCCACAGTCTCTTACAAAACTACCTACAGCTCTCTAACCTCTCGCAAAACTGGCGAGAGGTACACGAAGCTATTCAAGACTTCGAAAAACATATTTCGTTCGACGAAGGCAGTTTTGTATTTCATAGAAACTGGGGCGTTGGACGGATTGTTTCCATTACCAACGATGACATAACCATTAATTTCTTGAAGAAAAACAACCACAAGATGAGCTTAAAGATGGCGGTAAACAGTTTGACTGTTTTAGGTAAGGATCACATTTGGGTATACCGGCTCACCAAGAAAAAAGAAGCCCTAAATAAAAAAATCAAAGAGGATATTGTGTGGGCCCTGAAGATTCTCATTCGCAGTTTCGATAACGCCGCGGACATGAGAAAAATAAAGAACGAACTCGTTCCCCACGTGCTTTCAGAAAGCGAATGGTCTTCTTGGAGCACCAAGGCTCGAGCCCAATTAAAAACGAATGAAATATTCGGGAATATTCCCGACGATCCAGACACCTACGTGGTCCGCGACCAACCTATTAGTTTCCTGGAGAAAACCTATAATCGATTCAAAGCCGAAAAAGATTTTGATAATCGGGTTAAAATTGTTCAGGAGTTTCTCACTCACCTCGAGGATGGGACCGATGAGATGGCTTATGAATCGGATTTTTTTACCGAAATGTTCGATTATTTTATGGGATTCTTGCGTAGCTATACATCAGTTTCGGAGCAGACTATTGTTGCCTACGTTATCGCTAATGATTTCGTACGACATTTTGACTACCTTAAATCCCAATTCACTCTAAAATTTAAAGACATCCTCGATCAATGTGAAGACAATTATGACATATTCTTGAGGATATCTAATCAATTAATACGAAAAGAATTCCTTAAGCTCGTAAAAATTACCTCGAGTAATTGGGTAGAAGTGTACTTGACCCTGTCGCCTTATTACCTGAATCGCGACCTCGTAGTAGCCCTAATAGGAGCAGGAAAGGCAGAACGCGTATTAGAGAAGTTCTTGGAAATTGGAAAAAACTACAAGGAAAATCGAGAGGCGTTCATATGGTTCGTTCGAACGTTCTATTCTGAACCTTGGTTCAAGGATTATGGTATAGAACAAGAAAAAATCCTCATTTCTTTTCTAAACTTAATGGATATAACTGCTCGCGAGGCCGAAAATCGAAAAGATTTAACATTGAACAGGAAACTCAACCGTCAAGTTGAAACTTTCCTTTTTATCAAAGAAAAGGTTATTGAGAGCTACATAGATGAAGCAGACGAAGATGGTATTAGTCGAATCTATAGTCTTTTAGAAGATGTCAAAGAACTCGATCCTAAAATTATCAACGAAATAAAGGTCCGTATTAAAAGCAGGTTTACTAATTTTAAGTTCATGGGTATTTCGGAGGTTCAAGTTACGACCGTTTCTCGCAGTGGCTTCTACGGAATGGAGACAAGCCTCAGAGAGAAACAGCGAGCATATAATCACCTTCAGCAAGTAGAGGTTCCCAAGAACTCTGAAGAAATTAAAACTGCCCGAGAATACGGTGACCTTAAAGAAAATGCGGAGTATAAAGCAGCAAAAGAACGTCAGGATATTTTGAATAACACTGCGGCCCGTTGGAAAGAAGAGATGGAAAAGGTGCAAGTTGTCAGGCCCGAAGATGTCGATACCTCAAAAATCGGCTTTGGAGTTATCGCCACCTTAGAAAATCTCAACACCAAAAAAATTGAAAGTTATACAATTATGGGTCCATGGGAGTCTAACCCAGAAAAACTCGTCCTTTCCCATCTTTCCCCTTTTGCAAGTAAACTTCTAGGCAAGAAGGTTGGCGATGTATTACATTTTACTATCAACGAAAGTGAGTACTCGTTTGAAGTAAAAAATATCGAGGTAGCCGACTTCGATTCAATCGAGCCGATGGTCGCTACAGTATAAGTAACAATTAGTACCAGAGAAGAAAAAGGAACGTGGTTTTTTGCGGCCGCAGGGTTTCCCTCGCGGCCCTTTTTATTGCTAACTCAATTTATCGACAAAAGAGAAAAGAGTTGGAAAAATATTTGCCGACAGGAATAATCCGTGCGTATATTGCACATTGTAATAGTGAGCATTTAATAAGGGTACTTAGAGTATCGTTGTGAATTGCCCCTTGTTTTTTTGAGTAAAGAGAGGCTTGAATGGCATCAAAAACAGTCGGTATTAGTGACATCTCGTTGTACTTGCCAAATAACCGGATATCCTTGGAAGCTATACTCGAAAAGCGAACCGAAGAGAATCCGGAGTTCCACACCCGTCTGTCCCGAGCCATACAGAGCACCGATCAAAAAGCGATTCGCTTTCCATCTCCTTGGGAAGATGCTGCGGTACTAGGCGCAAACGCTACCTTACGATTAATGAATCAACGAGAGAGCGACCTTGGCATCTTACGATACTTCGTTGTTGGATCGGAAACTACGGTCGATCTATCGAAGTCTATGTCGGCCTATATACAAGGAATGCTCAACAAAACTCCAAACCCCTTGCCAACAAAAATAAGTAGTTTTCAAGTCCAACACGCCTGCGCTGGTGCTACCCTCGGTATGCTCTCCGTAGCTGGATTATTGGCTTCGGCAGGCAAACTTCATGAGTCAGGAATCGTCGTCGCTAGCGACATCGCCCGTTATGAAGCGCCATCGACCGCAGAAATAACTCAAGGGGCCGGTTCTGCTGCAATGCTTATCGAAATAAATCCAAAGCTCGTGAGTTTTGATTTAGAAACTCAAGGGTTTTCGAGTAGTGACGTGGACGACTTCTTTCGTCCTTTAGGATCAGTTACGGCCAAGGTGAAAGGACGTTATTCTGTACAATGCTATAACGAAGCTCTCGACGAGGCCTTTGGGGACTATTGCCATAGAGCGAGAAAAGACCCTAAAGACGTCTTGAGTGAAACAGATTTTTTTGTTTTCCACGTTCCTTTTGCAAAAATGGCGAACACCGCAGTTCGGCGTTTGTTGAGTAATCATCTTGGAATAATTGCCCAGGAGGCGGATGCTTTTTTGGGTCCTCGAGGATTTTTCTCGGCTTTAGAAGTCACAGGAAACGTCGGAAATATGTATACTGGAGCAATCTACCTTAACTTGATGGCGACACTCTATCAGCAGTATAAAGTCTTAGGTAACGATATTGTTGGAAAAAAAATTCTCTTTAGTTCTTATGGCAGTGGAAATACTATGGTTGTTTTCGAAGGAAGGGTCATGGAAGAGGCCCCGGGGATTATTGAACGGTGGAAAGCAAATGATTTCCTCAATCACTACTCGGATGTCGAGTTTGAAGCCTATCAAGAATGGCTCGGGCGTTCTTATACAACGAGTTTTGCCGACCATTATAGCAGTCACATTCCCCACAAGGTGAGTGCTGGTTCTTTTTACCTGGGGGCTATACGTGAAGATGGATACCGGGAATATTTCTATAAAAGTAACCTATGAGTACTCCGCACGATCCATCGACGAGGAAAGCAGCTCATTTAGAAATTTGTACAGCCCCTGAGTTTTATCAAGTCGAGTCCGGAACAACGGGTTTTCAAGAGCTTTCGTTTATTCACAATCCATTACCACAAACTTCTTTTGATGATGTATCACTCACTACTAAGTTTTTAGGAAAGTCTGTGAGTTTTCCATTTTTCATTTCTTCTATGACCGGCGGCTCTGAGGGCGGTTACGCCTTGAATAAGGATCTTGCACGAGCAGCCGAAAAAATTGGAATACCCGTGGGAATGGGCAGTATTAGAATCCTTTTTCGAAAACCTGAAGTCTTTAATCATTTTCGATTTCGTAAATTTGCTCCGTCTGTACCGTTTTTTGCTAACCTAGGAAGTGTGCAAATTCGCGACATGGAACATAGGGAGATTTTCGAAGTACTTAATCGACTTGAAGCCGACGGAATTGCAGTTCACTTAAATCCAGCCCAGGAACTTTTCCAGCCCGAAGGAGACAGAGACTTCCGATCGATCAAAGAAGCCCTATATCGTTTTTTTGATAAATGTCCTATCCCTGTTATTGTAAAAGAGACCGGGTGTGGTATACCTCGGGGTCTTGCCGTCGATTTGGTTAGCCATGGGGCCTCCTATATAGACGTGGCAGGTTCAGGGGGTACAAATTGGATGAGAGTCGAAGATTTTCGAGAAACTGTTGTCTCCAGTAAAGAGGTCGAGGAGTTTGATTCCTGGGGCATTCCTA
Source organism: Spirochaetales bacterium (assembly GCA_009991955.1). Taxonomy (GTDB): domain Bacteria; phylum Spirochaetota; class Spirochaetia; order DSM-27196; family Salinispiraceae; genus SKVS01. The sequence continues at coordinate 74,575 of JAACWS010000010.1, forward strand.
CAGCTCTCAACTTATCATCATACTTTGGCTTGGAAAGTCCCCGTTTAGACCCCGTTCTCTCCGGAAAGGTGCTTTCTTCCGGTGGATTACGTAGTGGAATGGATGGACTCAAATCGCTGGCACTGGGTGCTTCGCTCTTTGGCATGGCCCTCCCCGTCGCTTTAGCCCACAAATCTGGTGGGTACGATGGGTTGGTACAATTCCTAAATTCGCTTAAACGGACCTTGCATAGGGGTATGCTGCTGCTGGGGGTTAGGGATGTTATATCCCTGCCGAATACTCTTCTTGTGGCAACCCAGGAATTCCTATACAAAACTGAACAATTAAAAAGAGGCTAAAATGGCAAGGGTAAAGAACATTGTAGTAGTGGGTGGGGGTTTCGCGGGACTTTCTACCGCAGCATATCTTTCCAAGCAGGGATTTGGCGTCACATTAGTAGAAAAAAACTCAGACATAGGTGGGCGGGCAAGGATCTGGAAAGAAAAAGACTATGTTTTCGATATGGGACCAAGTTGGTATCTAATGCCCGAGGTATTCGATGCCTTTTTTGAAGAATTGGGCCTACGTCGAGAAGACTACTATAAGACAAGCAAGCTGGATACTAGTTATAGAGTCTTTTTCGAGGGGAAGAGTTCGGTCGATGTAAGTGCAGACCTAGAAAAAACCAAGGCTGTTTTTGATACCTTTGAACCCGACGGGGGCAAAAAACTAGAGAAATATTTGTCCCAAGCGGAATATAAATATAAGATAGCCATGGGGGAATTTCTCTACAAAGAATACAAGAGTATTTTCGATTTTATGAATAAACGTATGATGACAGAGGGTTTGAAGCTCAATGTCTTTCAGAGTCTTGACGCCTTTGTTAGAAAGACTTTTTCGAGTACTGAAGCTCGACAGATCTTAGAATACGCGATGGTCTTTCTTGGCTCGAGTCCGAGTAACGCACCGGCACTTTACTCTCTAATGTCCCATGTGGACATGAATCTCGGCGTCTATTTCCCTGAAGGCGGTCTGGGGGGGGTTGCTCTTGCCATGGAAAAGGCTGCTAAGGACCTCGGTGTTCAAGTACTTAAAGACTGGGAAGTCACGGGATATCAGTATAATGGGGACACGATAATAGCTGTACACGGCAAAAATGAGACTCTTACCTGTGATGGGGTGGTTTTCACCGGCGACTATCAGTTCAATGAGGTGTCCTTACTCACATCAAAACACCGATCAATTTCCGAAAAGAAATGGAATTCGATGACCGTTGCACCTTCGATGTACATAATGTACCTGGGCATTAATAAAAAACTAGAGAATCTTGAGCATCATAATCTCTATTTTTCTCACGATTGGGATACACACTTTGATACGATTTTCAAAAAGCCGTCTTGGCCAGAGAACCCGTGTTTCTATTTGAGTTGCGTTTCAAAAACATCCGACGGTTTTGCTCCACCGGGAAAAGAAAACGTCTTTATCCTCGTTCCGGTCGCTCCCGGCCTACAAGATACGGATGAAAATCGTAACAACTACAGGAATCAGATACTCGGTCATATTGCAGCGACAACAGGCGAAGACTTACGTCCGCATATAGAAGTTGAAAGAATTTTTACCCATCGGGACTTTAGCCGAGATTACAACGCTTTCAAAGGCACCGCTCTAGGAATAAGCCATACTCTCAACCAAACTGCGATTTTTCGTCCAAGTTTTAAAAGTAAGAAGGTCCCTAATTTATATTATTCGGGACAGTATACCCATCCGGGTGTCGGAGTTCCGATGGTCCTCATTGCATCGAAGCTTGTGTCGGAAAAGGTAGGAAGGGAGCTTCTCTAAAATGACGATAAAGAGGGATAATTTTTTTTCCGATCCGATACATATAACACCCACCCATCGGGAGATATTTTCCCAAGGCAGTAAGACCTATTCGAATAGTACTAGATTCTTTCCAAAAGTGGTAAGAGACGAGGTGACTGTCCTCTATGCCTTCGTTCGCATCGCCGATACCTTTGTAGACTCGATTCCCCAGGACGAAAAGGGATTCCGCGATTTTGTTTCCCGATATCATATCGCTCGAGAACGTGGGGTCCCTTCGGGTGACTCAATAATTGATGAGTTCTTAAAGGTTTCGTTCAAGTACGAATTTCCTGATCAATGGACCGATGCATTTCTTCATTCGATGGCATTAGATATCAATAAGAAAACCTATGACAGCCTTGATGAGACGTTGGAGTATATTTATGGATCTGCCGAGGTTATTGGTCTGTATATGTCTCGGCTAATGGGATTGAATGCGAAATATGATCGGGCTGCACAAATGTTAGGTCGATCGATGCAGTATATTAACTTCCTCCGGGATCTCTCGGAAGATGAGACCTTGGGTCGACGGTATATTCCTCTTACTGACACATCTCTCATTGGATTAGGCGAGCACGATTATCGATCGAACCCCGAAGAATTCGTTCGTTTTTACCGAGCTGAACTGAGTAGATACATCGGATGGCAAAAGGAAGCTGAACAATCTTTTTCGGCTATTCCCCGTCGACTCCGAATACCGATTAAAACGGCGTCAGATATGTATTTATACACAGCTAATGTCATATCTAAGGATCCATCAATAGTTTTTAGAAAAAAAGTCAAGCCATCGAAAACACGAATCCTACTCCAAGGTTTTTGGAATGTACTTACCGTCGGTCTTTAGAAGGAGATCTCGTGTCCAAAGCTAAACGGATTGCGATTATTGGGGGAGGATTTGGTGGCCTAAGTGCAGCAATTAGTTTACGTTCCCGAGGTTTCGAAGTCGATCTCTATGAGATGACCGCCACCTTAGGCGGTAAGGCGGGTACAAGGAACCTTGGGAACTATCGTTTTGATACCGGACCCAGTTTACTCACCCTCCCCCAGGTTTTTGATCGACTGTTCTCCAAAGCAGGGAAAAGGCGCGAAGATTACGTAGAATTTATGCCTTTAGATCCTATTACAAATTACTGGTTTTCTGATGGGTCTCGGCTGGCTGGTAGACCACTGCCCTTCCTCATTGACGAATTAGAGAAGTCTCTAGGAGTGCCCCGTCAAGAATCAGAACGTTTTTTTTCCTATGCTGAGGATATTCATACCCTTACTACCCCTGTTTTTCTGGAACGATCTCTCCATGAGTTCTCGACTTGGGTTTCGAAACCTGCTTTCAAAGCTTATAGCCAAATTCACAAAGTAGATATCTTTCGTACTATGTACTCATCTCTTTCGTCCTTTTTTTCGAGTACAAAGGCAATACAACTTTTTTCTCGGTTTGCGACCTACAATGGGTCCGATCCCTACCAAGCCCCTGCCACCTTAAATACCATTGCATACGTCGAGTACGGCCTGGGCGGATTTGGCGTAAAAGGCGGAATTTTTGCCTTGACCAAGGCGCTTGAAAAACTATGTACCGATATTGGAGTTATCATCCGTCGCAATACTAAGGTTGAGTCCATAGAGTTAGACAAAAGCGATAGAATACAGGGAGTACTTATCCGTCCATTAGGTCAAGACACCTCCTCAATTCCCTACGATGCCGTGGTATCGGATCTCGATATCTTGACTCTTTATGAACATATTTTAAAGAAACCGAAAGATTCTGCACCAATACGTTTTAAAAAGTTACCTCCATCTACCTCTGGCCTCGTATTCTACTGGGGAATGAACAAGAGCTATCCTGACTTGGGCGTAAACAACATATTTTTTAGTCAGGATTACCAAAAAGAATTCTTTCAAATTCACCACGAACAACGCTTGCCCGACGATCCTACGGTATATGTCAATATAACCTCTAAAATATCCCCCGAAGACGCTCCTCCAGGAGGTGAGAACTGGTTTGTCTTGGTAAATGCTCCACCCGATGGGGGACAGAATTGGCAAGAAATTGCCAAGTACTACCGCAAAAAGGTTATAAAAATTCTTGAAGCGTCCTTAGGGGTCGATGTAGAAAAGGCCATCGAAGTCGAAGAAATACTCGATCCGAAATCGATTATGGAGAATACCGGAAGTTGGCGGGGGAGTCTTTACGGCATTTCCTCCAACACTAAAGCTGCAGCATTTCTTCGTCCGAGTAATCGAGTCAAGAAATATCCCGGTTTGTATACAGTTGGGGGCAGTGTTCATCCTGGAGGAGGTATGCCTTTAGTCACCCTTTCTGGGATGATAGCTGCTGAGCTATTGGAAAAATATGAAGGATCAGTAGAATGAAAAACTCTCTGAATTGGCTATCCCTTTGGCTAAACAAAAAAAATAGTACCCTTATTATTTTAGGGATTATAGGGATCTTTTACTCAGTTGGAATACTAGGCCACGGTCTTCCTACAATCTTTGGATTAATGATTTCCATGACCCCAGGGTTTCTTACGGTCTTTGCTTTTTTCGTTCTTTTTCTTTCTATAGTTCAAGATAGCCTCCGAACTCCTGTGAAACCCCAACTTATCTGGATTCTGGTCGCCTACCTTATTACCTTTACTTTGGAAGCGGTTGGCGTGGCCACGGGACTCATATTCGGCGCCTATTCCTATGGAGAAAGTCTAGGACCTCGTCTCTTTGAAACCCCACTCATAATAGGATTAAATTGGGTAATTGTAATTCTAGGCATTACTGTGGCCATTCGAAAATTTTCTTCAAACTCTTTGGTTGTTTCAACAACCGTCGGATTCTTGGCAGTAGGGTTTGACTTCGTGCTCGAACCCCTCGCAATTGATCCTCGTATGGACTATTGGACATGGGAAGGGGTGGTCATTCCGCTCCATAACTATGTTGCTTGGTTTGTCATTTCGTTTGTTTTTTCTTTTTCCTATGCAAAGTTTGTAAAAAATCCTCTAAAAAGTTTCCTACTCCCTGGGTATTGGATTATTCAGATGACCTTTTTCTTGGCAATTCGACTTTTTGTCTTGGAGGTGTAGATAGTATGATGACGTCCCAAATGATTTTGGATTTCTTGACGGAAATAAAGCCTCAGATTTCTTATTCTTTAGAGAATCTCATTAGGAATGAACAGCAACACTATAGGAACATTCTAAGTCCTATGCACTCGGCCTTTAGCCGGAGCATAGAGTTTTCGAAAACGGGCAAAATGATCCGAGGTGCGTTAGTTATTCTCCTGTCAAACGGGTATAAGTCTCGTCATGAATCTATGCCTATCGCAGTTTCTATGGAACTTTTCCAGTCTTTTCTACTCATCCACGATGATATTATGGACCGCGATCCAATCCGTAGAGGAAACCCGGCTATTTACGTTCAATATGCTTCAGATATACAGGTGAAGAACTCTGCCCTCCCTCAGGAACAAGCAAATCATTACGGTGAAGCTCTTGGAATATGTGTTGGAGATGTGGTGAGTTTTTTGGGATATCAAGCAATTACCGGTGCAGATTTACCCGACTCTACCAAGATTCGCCTTCTTCAAAGAGTTAACTACGAATTGACTAGGGTCGGATTAGCCCAAATGCAAGATGTAGCCTGGGGTGCTTCGGTCACGATTCCCGATTCGCGAGAAATCTATCAGATGTACGTCAATAAAACTGGGCGATATACCTTTACCCTCCCACTACTTTTGGGAGGAATCCTGGGAGATGCCAGTGAGACCGACCTATCGACTCTAGAACGTCTTGGCGATACTCTAGGTATACTTTTTCAAATTAAGGACGATGAACTTGGCATTTTGGGTAACCCAGATATTACTGGTAAACCCAGGGGCTCTGATCTGAGGGAGAATAAGAAAACTATTTTTCTCTCTACCTTATTAGAGAAAGTAAAGGATGACGAACGAGAACAGGTCTTAGTAGTCCTTTCGAAGGGCGACAAGACAGATGAGGATATAGAATTTTTGACCGGACTAATGGCACTCCATGGCGTTTTTAGTAACTTAGAATTGGAACTTCAAAGACTTGCCATGGAGTGCGATACATTGATCGACTCATTGAGCCTAGGTAGGGCTACTACTTCAGATATTTTGAAGTCATTAGTACATTATTGTGCCGTTCGTGACAAATAGGACTCCCACAAAGGTTCGAGTTCTTCTATCTCCTTAACGTGGTTCGCCAGAGCTAGCTTGCCTTCGTTACTAAGGATATACAGACCTCTGGACTCTCTTGAGTACCACCCATGAATATTTCGTTGGAGAATACTAGAACCTTTAGTGGGCCCACCGTTGGCCAAAAGAACTGATGCCCTTCCAGGGATTCTCTTTTTTTCGATCAACCAAGCAACATGGAGCGATTGTTGACGATAGGCCGTTAGTCGTGGACCGGTACTAGCCACTCCCCCCGGGGTAAACTCAGCATATCGACTATTAATTTCCCGGATAATTCGTTCCCGTCTTTTTGATCTTCCATGGGGATTATTGTATTTTTTGTTACATTGAAGAATTATTTCGACCTTTGTCTTTTTTTTAAAAAAATCGACCCCAATAAGGCCAAAGCCTAGAGACGACAGGAGCATTAACACCTTTTTTCTATTCGCAAGTCTGCCTTTCACCAATGGAACGGCGGCATAAACCCCATCGAAGACACCTCTCCGGTCCAACATTTGATATACCAGCGTTAAGTTAAAACGAACTTTGAGTTCAATTCCAAAAACGTAGGTCCCTTGAAGTACAACCATATCGGTATGTTCGACTTCTCCGGCAACCTGGGCTCCCTGACCTTCGAAGTAGGTCTTTAGCGGTCCATAGAGATCAGTTTCTTTCATTTCCCAAATAAGTGGCCTCAAAAAAGTGTTGAAGGAGTCGGATACTATGATATTGATCATAGGCGCAGGCAGTTTCCCGAGTACTATGCATTGCAAAAATCGGTATTCCGATATCAACGGTCGGAATATCTGAACGGGTTGCTGACAGGGGCCCTATGGTCGTACCCGATGGGATATCCGAACGATTCACGGTGTATTGGAGCGGTATATCTTCTAACAGCGATAAATCCTCGACTACTCCCTCGGTTCGTGGATTTGTCGCGTATCTCTGGGACGCGCTTTGCTTTATTACCGGCCCTTTTCCAAGCTCGGGTTGATAGGCTGGATCAAATTTGCCAGAAAAATTTGGATGTACACTGTGGGCGGCATCTACAGATATTTGCATCGATCGAGCCAGAGTAATATAGAAGTCTTCAGGAGTAATGTTCTGGTACCCGATTAGTCTTTGGACAGTATGGAAAAAAAACTGAGAATTCGCCCCTTGGATACTTCCCGAACCTATTTCTTCATGATTATAGAACACGGCTATTTGGGTTGTGTCACCAGGCACGGCTTGTAGAAAACCCCGAAGCACGCTATGACAACCGGCTAAGTTATCAATCCGCGGAGCAAAAATAGTACCTATGGAGTCTTTAACTAAAGTCGATCCTTGAAAAGGGGAAAAGAACCAGTCCCCCCCAACGATCGAATTTGGGTCCTCAGAAATTTCTTTAGAAATCAAGTATTCTAAGGGCTGTTTTCCATAGCTTTCAGGAACATCAGTAAAGAGCAATACCCGCAAATGGTCTTGGGCATTGTATTCAAAGCCTTTGTTTACATCCCGATTTAAGTGAATCGCAAGATTTGGGATTATACCTACCGGCGACTCGATGGAAAAAGAAACCACCGTTGTCTTACCACTTTTCCGGACTTTGGCCACCCCAGCCAAGACTAATTCGCGATCGATCCATGTAGAGAGTATTGGACCCCCATAAACTTCGGTAGATACTAGATAGTATCCTTTCTCTCTTGTCTGGCTATTCGGTTTGACCTTTAGCATAGGACTATCTGTGTGAGCCCCAGCAACTCGTAAACCGCCCTCGGTCACTGGACTCTCGCCCATTCGAAAGGCGATGAGGGAACTGTTCTCTCTCGATATCCAATAGGTATTCCCCGGTTCTATCTTCCAAGACTTATCTTCGGCCAAAGGAATTGCTCCGGCTTGCTGTAAAAGGGAAGAAATATTCCCCTCGGCCTGATACATAGTTGGAGAAGAGTCAATAAACTTCCCTAGGCTTTCTTGAGTCGTAAAAATTTCGTTCCTGGACACTTTTCGTACCTCTCGATTGTCTTAATGTATTGTGTAGAGAAAAAAACGGCAATCTAAGGGTCCATTCTTTATAGGTATCTTGCGATCTGGCCGTAACCCAAGATGTTTCAAAGCTTCTCGATTTCCGCTAAAAACCCCTACCCGCACACCTTTCCAATGGTTTTTCAGTATGTCTCCCAAGCTCTGATAGAAATACACCGCATCGTCAAGACTGAGTCTTTGATCAAAAGGTGGGTTCAGAGCCAAAAATATCGGCAAATTATTTGTTTCTGCCCACCGCCGGGCTTCTACGATTTGTGGATTCGCGTGTAGATATTCAAAGGCCTCTATCTCCCATCCTAAAGAGGACTTAAAATTGGTCCCAGACAGGGCATCACAGGCCGACACATTTTGTTTTGCTACCGGCAAAAATGTGGGGTCTTTATCCGCACCAATTATTTGACAGTTCGTCGGAAAAGGAGCAATTTCCTGTTTCTGAAAGAAGTGATTCCACCCATAGGCTTTTCGATCGGGCCAGTGTTCTAAACCAAAACCTTGCGGTCTGGATTGTTGGGGAAAAACTTTCTGCGCAACGAGGCCGGCTTCAATAGCCAAGGTACCTGACCCGGTCATAGGGTCTAAAAATAGGCCTTTGCCTTTCCAATCCAATAGTGAAATAAGTCCTGCAGCGGTAACTTCGTTCATCGGAGCCTCAAGGGTTTTTTCTCGATAACCTCGCTGATTAAGAGGTTTTCCTGCCCCATCACGGTAGAGGGTCAATTGGTTTCCATTCATAAACGCTACGAGGAGTATATCGGGACTTCGGGTATCCACCGAAGGTCTCTTTCCCTTCGTCGCTCTGAAGTAGTCTACAATTTTGTCCTTAATAACTAACGGGAGGAAGTGAGAAGCTCCAAAATTCGATTTACCTACTCCATCAACTCTAAAAGTACGATTCACCTGCAGGTAACGGTCCCAGGAATAGGTCTTGAGACGGTGTCTTAAGGAGTCGATCGAGGTGTACATCCCATCGAAAATTGGTACCAATACTCGAAGATTATGCCTAGTTTGTAAGAGAAGTTCAGGTAGTCGATAGGGATCGATGAAAACTTTGACTATACCGGGTCCAACAGAAACTACGTGAACCTTGAGGTCTTTTAGCTCTTTTTCGCTTTCTCCTTCGAGGCCGGGGATAGTGGAAAGAGATACAGAAATGAGTTTTCGTTCTGTATCAGTCATCACACAACCCGTGACTGTAACAGGGTCAAAAAATAGACCCCATAAATTCCCAGAAAGAGTACCCCAGTTATCCGGGTAAGCCTTTTAAAAATCGATGCTGCGAGTAGGAGTAGAGAACTAATTCCAATCATAAAGACTAAATCTACGAGATAGAGGGAAAGTTCGCCAGGGATTGGGCGAATTATTGCGGCGGTTCCAGCGACAAAAAAAATATTAAAAATATTACTCCCGATGATGTTACCAACACTTATATCCGTTTCTTTCTTCGTCATGGCAACAACACTAGTAACCAGCTCTGGAAGGCTTGTTCCAAAAGCAACAACGGTGATCCCAACAAACCGTTCACTGGCTTTGAACAGATTTATGGCTAGCCAACTGGCTCCATCAACCAAAAAATCCGCACCTAATGCAAGAAATACTATCCCCCCAAGAATTTTGGCAAAAAGAACGGACCAAGATTCGTGATCTGAGACCGTATCTAACTCATGAAGATCTATAAGGTCAATTTTTTCGTCTTGTTTCTTTCGGGACTGAAAATACAAGAGTAGCACATAGGCAACGAGCAAAAGGATTAGTACTAAGCCTTCTATGCGACCAATATTTCCAGAAAGCATTGCCCAAATAAACCCCGCATAGGCTAAAAACATAACGGGAATATCCCTGCGTATAAGTCCCTTAGATATGGGAACTGGCATAAAAACCGCAGTGATTCCTAATATAAGGGCAATGTTGATGGTATTCGATCCAATAATATTTCCCAAAGCAACACCTGCCCTATTTTCATAGGAAGCAAGGGAACTGACAAAAGCCTCGGGAGCGCTCGTACCAAAGGCAACAATAGTGAGCCCAATTACAATTGCAGAAATATGGAGCCTCTTTGCTACCCCAACTGCACCGCCAACCAAGAATGCGCCGCCAAAATAGAGTCCGACAAGACCCAAACCTACTTGCGAGATCGGCCAAATGAAGTTCATGGACTCTTCCTTATGAGTTGCTCTATTTGGGTTCGATCGAGCATTTTCTCTTCTCTAACCTCGATTCGCCGAATTTCTACAGGCTCTTCAATACCTTCTCGCCGACAATAGTCGATAGCCTCGTAAACCGAGGGAAACTCGTCGAGAGTTATCAATTCGCCTTTCTTTTTATAGAGTAAACTGTAGGTAAGCTTTGCTTGCATTAGTTTAGTATATTACGACGGTGGACACCGAGGGAAGGGTACGGGGGCCCTCCTTCGTTCTTAAGTCGTTGGGGAACAATGACCGACTTGGACAGAAAAATAGATTTTTGAAGTCCCCAAATCCTTGACCAAGGTTCTTAATTTATGATATTTTTGTCAAGTTATTGGGCGATTAGCTCAGTTGGTAGAGCGCCTGCCTTACAAGCAGGATGTCAGCGGTTCAAGTCCGTTATCGCCCATTTTAGGCCCTACATTCGTAGGGCTTTTTTGGTTTAGGTACCCTTTTTAAAAACTCCTCGAGATGTCTTACTAAAGAGGTACATTTGAATTATACTCCCTTTACATTACTACAAGGTTACCAGGAAACTACCAGGTACCTACCATATAACTGACACTACCGGAGTTCTTGGAATGGCGAATTTAGAAGGGCAACAAATACGAAATATCGGCATTATGGCTCATATCGATGCGGGCAAAACAACGACTACCGAAAGAATACTCTTCTATACGGGAAAGAGTCATCGAATTGGTGAGGTTGATGACGGCATGGCCACAATGGACTGGATGGAACAAGAACAAAATCGTGGAATTACCATAACCAGTGCCGCAACTACTTGCTTCTGGAATAATTATCAAATCAACATTATCGACACCCCTGGACACGTAGATTTTACAGCCGAGGTTGAACGTTCTCTAAGGGTCTTGGACGGAGCAGTCGCAATTTTTTGCGCTGTAGGAGGAGTCGAACCCCAGAGCGAGACCGTTTGGTACCAAGCAGATACCTATAGGGTTCCTCGAATAGCGTACATCAACAAAATGGATCGAATAGGTGCCAATTTTTACGCCGTCCTCGAAGAGATGACACAAAAGTTCGGGTGTGAAACCTGTGTCTTGGCCTTACCTATCGGGGCGGAAAGTGCATTTGAAGGCATAATAGACCTTCGCTTCATGGAAGAACGATATTGGAATCCCGAATCCAAGGGAACAGATATTATTCGAAGACCGATACGAGAAGATTATAGAGCTATCGCCCATGAATGGCGAGAAAAGCTCCTTGACCAGCTCACCCGTTTCTCGGATGAACTCACCGATATCGTGCTTTCCGGCGAAGTGCCTAGTACCGAAAAGTTAAACGAAGTCATTCGGGCTCAAACTATTGTAAATCGAATCGTCCCCGTTACCTGTGGAGCTAGTCTTAAAAATATTGGCGTGCAGTTGGTATTAGACTCAATTGTCGATTTTTTGCCATCCCCAGAAGAACTTCAGGATTTCGAAGGGATTCACACCAAAAAAGACTCTTCGATATCCTTTCCTCGATCTATCGACGGGCCCCCTCTCGCCCTCATTTTTAAGATACAGCAGGATCGAGAGGCAGGACCTATTTGTTTTATTCGAGTTTATTCCGGGGAGATCAAATCTGGAGTTGCGGTTTATAACATCAATAAAAAGAAGCGGGAACGAATTAATCGATTACTTCGAATGCATTCGAATAAACCTGAGCCAGTAGAAATCCTACGGGCCGGTGATATAGGAGCAATTATTGGATTTAAGTTAGCTCAAACTGGTGACACGATTGGGAGCGAAGGTGTTCCGGTAGTCCTTGAATCGATGCATTTTCCTGAACCAGTTATATCTAGCGCTTTGGAGCCCAAAACACTATCCGATCGAGACAAACTTAAATCGGTTCTAGAACTTGTGTCCCAAGAAGATCCTACTTTTTTCTGGCGAGAAGACAACGAAACCGGAGAAATCGTAATCTCCGGCATGGGCGAGTTACATTTAGATGTAGTCACCACCCGAATTAAGTCGGACTACAAGGTTGATGCCAGGATGGGTAAGCAACAAGTAACCTATAGAGAAAGCATCAGTCTTAAAGTGAAAAAAGAGCATCAGTTTTCTCGAGTCATTGGTGGCAAAGAACAAACAGCATCTATAAGCTTCGAAATCGTGCCCGCCCTTCGCGGTACAGGGAATAGTTTCCTTTCGAAAATTAGGCCCGGACAGGTACCAGAAGAACTAGTCCACTCAGTAGAACAGAGTATTCTTGGTTCATTTTCTTCGGGTATTCAATTTGGTTATCCTTGTATCGATATTCAGTTCATCCTAACCGGAATCGTGTATAACCCTGAAACCGATACGCCCTTCGCATACGAAGCAGCGGCAAGCCAAGGATTTGATGCGGCTGCAAATGAAGCTGGTCCGGTACTTTTGGAACCGGCGATGAAGATCGATGTAATGACGCCGAAAGAATATATTGGTGAGGTAATTTCTGGGCTAACACTTCGTGGAGGTTTGGTCCAAGAAATTGAAAGTCGCGGGAGTGTTGAACATATTCGGGCCCAGGCACCCTTAGAAAAAATGTTTGGATACTCAACATCTCTAAGGAGCGTAACCCAAGGAAGAGGAACGTTTGCAATGGAATTCAGTCATTTCTCTCCAAAAAGCTAGAAGATTTTTTCCAATTGGGACGGTTGATTCCGCAAATTGATCCCAAGACGTTTTGTCCTTGCAGCAAGAGATATCGACGGATTACGTAAAAGTAAAACCACGTAACCATTGAGGGCTGTGAAAACCGGAGCTCCCCTAAAAATGCCTAATCCCCTAAAAGTACCAACTTTTTCACCAACAATGGATGTGTTAGTGTTTTTTTTGAAAGAGACAAATAAACGAGCGGATGTCGAACTAAGAGATTTTGCATCCTCTACAACAAAGATCTCTCCAAAAACATGTACCAGAAGATCAAGGCTAATTTCTTGTTCATTGAAGGCTCGGTTCTTGCGTAGTATAGATTCGACACCGTCTTGTTCCCAATCTAGGACCGCAAACCGACGACAGGCTTTACTTGAGGCATAGAGTACTTGAGACCTACCTTCGGTCGAAAATTGGGGCAAAGTCCCTTTAGACCATCTTTTTATTATTCTCGGAAGTCCACGGACCGCACGAATAGTGGTCTTGTAGAGTATTCTCACCGGCCCATCGTAGGCTCCTATTTTGATCGGAGGAGAATGCCAAAGTATTTCTCCAGAGTCGAATTTTTCTTCAACTACATGCAAAGTTCCATAAAATATGTCCAGCCCCAAGAGTACAGCCATGGTTTCTGGCTCATATCCAGGGAGCTCGGGCAAAGGACCCGGGTGGAAATTAACAATCTTCCCCTCAAAGAGCTCGAAAACCGAAGGAGGAATCCACCCGCTAAAAAAGCTTAACCCCCTTTCATAAGACTGCCCAGAAAACCAATCGATCCACTGCAAAAAATCCTCTGGAACTGCGTTCGTTCGATATGCATTCTTCATCGTATAAAAACTCATTGTCAGGAATGGATGTACAAAATAGGTAGGAAATCTGACGTGAGCCCATTCAAAGAGAGGGTCTCCTGGATAAAGGAAAACCCCCGTAACCGCATGATTTCTACGAGCAAGATTAGACAGGAGGACTTTTCCTGTATCTCTGGGAGAATAAGGGCGAGACTTTCCTATAAAAACTGCAAGCCCAGACGGATTAGAATTCACACTTTCCTCAATGTTTCATTTGTTCTCGAAAGTTATAGTTCCATCCCAAGGTTGTGGAACCCCGTCGGTTTTCCAACTTTCTACTTGAAAACGGATAACACCTACGATCGGTTCCTTGTCCGAAGACAAGGGGTAATTAGCCAGGAGTTTTTCGAGTTCTGGTACATTTCCAGCTTCATAAGCCCTAAGGATATTATTTAGTCGTGGTTTTAGTTGAATTTTTCGTTCTTTGATTTCCGAAGGAATTCCTTCTAAAACCTCATAGATCTTCATAGCCTGTTGTTTGCCTTTTACTCGCACCTTTCCAACATAACGGGTCGAAATCATATCGGGATAAGCCATAGACGCCAAGGTTTCTTCGCTTATTAGCGTATACGCACCTAATTGCTTTGTTAAAGATTCCAGGCGGGACGCAAGGTTTACACTATCAGATATCACCGTCCCTTGCATTCGTTCGGCCTCTCCCAGTATACCGAGCATCAGTGGTCCTGTGTGAATACCCGTTCCAATTGCAATTTCTTGCAATCCCTTCCTTTTTTGTTCTAGGTTGAATTCATTAAGAGCTGAATGAATTTGGGTGCTCGCAGCTACCGCATCGTCGGAACGAATAGGAAAAAGAGCCATAATCGCGTCACCCATATACTTATCGATAAAGCCATTGTTCTTGCGTATGATTGGACCGGCAAGATTAAGGTAGCGATTAAGAAAATCGAAATTTTCCTTAGGTGTCATCTTTTCGCTAAAGCTGGTAAATGCCCGAATATCGGAAAAATACACGGTCATGGTTTTTAATACCTGATCTCCTAAACGTGCATCGGTCATACTGGGAATGTCGAGGTAAGTCAAAAATTGTTCGGGAAAAAACCTACGATACGAGGTATTCAATTTTTTTATTTCTTGTAGATATTGTCCAATTGATTGGGACATTATGTTAAAGCTTTGTCCAAGATCGCTCATTTCGTCGTTTGTTCTTACTTGAATCTGGTACTCCCAGTTTCCCTGGCTGATTTGACCTACTCCCTGTTTGACCGTGCGAATAGAGTTAAGAATTAACGCACTCATTCCAATGATAATAAGAATAATAAAAAATGAAATGAGGGCCATGAGACGCATAGTTTGATTAAAAAGTGCTCGGTTAGATTCGTTAAGATTAAATAGATCAGTGCCTATTTCTAACAAGGCAACTACTTCACCGTTTGACGCATAGATCGGTCCAACGGAATATAACCATTCGCCCGACACGTCGCTAATTTTTTCTGTAGCTATTTGGCCCTCTTGAGCTAGTCGGTAGACCCCTTGAACCTCATCGTACCAAGAAAAGGGATAGAACATGCCAATACGGTCATTCTGGTACATCATACCGTACAAGACGTCATCGATAACTTTATACAAAGCAAAATAATAACTTCGGTTCCATGGGTCAGCGTTATCATTAATTCCCTGATGAAGTTGTTGTCTCAAAATAAGGTAAGATGAATCCATGTAACCATCTGAATTCTTGAAATCCTGGACGAGATCACCATCGATTGTTCGGGTAAGCGCTTGAGTAAGGCCGGCGATTGTGAGCCCCTCTTGAACGGTGGCACGATCCAGAAAGCTCCTGGTAATTACGGAGGTGATAAGTACCATTGCAATAATCATTAGAGGGACTAAAGCGAAAATTTGCTTTAGAAGAATTGACACCTTTCGATTCATTACTATTACGTAGAAATTCTTTATTGCGAACAGAATAAGGTAAAAACCGCTTAGCAACACTAACCAAGTAAAAAATTTTGAAATAATTGATCCAGCCGAAAAAGTTCCATGGGTCTTGTACCCTACAACCCGCGAACTTGGATCAAATAGGATAACGGCCTCATCGTTTGTAGTGACTAGTAAGCCGTCACTGCTGCTCGATAATCGATAATAATAAAAGGGATCCGCTGGATACCCTTGGGCCTCCAAGATACGAGTATTCAGAACAGAGCTGCTCACCGATGCTCCATCGGAAAGTAATCGAATTTCTTTTCCCACAAGATTTACGTAACTTAGGCCTTGATCGGTCCATGCGATTTCCCAAGGAACTACCTCAGGAAAACCATCAGCGTAATAGAAAGGCTCAGATACTTGACCAGTTCTTAGGGAAAGTTCTAAAAACTCACCATGCTTTGTGGCAAGTATTAGACTCTCATCATCAATCCAGGTTATGTCTGAGGCCATTATATGAATGTCTGGGTACGAAATCCGACCCAACCGTTCGATAACCAGCCGTTCTATCGAGATTCGAAAGCCTTCGATTCCGTTTTCGTCAAGAACTAGCCAGTAAAGCCAGGTGCCATCACTCCTAATTGACCATATTTCTCCCCGTTGGACTCGGGTTGGAATCAGCTCTTCATAAAATCGCTGAACTGGGATAGAAATAAGTCTTCCCGAAGAATCGTAGCGAATTATCTCTTCCCTAATCAGATACATTCCATATTCGTCGTGAACATAATTGAGGACAAACAGGTTATTTTTTTCATCGGTTACAATGTCATTCGCATAGAAGAAAAATCCCTCTCGCTTATTTCCGCCTTCTACAACGAGATCTACCGTACCCTGACTATCTACACCAAGTACTCGACGGAAGGCGTTATCGATTAGGTAAATACCGCCGTCGGTCCGAGAAGCTGCAATTTGAGGATATTCAAACCTAACTTCAGTGACAAATGGATTCGGCATACGAAAACCGGAAGTGAACGTACCGACTAGAACGAGAAGGATAATACCGATAATAAGGGGTGACCATATTGCAATTTTTCTCATGAATTACCCAATCCAGTCTTGGCCGCGCTTTTTTGTGAACGGATTTGAACACCATAACTGATTACAAAAACTAGCGAAATCGATGCGACCCCGAGTCCTACCGCAGTTAGTCCAAACCGAGCACCCAACAATAAAGAAACTCCAAAGATGAGAGGACCCAAGGTTTCTCCAAATTTACCCATGAGCTCGTAGATACCGACAGCCTGGTCAGCCCCTACTACTTCGACCGATGGGAACTCCAGAAAAACATTATTTTGAGTGTTCACTGCAAATCCTTCGGTTATCCCCATCAAAATTAGTGCAATAACCGCCCCACCAAGACTACCGGACCAAGCTGCAATGAGGAGCGCTACTCCCCAAAAGACAGAACCTAATACGCTTCCCCATACGTTGCCAATTTTCCGCTCAATAGTACGGGATAAAACCGGTCCAAAATATACAATGAAAAGACCATTGATTATCAATAACCGTCCAATATCCGCAGTACTCACCCCTAAGCCTTCTGCAAATAACGGGAAGTAGTATGCTATGTACGAACCTGCAATGTAGGTAGGGAGAATCAAACTTACAAAAAATACCCAAATTCGAATATCGAAAAGAAATAGGAACATATCCTTTATACGTTTTGACGCACTCGTAATTGAGGTCGACGCTAACGGTACCACTTTTGAAAGGCCGATGAATAAAGGCAATAAGAATACAACCCCCATGAGGAGAGCCGCCACATAAAAAACTGTCTGAAAACCGATGACATCGGCCAGCGATGCACCAACAACTAACCCGGTATTAATACCAGCGGTCATTCCGGCGTAAAAATTCGAGAAACCTATGCTTCGTCTCTCGGAGTTTTGCTCCCGATTTATGATTGATCGCAATCCCATATAGGCGAGGCCGGAACCTAGACCAACAATCCCGCGAAAAACCGTAAGAAAGGAAAGGGTAATTGTTGCCGCAGATCCATAGAGACCCATTGCTGAAAGAAGTACCCCACCGTAAAAAAGTCCTTGCCAGGAGAGTTTGACCGCCAAAAAACCAGCTGCCAACGTCGCCAATCCAAAACCCAAAGTTTCAAAGACAAGGGGTAAGGCGATAATTACGTCCGCTACATCCCCAGTCTGCGGTACATAGAGGCGACTAGAGAGGATAGGTAAAAAAGCCACAGATAGGGACAGAGCAGTAAAGAGCAAATAGGCAATTGGTCGGGTAAAAAGAATTCCATTGAATCCATCTGAACTTTCGTCCGGGAGGGCCTTGAAGGAACCAAGGGAATTCCTTTTTTCTATCAAAGTTCCTAAAAAAGTCAGTTCTACAACCAAGAGAATAACTACTATTAGTATAACAAATAATTCCAAAATAAGATTTCTTATAAGTTGGGTATTCTCGTACTGTAGGGCGTAGAGATCGGTTCCGGTCTCGAACAATGCGATAACCTTACCTTCCTTATCGAATATCGGCCCGACTCCATAGATCCAATCCCCCGAAATATCGGTGACAAGTTCGGTAGCAATTTCTCCCTGCCAGGCAAGATCGTAAACTCCCGGTTCGTCGGGCCCCATCAACCAATCAAAGGGATAATAGGGATTAATTTGGCCATTCATGTACATAAAACCGTAGAGCCGTTCATCGAATATTCGATAGAGGGCAAAGTAATAGCCGCGATTCCAATCATCTTTATTCTGATTAAACGCACCCATTAAGTTACTTCTAAGTTCACGATAGGTGGGGGAATTATAATCTTCGGGAGAACTCATTTCCTTGAGTCCCTCTGCGTCTACGATCTGAGGGATGATTTGAAGCATCTGGGAGATTTTTTGTAGAACTACATCCTGATACCTTCCTGAAAAGTTCGGGATAATGATAAGAGACGATAGACTGCCTACGACTAAAATAAGGACCGATAAACCAAAGGCCCTTACTAACAAAGGCGAAATTTTTCCACCAAGAAAGCCGTAAAAAAATCCCCGGAAGGTAAAAACAATTCCACCAAGAGCACCGAAAGAAGAAATCCAAAAGAGATACCCAAAAATCCTTTGTCTTAGGGTGAGTAACGCAGAACCTAAATATTCTATTTGACCCGTAGAGCTGACAAGTACAACCCCTTCATCATTGGAAGTAATGAAAGAACGATTCTCTTGGGTAGTTAAGGAATAGTAGTAGTAGGGATAGACGTCATCTCCTACGACTTCCGATAGTTTCTCCCTATTGAATAATGTTTCGACCGATCCGTCACTTTCGAGACGCTGTATCGACTGATTTTGTAAGTCTGTAAAGATAATCGAATCATTATAAAGGCCTACGCTCCAAGGAATGACCCCAAGGGTACCCTCAGAAGCGGGGGTATACCGATAAACAATACGGAATTGGGTATCTGGGGGCACACTCGTCGAGAGATTTACCGAAGGTTCCAACGAATAGGAGTGTAAAAGAGATTCAAGATCTCCCATTGTTCGATCGAAAGATCCCACCCCTATGCTTCCATCTTTTAAGGTCAGAACAAAAGACTGGCCATAGATTCGGTGTATTGTTCCAATATGAAGGTTTGCCTCGGTAAACTCCATGAATCCCTCGAGGACCTCCTCTCCAGTTTGAAAATTAAAAGAGTAATTCTGGATTCCATTGTCATGAAGTTCAAACCACCAGACTGAATTGCCGATTACCCTTAAGTCTATGAGTGCCCCTCGCTGAACCAAGACTTCGTTAAAATCCGTTTCCTTATATTCTCTGCGGACCAAGGTAGACTCATATCGGCCTTGGCTATCGTAAAGGAGTATTTCTTCGTGGGTAAGATAAAATCCTTTTTCATCCAGGCGATTATTCAGTAACAAAAAGGAACCATCGTCTAGAGGAGCAATTTCCCTAGCGTAAAAGAACGAATCGTCACTACGGCTACCACCCTCGGTTTCAAAGTCCAATGTTCTGTCTTCACCAATACCTACGACCCGCCTCGAAGATGAGTCTAGGACGAAAAGTTCGCCGTAGTTATTTTGTTGGGCGTATACCGGGTATTCAAGAGCCAATTCTTGCTGATTCACTGGCCATCGGGCAAAAGTGAAAAGTAAAAAAGTCCCCAGTAAGAAGAAAAATGAAAGAGCTAAAGACCAGAAAAAACCTTTTTTATAATTAATCGTCGGATTACCCGATGAAATTGGCATAAATATTCCTTGATACATTCATTGTAAAAGAACTCCGGAGGATATTCAAACCCTAAAAGGGCCCGGCTGAAAAAATAGTTTGACAGGTCAAAAAATGGGCGCCTATGATAGGTATATACAGAAATACGGCCATTTTGAACTTCACGAACAAAGAGCCGGAAAGGAAGGGTGTTATGAGCTACAGCACCGATGAAATTAGAAACATCGCTGTCGCTGGGCACGGAGGTACAGGGAAGACCACCTTCGTGGAGAATCTACTATTTTCGGGGAATCAAATATCGAAACCCGAATCGACAGACTCTGGAAAATCGGTCAGTGACTTTACCGAGGAAGAAATAGAACACAAAATTTCTATTCATACTTCACTTTCTCATATTTTTTGGAAGGGTCATAAGATAAATATCCTAGACACCCCGGGGGCAAGCGATTTTGTCGGCGAAGTAATTGCTGCCTTTCGAACTGCCGAAAGTTCAATAATCCTGGTAGATAGTCAGGCGGGTGTGCAGATTGAAACAATCAAGCTTTGGAGACGACTCGATAATCGGAATCGGCCGCGAATCGTCTTTATCAATAAAATGGATCAACAGCGAGCCAATTTTGAGCACGTTTTAGAAGACCTGAGGGCTAAATTTGAAAACAGCCAAAAGCCTTCCATACCAATTACCATTCCAATGGGCGAAGGCGACAACTTCAAGGGCATTATCGATCTCATACAAATGAAGGCCTATAGGGCTCACTCGCCAGGCGAAAAAGAGAAAGAAACCGATATTCCCGAAGAATATAGGGAAATCGCCCAGACCTACCACGAACAAATGTTAGAAGCGGCCGCCGTTGGTGATGATGAACTTATGGAAAAGTTTCTTGAGGAAGAAGACCTTACCGTCGAAGAAGCTATCCGAGGGTTGACCGAAGGACTCGTCGAAAATAAGCTAGTACCAGTTTTTTGTGGTTCGGCTCTTCAGAATACCGGGGTTTCGGCGATTCTCGATTTTCTCAATATTTCAGCTCCATCCCCAAAGGGACTCGATGAAGTTGCCTACGATAGAAGTCATAATGAGATCCGGGTTGCCATATCGAAGGACGAGTCTTTTAGTGCCTTCAGTTTTAAGACAAGTATCGATCAGTACGCAGGAAAACTCTCGTACGTAAAAATAATCACCGGCGTTTTAAAATCTGACATGGAAGTGTTAAACTTTCGAGAAAATAAAAAAGAAAAGATTTCGAAACTCTACATGTGCCAAGGCAAGAAACTCAAAGAGGTAGATGAGCTTTTCGCTGGTGATTTAGGAATCATTGCAAAAATGGCTACCGCCCATACAAATGATAGTTTTTGTATGCCCGATAAGGACTTTACCTATCGGCCCCTTCAGCTACCCCAGCCTGTTTACTCTATCGCCGTATCCGCCGGAACCAAAAAGGATCAAGATAAGTTGGCCGAGCTATTGGGAAAGGCTACCGAGGAAGATAAAACTCTTCTTCTCTCCTATAACGCCGAAACGAGAGAATCGGTCTTTTCGGGAATGGGTGAGCTTCATATTAATTTAATCTTCGAAAAGATTAAAAAAGCAACCAAAATGGAAATCCTCACCCAGACTCCCCGGGTTGCATACCGAGAGACAATGACCATCACCGCAGAAGCGGAGTACACGCATAAGAAGCAATCCGGTGGTCATGGACAGTACGGCAAGGTACTCATGAAGTTTCGTCCCCTAGAAAGGGGCGAAGGCTTCGTGTTTGCCAATGAAATACACGGTGGTTCTGTTTCCAAGGGCTTTATGCCGGGTATCGAAAAGGGAATACTCGAGGCGATGGAACAAGGTATCCTCGCTGGGTATCCTGTTGTCGATATCGGGGCTACGATCGTGGATGGAAAAGAACATCCGGTGGACTCTAGTGAAATGGCGTTCAAACTTGCAGCGCGGGGTGCTCTGAAAGAGGCCCTAATTAAGGCAAAGTGCACACTTCTTGAGCCGATTATGGAACTAAATGTCTATGTCGAAGACGTATACCTCGGTGACATACTATCTGACCTCAGTGCAAAACGGGGTAAAGTCCTTGGACAAGATATCTTGGGGGGTGGAATAGTACAGGTAAACGCCGAAGTACCCCAAAGTGAGCTGCTGCGCTATTCGATCGATCTTCGGTCCATGACTTCCGGCACAGGAAGCTTTGAGATGAACTTTGCCTACTACAATCCGATTAGTGGGCGGGCTGCGGATGAGGTTGTCGCAAAGGCCAAGCAGACAGCCGAAGCAGATCACCCTTAAGCTCCTAAAAAATACAATAGGGTCGATGGAAGCCAAAAATCCTTCATCGACCCTTATTTTGAACTACATTAACGGTCCATCGGGTTTCTCGAAGTAAAGTTCATATATTTCATGGTTTTTTGCTTTTCCTTTTCGTTCAAAGGACGTCATAGGGCGCCAACTTTTTGGATTTATGAAACCATCGCCGGAGTTTTTAAACTTCCCGAAGTCCCGGGAATATTCAAGCATCTGCTGTGCATAATCTTCCCAGTCGGTGACTGCATAGAGATAACCCCCAGGTCTCAGTTTCTCAAATACTAGTTCGAGAAACGACTGTTGAAAAATTCTCCGTTTATGATGTTTCTTTTTTTGCCAAGGATCAGGGAAAAAGAGATGTACCCCGTTTATGCTTTCTCTGGGGATCATAGTCGAAAATACTTCTATTGCGTCCCTTTTAATTACATTTAAGTTTTTCAATTTGTCGGCGTGGATTCGCGCAAAAAGCGCTCCTACTCCCGGTGTATGTACTTCAAGACCTAAATAGTGTACCGAAGGATTTGATTTTGCTATCTCCACGGTAGCGTGACCCATTCCAAATCCAATTTCTACGACCAGAGGCTCATCTTTCGGAAAGTAGTCAAAGACGCTTTTTTCTGGATCGTAAGGTAGCAAATAGAAAGGAGCGTATTTCTCATAGGCCTCCTTTTGTGCCCTACTAATTTTTGCCTGGCGAAGTACATAGGATCGAATAGGAGGGTGGATCGAAGTGTCATCCAATGGTCGATAATCCGTTTTGTACTATGTAGGCGTCCATCTCTTTAAGGGTCCTCACTCGCAGTAGGTCTTTGGCCGTTCTTGCGGCCTTAGATAAGGTAATTTCTTGTATCCGTTGCTTGAGCTTTGGAATTCTATTGGGATCTACAGAAACCTTTCTCACCCCCCTTCCAACTAAAAAGGTAAGCAAGGCCGGGTCGTGAACAGCTTCGCCACAAACACTCAGTTCCGAAATTTTGCGTCCCACACCTTTGATTATTCGATCGAGGGACCGCAAGACCGCTGGATGATGGGCGGTATACATTGTGCCTATTTGTTCATTGGTGCGATCTACCGCAAGGGTATACATAATTAGGTCATTTGTTCCTACACTCAGAAAATCCGCACGCTTACTTAAGTCCGAGGCGATCTCAACGGCCGCTGGAAGTTCGATCATCGCCCCAATTAGGGGTTTAGAATTATGAGTAAGTCCCTCATTTGCCAATTCATTAAGGGCTAAATCAACTTGTTCTTTCGCCGACAAAAATTCATCGAGGGACGAAATCATCGGAAACATAATTCGAAGATCTCGATCGACGCCCGCACGGAGAATAGCTCTTAGTTGGTCAGAAAATATTTCTGGATTTGATAAGGAAAACCGAATACCTCGAAATCCGAGGAAGGGATTGTTTTCTCTATGGGTGTGATGTACACCCAAGAGCTTATCCCCCCCAACATCTAGAGTGCGAATAACAACCTCTTTACCCTCCATCGGCTCGAGTACCCTTCGATACAGTCGTGTTTGCTCCTCTTCCGAAGGAAAATCATTGCGTACTAGAAAAGGAAACTCGCTCCGATACAGCCCTACCCCCTCGGCGTGACAGGCTTGAGCAGCCTCAACATCCTGAATGAGATTCACATTCGCTAGCACTTTTACCACCGTTCCATCGATTGTAAGGCTGACCCGCGGACAGTCGATGGGTAAGGTACTAGACCGAGTCTTTAAGATCCCCTGGAATTCTTTAAGTATCTTAGTGTCAGGCTCGACGTGTAATTGCTCGTGGCTACCATCCACTATCAAGTTTGAACCTTGACGAATCAGAGAAAGCACATCGGATTGCAGAAAGAGAGTTGGCAACTTTAGAGAACGGGCAAGGAGGGCGACATGGGCCGTATGCCCACTTCCGAGGGTTACCACCCCGGCCGCGTTCTGAGCCGCCAATTTTACCAACTCCGACGGAAAGATATCGGGGGTTACGACTACCTGCCCTGAATAATCTCCGTTTGAAGTCTCGGTAGTTCCCAGGTTTCGAAGAAGGCGGTTTCCTAGATCTAATATATCTTGGGCCTTTTCCTTAATTCGGGGATTATCGTGATGAAGAAACATTTGTACATAACGATTGACTACCGAAGTTATGGCCCGATCGGCAAATTCGCCCCCATGAATGCTTTCTTGCATGGCCCCGGAAAATTTTTCGTCCCGAAGCATAAGTAGGTGAGCGCTGAAAATAAGATCTGCCACCTCGGCTACTTGGATATCGAGGGTTCGTTGCATAGATTCCAATTGGGTTTTTGTCGCCCCCAATGACTTGGCAAATAAAACGAGTTCTTCGGTCTCAGAAAACGGCCGGGTTCTCTCGGACTCAGACAAGATCAAAGGAGCAAAACTTTCCGACCGGGTTCGCAGAATATGGGCTTTTCCAATTGCAATTCCCGATCCGGCACTAACTCCATTCACGAGTAAGGGGTACCCAACAGGAATTTCCGAAGTCTGGTAAAATTCGATAAGGGCTTCTGCATTTTCTAAGGTCGCCGCTAATTGACTGGCAATAGCTTTTAGAGCCCGGGTATCGTGATGAGAAAAGGCGTTTTTTTTGCGATCCTGAAGGGTAAGTACACCGATCCGATTAACACCTCTACGAATAGGAACAGCCAAAAAAGCTTCGTACATTTCTTCTTCAATACCTGGTATTGGCTTAAAGTACGGGTTCTGGCTAGCTCGTCCCTCGCGGATCGACCGGCTTTCTTCAAAAGCTTTACCCGTTATACCCTCTCCAGGTTTAAGGCTTACCATGGTGGTGTTGGCAACCTTCAGCCCCTTCGTTGCCCGAAGTATGAGTGCATCTTCCTGGTGGTGATAGAGGTAGACCGAACATACATCCGAACGCATATGGGCGCCAACCATACCCACGACATCGGACAGAAACTCTGGAAGAGAACTTTTTGACTCAAACAGAGCCGTCAACTCAGCCATGTCACACAGGAGTTCAAAATTCTTGTTTTCTTTTTTGTTTGGATTAATCGTCTCTTTCGAAATCACCGGTAAAGTATACTTCCTAAAGGGGGCCTCTGGCTATCGCAGAAGTTGGCTTAGCCTACCGCGAATAAATTCGCTCTTTTCCTTTAAACCTATCGCTCCACTTTCCATTCGAATTTTATTAGGTTGTGAAGGAATCGGTTTTACAGCGCCTCCACTGGTCTTAATCATTTCGAGAAGCCGTTGAATATTTATTCCTGCTAGCTTTCCGAACTCTACTTCTACAACACCTTTTCTTTCCCGAAGAGTGAGTATCGAAAGTCGTCGACACAAAATACGAAGTTCGGCGAGAGACAGAAGGCTCAGTACTTCTTTGGGTAAGGGTCCAAATCGGTCCTCTATTTCGCCGTAAACCCCTTCAAGTTCGGCATCGGTCCCGATACCCGATATCTTTTTGTACACCTCCATCTTTTCCATGCTGTCAGAAATGTATGAGTCGGGAATAAACCCAGAATATTCGAGCTCTAAATAGGTATCGGGTGCCTGATCATCCAGAATTTCTAGAAGTTCTTCTTCCTCCCGATTTTGGCCCCCAGAACCTTCCATGAGTTTTCGAGACGCCGCCTCGGCTTTCATGAGTTTGCGTACCGCTTCATCGAGGAGTTTTAGGTACAGATCAAAACCTACCGCATAAATTTCACCGCTTTGTTCGGCACCAAGTAAATTTCCTGCCCCCCTTACCTCCAGATCTTTGAGGGCTATCTTGAAACCCGATCCAAGTTCTGTGTTATCGGAAATAATCTGAAGTCGTTTCATCGCCAACTCGCTTAACGATCGTTCTCCGGGATAGAGAAGGTACGCGTAGGCCAGACGATCCGACCGGCCCACACGCCCTCGTAACTGATAGAGTTGGCTCACTCCGTACATATCGGCCCGGTCGATTATGATCGTATTTACATTAGGAATGTTAATACCATTTTCGATAATGGTAGTTGCCACAAGTACATGGAATCCCCCATGGATAAAACGATGCATAATGTCCTCGAGATCTTTTGGACTCATTTGTCCGTGGGCTGTTTGTATTAAAATCTCGGGAACAAGTTTTTCTAACATTAACTGCACTTTTTCCAGGGTTTCTACTCGATTGTGAAGATAAAAAACCTGTCCGCCTCTTTGTACCTCTTTCCGTATAGCTTTGGCGACGATCTCTTCATGAAAAGCCTCCACGTGGGTTTCTATCGGGCGACGGTTATAAGGTGGGGTCTTGAGAACCGACATGTCTCGTATTTTTAGCAGGCTCATGTGCAGGGTCCGAGGAATCGGAGTGGCGCTCAAGGTCAAACAGTCGACACTGTGCTTCAATTCTTTGAGGCGTTCTTTGTCTTTTACTCCAAATCGTTGCTCTTCATCGACTATCATGAGACCGAGGTCTTTAAAGAGAACATCCTTCTGAACAATTCGATGGGTGCCAATGAGGATATCGATACTCCCCTCCTTGACCCCTTGGAGTATCTTTTTCTGGTCGGATTTTGCAACAAACCGACTGAGCATTCCAGCCCGAACTGGGTATCCTTCGAGCCTTTCTTCAAGGCTCTCAAAATGTTGCTCCGCCAAAATTGTGGTTGGCGCAAGAAAAGCTACCTGTTTCCCTGCTGCTACCGATTTGAACGCAGCCCGCATCGCAATTTCTGTTTTTCCGAATCCTACATCTCCACAAACCAAACGATCCATCGGCCGGGGTTTTTCCATATCGGCCTTCACTTCCTCGATACAACGAATTTGATCTTCGGTTTCCTCAAACGGAAAAGAGGACTCGAATTGGATCTGCCATTCGGTATCCTCTGGAAAAGGATAGCCCTGACTTTTTTTCCTTTTGCTGTAGAGGTCTATGAGGTGCTCTGCCAAGTCTTGTACTTTCTGTCGAACCCTCTCTTTCCGGGCCTCCCAATTTTTTCCGCCGATCTTGTCTAATCGAGGATAAGCCCCTTGGTTTCCAATGTACTTTTGAATGAGATTCACCTGCTCGATTGGGACAAAAACAGTCTCCCCGTCAGCGTATTCCAGTTTGATATAGTCTCTTTCGGTTCCCCCAGCGATAATTCGCTGAATTCCTAAAAATCGACCAATGCCATGACTGATATGAACAATAAAGTCACCGACTTCCAGATCAACGAAGGAATCGATGACAGCAGTTTTAACCTTATGTAGGGATTTTGGCGCTGTTTTTCGGCGACCGAATATTTCGGTCTCGTGGATCACCGAAAATTTGCTTTCGGGGAGAGTAAATCCAGATCGTGGTCCACCCTCTTCAATCTGAATCCCTTCTTCCAAGAGTAAGAGCCCCAGACGTTGTTTTTGTACTGCCGAGTCGGCCACCGCCAAGAGAGTATAGCCGTTCTTTTTTAAGCCGGCCAACTCTTCCTTTAGAAAGGGGATATTTCCAAAAAAGGACCGGGGTCCTTCGGTAGATATATGGAATCGAGAATCTCCAGGGACCTTGGTATCCCTTAGTAAGGGCATCCTGACAACTCGATGAAAAGTTTTTTCCAGATTGGTAAAGGGAGCCAAAATTCTCTCTGGTCTGGGTACAGGATGCTCATGACGGACCTTTCTGTACATTCCTTCATATTCTTTCACCATAGTTTCCCCGGCGTTCTGTAGCCGCTCGTAGTCCTTGAGAAAAAAAGTCCAGTTGTCGGGAAGATAGGTCAAAAGGTTGACCGGTGCACCTTCAAAAGAAAGGGGATACCAAAATTCCTCTCCCTCAAAGATACCCGAATTATTATGCCATGGCAGGGTTTCTGATTTGGCCTTTTGGAGTTCCGGAAGTAGCTTCACCTTAGACTCCAGTCTGGCCCGGGAATCTTCGGTCCATAACCATTCTCTAAAAGGATAGAGGCTAAATTCCGGGATTTTTTGAGTTGAAGACTGAGTTCCCGGATCAAAGTACCGTAGATCCTCGATTTGGTCGTAAGCAAAAGCAATTCGCACCCCTTCTTCCGAGCCGGGTAAGCTTATATCGAGAACCTCGCCCCGGAGGGCAAATTCTCCGGCGACGGTTACTTTTGGTACTCGCATGTAGCCGATTTCCGTCAAAGTCAAAGCAAATTTCTGCGGATCTATTTTCTGTCCGAGGGTGAATTTTCGTAAATGGGGCCGGAATTCATTGGGAGGCGGAAGTAGCCCACTGGCCGCCCTGAGGGAAGAAATCAAGATAAAATCTTCATCTCGAATGAGCTTTGACAACAAATGA
Organism: Spirochaetales bacterium; assembly: GCA_009991955.1. Classification (GTDB taxonomy): domain Bacteria; phylum Spirochaetota; class Spirochaetia; order DSM-27196; family Salinispiraceae; genus SKVS01. The sequence goes on from JAACWS010000010.1 coordinate 102,926, forward strand.
GTACGCTGGCCAAAGACCGGTGAGTTCACACCCAGGGGTTGGTAGGGTGCGGTACCCGACCAAGGCCATATCTCCGAGGGAATATCCAGCCTTCTAAGATCGTCCTGCAACTGTTCGCATTCTTTGTCAGTAGACAACAGTATGAAAAGGCCCTTTTGCCCCAACTCGAAGAGCCTAGCTACAATAAAAGGGAAAAAACTCCCTTGAATCCCACTGAGAACCGACTCCAGGTCCTTTCTATTGGTGGGCCCCAAGGGCGAGCCATTATTTTTGCCTCGAACACTGGTTAAGAAATCATTGAAGTCAGGATGATTCTTTAATTTCTGCGAAAGTTGCCGATAATATGTTGAGTTCATAGGTTATATTCCATTTTTTCTAGGGGGACCCAAGGGTGAACACAGGTAGATTTCGTAGATATGTCGCTGCATTGGTGTTTTTCTTGCTCTTTTCCCTGCTGAGTGCCCAAACTCCCCCCGAAATTTCTTTTTCGATTCAATTTTACGAACAACAAATGTATTTTCCTGGCGACGATGTTCAGATACGCCTGAGTATAAAAAATGAGTCTCCAGAACCTTTCACCTTTCGCCTAGCCGACAATCGTCTTTTTAACTTGGAATTTGATGTCGTTGATTTACGAAACATTAGCCAGCCACCAAGCCAAAACTTTACCATGGCCCGAACTAGTGTTGAAAGAGTCTTCTACCGGGAAGTCTCCCTCAATCCAGGCGAAGAATTCTCCTTCATCGAAAAACTCGGGCTTTATCGTCAAATCAGCGAAGGCGTATACGTAGTTCGCGCCCACTTTTTTCCAGATTTAGTCGGACCCCAGACCATGGGCCGTTATACGTCGAATAGACTTACTTTAGCAATTCGTCCAGGGTTCCAGGAACAACAGAGGGTTGTTCTAGCCGCCGAACAAAATATCCAACAGATCCTCCAAGCTAATCCTATTCCGCCAGACCAAGTTATTACGACCATTCTCCAAGCACGAATGCAAAGTCAACGAGAACGATTCTTTCTCTATTTAGATGTGCGTTCACTGTATCGCATGGACCCAAGAAGAGACAGTCAGTTTCGCCGACTTTCCGAACAAGAGCAATTTAAGGCACTCCAAGAGTTCGAAGAAATCCTTTGGGCGCCTACTATTCAAAACTCGATCTCCCAAATTCCTTTACGATATGATATTTTGCGAACAACCTATGACCAATCAAACGCAAGGGTATCAGTAATACAACGTTACCAAATGGACTCTTTTGTTGAAGTCAAGTTGTTTGAATATAATCTATCCAGAGTAAATGGAATCTGGTACGTTACTTCCTATATCGTGAATAATCAGGGCACGGAGTAGAATGGCTGACCGAGTATATTTTTGTTTAACCCTAGACGCTCCAATGAAAGAACAACTTCGAAACTCACTTCCCTCCCATTCCACCAGTGAAGTACTCTACTTCGGTCAAGTTATCGACGCTCTCAATGCCCTTTCATCGACAACTCCCGAAAAAATATTCATAAACATCCAGGATTACCCAAGGCATTGGAAGATCTTTAATCAATTATTGAGTTCTGAAACCGAGCTAATTCTTTTTTCGGCAGTTCCTGTAGACGTTAAAGAAGAAAACAAAATTCAGGCCCTCGGTTTAACCTTAGTAAATTCAATCGATTCCGTTTTTTTTCCCTCTGAATCCATAGAAAAAAAAACGGATACTACCCTAGTTTCCGTAGCCGCGACACTCGTATTGAGCAATAGTGAGGAACTTTTTATCACCGAAGTAACGAATGCCGACTCGACTGGACTCACATGCCGCGATCTACCCCGATGGAATCAAATTACCCTTCTCGGAAGCTTGGCACGTCCAACTGGTCAGGTAATGGAATCTCTAGAGTTAAGCCTGATTCCAAGTAATGAAAAAAAACTCCTCTTTTTGCGGGATGCAGAAAAAGTCTTAGATTTTTTGCGTTAATACCTGCCCAATACTATAATGAGGGTGGGGGTATTCTATGACAGTTCTTTCGTTACCAATCTTACCGCTTCAAGAATTAATCTCCATGCGCCAATCGACAACCTATCGTAAACACTGTATCGAATTTTTGGGTAGTCCGAGAAAACATCCCTCGGACTCATCAAGACTCATTTTGGTTACCGGTGTACTCGATAATCAGAAAAAATTCTTGGAATTTCGCAAAGAAGACATCCGGCACGTTGACGAAGCAAAAACTTTAGCAAATCAAGCGGGTGAAAACCTCCGAATGATCTCTTTATGGGTAGAAAAAGGCAGTGTGGCTATTGAACTTCGACCATTCAAAGTCCAGTAGGATTGTATCTATCGTCGCCGATCAAGGTCTTCCAGAACTACCTGTAGTACAGGATCCTGTTCGAGGTTCATGTTCGTGTAAGTATACGAGTCGTTATCCTCGTCTATGACTCGAATATCGAATACTGAGTTCGGATAGTCCTCGAGAAAGACTGTAAACCCATCCCCATCGAGGAGAACTTCTCGTCCTAGCCTATCTTCTCCCCATTCGCTGTCGCTCTCGTGACTCACATAAATCCAGTAGATCGTAAAGCCGGTACGGTTAACGATCTCAAAGAAGCCACTCCAGCCGAACAATGGACCAAAAAATACTCCTAGTAATAAAGTCGTCAACACTACTTTACGCAATGATTATCGCCCCCGTAGACGCGAAATAACTCGATCGGTAATATCTACCTCCGAACTCCACCATTGGAGCGATGAACTTCGCGCATCCAATACAACGGTAAAACCCTCAGATTCTGCCGTGAGCCTTATAGCCGACTGGAGCTCACGCAAAAAGGTATCCGACTGGGTTAGATTGTTCTGCATCTGCTCGAGTTGGCGTTGACGAATCCTTTGAAAGTCTTGGATAAACTGGGCTTTCTGGAAAATTTCTTCGTCTATTCTGAGAGATGTCTCGGAATCTCCCCGTAAATCTGCCGCGACCTTCGATTCCTGGAGACTTCGAAGATCTTGGGCGTGACGATTTAGTTCGGCCTGAAACTCTGCACGAAAATCCTCAAGCTCTCGTACTGCCGCACTTTGGGAAAAATATGTAGAGTATATTCTGGCCGTATCGACTACGCCAACGGTGGTAATTTGCTGAGCAGAAAGAGAAAAACCAAAAACTATGGACATAACTCCAAGCAGAATACGTTTCATACAAACTCCATCTCGTTAATTAAAGAAGTTAATGGCAAAGATTAGGTCAATCCCCTTCCCCTCTCCATCTTCTCCCGGGAAGAGATTTCCATCTTGCCAGATCAACGAGCCACTATCACTGATCTCGAATCTTTTTGCAAGAAAAAGACTTATGGGAAGCTGAGGAATTGCTAGCCGAAGGCCCGTTCCAAAACCAAACATCCATCCGTTTCCCCCAGCACTAAAGATGTCTTCCCGATCAAGAGACAGTCGTACGGCTTCCACGTAGGTGTCGGACCAAAGCACCGATTCCACAATTGGCATTCGTAGCTCGATCCAGTTGTTCCAGAGGGCCTCACCGCTATTTCGCCCATCTTCGGTTGGAGACCAGCCCCTAGCAATATTCATACCGTTAATTGCCAATAATTCAGTTCCAGGCTGGAAGGTGGCCCCGGAATTTGCTACCCAGAATTGGGGAAGCATGAAAGTTAAATTTGAATTGAGTGCCAACACAAGACGGAAATTGCCAATCGGTTCGTCTCCCGTATGAAAGAGGGTAAAGAACCCCTGGGCAGTACTTTCGGTCCGAATGTAGTGTCGGCTACCAAAGAGAAAACCTCCGGTGAACAGAACATTCTGATTGAAATAGTACCCCGAGGAAGGGTTAAAAAACACATCCCTGTTGTCTAGACTAACACCAACGCCTAACTGATTAATGAGGGTAAACACATCGAGGTTATTTCGTATAGTCTCCGACGCAGGTCTGAAAAGATTTGAATCGTACTCAATAAAATTCAAGCTAGTGCGAATGTTACTCGTTAAACCGAGCCATCCAGGGGCAAAACGTCGCCTCATATTGAAGTTAAACCCAAGACCAAGTCTCCATTCGACGTACTCCATCAGGTACTCGTCAGGGATACTCGCCAGACCACCAGCAGCCAAATACTCCGCTTCGCTAGAATAAGGATCAGGTACAAAGGTACTGCCAAAAAAAACCGGGCCCAAAAAGTCTTGAGGTACGTCTTGTTTCAGACTCCTATCCAACGTCAGACTTATACCCCCCCCGATTCGGTCACCAAACAGGTAATTATTCGAGAAGTTTGCAGTAATCGACTGGGTAAGGGAACTGAGATTCAGCTGTACTCCGAGGTTCTGCCCGTTTCCCAAAAAATTTATGTCCGAGACGCTTGCGATAATGGCCAAGGGGAATCCTTCTCCACCTACCGAGAATCCACCTCGAACATCGAGGGTCCTAGCCTCTTCGACGGTTATGATGACATCCCGAAGTTCCGGTTGAGATCCTTCAGGGGTTTCAATGACGGGAACTCCCTCAAAGTATTGAAGATTGAACACATTCAGCAGTCCTTCACGGATCCGCGAAGCACTAAATACGTCCCCGGTCTCGAAAGGAAGTTCTCGCCGGATTACTCGATCCTTTGTCTTTTCGTTCCCACGGATTATAATATTTTCGATATAGGATCTGGCTTGCTCGACGATACCTATCGAATAGGAAAGGGAAAGAAAGTCTTCGTTCCGGGTCTCTTGAAAGTCGATTTGGTTATTGAAATACCCGTTTTGGTAGTAGACGTCGACAACCTGCTGAAGGCTCGTACGAAGTTTTACCAGATCTAGAATATCCCCGGGTTGGAGAAGTATCGATTCGCCAAGAGTTTCATCGCTAAAAATTTCGTTCCCAATAAATTCAACACCACCGAAAGACCACCTTTGGCCCTCGTTAATTACGAAAGTAAGCGTGACGCTCGACTGCAAACCATCCTCGGAAAGCTCAACCTCAGTCTGGACGTCCAAAACTTCGGCGTCAACAAACCCATTCTCTTCGTAGAAGGTTATGATCGCTTCTTGGTCCGCAGCCAAAAGGTTTTCTTGAAATAGGCCGGAGTTAAAGAGCGCTTGTTCTTTACTACTTAAGCGGGCTTTGAGTGCACTGCTCGTTCCAAATCCATTACCTTGGAACTGTATTTTTCGAACGGTGGTTTGAGGACCTTCTACAATAGTGAACTGAATTCTCTTGTCTCCGTTGTCCAGGTCACTAATTTCAAAGTCAACCTGAGCTTGGGGATATCCTTTGCTTTTGTAGTGATTCATCAGAGATTCCCGATCGGTACGAATTCTTGGAAGGGAATATACATCGCCAATTTTTCCTAAAACAACGTCTCGCAGTTGATTTTCTCGAATCCTTCGCATCCCTGCGAACTCGATCGAACCAATAACCGGCCTTTCTAGCACTTCGAACTCGAGAATTACACCGCTTTTCTGATCGTTAGTAGGAATTGGCAAAGGCAAAAGGTACTCAAAATAGTCTAAAGCGTACAATCGCCGTTGAAGGTCTTGGAATACCGTCTCCGTAAAAATCATTCCACGAAAGGGAGCAACGACCGAATCTAAGTCATTCTGGGTCACCCGGCTCAAATTTGTGAACCGAATATCTTCAATAGGTTTATTAACGTACCAGTCTTCAGCATCCTGGGCAGAAAGAGGCAAAAGACAAAACGAAACCATGAGAAATAAGAGAATGCGGGCCCAGGTTTGTATCATTCAAATCTCCTTCGAAATGTTTCGCACATCAAGGGGTAAATTCCCAAGAAAAAGTTATTTTGTGATCCGTAACGTAGAGATCTTCAGGGCTACGAGGCGCCCAGTTCCACTCTACTAATGCAAACGGAGTTTGCCATTCTATCCTAAATTCGGGATTCAATGATAGTCCGAGACTATTTGCCCGAAGATTTGAAAAGGGATCGGTTTGGCTAATATCTACCAGAAGTTCCAAGAACATGTCTTCGCCAATAATTTTGCCTATTTGTATTGTCGTATTTTGAAAATACCGGCCGAAGGGATTTAGTCCCGTTTCTATGGCAGCTTCAGGGGTAACAATATCTCGAAGAATGTTCTGGAACAGCCCTGTTCGGATTGAAAACAAGTCCAAACCCAAAGTGTTACGAACCCGATTCTCAAAATCCCGAAGAATTCCAAATTGACTGACAATGTCAGTAGTTACAAATAACGCTTCCCCAAGGACGTTATAATTTTGTTCCCCCGCGGATGGAAAAAGATTGCCCCCGACTAAAAAAGCAAGGGCTTCGGCATTGAGGGGTGGATTTGAATAAAGTCTCGGTTGAAGTTCAGAGAAGTAGTCTTCTTGAACCTCGATACTAAGGGTTATACGTTGGTCCTGCCAAACTGCACGGCTATCCGCATCCAGGGTAACCCGGGGATTGAAAAAGTCTTCACTTTCGTTAAAAATAATGCTTCCTTCACGAATATAGAAATTTCGATCGATATAGAATATTTCTCCGCCCCGAACTGGTATTGATCCTCTCAGTAGGAAGGAATTATCAGCGGTATTGACCCGTAAAAGCAGTTCTTCCCGGGGATTGACGAATGAACGAAAAATTGGGAGTTCCTGACTAGGCCAGAAAAACTCTACCCCTCTGGCAGATCGAAAAATAAGCTCAACATCTACAGTTGTTTGATCCGCAGATACCGTATTCATTCTATCAGCTTCCGAAAACTCCGACAGCGCAACAGCCGATTCGAAAGCAAAAATGTCTCCCCGAACCTGTACCTGTCCTTCATCTCCCCTAATTTGAACTGATCCGTAAGCGTTCCCATCGACGACGATCGAGTCAAAGTCGTAGTCGATTTCTATACCTGGATCG
>JAACWS010000028.1 GCA_009991955.1 Spirochaetales bacterium
TCGGTGCCCTCAACCTACTACCGGCTCCCCAATCCCGTCAGATTGAGGATAACCCCTTCCGCCCAACCACGTAAATCATACCATCTCTAAAATCTAGTTTTTGGCCTTGATGGTCATTGCACTGCAATGACTTAAGAGCGCGGGCCGATTTAGAACAAAGGTTTTTAGAGGTCGCCGACACCCAACTTACAGGGGGTGTGAGACAAAACTGGTCACAGTACAAAAAGATTATCAGAGGATTTTTACCCCCGAGACAATTGGGGAAAGACAACGGTGGAAAACAGGCAAGTTGCCTGCCCATCGTGCACTACTGCGAAGTTGGCAGTAGGTTAGGGGGAATCTTCTCGTAATTTCGGTAATAGCTTCGGATTATTGGCACAATGTAGTGTACCCTGATGGTAGGGGTGATTTTGAAGTATCGGCCAAGGGAGATAGAGGATGAGTTAATGTGGCTCTCTGCGTACGGGTTTTCCCCAACGGGCAGAAGCCCAAGTGAGCCACTTGCGTTTTCACGGAGGGCGCCATGAGGTGGATCTGATTAGCAAACGACGAGGTCGAGCTGATTGGTGCCAGTCGGGATGCCGAGGCATATCGTCGCAAGGATGGAATCGCCGTTTTGCCCGCCACCTTACTCTGACCTTAATCTCGGAAATCATTGGGATTATTTCGCAATTTCTCTATCAGAATTGCAACATTTTCCACATTAAATCAGACTAACTTTGTTAAGCGACTGTCTCTTCCTTCTTCTCAGTAATCCTACCTGTTACATATTTATGGAGAATGCTGGTGACCAATGTCTGATAAGGAATACCTTCTTCGAGTGTTTTGGTCTTCAAAGCTTCTACGTCTCGTTTTGAAATCCTCACATTGATTCTATAGTCCTTTTGCCCTGTTTCAGAAGCAGCTTTCATCAGTCTTTCTTTCATCGAGGAGATATCGGACACAGAAGACCATTCTCCGGCTTCCACCGAATTGATTAGTTCTGATTCTTCATGCTTGTTCATTTTTTTTCTCCAAATTGAACTGCTTCGTATGCTTTCTGCTAGCAAATAGTATCTTCAAGAAAAAGTCCCCCTTACCTTCTTCCACAAAGGGAACACAGATCGCATATCCCTCTATATCTACAATCAGAATCTTTTGTTTTTTGTACTTCTCGATATTTGGGTGATCAACCACATCAAGAAGATGACCTTCCTCAATAGCGACCACGATACGCTCAAAGGAAATGCTTCTTTCTGCCTTTAGGAGTTTGTTCTTCTCCTCATTCCAATTGAACCTCATGGATCAAATTAGCTACACGTATGCCTTTTGTCAACTTCACGGCAGGGCAAACACACAGAAAGCCAGTATTGGTCAGGGAATAGACGTTTAGGAGAAATAGTAATTTGCCTGAGGTGATGAAGCGACCCAAATTGCACCGCAATGACCTTCTTTTGGCTTCAACTTTTTCCAAAATACTCGAAATATTCGTCCGATCTTGACTATAATAAAATCTAAAATTACAATAGTCGTATGTATTTGACCCGGGCGATCGAACCGACTATTCGTAAGATTGTAAAAAGTTTTCCGGTCCTTTTGGTAACCGGGCCCCGTCAGGTAGGGAAGACTACCCTTCTCAAACACCTTGCAGAGGACGGGCGTACCTACGTGACCCTCGATGATCCCCTTCAGCGGAGACTTGCCCTCGAAGATCCGGAGCTTTTTCTGGAGCGATTCGAAGCCCCGGTCATTATTGATGAGATTCAGTATGCGCCAAATCTTTTGCCCTACATAAAAATGAGGGTCGACCGAAATTCTACGAAGGGCGGGTATTGGCTTACGGGTTCCCAAATGTTCCACCTCATGGAAGGTGTGAGTGAGTCCCTCGCCGGAAGGGTCGCTGTAGTCCGTCTCCTAGGTCTTTCCCAGTCCGAAATCGAAGGTCGAGAAAGTAGTCCCTTCCTTCCGACGAAAGAGCATTTATCCGGGGCGAGGAACGAACATCAACCCAAGAAATTGATGGAAGGTTTCGTAGCAATCTATCAAGGAAGTCTTCCGGTCTTCTTTGCCGAGAAAGATCCTCCCGAGGTTGAGCAGTATTATTCGTCCTACGTGCAAACCTACCTTCAGAGGGATATTAAGGATCTGTCCCAGATTGGCGACGAGTTGTCGTTCCTGCGATTCCTCACTGCCACCGCAGCTCGGACGGGCCAACTACTTCAGTATGCCGACCTGGCTCGCGATGTAGGTATTAGCCAGCCGACGGCAAAGAAATGGCTCTCTATTCTCGTATCTTCCGGGATCGTTGCCCTCATCGAGCCCTGGTTTACTAACTCCCTCAGCCGCATGATTAAGACACCCAAGTTGTACTTTATGGATACCGGTTTGGCGGCCTACCTTACCCGGTGGACAAGCCCTGGCACCCTCGAGGCCGGGGCTATGGCAGGAGCCTTTTTCGAAACCTTTGTCGTCAGCGAGGTAATAAAGAGTTGGTATAACGCTGGGAAAACTTCGCCAGTGTACTACTACCGGGATAAAGAAAAACGGGAAATCGACCTGATTCTCGATGTCGATGGCTGTTTGTATCCCCTGGAAATTAAAAAAAGCGCCCATCCCAAAAAAGAAGATATAAAAACCTTCGGGGTCTTAGGGAAAGCTATTGTACCGGTAGGGTCCGGGGGAGTCATTTGTTGTGCCACCGAGTATTTGCCCCTGGACCAGCAGAATTCAATAATCCCCTGGTGGCTTATTTAACCCTGCCCCTTCACCGCCCCAAAGCTGACAAACTGGAAGAACCCATACCACTGGGACACCTGCCCAAACCCCGCAGTCGCCAGGGCCTCGCGATGTTCCTCGGCGGTCCAAGGAACTAGCACATTCTCCAAGGCTTGACGTTTTTGGGCGATTTCGAGATCGCTGTATCCTTGCTTGCGCTTAAAATCCCAGTGGATTTCGGTCAAAAATTCTTGCTCCCATGGTTGAGCATAGCTGATTTTTTCCGACAGAATCAAAATACCCCCGGGAACTAGGCCCTTGTAAATTCGCCCTAACAGGGGCAGACGAAGTTCGGGGGCCAAAAACTGGAGGGTAAAATTGAGGACTACCATCGAGGCCGAAGACAGAACCGTGTCGGTAATACTCTCGGTCCGAACCCGGACCGGGGCCACCGAAGGGTCCTGGTTCACCGCTGCAGTTAACCGGGAGGTCATGGCCGGGCTATTGTCTACGGCGATAATTTCCACCCCGGTCACCGAAATGTTGTGGCGCATTTCGAAGGTGGCCGCCCCCAGACTGGCACCCAGGTCGTAAACCCGGGTGTGGGGTTGGACGTAGCGTCGGGCAAACAGGCCTATGCCCTGCAGTATATCGGCGTAACCTGGCACCGAGCGGGTAATCATATCGGGAAAAACCCGGGCTACCTGGTCGTTAAAGGCAAAGGGCCCGGGCTCCACCGGATTGGCAAAGACCTGGTCCCGACCAGAAAAATCATCCTTCATAAACCGAGAAGACCCTTGGTAAACAAATACACCGTAAAGGTAAGGCCAATGTAGGAAAGGTTGTACAAAAAGTCCTCGGCGGGAATGGGTCCGACCCGGACACCCGTAGTAGCCTGGGGGCTATAAAAAATTGTCGGAAGGGCGGTGTAAATGCCGTTCACCAGACCAAAGGCTACAAAAGAGAGACCAATTGCCTGCCAAAAGCTGACCGACCATAAAATCCCCGGGGCCAAGAAAGCCGATACCACCAGAAATACCCCCGCCGAGCCGGCAGATAGTCGGGTATACCCCCGTTGGCGAAAAGGAAAAATCAACCCAAAAAAGGGTAGGGCCAAAAGAGCTTGAACCCACCACAACTCGGGTTGGGGAACCCCGTGACCAAAATAGGCCTCGACTACCTCAAAAATAAAAATTGTGGCGTAGGGGACGACCAGAAAGAACAGCCACTCACCCACGGGCAGGTGGAGAATTCGAACCGAACCCACAAACTCGTCGTTGAACCACCAATGCCCCTGCCGGGTGACAATTGTATCCCAGAGGATATAGAGAGCACCGACGGTCAGGGTAGCAACCAAAATGGCCGGCAGGTACTGGATAAAGTACACCTTGGAATCAAAACTCATGGCCAAAGGGCCGGCCAAAACAAACAAAGAAATGAGCGTATAGGTATGCTTTTTCAATGTAACTTCTCCTGTCCACAGAATACTCATGAGGGTGAGAGAGAACAACAGGGAAAAGGGACCCTCGGCGTCAAAGTCACAAAAAATGAGATTCCAGAAGTCCCCAAAAAAATACAAAAATATTTTTCGTTTAACAGGATTTTAACGAAGGTCTAGTAACCTCCCAGCGAACAGACGTTCAAGAATCCCGAAGGAGGATGAATTATGAAGAAAGCACTTGCTATTCTTGCTCTCTTGTTGGTTGCCGGTATGATGTTTGCCGGTGGTAGCCAAGCTGCTCCTGCAGCTCCGATGGCCGCAGAAAATGACGGACCTTTTGCTTGGGTTATCGATAACGGTAGTTTCCCCCAGGTAGATGTATTGAAGATGGAAGGTAATATTATTTCCGCCGGAAGCTCCACCGTATTCCCTGCTGCCGAGTGGATCGCTGCCCAATTGGAAGACGAAGGCTACACTGGCCAAATCACCATCGACAGTATCGGATCCGGTGCTGGTTATGAGCGTTTCGTAAATGGCGAGTCAGACGTATCGAATGCGAGCTCAAAGATCAAGCAATCGACCATCGACGCCGCTATTGCTGCTGGCCGACCAGCTATCGAGTTCCGAATTGGAACCGACGCCTTGGCTGTGGTTGTAAACTCTGCTAACACCTGGGCTACCGATGTCACCATGGAAGAACTGGCTAAGATTTTCACCTCCGATCGTTGGAGCGACGTTAATCCTGCTTGGCCTAACCAACCAATTCTTAAGTTTATCCCCGGTACCGACAGTGGAACCTTTGAGTACTTCGTAGAAGAAGTTTTCAGCAAAGACCCTGCGCCGATGCTCGCTTCGTCTAACCTCCAACTTTCCGAAGATGATAACATCTTGGTCCAAGGTGTTGAGGGTAGTCCTAACGCTGTTGGTTTCTTTGGGTACGCTTACTACGCCAACGAAGGTGCAGGACTGAAGATTCTCGACATCGACAGTGTGAAGGCAAATACTGCCAATGTTGACAACGGGACCTATCCCTTAGCTCGTCCCTTGTTCATGTACTCTGCTGCCAACATCATGCGGTCTAAGCCTCAGGTTGCCGCTTACCTGGCCTACGTACTCAACAACGCCAACGAAGCTATGCTTGCCGTTGGATACTTCCAAGCTCCTGTTGCTGCCATCAATGGCGCAAAGGCTGCCTGGCTTGAAGCTATGAAAGGTGCGTACTAAGACTCTCCTTTGTAAACGTACAAAGTCCCAAGTATAATCCCAAGGGAGGGGCAATTGCTCCTCCCTTTTTCTGTATCCGGAGGAGATATATGGAAACCCCAACGATGGCCCCCGGGTCTGTGCCCGAGGCCTACAAGAAGAAGCCCCGTATTCACGAACAGGTTATTCAGAGCCTCTTGTTCGTTGCGGCGGGTATATCGGTATTTATTACGGCCTACATTATCATCGAACTCACCAAAGAGTCTTGGCTTTTTTTCGGAGATCCCGAGGTAACTTTGTGGAAGTTCTTTACCGACCACCAGTGGCAACCCATGATTGGCGAGTTTGGAATTTTACCCTTGGTCAGCGCTACCCTCATGACTAGTTTTATCGCCATGTTAGTGGCAATCCCTCTCGGCCTCATGGTTGCAATTTATCTATCGGAGTACGCCTCCGAAAGGGTTCGAGGCACCCTAAAACCAATCCTCGAGGTCTTAGCCGGAATTCCGACTGTTGTCTACGGGTACTTTGCCGTTACCTTCATGACCCCCTTATTACAGAATATTTTTGGAAACAACGTGGTCGACGTCTATAACACCGCCTCTGCTGGCCTTGTAATGGGTATTTTGATTCTCCCCCTGGTTTCATCCATGGGCGAGGATGCCCTTAGTGCGGTACCACGAAGCCTTCGAGAAGCATCCTTTGCCTTGGGGGCCACCAAGATGGAAACCTCTATCGCCGTAGTCGTACCGGCGGCTTTTTCGGGCATTGCCGCGGCAATAATCGTCGCTCTTTCTCGGGCCGTTGGCGAAACAATGATCGTGGCCCTGGCTGCAGGCGCTGGTTCGAACCTGACTCTGAACCCTTTCAAAGGAGCCGAAACCATTACCGGGTATATTGTCCGTATTAGTGGCGGAGACATTAGCTACAATACCATCGATTACAACAGTATTTTTGCTTTGGGTCTGGTCTTGTTCCTAATTACCCTTTCCCTGAACTATATTAGCCGCCGAATTGTCGAAAAATACCGGGAGGTCTACGAATGAGTAAGACAAAAACCCATCCAATGGCCCGAACCCACGAAGAGTTGGCCGCGCTCATCCATCGCCGGAGGCAAACCGGGAAGGTGTGGCAGTTAGCTTTCTACGGGGCGACGGGAATCGCAATTCTTTCGCTTATTGTGCTTTTGTTGAACATTTTTAATGGTGCCTTTGGATTTGTGTTAATTCAAAACGAAGTTGAACCGGCCGACCTGGTAGCCTCGGGCAACCTTGCCGACCTAGATCAGGCTGGTCTTATCGCAATAATTGAAGAATACCAGTCCGCCGGTCTCGTTCGCCGTTTTAACGCCGAAAAACCTTTGGCTAACCGATCGGAACGCGAACTTATCGATCTCGTCGAAGAACGAGTAGTTAAACCGGTAATTATCCAGGCTTGGTCCCTACAAGATAGCATTTTTCGACAAAACGAAATTCGAGCCGTCGCTGCGGACTCTGACCTCACGACTCTTACCTTTCGTAGTTGGGTTTCCTGGGAGTTTGTTGTTAGTCCTCAAAATCCAAGCCCCCAGTTTGCTGGGGTTCGAACGGCCCTCTTGGGATCGTTATGGATGATTCTTATCGTTATGGTGGTAGCCTTTCCTATGGGGGTTGCCGCTGCTATCTACCTGGAAGAGTACGCCACCAAAAAAACTTGGTACAATCGGCTCATCGAAGTCAACATCTACAACCTGGCCGGTATTCCATCGATTATTTACGGTTTGTTAGGTTTGGCCTTGTTCGTTCGAGGTATGGCTCCCTTTACCAGTGGTGCTATGTTCGACCCCACGGTCGACGAAACGACCAACGGACGAACCATAATTTCGGCCGGTCTTACCTTGGCCTTGCTGATTCTCCCTCTCATTATCATTAACTCTCGAGAGGCCCTCAAAGCTATCCCCAAAAGTCTACGGGAGTCTAGTTACGCCGTCGGGGCGACCAAGTGGCAAACCGTATGGCACCACGTTCTGCCCGCATCCTTCGAACGGGTGTTGACCGGTACCATTCTGGCAATTTCCCGGGCTGTGGGAGAAACCGCACCTCTCGTTGTCGTAGGGGCTTCAACCTTCGTTACCTTCGACCCTGCGTCGCTCTTTGCCAAATTTACGACCATGCCTATTCAAATTTATCAGTGGTCGGCCCGTCCCCAAAGCCAGTTCCGTAACATCGCCGCCGGGGCAATTATCGTCTTACTCATCCTCATGCTGAGTATGAACGCTTTCGCGATTATCATGAGGAATCGAATTGCAAAAGAGAGGAGAGTGTAAAAAGTATGGAATCAAACTTAGCGATGCAAACCAAGGATCTGGATTTTTTCTACGGTGATTTTCAGGCTCTCTTCAAGGTGAGTTTAGACTTTCAAATAAAGCAGGTAACGGCCCTCATCGGTCCTTCGGGTTGTGGAAAAAGTACTCTGTTACGGTGCCTCAATCGTATGAACGACCTTATTCCAGATACCAAGGTCATTGGTCAGGTTAGCTTCGAAAATGTAAATATCTACAATCCCGAAGTCGACCCGGTCGAAATTCGTCGGCGAGTGGGAATGGTATTCCAAAAACCAAATCCTTTCCCCAAGAGCATCTACGAGAATATCGCCTGGGGGGCCCGAATAAACGGCTTTCGGGGAGACATGGACGCCTTGGTTGAAACAAGCCTCAAACGTTGTGCCCTTTGGGACGAGGTAAAGGGAAAACTGCGACAAAACGCCCTGAGTCTTTCGGGGGGACAACAACAGCGTCTGTGTATCGCTCGGACTATTGCCGTAGAACCGGATGTGATTCTCATGGACGAGCCAACCAGTGCCCTGGATCCCATTTCGACCGCAAAAATCGAAGAGCTTATTCTTGAACTCAAAGAGCGGTATTCGATTATTATTGTAACCCACAACATGCAACAGGCCGCCCGGGTTTCGGACCAAACAGCCTTCTTCTTGAACGGGTTCATCGTCGAGGTTGGAGCTACCAAGGAACTCTTTGCCAATCCCAAAGAAGACAAAACCAAGGCCTACATTTCCGGTCAATTTGGTTAAGTTCAGACGATTAGGCAGCCCAGTTTTATACCCACTGGGCCTGGTCGCGTAAATCTTCCAGTTCCTTAATCCAGAAAGCCCGGCCTCCCCAGTCCGGGTTTTCTTGTTGAAACTTCGAATCTCCCCGTTGCCTATTTTGCCAGGCCAGGAAGTAGACCATCCGCATAAATCTCAGGGACTCGACCAACTCCAACTCGGTCTCGTTAAAGGGCACAAATTGCCGGTATCCTTCCAAAATAAGTTGCCACTCGGTCCAGGCCTCGGGGAGCCGGTCGGAAACCAACATCCATAGGTCTTGGACCGCTGGTCCTTTCATACAGTCGTCAAAATCGAAAAGAAGCAAACCTTCGACTGGTCCCCGATCCAAGATATTACCTCGGTGGACGTCGCCATGTAGTGCGCCCATTCGGGGAGCTACCCGATCAAAAATGTTGCTGGCTCTATGGGTCAAAGAACTAGCGAGGTCAAAAAACTCAACCGATACTTCTGGGTGTACAACACCAGAGTTTTTCAGCTCCCTAAGGAAACGATCCGTTGCATCCTTAGGGGAATACACTATCCGGTGATTCATCGAAATAGTGGCAGAAGTTCGGTGAAGGCGCCCTACAATGCTCCCAAGTCGAATAAAGTCCTCCTCCCTCGTCGGGTCGAAGGTCCTGCCGGCTCGGCGGGGATAGAGGGCAAAGGCTCCGGTCGTTCCCCCGTAAGCTAAGGTCTGAAGGCTATACCCTTGGGAGTTTACTAAGGGCATTACCACCGGAACTTCTGCCTCTCCAAGGGCGAATACCAGATCGTGTTCTTCTTCAATGCCCGCGACGGTCCATCGACCGGGACGATAAAATTTTACAATCCACCTTCCACCATCCGTATCGGTCAGCCCGTAGACTCGATTTATAAAAGAATTGAAGGGCTCAATCGTCCCGTCTAGGTCGATTTCATAGGCTTCAGCGACCGCCTCTATCAGAACATGGGGGTTGAGGGTATCAAATTCTCCGGCCATACTAGGGAGCCTATCCTTTCCTTAGGGAAACAGCAATCTAACCAATCAAGAGGGAGCGTGTATGGTGTCAAATTTTCTCAGTCAGTTTTTCCGCCAACTTGGGCTTTCTGAAGGCATTATTGATTTCACAATTCACATTACCTTGGGTACGGGGGTAATTCTTTTGGGTCTAATAGGTAGCGGGGTAGCCAGGCTTCTCCTAAACCGGGTGGTTACCCCAATAGTCCGTCGGAGCAATATCCCTTGGGCGAATGTTCTCGTAGAACAGGGTGGGCTCAATCGTCTAACCCCGTTGGTTGCCTGGCTCATTATTTCCCTTCTTGCCCCCTTTGTAGGAATTGGTAGCACCATATTTGGAGACTTTATTCTCCGTACTCTCCAAGGAGTATTCGTCGGTCTATTGGTAGTCAAGATAGGGGTAATCCTCGATGGAGCCAACAAAGTATACGAATCGTATCCAGTAAGTCGGCAGCGGCCAATCAAGGGCTACATTCAGTTGGTAAAGATTTTCCTTTTCATTCTTGGGGCAATACTCCTGGTAACTGCAATGCTCGATATTAGTCCCTTGGCTATCCTATCGGGATTCGGAGCGATGAGTGCAGTTATCTTGTTGCTTTTCAAAGATACCCTCTTAGGACTGGTCTCGGGGGTTCAACTTTCGTCTAACGACATGGTCCGCCTCGGAGACTGGATCGAAATGCCAAAGTACGGAGCGGACGGAGAAGTCATCGATATTACCCTTCAAACCGTAATGGTACAAAACTGGGACATGACAATAACTACGATACCGGTCTACGCCCTCATTTCGGATAGTTTCAAGAATTGGCGGGGAATGAGCGAAGGGGGAGGTAGGCGGATGAAACGTAGTTTGTTTATCGATGCCTTGGGCATATCGTTTCTTAGCCGAGCCCAAATTCAAAAACTCGCCTCGGCTGAACTTCTTGGCTCTTATATCCGAGAGAAAATCGCCGACATAAAGGTGAACCCCGGAAGTGGAAGAAATGGCGACATTAGTCGACGGAGGCTCACTAACCTGGGTACTTTTCGCCAATACGCATCCGAGTACCTTCAAAGACACCCGGGAATTAACCACGATATGACCTGCATGGTTCGTCAATTACAATCGACTCCAATGGGGGTGCCAATTGAGCTTTATGCTTTCACCCGGGAAAAGGCGTGGATAGCCCACGAACGACTGCAATCGGATATCTTTGACCACCTTATTTCAGTTCTTCCTTTTTTTGGCCTTCGGCTCTATCAATATCCCTCCGCAGGAGTTGAAGTATCGAGTTCCCAAGGGCTACCGCTGCCGGTCCTCGAGGGGTTCCCGCTCGATAGGCGAAAATAAGAGTTCTTGAGGGAGTAGGGGGAGCAATTTCGAGGTAGGCAACGCCCCAGGCCTTACGAATCATCCGGGGAACCAGGCTTATTCCAAGTCCCGCGGCTACCAGGCCCTGGACGGTTTCGATTTCTGCACTTTCATAGACTACCCTCGGGGTTACCCCCGCGTCTTCGAGGGCTCGGCGGACAATGGTAGAGAATCCGTGGCCTTGTTTCATGAGGATTATGGGCTCTTCGGCCAGGCTCGAAAGGGCAACAACTCCGGCTCCCGATAGTCGATGGTCCGGAGGGACCGCCAAATAGAGGGGTTCGGTAAACAGTGTTTCCCCTACCAGCCCATCGGTCAGTCCTGCCTCGTCAAGAATTGCCCCATCAATTTCTAATCCCAACAGGGCCCGGGCCAAACCGGGGGAACTTTCTTCCCATAGTTCGACCCTAATTCCCGGGTATGTATCGTGAAAGTAGGCCAATATTTCTGGCAATACGTAGGCTCCGGTGGTGGGCAGACATCCCAGGCGGACCCGGCCCCGGGTTAAACCATCTAATTGTTCCATTTCTTCCCGAACTTTTTCGGTTTGGTGTTCAATTTCTATCGCTCTGGGTAAGAAGAGTTCTCCCCGGTTGGTTAAGAGTATTCCACCCCGGGCCCGGAGAAAGAGAGGGCCCCGGAGTTCACTCTCCAGTTTTTGAATCTGGGCCGATAGGCTCGGTTGGCTTACGTGGCACTCTTTGGCCGCTTTGGTAAAGGACTTATTCCGGTATACCTCGAGAAAGTATCGAATCTGATGAATTTCCATAGGTTTCCTGCCCACCTCCAGTCTTTTTTGGACGAATCGGGTACAATTAGTGCTACCCTTAGTATGGAGGAGATCTTTCATCATGAACATAAAAAAACCTCGACCTTTGGCGGTCTTTTTGTTGATTCTCGCCTTCGGGTTTCCCATTTTTGGTGGAGGTAACCGCTCCGCCGCACCGGTGGAGAGAGTCAAAGAGGATGCTCAGGTGGACATTTCTCGGGTCGTCCTCTACTCAAGCGGAGTAGGGTATTTTGAATTTTCTGGTCAAGTAGAGGGAGACCAAGAGCTTACCCTCCTATTTTCTCGTTCCCAGCTCAACGATGTCCTTAAGTCGATGACCGTTCGGGACTTGGATGGTGGACAGATTTCTTCAGTGGTCTATCCTGGAATCGATCCTCTTGAGCGGACCCTGGGGAGTTTTCGGATCGATTTGAGTACCAATCCCGGTCTCCCGGACATTCTCCGTCAAGTTCGAGGGGTACGAGTGCGAGTCGATCCGTCGACCGGGCCCTCCGTATCGGGAACAATTATTGGGGTTCGTTCGGTTCTGGATTCCGAAGGTGTAAGCAGGGAGGAACTCACCTTGCAAACTTCCCGAGGTCTACAAACCTTCTACCTTGACGAGGTAACATCGCTGGCCTTTGACGACCCGGCCCTCCAGCGAGAGCTGACCCAGGCCCTGAATGTCTTGGCCACCCAGTCGGACTCAAATGTCCAGCCTGTCAGAATTCAGTTCACTGGTTCGGGAACCCGGAGGGTTCGAGTGTCCTTTGTTTCCGAGACCCCTGTTTGGAAGACCAGTTATCGGGTTGATTTAGGAAACTTCGATGCCGATGCTTCCGGGGTCAACTCCTATCTCCAGGCTTGGGCGATTGTAGAAAATACTTCGGAGGTCGATTGGGATTCTGTTCAATTGTCGTTAGTTTCGGGATCCCCGGTCTCGTTTATTCAAGATCTTTCTACCCCGCTCTACCTCCAACGGCCAGTCGTCGCGGTTCAGGCCCAGGAGAAGATAGCACCCCAGGCATACGATCGGGGCGCCATCGCCGATGAATCCTACGCTTTTGAACCTGCTCCCGCCCCCGCCATGGCGACCGCACCTCGGGCTGTCCGTTCACCGGTTATCTCATCGCCGGTTCTGGAAGCCTCGGGCGTACAGCCCCAAGTCCAGGGAAACGAAGGGGCCTACAACTATGAGTTTGTCCTGGAAGAACAGCTTTCCATTCCCCGGCACCAAAGTGGTCTCATCCCCCTGGTAGCCCAAGAAATTCCCGGGCGCCTTTTGAGTATTTATACCTACGGCAGTTCCTCGGTGCACCCGTACGCTGGGGTGCAGTTAGAAAATACTACCGGTTCCCGGCTACCGTCTGGCCCGGTTACCTTTTTCCAAAACGGTATCTATGCGGGTGATGGGCTGCTTCAGAGTTGGGGCAAGGACGAGAATCGCATAATCACCTTTGCCCAAGATCTAAGCCTACGAGTGGGTGTCCAGCCCTTGCAGACCCAAACGGTGGCCCGAATAGTCATTAACCAAGGAGTTCTTCGCATCGAGCGTAGGGTCGACTATCAAACTGAGTACGAGATACAGCCCGGGGAAGAAAGGGCAAGGTTTCTCATTTTGGAACATCCCCGTAATGCATCACGAATTCTCGAGCCCTTCACTACTAATGGAATCACCCTTGAGGAGGCAACCCTTACCCACTATCGGTTTGGACTCCCAGTGCCTCCGGGACCGAGTGTATCCGTTTTGGTCAAAGAATTTCAAATTCTTGAACAAAGTATTGTTCTTCTTTCGACCCGCGCGGAAACCTTCTTGGCCTATCTGAACGAAGGGGCAATTACCCCCGCTGTTGCCCAAGCCTTAGAACGAGCGGCCCAGTTACGACGCGAAATAGAGGCTGTAGAAGTTCGAATTTCCCAGCTCAACCAGTCTCGAACCGCAGCGGTCAATAATCAGGCCCGTATCCGTAGTAACCTTGAAGCTGTCGATCGAGAATCGAGCCAAGGGCACGTTTTCTTGACCCGGCTTTTATCTCTCGAAGACGAAATTAACCGGATCGATGAGGATCTCATAAAGTCCCGAGAAGATCTGGCGATTGCCCGTAGTTGGTTCGAGTCTTTCATAAATGATCTGACGGTAGAGTAAGATCGATTGCATCGAAGAAGGATATAAAAGGCGTTGGGTATCTTTAATATTAAACAAATTCAATAGGAAAGAGTCTATGCATAGAAAATAATAGCATGCATAGAATATTAATGTGAAAACATTCACAATAAAATTAAAAATAATATTTAAAACGCTGTATTGACACATAACTTTTTTAGTGTAACTATAGGGTATCCATATCTCAGGAGGATACGATGAAGAAAGCGATTTTATTTTTATTGGCAGCAAGCTTCGTTCTATATAGTTGTGGAACCGAAGCCCCAGCGGCCGTAACTACCAGCGAAGCTCTCGCTGATTCTGCAACGGCTACCTACTACTATGTCTCCCACCAAGGCGGATACATCGGTGAAGCTACCGTAACCGTAGGTGCAAACAACGAAGTTGTTTCTGCTTCAATGGCTGAATGGCAAGGACCCAACGGATGGGCCGAGCATAATAGCGAAGATGGCAAAAGCCTCGTGGATGGAGCCGTTGTTCGAGTACCCGATCCATTGGCCAACTTGAGCAACCCTAATCCCCAAGTAAAAGGGTACATGTTCTACATCTACCATGCCCGTGAGGGAATTGCTACTTGGCTCCAGTACACCCCAGGGGCCGACGGATTTACCCGACCAACTCGTCAGTACGAGCGAGACTTCGAAGGTCTCATGGGTAACCCCATTCGGTCCGCTGCCTATGCCGAAGCTGCCCGTAACGATACCCTGGTGAACGTCACCATCGAGGGGAACCGAGTAAACGTTGGGAAACCTGCAAGCCAGACTGTCCACTACGGGCACATGGACAAAGCAAATCCTAACTCGGTCTACATGGCAACCAGCGGAAGTAGTATTGGTTACCGGTTCAATAACGCAGCTCTTCTTGAGTTCTTCAAAGCGAACCCGACTGCAGATTACACCGCAACCCGCATGGTTGAGACGAAGATTACCTTGGCTGCAAACCCAGCAATAGACGCGAAATCAAACATTGCTGCATATTCCCAAGAAACCGATCGAGTTTTTGCAGTTGCTGACGCTGTCAGTGGTGCAACCTACAGTGACTTCCCCCACTACGCCTTGGGACTCCAAGAAGCGTATAAGGCCGCTGTTGCTACTCGGTACGTAAAGTTCTAAGAATCACCCATACGAATAAAGAAGGCTGTCTGCTCTTTGCGGACAGCCTTTTTTCGATTTGTCGGGTACCCTCGTTTGGAATGGGGACTCCAAAACCCTTTGTTCTAAATCGGCCTGGGCTTTTTAGCCATCGCGATGCTACGACCATCAAGGCCAGAAAACCTACTTTTTTGAGAATCCGGCCATTTCGGCCATTTCTAAGGCTGGGCCTTCGATGTTTTTTCGCTTCTGATGTACCAGAGCCTGAACTCCCGTAGAAAGCCCGTACAAGTTTATAAATCCTGTGGCATCCCTATGATCGTAGGCACTCTCACCAAAACTGGCTAGGTCCTCGATATAGAGGCTGAACGGGCTCTTTCGGCCGACAACCTGGATATTCCCCTTGTAGAGGGATAACCGCACGCTACCGGTACAATACTTAGCTGCCTGTTCCATATATCCATCCATAGAGTCTCGGAAGAGGGTGAACCACTTGCCCGAATAGATAATGTCGGCGTATTTTAGGGCCATCTGGTTCTTCATACCCAGGGTGTCAAAATCCATGGTAATCATTTCCAGTTCCCGAAGAGCTCGATAGAGGACGGTTCCTGCAGGGGTCTCGTAGACTCCCCGGCTCTTCATTCCTACAACCCGAGTCTCTACAACGTCTGTCCGGCCGACACCATTTTCTCCGGCGATCTTGTTCAACTTTTCCAAAAGGTCGAGGGGTTTCATCGGTTTGCCGTTCATACCAACGGGAAAGCCCTTTTCAAACTCCACGGTAATTTCAGTTTCTTGGTCTGGCGCCTTGCGGGGATCGACGGTCAAGAGAAACATATCTTCTTCGGGCCGGTTCCAGGTGTTTTCGAGAATTCCACCTTCGTGGCTCATATGCCAAATATTCCAGTCTCGGCTATAAATGTTTTTCTTGCTGATGTTGCCGATTGGGATGTGGTGCTTCTGGGCATAATCGATTGCTTGTTCTCGACTGCGAATGTCCCAGATTCGCCAGGGGGCAATAATATGCAAATGAGGAGCCAGGGCCTTGTAAGTAAGTTCGAAACGAACCTGGTCGTTGCCCTTTCCTGTGCACCCGTGGGCTACGGCGTCAGCTTTTTCTTCCAGGGCAATTTCGACCTGTTTCTTGGCCTGAAGGGGGCGGGCGATGCTCGTTCCCAACAGGTACTTGCCCTCGTAAATTGCGCCGGCTCGAAGCATGGGCCACAGATAATCTTTGGCGAACTCTTCCCGGGCATCGATGATGTAGAGTTTACTGGCTCCGCTGGCATGGGCCTTTTTTTCCATGGCCCCCCAGTCTTCGTCTTGACCTACGTTGACACAGACCCCAACGATCTCGGGGTTGCCGTAGTTCTCTTTAAGCCAGGGGATGATGATCGAAGTATCGAGCCCTCCGGAATAGGCCAGGACAATTTTTTTAATTTCCTTGGACTTGCTGGGTTGATCCGAGCTGGTTGCCCCGCTGGCCGCCTGGTCGCCGGTTTCTCCGGGAATCCACTTTACCTGCTGCATTAGAGTTCCTCCAAAATTCTGCGTAGTATTCGTATTCCGTCGTATAATTCTTCTTTTTTAATAGTTAATGCTGGGGCCATACGCAGCACATTGGTGCCGCTACGCAACAAGAGAAGGCCCTCCTCCCGAGCCCTTTGCAAAAGGGCAGGGATTCTCTCCCCCTCCTTCATTTCAACCCCTCGGAGCATTCCTAATCCCTTTACCGAAACCAAATGGGGAGAGTTTTCAACCAAGTCTTCGAGGGCCACCTTAAAGGTAATCGCCTTCTTTTGTACTTTGGTCAAGAAGCCTGGTTTATTCAAAATATCCCAGACCGCAATACCTGCCGAGGTTGTCACCGGTCCACCTCCGAAAGTCGTGCCATGATCACCGGTATGAACCAAGGAGTTTATTTTCTCTGGCAACAAGGTAGCCGAAAGAGGGAGTCCTCCAGCCAGGGGTTTTGCTAGGGTAATTATATCCGGGGTCAGGCCAATCATTTGGCTAGCAAACAGGGTACCAAGCCGGCCAAGGCCCGTTTGCACTTCGTCGGCAATTATGAGTACATCGTGTTTTTTGCAGGTTTCTTCTAAGGCCCGAACAAAATCTGAGCTCATAGGGGTAAGTCCCCCTTCTCCTTGAACCGGTTCAACGATAACCGCACAAAAGTCTCGAGACAGGCTCTTGCGAACCCCCGCTGCATCGTTAAAGTCCAGGAATTCAACCCCACCCATGAGAGGCTCGTAGGGTTCTCGATACTTTGGAGTGTAGGTAACCGCCAGGGCTCCGAGGGTTCGGCCGTGGAATCCATTTTTAAAGGCTAAAATTTTTGGCCCATTCGATTTGGTCTTTCTTTGGGCATACACCCGGGCGTATTTGAGGGCTGCTTCGTTGGCTTCGGTACCGCTATTACCGAAGTGGACGGCCGAAAAATAACTCCGAGGCATCTTGGGGCTCCAAGGCTGATCTTCCGGTAGGGGGCTGGCAGTGGTGAGCCGTTGGGCCAAATCCAAGGTTGGTTGGGTAGTGTAGAGGTTCGAAACATGAACCAATCGTTTCATCTGCTTTACGGCTGCCTTGAGGATTGCCTCGTTTCCGTGACCGAAGCTAGTTACCGCAATTCCACCACCTAAATCGAGATACCTTTTCCCTTCGGTATCGTAGACGTAGCTACCTTTTCCATGATCGAGGACCAAAAATTCTTTGGAATAATTATTCGGAAAGGGGGGATTTGTAATCATGCTCATAGAATTTCCTTCTTTAATCTGCCGAGGGGCGTACAAGAGTCCCTCGGGTGCCTTGTATAAGGGCCGCCAGGTCGCCAACTTTCTCAAAATTTCCAATGCTCACCGCCCCTACACCCTGTTCTAGGGCCGAGGCAGCGGCTCGAACCTTCGGTATCATGCCACCTTGAATAATACCCTGGGCTATTTCTTCCTCGATGGAACGGGGTGTCAAGATTGGAATCACCTGTTTATCTTTGAGAACTCCAGGAATGTCCGAAATGAAGACGAGGTATTTCGCCTTGAGTGATTCGGCAAGGGCAAGGGCTCCATCGTCGGCATTAATATTCAAACCCAGCCCTTGGGCATCGGTGGCGATTGAACTCATAATGGGCACAAAGCCCAGTGCACACAGGGAATAGATAAGAGACGGGTCTTGCTGCAGAATTCGCCCGGTTCTATTCGGGGTACCCTTTGGGTCTGGGCCTATTGACTCCGCCGTCCACAGTCCTCCGTCGACTCCCGAGATGCCTACGACCCTTAGCCCCGCTTTTCGACCCTGGCGCAGTACCCGGGTATTCATGAGTCCCCCCAGCACCATATCGACCACGTCCATTTCGTCGGGGGTAGTCATACGAATTCCGTTTACAAAGTTGGCTTCTAGTCCAAGCTTCTTGCCGAGTTCGGTCACCTCGGCTCCTCCGCCGTGAATGAGAATCGGTGAATAGTCTTTTTGGACCGAAAGAATTTCCTCAAGCAGCCCAAAAAGCCTGACCAAATTGGCCGCTGGTTTCCCCCCAATTTTTATTACTAAATACGGTTTACTCATAGGTCCCCACTATCGGGTAATCCCAGGGTCTGCTCAAGATCGAAGCGGACGTTCATATTCTGAACAGCTTGACCGCTGGCTCCCTTATAGAGGTTATCGATAACCGAGGTAAGAAATAACCGGTCTCCGTCCCGGTGAACAGAAAAATCGCATCGATTTGTACCACGGACCTGGGCTGTTTGGGGAATTGAAGTAGTCCGTCGGACCCAAGGTCGATCCTCATAGGCCCGATCGTAAATTCTGTCAATATCACGATCCGAAATCCCCCTAGAAAGTTTTAGGGTACTCGTTACCGCCATTCCTTGTTTAATCGGGACTAAATGGGGGGTAAAAAAGACCGAGGAAGTGCCCGAGCCCCATCTATTGACTTCCTGCTGTATCTCTTGGGTATGTCGATGACTTCGACCAGGCGAGTAAGCGTTCACATTTTCGGTTCGAGTGCAGAAGAGCAAGTATTCTGAGGCCTTTTTGCCAGCCCCCGAAATTCCGCTCAAGGCGTTTACAATAATGTCGCCCTCAATCCAGCCGGCCTTCACCAGAGGCAACAAGGGGAGGAGGGTGGCCGTAGGATAGCACCCGGGATTTGCAATCAGGTCTGCTCTTCGGAGGGGTTCCTCCATCCATTCGGTGAGTCCGTACACCGCCTGGGATAAGAGATCTTCCCGGGGCGGGGCTTGTTTGTAGGCCTCAAAAAAGATCTGGGGATCTGAGATTCGAAAATCTGCCGATAGATCGATAACTACCGAGCTTCCAAAAAACGGAGAACATACCTCGGCGCTTTTGAGGTGAGGCAGGGCCGCAAACACAACCTCTGGATGGGCTTGCACCGCAGTAGAAATATCGACCAATTGTCCGCCGGACTTTTTCGTTTTTGCTAGGACTCGATCGCCGAGCCCGGGGTCTAGTTCTAAAAGATGGGTTCCTGAGGAGGAAGAAGAAACGGGAAATATGTGGTCCACCGATGGGTGTTGGGCAAGAAGGCGTAGCAAAATTTGCCCCGTGTACCCGGTAGTACCAAGAATTGCAACCTTCATAGTTGCCTCCTAGGGTTCAAAATCGGGAATTCGTTGGGAGAGTTGATCGATCAGATTCTGCGAGGTGTATCCTTCCCGAAGAACGATCAACACCGTATCGTCCCCGGCTACGGTACCCAAGATTTCTTTGAGCGGAATGTTATCAATTGCCAAGGCTACCGAGTTGGCGTGGCCCGGAAGGGTTCGAATTATTCCCAGGTTAGCAGAGAATTCTAAACCCACATACCCCCGCTGAAAGTCCTGTAAATACGACCGCTCGGATTCTCGCCGTTCCTCTTCGCTGGGGAGAGAGTAAAAGTACCCATCGGGACCTTTACTTACTTTTCCTACCTTGAGAAGCTTGAGGTCGCGGGAGAGAGTTGCTTGGGTTATGGAGAACCCCTGAGCTTCTAAGAAGCCGAGAAGCGACTCTTGACTACTTATACGATTACTACGAATTGTAGACCGTATTGCCTTCAGGCGTTGAGATCGTTCTTTCATAAATATACCATATTTATGAAAGAATATACATTTCTCCCGGGGGTATTGCAAGCCGTCCATGCAGAAACTTCACCTATGTTGTAGACTAAATCTATGCAGCCTTCCGATCATCCGATACATGTTACCGTTTCCGATGACCAAATGTCCGGGTACTTAACTCTGCGACAAAGGTACCAAGAACCCGACTACGCACCGGAGATGGCCGAGGTCCGGCAAATTCTAGATATTGAAGGAATTCGGCACGGCATCCTCTGGGATCGAATAGATGCAGCGGTAAAAAAATTCGCCCGGGACAAAGAAACTATCCATGAATTACTCATAGCCCGGGGTACCCCTCCTCGCCCCGCCATCCCAAGTTTGCTCATATATCATCCAAAAATTCGTGCCCTAGACCCCCGATTTGCTCCCGATGACGAGATAAAACCCCCCGACCTTGGAGAGACATCCTCATCCAAAGAGGTTTCGAGGGGTGAACAAGGGAATATTGACTTTCGAAAACGGAGCTCGGTCCTCATCGTCAAAAGAAACATGGTGTTGGCGGTACGAAGGCCCGCGAGAGAAGGGTCCTTCGGGACAACGGTTCGGGGAGACATGGTTCCCTTTGAAACGAAACAGGTGAAGGTCTTAGAGCCAGGCTCGAATGTCGAAGAGCGAGAAAATCACCTAGTGAGTACCCTTGATGGCCGGTTTGTGTGGAATGAAAAATCTTTTGGGGTCTCGGCAAACCTCGAGATTAGCGGGGACGTTGGGTATAAGACCGGGAATATTCGCTTTCCCGGAAATGTAATTGTTAAAGGTCGAATCCAGGATCGTTTTAGCGTATGGGCCGGCGGTGGGCTGCAAGTGATTGCTACTCTGGACTGTTGGGATGTGTTTTCCGGTGGGCCCCTCGAAGTTGCCGAAGGTATTATTGGTCGAGGACAGGCCCAGCTTCGTACAAAAAATACTATCCAGGCAAAATTTATCGAGAACTGTAATGTCGATACCCTTGGTGCCATTACCGTTGTTTCGGGAATAATGAACTCCCAAATATTCTCGAATGCTCGACTCCAAACCGGCGATCGGGGACGAATCGTCGGGGGCCTCTACGTTGTTCGTGATCAAATTGATACTTTCAACCTCGGAAATACTGTAGGTTTAAGTACCGAAGTCATTCTTGGGGTTGATTTCGTGACTCGCCGCAAGATTGAGCATTTTAGGGCAGTTCACCAAACCGTAATCACCGAAAAAATGACCCTCGCCAGAGATGGGGCTCAATCCAGTGATAAAAAGATCATTGCCCGAATCCAAGAGCTTTCGGAAAAAGAAGCCCAGGCGAATGAGCAAATTGGTGAGTTGCTCCCCAACCTCGTGGTTAACACCGAAGCAATGCTTCTCGTTCGAGGGACTCTCTACACCGGGGTAAGTATTCAAATCGGCGACAACCAATTTTTAGTCCCCAAAAATCTTAATCGGGTAATAATCCGGTTTGATTCCAAAAAGGGAGCGGTCGTTTTTGAGCCTATTTCTGGAACCTATTGAGATTCCGAATCCATTTTTTATTCCGGTCTACTGGATTTCGGAATGCCCTTCCACAATGGATCTCGCTCGAGACCTTATTGCCGAGAAGCCCGAGGGCCGGGGTCTGATGGTCCTTACGGGCCATCAGACCCAAGGTCGAGGCAGGCAGGGAAAAAAGTCCTGGGTCGATGTTCCAGGGGCTGCATTTCTCTCCACCCTTTGGTTAGGCCCCCAATTCACAGTCATGCCTCCCCTTTCTTTGCGGGTGGGTCTGGCCGTGGCCCGCACTATCGAAGAGTCTCTCGAACTTCCTGTCACTCTCAAATGGCCAAACGACATTTTTTTTTCCGACCGGAAAGCTGGCGGAATTCTCATCGAAAATCTCGGGCCTGCAGGTCACCTCATCGGTCTGGGGCTCAATCTTCGGGGGGCTCCAGAAAATCTCAACCGACCCAGGTTTACCGAGGTAACAAATCCTCGGGAAGCAACCAGTTTGGCAACCGAAGCTCGAATCTGGGCTCAGAGATGGGGGGAGCCGGTACCAAACATTCCGGGTCCTCGGGATTTTGCCCAGGCCTACTTGCAGCGGCTCCACCAATCGCTACACGACCTCCACTGGCGGGCTTCAGTAACCTTGCGTCTGGCGTACCGAGGAAAAGTGGTGGTTTTGGAGCCTCCCGGGGTTCGAGGCACCCTGGTTGGACTAGGCGAAGCCGGGGAAGTGCTTTTAGACGTTCCGGCGAGTGGGCGAAAAGCCTACTTTACAGGGAGTTTGAGGTTAGCATCCGATTCTATCCCCTGACCATCCAGGGTGGATAGACTTGGGTTCTGAGCTCTCGATCTAAAATTACCTTTATATCTTTCTCGAACTCGGGGTCGTAAATTACGAGGGCAAAATGTTCATGAATTCCTTGTAAGCTGGTAGAAGAAATTGAAGAATAATTTCTTGTTGGACAGAGGGTTAACGAAAGAGTGTCTCTGTGATGCTGAAGGAAAAACGAGCCAGGCAGGACCATTTCGGGATACAAGAGGGTCTCGGCCCTGCGAATGCGTAAGTTTCCTTCCTGACAGGGAATATCCCAAGCAGAGCCGGGAATTGATAGCTGAGCCATAGGTAGGTTTCGCCGATATCCAAGGACGTTCGATAGCCACGAAGAATTCTTTTCTGGCTTTTTAAAATACCCTTGGGTTGGGTATGGTTGGCTACTCTCCGGGAGGATTTGGCTAACGGTTGGTGCTCTATCCTGGGCGTACTGCCATATTTCTAAGGTCCAAGGCAAAAACCGTTCGACCGTAAAGGACTTTTCAATCCACGGATACTGAATCCGAATATCGACTACAAGTCCGGGATGATTGTCGTAGAAAATGTAATCGGTAACTGCTCGACCTCCTAGGGTGAAGAGCTCGCTTGTGAGTACAGAGATTTGGCGAAGGCCCCGAGATTTTTGGGTCTCGAAAGAAAATGCGCTTTCAATCGTCCAATAGAGCTTTCGATTTTCTATAATCATCCCTGGAGACCGAACTCCCATACCACGAGTGCCACCGAAGGTGCCGCGCATTTGAATAAGAAGTCCCTCCTCGAAGGTTGCTTCAAGAGTTTCGCCAACTAGGGTAGCACTCCCTAACATGCTTGCTACCAGCTCCCGATCGGGAGAAGAGGGAGGATTTTTGTGGGGTAAGGATTCCAGGGCACAGGAGCGTGAAAAGGCTCCAAGTTGCTGAAATAGCGATTGACGACTCATTTTTTGCTTGGAAGATTCGCAAAAAATGACATGGGTTCGACAAGGATGATCCCTCCACCCGGGGGTAAAGAGAATGGATTCAAGAGTCCCCCCATTCCATCCGTCGGCTTCGGAGATAACCTTTGACAAGGTGTCCCATCGCAACTCTTGCTTGTTCACCCATGAGAAAAAATCGAATCCCCTATCTAAGCTTTCGATATCCGATATCTCCCATAGAAATACCTGGTTATTCTGTACTTTTTTAGAGACAGTTGGAGGAAAAGGGGCAAGAAGGATTTTCTTGGGACGAAGATCGGGAGTCTGAAGTACTCCGATCTTGTGGTCCGTTGTCCCGCTGAAACCAATAAGGCAATAATTTCCGGTTGTCGAATCATGGGGCCATGGCCGAAAAAAATCGGGCTGACGTGGCCAAATAATAGGGGGGCCATTATTCGAAGGAAAAAGGGAAAGATCCGAAAGGTTTTTTGCTACCATATCCCGATCAAAGGCTAGGAGATTCCCCGAAAGTTCTTGTTCCGGGGCTCCAGAGTATCCCAAGGGTGCATAGCGAAAGATCTCGTTCTCGATGGCGGAGTAGAATTTTTCGATTCCCTCTTTCGTTAAACGTGGGAAGGGTGGGTTCACTTTCCTGTTTTGTTCTATCCAAGCCAAGGGAAAGATGAGGGTTGGGCATCCAGGCAGCCGGTCGCCGTTTTGAAGAAGATGTTCTAATACCCCACAAGAATCCTTGGAAGGACCAAACTGGATGACTAATGAAGCGTTTGGGCTTCCTGAATTGTTCATTTGCACTATTCTATAAGAAGCGACAGCTTTACAAAAGAATTTTCTTGATCCTTTGGGCCCGTTTTAGTATTTTATCCATGAAATCGCACACATTCATGGTAAGGACTCCCAAAGAATCCGACAGATTCTAGGGAGAAAAAATCTCAACCAAACCTAAAAGGAAAAGGAAGGGTTTTACGTATGGCTAAACAGCTGCAGTTTAATGAAGAGGCACGCCGGTCGCTTCTGCGGGGAGTTGAAGTTCTCTCCAGCGCGGTAAAGGTTACTCTTGGTCCCAAGGGTCGGAATGTCCTGTTGGACAAGAAGTTCGGTGCTCCTACGGTCACCAAAGATGGTGTTTCGGTAGCGAAAGAAATCGAACTCGAGGATCCCTACGAGAACATGGGTGCTCAGCTTCTGAAGGAAGTTGCAACCAAGACAAACGACGTCGCTGGTGACGGTACTACCACCGCAACCGTCCTCGCTTACAGCATTGTAAAAGAGGGTATTAAGGCCGTAGCCGCTGGAAATAATCCCATGGGTATCAAGCGGGGAATCGACCGAGCGGTTGAAATGGCGGTTGCCGAAATTAAGAAAGCGTCGAAAGAAATCAAAGACAAGGAAGAAATTGCTCAAGTTGCTTCGATCTCTGCTAACAACGACCGAGAAATCGGACAAGAAATTGCAAATGCCATGGAAAAAGTTGGCAAGGACGGAGTTATTACCGTTGAGGAATCGAAGACCCTCGAAACGACCGTTGATTTTGTCGAAGGAATGCAGTTTGATCGGGGATATCTTAGTCCCTATTTTGCGACCAACCGCGACACTATGACGACTCTGCTCGAGAATCCCCTGATCCTTATCCACGACAAGAAAATCTCGAGCATGAAAGATCTGCTTCCCGTACTAGAAAAGGTTGCCCAAGCCGGCAAGCCTCTTCTCATTATCGCAGAAGACGTCGATGGAGAAGCCCTCGCTACCTTGGTAGTGAACAATATCCGGGGAACCATAAGTGTATGTGCGGTAAAGGCCCCTGGTTTTGGCGATCGCCGAAAAGCAATGCTCGAAGATATTGCAATCCTCACCGGTGGTACCGTAGTGAGCGATGAGCTAGGCATGAAGCTCGAGAATACCGACCTTTCCATGCTTGGTAAGGCAAAGAACATTAAAGTTGATAAAGAAAACACCACTATTATCAACGGCGAAGGTAAGGCTTCGGACATCAAAGATCGAATTGCTCAAATTAAAGCTCAAATTGAAGATACAACCAGTGACTATGATCGCGAGAAGCTCCAGGAACGCTTGGCTAAACTAGCTGGTGGGGTTGCGGTTATCAACGTTGGTGCAGCTACCGAGGTAGAGCTGAAGGAAAAGAAACACCGGGTCGAAGACGCTCTCTCTGCTACCCGAGCCGCAATCGAGGAAGGAATTATTCCCGGTGGTGGATTGACCTTGGTACAAATTCTCCCTTCGATTACCAAAACCGATATTTCCTCCCTCACCGACGAGGAAAAAGTGGGATTCCGAATCGTACTCCGAGCTCTTGAAGAGCCCATGCGACAAATTGCAATAAACGCAGGTCTTGATGGAAGCATTATCGCCGACAAGGCCAAAAACGAGAAGAAAGGTATTGGTTTCGACGCGTACAACATGGATTGGGTAGACATGCTCAAGGCTGGAATCATTGACCCCGCTAAGGTTACTCGAAGCGCACTGCAAAATGCGGCCTCTATTTCTAGTCTGTTGCTCACGACCGAATGCGCTATTACTGACCTGCCATCGAAAGATGAGCCGGTAGGTGGTGGCGGTGGTGGAATGGGCGGCATGGGCGGCGGAATGGGAATGATGTAAAATCGCCCTTTCGCAGTTCTCTATCGTTTTCTTTCCTATAGTAGAAGGCTGTTCTCTTCCCGAGAGCAGCCTTTTTGTTTGAGCGCCTTGTTCGTCTTCCCACTTTTTCCCCAGATGGGTATACTCTGGTTCTATGGCCCTTAAACGAGAAGATTTTGCTGCGACCGTCGGGTATCAGGGTACCCTCGCTGTTGTTGATAGAAAAGTCCGAGGACTTATGAAAAAAATGACCTTATCCCAAGCTCTCGAGAACGGCATGTACCGAGCGGCGTTTGCCGCCGCCCTCTATGAGGCAGAACAGAGCGGTAGCAAAGATGTGTTGATTACTGTTCTCGATACCTTATCGAAAGTCTTCAAGCGGGATCTTACCGAAGAAGATGCCAAGCGACTCCTGGGAATTCAGCGGGTCCCCGCGGAGATCCACAAGGTATTACTGCTGTAACTTGACCGAGCCATACACCTATGCTAAGTTTTCGCAAATCATTTCTTAAGGATGTCACTCTATGAATAGAATAGTAAATGGATTTTTACCCCTTTTGGCCCCCCCGGCCGGCGGATCAGGTGCGGAATCGATGGTTCCTACCCTCATTACCTTCGGTGCAGTCTTTGCAATCTTTTATTTTTTAATTATTCGACCACAAAATAAAAAACAAAAAGAAACCCAAAAAATGTTGGAAGCCCTCAAGAAGGGTGACAAGGTACAAACTATTGGGGGAATTCGAGGTGTCATTGCTTCGATTAAAGACGACTCGGTCGTAGTAAAAGTTGACGATAACGCAAAAATCGAGTTCGTGCGAAGTGCAGTTTCGGCGATTGTAGAAGTAAAAGACGACAAGAAAGAACCGAAGAAAGAAACTAAAAAAGAAAAAGAAGAAGAGACCGCCGCCGAATAATTGGCGAATGATACCGGTTCTTTTTCTGGCCCCACTTTCTTGGGGCCTTATCCTATATTACGCTAAAGCGGAGAACACAGCATGAGCAAGCGTTTGCGATTTTTTGTTTTATTGCTGG
This sequence comes from Spirochaetales bacterium, assembly GCA_009991955.1. Taxonomy (GTDB): domain Bacteria; phylum Spirochaetota; class Spirochaetia; order DSM-27196; family Salinispiraceae; genus SKVS01. Next base: position 26,739 of record JAACWS010000028.1, read on the forward strand.
TCCTCGGCATTGGGGTAGCGTTTCTGTATCCTACGGTGAACTGGTATTTCTTTGTTCCCGAAGATATGAAAGCTGTCGCCTCGGGTACCCGGGATCAAGTCCGGCTGTATGCCCAGGAGATTGCCGGTAGAGATGCTCTCGAGTTGTCGGGTTTAGCCAGTTCCGATCCTAATCAACCCCTTCCAGCAAAGTTTACGTACTTTCTCGACAACGTTCGGTCTACCCTTCGAGCTACCGGTAGAGAGGTCCCCCGAACCTGGACCGTTGGAGATGTCGTAGGTACCTATCGTAACCTTGGGGAGTTAACCCGGAATATCGAAGCCTATCACCGAGACGAAGTCTTGGCCCTAAAAGATCAGAAGGGTCGAATTATTCAACTTGGACTCGATCTTTCGGGTGGTATTCGAGTTCTTCTCGAGGCGGATGTAGAGAGTCTCGCGGCCCGAATTGGTTCGACTCCTACCGAAGCTGAACTTTCGGAGGCGATAGACCTCGCGCTTGAAATACTCAATAACCGGATAGACCAGTTTGGTGTAACCGAGCCCTCAATCCGAAAGGAAGAAGGGACAAACCGAATTTTGGTTGAAATACCCGGAGACGCAGACCCCGAGCGGGTAAACGCGTTTCTCATGGGCCGCGGAAGCTTGAACTTACAGCTGGTCGACTCGGTAGCCTTTGAGCAACTCCAGACCTTTTTAGCCGACTATAGAAGTCGAAACAATGTGGACTGGTTTCCCGGCGCCACCGAACAGCCCGATTTTGTACCCGCAGGAAGCGAAATCCGGCCGGTAGTCCAGCGAGATACCTACGGGGTAGACCAGGTTGTTTCGTACATTGTTACTCGCGAGAATTCCGAATCTATTGTGGACGGTAGCTTTATCCGAGAGGCGGTCGTTGGCAGTGACAATGTAACCGGTCGACCAACGGTCAATTTTGTTCTCGATGCCGAAGGTGGCGAGCTCATGCGTATCATGAGTCGGGACAACGTCGGTACCCCCTTAGCAATAGTTATGGATGGCCGGGTGCGAGCCTACGCCACAATCAGTGAAGAGCTGGGGAGTAGCGTCATGATTCGAGGATTTACCCTCGAAGAGTCGAACAATATTGCCCGGGTACTTCGGACCGCAGCCCTACCGGTAGATTTGGAAATTATTAGTCTACAAACCGTCGGAGCGAGTCTCGGCGAAGACGCTATTAGTGCAGGGGTTCAGGCAATTATCGTCGGCCTCATTGGGGTTATTATCTTCATTATCGCCTACTACCTTGGTGGGGGATTGGTTGCTTCAACTGGCTTGGTCGTCAATTTCTTTATGATTATAGCGACTTTATCTGCCTTCAACCTTACCCTTACCTTAACCTCGATCGCCGGTCTAATCCTTACTGTAGGTATGGCCGTAGACGCGAACGTAATTATTTTTGAGCGGATTAAAGAAGAGTATCGCCTTGGAAAGAGCGCAGCAGCGTCGATTCATGCGGGATACAAAAAGGCCTTTTGGACCATTATGGACGCAAACCTTACGACCTTTATAGCGGCCTTATTCCTGAGTTACCTCGGAACCGGTCCGGTACAGGGTTTTGCGGTTACCCTTGCGGTCGGTATCGTATTCTCCGTATTCTCGGCCCTCTTCGTAACTCGGCTCTTGTACGACTTCGGTACCGATGTTCTGAAGCGTAATACTCTGAGCATCGCCTGGAGGCTGAAATAATGACCAAGATAATTGAATTCTCAAAATATACCCGAGTGGCCCTCATCTTGTCGGCATTTCTCATTGTCGGGAGTTTAGCCGGAACTATAGCCCTCGGGGGTTTCAATCTCGGTATCGACTTTCAAGCGGGACTCAGTCAACGGGTCGAAATTAATCCCTCACGAATTCAGGTCGAGATTGGCCAAGTTCGTTCAGCCTTAACCGAGGTTGGGGGAGTTGGTGCGGAAGTCCAGGTCATAGGTCCACCGGCAGAACAGAATTTCTCTATTCGCGTCCGGGATAACGGTTCTATCGACAACTTCGAGGACACGGTTGGGAGCGAAATCCTCCAAACTCTAAACTCGGTCCTTGGAGCTGGTGCAGTAACCGTCCTGGAGCGATCGTACGTTGGTCCTCGTTTTAGCGCCGACCTGACGACCCAGGCTATTAGCCTGGTCACCTTGGCTATGTCGTTGGTCCTTCTGTACCTGTGGATTCGATTTCGTTTCGCCTATGCCGGAGCGGCAATCTTGGCTCTGGTCCACGACGTTCTTTTTATGATTGGTTTCATCGGGCTTTTTCAGGTAGAGGTTACCTCTGCGACCATCGCTGCGGTGCTGACTATAGTAGGATACTCTCTGAATGATACTATTGTTATCTTCGACCGGATTCGGGAAAACGAGTTAGTCATGGGTGAGTCGAAGCTTCAGGTTGTTATCGATGGTTCGATAACCCAGAGTATGAGCCGAACCCTTATTACCAGTTTGACTACCCTTATCGCCGTGGTATCGGTGTATATCTTTACTACCGGTCAGATCCAAGACTTTGCGTTGGCCTTGATAGTAGGCATCGTTGTCGGTACCTATAGTTCGATCTTTATTGCTAGTCCTTCATTCTACGGAATAGTAAAGGTTCTAAAGAATCGAGCAAAGAGGAAAGAAGAGACTGGAAAGAAACCAGTGGTCAAGAAAGGACCGGCTAAGGCCTAGTTTTATCTCATAAAATTCCCTCGGAATATTGCGTTCCGGGGGATTTTTTTTGTCCTCTTCCCGGTATACTCTAATCGATATGTTGGAAAAATGCCTAACCACGACCAATCCTCAGCTTGCTTATCTTTCTTACGAAAGTTCCAATAGTTTCCCTCAATCGCCAACCCTTGTAATTTTCCATGGACTCTTTGGTATGGCGGATAACTGGAACTCGATCGCTCGAGGTCTCGACTTACGAGTGTTGTCCTTTGATTTACCCGGTCATGGAGGGAGCGGCCGGTTGGGCTCCTACACCTACGAGAATTTTGCCCAGGCAGCGTACCAGGCAATTTCTTCCCTTGTATCTGGTCCGGTGTACCTTCTCGGTCACTCCCTAGGAGGGAAGATCGCCATGACCTTGGCCGATAGGGGTAGATTTCCTCACTTTGCCCAGTTGAAAGGCCTTATTGTTGTTGACATTGCGCCCCTGGAGTATCCCGATTCCCATACCCAACTCTTTAGGGCCTTAGAATCTCTGGACTTGTCGAAAACAACTTCCCGGGGTCAAGCTCAGGCGGTTTTGGCAAAGGCTATACCAGATCCAGGATTGCGGGGTTTTCTTCTGAAAAACCTGGAATTTGATCCTTCCTCTGGCGCCCGTTGGTTCCTCGACCTTGGGGGCCTTCGATCCGCTTACGATGAACTCCGGGCCTGGCCCGGAACCCTTTTGGGGTACAACGGGCCGGCTTTGTGGATAGGGGGAGAGCTGTCGGAGTACATGAAGCCTCGGGAAAGGGTAAGGCAAGCCATAATTTCCTTCGCGCCAAGAGCAGAAATCGATTACATTGAAGGAGCGGGTCACTGGGTCCACGCCGAACAACGGGGCCGAGTTATTGAGCTCTTGGGCTGGTTTATTGAATCTTTAAAACAGGAGACCTCAAACCTATGAATTCATCAACGGTAGCAAGTCCGGTCTATGTCGACCGGAGGGGAAACTCCTACGAAACCCGACCGGGTAAAGCGTATCCCTTTGGAGCGTACCTTACGGTTCACGGTACCCAATTTTCCCTCTTTTCCCGGCACGCTACAGCCGTGAGCCTTTGTCTCTTTGAAGATAGCGCCGATTCGGATCCAGCCCTCGAAATCCCCCTGGATCCCGAACTCAATAGAACCGGCGATTGTTGGCATATCCTCATACACGGAATTGGAGCCGGGCAGCTTTACTTATATCGGGTGGACGGGCCCTTCGAGCCAGACCAAGGACACCGTTTTAATCCCTTTAAGCTCCTGTTAGATCCTTACACAAAAGCCCTCACCGCCGACTCAAAATGGGAGATGAACCAGGCCCTTGGCTACGATCCAAACAGTCCCCTGAAGGACTTATCCCGGTCGGAAACTTTTGATGGATCGAGGTTTCCGAAGTGTGTTGTGGTGGACGATGAAAACTTTGACTGGCAAGGGACAAGACCTCTCAACTACCCCCTTCAAGAAACGATTATTTACGAGGCTCACGTACGCAGCTTAACCAAACACCCTTCGGCGGGAGTCGCAAATCCAGGGACCTATAGGGGAATTATCGAGCTCATACCCTCTTTAAAGCGCTTGGGCATTACGAGCTTGGAGCTTCTTCCCATACAAGAATTTGATGAAGACGAGTATAGCCACCGTTCGAATCCCGAAACGGGCAAGCCCCTCACCAATTACTGGGGCTACAGTACCTTGGCATTTTTTGCCCCAAAGGCTACCTACGCCGCCGACGGCCAAAGGGGTGAGCAAGTAAATGAGTTCAAGGAAATGGTGCGCGAACTTCATAAGGCAGGAATCGAGCTCATACTTGACATAGTGTTCAATCATACTGGCGAAGGTGACCAAATGGGCCATACCATGAGTTTTAGAGGAATTGACAACTCAATCTACTACCTCCTCTCGCCGGATAATCGACGGTACTACATGAATTTTTCTGGGTGCGGAAATACTCTGAATTGTAATCATCCGGTAATGCGAGGACTCATAATCGATTCTTTACGATACTGGGTCCAAGAAATGCATGTCGATGGGTTTCGGTTCGATTTGGGATCGATCCTTGGGCGGGACGAGTACGGGAACCTCATGGAAAATCCTCCAGTGCTGGACCGAATCGCCGAAGACCCAGTTCTTCGGGATACCAAGATTATTGCCGAGGCATGGGATGCGGGGGGCGCTTACCAGGTCGGGTCCTTTCCTGGGGGTCGATGGTGCGAATGGAACGATCGGTTTCGCGATACAATGCGTTCATTTTGGCGGAACGATCCTCACCAGGTGAGCAAATTTGCTACTCGTTTGTCTGGAAGCTCGGACCTCTACAAATGGGACGGAAGGAAACCCTACCATAGTATTAATTTCCTGACCGCCCACGATGGGTTTACTCTGAACGATCTCGTTAGCTACAACTCGAAACACAACCATGCCAATGGGGAAGAAAACCGAGATGGGAGCGACAACAATAATAGTTATAATTATGGATACGAGGGTGAAACCAACGACCCAAACATTGTCCTGACCCGGACGCGACAAATAAAGAACTTTTTGGCGAGCTTGCTTCTTTCGACCGGTACTCCCATGCTTCTGTCGGGAGATGAGATTCGTCGTACCCAATATGGTAACAACAATGCCTACTGTCACGACACCGAACTGGCCTGGCTCAACTACGACTACGAACAGAAACACCCCGATATCCTACGCTTTACTCAACTGCTCATTCAGCTACGAAAGAAACACCCGGTTCTCAAGCGGCAGGAGTTCTACGTCGGTAGAGACTTGAGCAATAACCAAGTGCTCGACATCAACTGGTACAACGAGTTCGCCCAGGCAGTTGACTGGCATCGCTCGGAAAACCTCTTAGCGTGTAGGATCGACGGGAGCATGAAGGAAATTCACTCCCAAAAGGATGACTGGGATTTCTATCTGCTCTTCAATCCTGGACTCTACGACCAGTATTTTACCCTGTGTGATCCTCCAAAAGGCCAGCACTGGACGCGGATAATCGATACCAGTCTACCAAGTCCCGAGGATTTTCGAGAACCGGGGAACGAAGAACAATTGATAGGCACGAGGTACTATCTGGTAGAAAGTCGAAGTATGGTTGTTCTTATAAGTCAACGATAAGTGGCCCCTATCGGGTACCCCTTGACGAAAAACTTCTCCTGGGTTCATACTTTTCACAATACGAGAAAAGTGACGACGGAGACGAGTAGTTGAATAGTCTTTCCTTACCAGAAAAGGGTTCCTAGGCTGGAAGAACCCAAGGAGACCTCAGCGAAAACCCCTCCCGAGCTGGCTCTGGAAATCCTCACCGTCGATGGGTGTTAGGAAAGTAAGGTAGTCCGGGTCTTCCCGTGATAGAAGAACAGAGAGCTGGTACTTCGGTGCCGGAAATAAGGTGGTACCGCGGAGAGCACCGTTTTAATGAAACCCCGGTCTTTTCGTCCTTATGCCAACGTGTGCGACTTTAGTTCCCTTAGGGAACCAAAAGGAATGCCCGGGCCAAGGACAAAAGGACCGGGGTTTTTTCATATTTACGCCAGAAAAGGAGCCAGAAATGAGTACCAGAGCAAGCCTCGATCCAAAGGCCCAAGAAAAGGCCGACCGCCTCTACAAAATTCGCCATACCACTGCCCACGTCATGGCCGAAGCGGTTCTACGAATGTTTCCCGAAGCAAAAATCGCAATTGGGCCCCCTATTGATAACGGGTTCTACTACGATTTCGACCTTCCACGAAAACTTACCGAAGAGGACTTCGAAACCATCGAGGAGCACATGCGGGCGATTATTCAGGGTAAACATCCTATGACCAAAGAGGTTATTACCCGAAACCAGGCAAAGGCTCGGTTCAATGACCAGCCCTACAAACTCGAGTTAGTCGATGCTATTCCCGAACACGAAGAAGTGTCGTTGTTCACCGTCGACACCTTTACCGACCTCTGTAGAGGGCCCCACGTCGAAAATACCAAGGATCTGAACTGGAAAGCCTTCAAGCTCCTACGAATTGCCGGGGCCTATTGGCGAGGAAATTCCGATAATCCCATGCTCACTCGCATCTACGGCACTGCCTGGGAAGACCCAAAGGAGATGAGGGAGTATTTAGATCACCTCAAAGAACTGGAAAAAAGGGATCATCGTCGGCTTGGTCGAGAGCTGGACCTTTTTCATTTCGAGGACGACAACCCGGGGCAAATTTTTTGGCACCATAACGGTTGGACTATTTACCGCCTGCTAATGGAGTTTGTGCGAGAAAGCATCGGTCGACAAGGATACCAAGAAGTCCACACTCCCTCAGTAATGCCCAAGAGTCTATGGGATCGATCGGGCCACTGGGAGAAGTACCAGGAGCACATGTTTGTTACCGAAAGCGAAAAACGGCTCTTCGCCCTTAAACCCATGAACTGCCCGGGACACATCGAAATCTTCCGTCAAGGGCTCAAGTCCTACCGGGATCTTCCCTTGCGAATGGCGGAATTTGGGTCCTGTGTTCGTAACGAAAGCTCTGGTGCCCTTCATGGAATTATGCGGGTAAGGGGATTTGTCCAAGACGACGCTCACATTTTCTGTACCGAGGAACAAATTTCCTCCGAGGTAGCCCTCTTTGTCGAGTTACTCAAGGGAATGTACAAAGACCTGGGCTTTGACGAGGCCAGCATTATCGTAAAATTCTCTACCCGCCCCGAAAAACGAGTAGGCGACGACGCAACCTGGGACCGGGCCGAGGGGGCCCTGGCCGAGGCCTGCAAACAAGCGGGGCTGGAATACGAAATCGCTCCTGGAGAAGGGGCCTTCTACGGGCCGAAACTTGAGTTTACCCTGGTCGACGCCCTGGGGCGAGAGTGGCAGTGTGGTACAATCCAGGTAGATTACCAACTGCCCTCGAAGGAACGCCTGGATGCGGGGTACATCGGCGAAGATGGGAACCGCCATACCCCGGTAATGCTCCACCGAGCGGTTCTTGGCTCTCTGGAGCGATTTATTGGTATACTACTGGAGCACTACGGTGGAGCGATGCCTGTGTGGCTTGCACCGATTCAGGCGGTGGTTATTCCCGTAGCCCCGGCTTTCTACGAGGGGGCTCAGGCCCTGGCAAAAGAACTGGAAAATGAAGGTTGGCGAGTTCTGGCCGATTTGGGAGACGAGCGGATGAACAATAAAATCCGAATTCATCAAGCTCAAAAGGTACCCTACATGCTGGTGGTAGGTGAACAAGAACTGGCAAGTAGAACCGTGGCGGTCCGGACCCGCAAAAATGACCGAATCGATGGACTTTCGGTCGACGAGTTTAAAGCCATGATCGACGAAAAAATCCAAAAGAAGGACGTGTTATGAGGATAGCTCGGGGACCTCTATAATCCAATTTCCTAGCTAAGTTGGTCATTGCACCGCAATGACTTAAGAACCTGAGCCGATTACGAATAGGGGTTAATAGAGGTCCCCACCTCTGGAAACTATTATTTCCACGAGGTTGACGCCCGCAGGTCATTGCGTTGCTATGACCGATTTACATAAAAAAACCAGATTTCAGAGGTGTCTATGACTGAACAACAAACCAAGGCTATCGAGAAAGTACAAGAGATCGACAAGGAAGTAACCCTTATCTCTCACATTGGAGCGACTATAAGCTGGGACCAGGAGACCTACATGCCCGAGCAGGGGGTAGAAGAAAAGTCTGAGCAATCGAGCCTTCTGAGTCGCCTCGCCCACGACCACATGGCCGGTAGTACCTTGGGCAATGCCCTCGCTACCTTGGGAGCCGACGAGAAGCTTCTCGGAGCAGAGGCCCTAGGAAATGTAACTTCTAAGCTCCCAAAGGGGCTATCGCAGACCCAAAAAGCCCTGGTCCGCAAGGTATATCGGAACCATTTTCGAGAAGCGAAAATCCCCGAAGATCTGGTCATGGAGCTGTCCCAGACCGGTACAATCGCCCAAAGTGTGTGGGCTAAGGCCAGAAACGCTGGAGACTTCGCGTCCTTTCAGCCCTACCTGGAAAAATTAGTGGACCTCAAACGCCGGGAAGCCGACGTAGTTGGCTACGAGGACCATCCCTACGACGCCCTTTTGGACACCTACGAACCGGGAATGAAGACCGCCCAGGTTACCCAGGTATTCAAAGATCTACGAGCCGCCCTGGTGCCCCTGGTAAAGGCTATTGCTGCTGCCCCCCAGGTCGACGATTCCTTTCTCCAGCGGACCTACCCCCTAGCGTCCCAGGAAGCCTTTGGTCTTCGTGTGCTCAAAGACCTGGGATACGACATGGACCGGGGACGAATGGACGTAACCGCCCACCCCTTTACCACAAGTTTGGGACGAGACGACGTACGAATCACTACCCGCTACGCAGAGAATTTCTTCAAGACAGGAATTTTTTCTATCATTCACGAAGCGGGGCATGGGCTCTACGAATTGGGGTTTGGACCAGAAATTCGAGGATCGAGTTTGGCCGACGGTACGAGTCTAGGAGTCCACGAGAGCCAGTCTCGAACTTGGGAAAATATGATCGGTCGCTCCCGACCCTTTTGGAATCACTATCTCCCTCTCCTCAAGACCTACTTTCCCGGAGTCCTCGATGACCTTGGGCCGGAAGCGTTTTATCGAGGAATCAACAAGGTAGAACCTTCGTTTATTCGGGTTGAGGCCGACGAGGTAACCTACAGTCTCCATATTATGTTGCGGTTTTTTCTCGAGACCAAGCTGATGGAGGGCTCGATTAAGGTAAAAGATCTACCCGACCTCTGGCGCGCCGAAAGTCGCGATCTCCTGGGTATTGATCCTGACCACGTGTCCTCTGGGGTACTCCAAGACGTGCACTGGAGCTTTGGCCTCTTTGGGTACTTTCCTACCTACTCCCTGGGCAACATCATAGGGGCTCAGTTTTACCAAGTTATTGAGAAAGATTTGGGTGGTTCTAAGGCTCTGGGTGATTTGGTGGGATCGGCCAACTTTGAACCAATTCTCTCGTGGATGCGCACCCATATTCATCAATACGGGGCCGCAAAAACTGCCGGGGAGCTTCTTTCGGATATTACCGGCGGTGGTCTGGATGCCAAGCCTTTCGTAAACTACCTGACTGCCAAGTACACCGAGGTATATGGTCTTTGATGTTCCCGGCGCTGGCTTCGGGCAGCCTCTTGGGTGGTTCGGATTAGGAATCTTTCTCCTTGGTTCCTTTGCTGGTCTGCCCCTGGGGAATTTTCTCCGAACTCGGCTGGGAGATAATCGTCGACTGTATCGACGGGCCCAGGCAATGATTCTGGCGTCCAAGACCCGCACCGAGGTTACCTCTGACCAGTCTCGAACCAAGGATACTCCTCGGTTACCAAAAGCTGTCTGGTTGGTAAAAATCCGACTTCCAAAGTTCCGCGGAAGCATTCAGTTTCTTCTGCGAGTCTTCTTTTTCTTTGGAGTTGGGTTTCTGTTCCTTTGGACTTGGTCCGGAGAATTTCGCAGTTCGTTTTTTGAGTATGGGGGTACCCTTCATCCAAAAACTTTGGTCGATTACTTACGATTTCTTTTTGGAAATTTCGAGTTTCAGATTGTGGCTCTGGGACTTGGGTTTCTCGGATTTTTTTGGGCTCTTTTTGGCCCTATAATTCGGGGGTTGACCCTCGGTTTGTACTTAGGTTGGATCGTTGTAGGGGCGTCTGCCCTTGCAGGATCCGATGGAGTGATAGACTACCAGGTTATCGGGAGCCCCGACGTACAGCCGGGCTTGGTTATTTCGGTGTCGAAAGATATCGACGAGTCGGCAAATTTGCCCTTTAGGCGGGTCTTTCTGGAAGGTTTTCGTGTTTCTTCGGGGATTCAGCTCCTCGGATTTCGCCCCCTCTACCTTTCGTCCTATCGTATCGAGTCCGGTGCGCTGGTGGCCGAAGATCCCCAGATTCCTTGGGTATTTCTTTTGAAGCCCGATCCTAACTCCCTTCCGCAGGTCGGGTACCTGTTGTCTTCTCAGGCGGTCGAGGTTTTCTCCTGGGTCTCGACCCAGGGGATGGCCGAGCCTTTTGCCCTGCGGTCCGGTTTTCTGGAGGTTGACCCCCGGGTGGATACAAGCATTGGGCTTTTTGGGGGGAGTTTTTCTGTTCTTTTGCCCTCGACCGGCCGATAATTTTCCTATGTTGGTAACCCTTTACAAACACGATCCCAAGGGTCGAACGTGGTACTACACTCTCGACGATCGGGACCAAAGTCTTTTTCACCACTACACCCTCACGGTCTCGTGGGGAACCGACCTCTTTGCCGGGGCAAGACGGCAGTACACCTTTGAAACCTTGGCTGAGAAAGACAAAAAAATCCGTGATATTCTTACCAAGAAAACCCGAAGGTACAAAATTCTCTACTCGTACTTTCGAAAGACCCAAGGGACTAACGCAGAGGGGGCTTCTGATCTTCTTGTTTCCCGTTTAGGGCATTCTTAATATCGACAACTAGAATTCCGAGTTTTTCTAAGAGAGAGATTACTACTACCAATACCGCCCCCGCCTCTACCCACGAAAACCACCGTTCTATTCCAAGTGGGGCCTTTAGCGGAGTAAGTTGCAATAGTGCCATGGTGTAGACGGCCATAATTACAAACACAGAGATTTTTCCTAAAATACTCGACCTATGATCGGCCCAACCTCGGTGAAGTATCGTAAGAATGCCTACCCCAATCCACTGGACTAACAACCGAGTCATGACAAGAAGAAAAAAACTAAATGATAGGAGTCCAAAATGAAGGTATGCCATGGACACCGAAATGAGTATACCGTAGTCGCTCATGCTATCGAGGTAGGCTCCAATCTTTGTTACCTGTCGCGATCGCCGGGAAATATTGCCGTCTAAGAAATCTGTCAAAAACGCCAGGGCAGTGAGGGTAAAAAGGTAGGGGAGTACCGGATACTCTTGATGAATAACCAAGAGAATAATTATTGTTGGCGTGGAACTAATGCGGACCATTGTTAGTTTCGTAGGAAGATTGATTGACGACAGTGGCGCACCGGTGCCAACGTTATAAAAAGCGAAGCGGAAGAGAAACAGTACGAAAAAGAGGAGGCCGTGGTAGGCTAGACTGAGGCTACCGAAGAAAAAATAGAGATCCGAGGGAAACTCAAAGACCCTGCCTAGTCCATAGAAAAATCCCAACTGAATGATGAAGAGCCCGAGGGTCGTTGAGACGATACTGACGTGTAACTTTCGGTTTCGCTCCATAGATCTATCCTAGAAGTCTGACTTTCGGGTGTCAATCCTCGGAACCGGTCTGCCGTTGACAGGTCTTCCTCCCTGACGTAGCATCGACCTATGAACCTACCTAACACCCTCACCGTCAGTCGAATTATCATGGCTCCGGTCTTTTTTATCGTTCTCTGGATTCCAGAATGGTTTTCGATTGGCCGGGTATCGCTGTCTATTGTCGCTCTCGTCATCTTTCTTCTCATAGAAGTTACCGACTTGGCAGACGGATATATTGCCCGAAAATATAACCTTGTAACAGACTTGGGTAAGGTAATGGATCCTTTCTCCGACGTCTTTAGTCGACTCACCTACTTTATAAGTTTTCTCTCTTTGGGTATTATGCATCCGGTTTTTACCCTCATAATCCTCTACCGAGAATTTAGTATCGTTTTTATTCGCATGATTCTTGCCCAACGAGGTATTGCGTTAGCCGCAAAGTCTGGGGGAAAGCTCAAGTCCGTCTTCTATTTCCTTGCTTCGGTAGCTGCCCTTGGGTATTTGGGGCTAGTTCGCTTTAATGGGGATTCGAATTTTCTGCAGTACGCTCGAGTAGTTGTCGACATTTTGTTTGGAGTAAGTGCCTTTCTCGCCCTGGTAAGTTTTGTCGATTACCTACTCGTGTTCATCAAAAAAATGAAAGAAACTTCTAGATAATCAATTGACACTAGAACCCCAAGTTTGGTATGGTACGCCTCGTTCGCTAAGCACAAGTATAGCTAACGAAAATCAAATGAAATCTTCCAAGGTTTCTCATGATTAACCGTTGACACAATGGCAGGTATAGTATACCTTTCCTGCTCACCGGCACACCAAAAGTGAGCCGATACAACATAGTCGAATGTCCTTCGCAGGGCACCAATCGACAGTGTTCTTTAACAGTTATTAGAGAAGGAAAAGAAGTCAAGACGAGTGGTTATTGAAACTACTTGTGCGATGCAACCAGTCAAGAATTGGAAATGCAGGAATCTGG
>JAACWS010000003.1 GCA_009991955.1 Spirochaetales bacterium
CCCCCGTAGTATTTTTTCTTAAAAAACCACTCGGGTCGATTTTTTGCTCCGAGTCGATGGGGCCCCATGCCCATTACCTGGAGTACCCGGCCAATTTCCCCGTCCATCACCAGTTGCCCGGCGTAAACCGCGGCTTCGTTTTGCACCCGCTCGCTGTAACACACCGCCCATTTTAGACCCGTGGCCTCGACCTTTTTGCGGGCTGCGGCTAACTGCTCGTGGGTGGTAAAGGGTGCCTTGTCGGAAAAATAGTGTTTACCCGAATCCATCACCTCTAGCCCCAGGGGACCTCGGTCAGATGGAATGGCCGCACTGGCTATAAGTTGGGTCGACTTATCTCCCATGGCCTCGGCCTTGGACCCGTACACCTTCGCATCGGGAAATTGGCTTAGGAAGGTCTTAATTTTTGATGGATCTGGATCCCAGACCCCTACCACCTCGGCCCCGGCATCGACCAGGCCTGCGGTCATGCCATAAATATGGCCGTGGTCGAGGCCTATCGAGGCAAATCGAAAATCGCCGGGTTTACAGACCTTACTCGCCTTGGCTCGGGGGGCGTAGTTCATTCCATCGTTTGATGCCATTCGATGTACTCCTGTTCAAAGATAGTTAGCCTTTCAGTCCCGAGGTACTAATCCCGTCGACAATTTGCCGTTGGAAGATCGAGAATACTACCAACACAGGAACCAAGGACAAGAAGGACATCGCAAAAATGGCTCCCCAGTCGGTGGTTCCCGAGGGATCGGCGAAGGACCGTAGTGCTACCGAGATAGTGTAAAGCTGTGGTGAATTCAGGTAAATAAGGGGAGTCAAAAAATCCGCCCAAATCCAATAGAAAGAAAAAATTCCTGCGGTAACAAGGGCCGGTTTAACGAGGGGCATAATAATTTGGAAGAAGATTCCGAATCGACCCAGACCATCGATTGAGGCCGCCTCGTCGAGTTCTACCGGAATTCCCCGGATAAACTGGACGATCATAAAGATGTAAAAGGCTTGGCCCGCTTGGCCCAAAAAGAATTGAAGGGTTTATTACCCCTTGAATAAGCCCGACGGTTTGGACCGAGGAAAAATCTGCACTATCGTGTTGGAGAACGTTCCGAAGTTCAACCAGAAACTGGGTTGAAGAACTAAGTGCTATGGTCGTCGCATCGACCTCGGCGAAGAAGTACTCTACCGACTGCTCCATTTGGGTCAAAATTCCATCATGCAACAACCCAAGTTGCTCCTCAGTTGCCGACCGGGTATACACAACTGCCACAATTTCACCTAACCTTTGAGACCTAATTTTCTAGAACTTCAGATTCCAAGGTCAACACCTCATCCGCCCACCCAATTCCCTCGACCTCCAGGGCTCGAGCTCCTTGTTCAAGGGAAACGAAATTCTTTGAGCAGTATTCCAGAACCTTCCCAATACCATGAATGACCCGCTGACTCTGTCGGTTTTCGACCCATCGCTCAGAAATCTGGGGGACCGGATGGGCAGAATCTATTCCCTGGAACGCGGCTTCAATAACCCGGGTGTGGCGAATAGAATCCCGGTAACCAATACCCAGCACATCGGGATTTTCGCCCCGGGTTGCTGCCCTCATGGGCATCGAGAACACGTGGTGCCCCTCGAAGGTCGATGGTAGGGTACGATCTCCATGACCTGACCGAGTTACCAAGAGTTCGTCGGTGTTGGTCCATTTCATTGTCCCTCCCCTACATTCCCACTGAATTAAGGGGTGCACCTCTTCTGCACTAGCGTGGGTAACCCCAAAAAAGATTGGGAGAGTCTGACCACTGGGATTTTTCACCTCAATATTCAGGGTCTGGGTGTCGGCGGAATCGATGGTTGGGTAGGCTCGGAGATGGCTGGCACGCACCCTTACTGGCTCGTAGCCTTGATCCGCTGCGGTCAGAAGCATGAGGTGGACAAAATGTGCAGTAGCGTTTTGAATCGGACTATCAAGAATCCGGGTACCCGCGGCCTCGAGTCGGCCAGCCCAATAATTGCGGGTATAGTATTCGATGGTTCGGGGCCATTGAATCGAAACCCGAATTGAAAGCAGATCCCCCAGCTCCCGAGTTTTAAGGATCCGACGAACCTCCTTCATACCGGGGCCAAGAACATGTTGGTACCCAAAGTACAACCGGTCGGTAGCCTCCTTGGCAACCGCGACCTCATACATCCTGCGTCCCTCGGCCAGGGTGCCGGCCACGGGTTTCTCGCATACTACACGAAAACCGGCTTCCAGAGCTCGAATAACAAAAGGGGCATGAAGATGAATTGGAAGAGGCAAGAGCAGTACATCCCCAGGACTCGAACCTTGAGAAATGAGGTCCTCAAATGAAGAAAATACCCTCCACCCTTGGCTTTTTGCTTGAGCCACCTGTTCGGTAAACTGGGGCTCGGCGACGACCTTGGGGTCCACAACAACCGCACCAAGGGTACATCCACCGGACTGGAACAATCGAAGGGCCTCGTTAAGGAGGGTAGCCGCGTAACCTCCGGCGCCGATACAATGAATCGTTTTCATAATTCTCATCCTAATCCACCGATGGGCCTTGGTGTAGTACACATTCAGCGGTTTTTTTGCGATATTGTTGAATTTATGAGAAACTTTCTGCGTTCGCGAATATCCTGGGTATTTGTGGCCCTCCCGATAGGAGTTTTGATCCTATCGGGATTCGGAGTATCCCGGACCCCCTTGATCGAGTCCTCTCCGGAGGTAGGAAATCCTGTTCCGACACCTCCAACCCGCGCCGTTGTCAATGTTCGCCAAAACGTAGTCTACGCCGACAGGTTTGTGTTGTACCTAAGCCAAGATCGGGGTCAGACCTGGGACACCTTTCGTCCCCTGGAAGAAGTGAACACCAGCCTGTATATGACTGCGGCCGCAGTCAATCCTGCAGACCCGAATCACCTCGTCGTCGCCTCGAGTTATCAGGGACTATACGAGTCGAAAGACCGAGGAATCACCTGGGATAGGCTGGACCACTCGAGTCTCGATCGAGTTCTGTATCAGGGCGCCCGGTTCTACGACGAAATAGCTGCCCTCTGGATATCCGAATCCGACCCGGCGAGCCTACTTATTAGGAAAGGATTTTCTGACCAGTGGTATCGCTGGTCATGGACAGATCGAACCCTAACCCCCATCGGAAACCCCCAAGCTTTACTTGCGACCTACCCAGATCTTCCACCATCTTATGTCACGGCTCTAGAACTATCCGAGGACGCCACAGACATCTGGTTCGAACGGAAGTTCCCCTTCTACGAGGCCTCCTGGCCGGTTCCGGACGAAATACGGGCCCAGCGAGAAAATCATACCCAAGATTACCTGGAACCCGATGCCCGATTTTGGGAACGCCGAGAGCTGGCAGCGAATCGAACGGGTATCTACCTCAATCCCTGGCAGGCGGGTAACAACCTGGACGACCACCTCCAGTTTGTCCTGGACCATGGAATGAATAGCATTATCGTCGACTTCAAAGACGACTACGGTCAGTTGACCTACGATAGTAATCTATCAATCGTAGAGCGGGTTGGAAGTGAATACGTTCGTTTCGATGCCCGGGAGCTCATCCGGAAGGCCCACGAAAAAGGTATCTATGTTATCGCCCGCCAGGTGGTTTTCAAGGATCGAACCCTCGCTAGATACCTCAATGGTCGTTATTCCCTCTGGGATACTTCAAATAACCGTCCCTGGGGAGTGTTTCGCCAGGAAACCCCCGAGGCTACCACCGAAAATCCAAATCCCGAACCTCGTTGGGTACAAATTGAATACTGGGTCGATGCCCACGCGGACTTCGTCCACCAGTACAACATAGCAATCGCCCAAGAGCTTCAAAATATGGGAGTCGACGAAATCCAGTTCGACTACATTCGATTCCCCTCCGATGGTTTGACCCGAAACATTCGAAGCCGCTTCTTTACAATCCGCAACTCCCAAAACCGTCCCCAGGGCTACCAGGACGAGGTCCGGTCGGCTACCGGGTCCCTGGTGGTTCACCCCGAACTCCTGGTCCAGGCCGGGTGGTCCGACCCGGTTGCCCCAGCCCTGGACACCATCGAGGACCGGGTTCTGGCCCTCCAGACCTTCCTTCGTAAGGCCCGACAAGTTATTTCCAAGCCGATAAGTGTAGATGTGTTTGGATTCAACGCCTGGGCCCGAATGGGCTACCTGGGTCAGGACATCGAAGCCATGTCCTTCTACGTCGATGTCATTGCACCAATGGCCTACCCGAGCCACTATGCTCGGGACTTTTTACCCGAACTCACCTACTTTCAGCGGGCCTACGCCCTTTACGATACAGGAACCTACCGTGCCAGGAGTATCGTGGGCGACCGAGTCCTTATTCGTCCCTGGGTCCAGGCCTTCCTCATTGGTGGGGAGCTCCGATACGAAAAACCCGAATACACCGAATACCTGAACCTCCAGATCCGTGGTACCATGGCCGGAGGTGGTTCGGGATTCAGTCTTTGGAACAATTCGGGCCGTTACTACATGATTGACCGGGACTCCTTCTGGGATGCCTGGGGAGAAGGAAGAAATGGCCGAGTCGCCGTCGATTGACCGAGTAAAAACCTGGGCAACCAGGGTCCAGGCCGAAGTAGAACGGGTATTTCTAGGAAAACCCGAGGTTATTAGCCAGCTCTTGTCTGCAGTCCTCGTGGGGGGGCACGTCCTCTTAGAAGATATTCCAGGAACCGGAAAAACAATTCTGGCCCGGGCCCTGGCAACGGCCTTGGGGGGTAGTTTTGGACGAATTCAGGGCACCCCCGACCTGATGCCCGCCGATATCCTTGGGGTATCGGTGTTTAATCCCCAAAAATCGACCTTTCGATTCCGTTCGGGTCCAATTTCCCACAACGTGGTACTTTTTGACGAAATAAACCGGGCTACTCCCCGAACACAGGCTGCCTTACTCGAGGCCATGGCGGAGGGTCAGGTGTCGGTGGACACCCCCGAAGACACAACTGAGGAGGACTCCGCCGCAAAATCAGGCGGAACCTTTGCCCTTCCTCAACCCTTTTTGGTCCTGGCCACCGAGAACCCAATCGATTTTGAAGGAACCTTCCCCCTCCCCGAGGCCCAGAAGGACCGTTTCTTGCTCTCCCTATCCCTGGGGTACCCCGAACGACCGATAGAAAAGGAAATAATCTTGCGTCAACGACGGGCTACCCACCCGGTAGAAGACTTGGTTGCTGTTACCGAACCGGCTGAAATTGTAGAACTGCGCGCCCTGGTCCATGGGGTCGAAATCTCTGAAGGAGTACTCGACTATCTGCTCACCCTGGTAGAGGGAACACGAAAACACCCCTCGGTTCGGGTAGGAATTTCTCCCCGAGGTTCCCTCTCCCTCGCCAAGGCAGCCCAGGGCTTGGCAAGCATTCGGGGACGGAACTACCTTACCCCCGACGACGTCAGGGACCTGGCCATACCGGTCTTTCGTCAACGACTGCTCATCAAGCCCGATAGCCAAATTCGCGGAGCTACTCCCGCATCGGTAATTCGCGAAATTATCGAGCGGACCGAGATTCCGCTCGGTCCCCAATCTTAGTTCTTTCCTATGCGTACGGGCTTCTTTCTTGTTTTTGTTTCTACCCTCATTCTTTTTTTCATTCCAATACCAAGCCTCCAATGGATAGCCCGCAGTACCCTCGTCTTGGTTGGTATTTCCTACGGCTACTCAAAACTCATTCAGAAGTATCTCTGGGTAGAACGGGGACAAGAAACCTTCTACCTCTACCCCCGAAAGACCGGTGAAGTTACCCTCGTTCTGACAAATTATCTTCCCCTTCCTGTGCCCGGGGTGCTTTTGGCCGACGAACCGGGAGGCCTCTTTTCCGATGGCCGGGAAAGGCAAATCCTTAGCCTTTCTCCGGGGGAAAAACGAACTCTCGAATACAGCCTTACCCCCCAGGACCGGGGCCTCTCGGTCCTAGGTCCGGTTACCCTCCTGGGCTCCGACCCCCTGGGTTTTTTCCCCTGGCAAAAAACCCTCCCACTTCGTACTCCAGTACTTGTATTTCCCCCAATCAAGCCCTTGGCATACCTCCTTTCCCAGGGCACACCAGGAGGGCCGGTGGAATCGACAAATCCCCTCCATTCGGACCCAAACCTGGTACGAAGTTACCGGGAATACCAACCGGGGGACGACCCCCGACTCATTTCGTGGAAAATGAGTGCCCGAACCGAGCACTTTCAGGTGGCCCAGTTTCTTCAAACCCTCTCGGCCCCGGGAGTCATTCTTCTCAACCTCAGTAGCAAAACCTACGCCGGCAGAAGGGACTTTCATCACTCCGAACGAGCCATAGAGGCGGCGGCCTCGGCGGTTCACTTTTGGATTGGCTTGGGTGAATCCTGTGCTCTCATTACCAACGGAACCTTTCCCAAAACCGGAACCGCGACCGCGACCACACCTTCCCTGGCAATCTATCCCTTGGGCAAGGGCCCCAGCCACGCCAACGCCCTCCTGGCCGCCCTGGCTGTGGTTCAACGAACGACGTCAGAAACAGAAACTAACAACCCGACGGTTGAACTCTTCACCAGAGTATCCAGCCTGCAACCCGGACCGGGAACTCATATTATCTACATCGGTCCCTCGCCCCGAAAAGACGAATTCTTGGAAGGTATCCAGGCCTTTCCCCGCGCCTGGGTTATCGACCTCTGGGTACTCGATGAACTGACCTCCTACGAAAATAAGGTAGCCCCCGGGACAAAATTCCCCGGTCGATCGGTTACCTGTTTGGAAATCCGAGACCAAGGAGAACTCCTTGAGTAAGGCCTACAAACACCGGGAGCTCCACATTCTCTCGGTGGTACACGGAGCAACTGCGGCCCTCATTGCCGGTTCCTTTGGCCTACTATCCTGGGCAACTTTCGTATTTTGGCTGGGAACCGGATCTCCTATCCTTCGTTCTCCGGGCCTTTCGGCGGTAGCTTTTGTCGGAATTATCCTTGTACTTTTTCTCGAACTCTTGTTAGTTATGACCCGTCCTGGTCGCCAACTAGGTGCTACTGCTCGTCTTCGGACGGCTCTTATAATTGGGTTTTTTGCTTACGGGGTAGGGTCTCTTATTGTTGGAACAGGAACAGAAGTTGGAGCTGGAGCCGGAACTACCGCAGCAAGACCCCAAGCGGCGACCCCAAACAACCCAACAGAGTCCAGGTGGGGAATCCAAGCCCTTCGCCCCAACCCCATTAACATCGCCTTGCCCCTTTTTTTAGCTATGACCTTTTCTCTCACGGCCAGTATTCATCAGCCCTTTGTACGCCGAGAAAAGCTCATCGGCCTGTTTGAGGGGCAAAAAGAAGCGGACCTTCTTCAGCTACTCCAGGAGGAACATCCCCAAATTCTGCTAGCCTACGATGAGGTTCGGGGAATAAACCGGACTGCCTCGGGGGTCCTGTTCCTCACCCTGGTGTATCACGGGGGACTGGCCGTATCGGGAACCTACCCCCCCGTAGGCAGCGGCGCGGGGCTATACCTGGTTCTGACCGCCCTGACCATGCTGGGGGTCTTTCTGGTCTGGGCCCTGGGCAACTCCTACCTCGACGACCACCGAACCCTGAGCCGGACCACCCTCTACTCTTTGGAGCAACGAATCCACCGCCTGGTGCTCTCCAGCCTTGTATTGGCTGCATCCCTGGGACTCGGGTGGATTCTCCCCCGCGACCGCTCGCTCTTTCCGCCCGAGGTAGTTGGGGCGTTTTTTGCCTGGATCTTTTCTCTCTTTCATAATCAGCCCTTCGATCAGCCCCCCCAGCTAGACCAAATCTTTACCCCACCACCCCCGCCGGCCTTGCCCCGAATCCTGGATGCCGAAACCGCCTGGCAAACCTACACCCTGGGCCAAATTCTGGAGTTTCTGGGAGAAGTCTTTCGAAATGCCCTTCTTGCAGGAGCGATCCTAGGTCTTCTGTACTTCATATTTGCCCCCTTCTTCGCCACAAACCGCTGGAAGACCTGGCTGAAGGGAATTCAAGATGGAACGACAAAAAATGCCCTTGGTTGGTTCATTCGAAAGTCAATTATCCTCTATCTCCAGCTGCGAAAACTCACCCGGTCGCTCTTTAAATCCCGACAGGCCCAGTGGACCGAGCTCTCCTCGAGCACCCAACCAATCCTCGACCGCTACCTGACTGAACTTCGCACCCAAACCAACCGGTCCCACAAACGAAAAGTGGCCCTGGGCCCTCTCCCCGCCCTGCTCCAGCGCTACCTGGCCCAGATCCAGAACCTGGGGGCCGAGCTTCGCCCTACCATGACCCTGGGGGATGTCACAAAGGCAGCCGAAATCCTCCTGGTACAAAAAAAAGACCAAGAAACCTGCCGGCTTCTTGGTTCAATCTTTGAACAACTACTGTATAATCCCCAACTCAGGGCCCGGGATATCAAAAAACTGCTCTCCCAACTCAAGTCGACCCTGAACAACTGGAATCCCCAGCCTCGAGAAAACCAGGACTAGCCCTTCTCCTCATCTCCCCTCAAATTCAAGAACTCCTGAATTTGGTCCCGAATTCGGGCCGCATCTTCGTAGTTTTCCTGGCTCACCGCAATATCTAACTTGGCCTCTAGGCGAGCCAACATGTTCTGCAAGGCATTACCCGGTTTGTCGGCTTCATCTGTCGAACCCGAGGTTTCGGTATCGAGTTCCTCGTCTACCATCTCGTCCCCTGGACTCCCGGCCTGTTCATCCCCCGACAACTCATCTTCCAAAGCCTCTTCCAACTCTTCGGGGCTTACTTCCGGAGCTGGCGAAACCATGGCCTCGGGAATACTCGTCTCGTCGATAATAAACTCCGCCAAATAGACCGGACACCCAACTCGAACCGCCAGACTTATGGCATCCGAAGGACGGCTATCAAACACAAACTTCTTCATCCCTTGGCGAGAGGCAATTTGGGCGTAATAAATGCCATCCTGCATGTCAGTAATCTCAACCCGATCGATAATCACATTCAACTTGTCAAAACTACTCAGTAACAAGTCGTGGGTCAGGGGACGGGGAATAGGCACCTTCCCCATACCAATCAGGATAGACTGGGCCTCCAATTGGCCAATAAAAATGGGCACGACTCGATTCGCCTCCAGGGGCCGCAAAAGCACCGCATTCCCCCTATCGGTCTTTGCAAGAGTCCATACTTCTACTTCAACTAACTCGGTATTTCTCATCTGGTAGTAAAATACTTACATTTCCGGGGTCAATCCAGGAATTTCATGAAAGTCTCTCATATCTAGTCCGTGCCCGGCCGAAACTGGGGGGCTGGAGGTTTTCCCACCCCGACGGCCGGTCGGGCTTTTTGGGGCTTTCGCTTTCGCTCCGGCCTC
>JAACWS010000083.1 GCA_009991955.1 Spirochaetales bacterium
CAAAACGATCAATGGCGGAATGAAAAAAGGTACTTACCCGAGTCTTCTGACCAGCCTGCTTTTAAACAAATTTACAGAAAAGGGGTTGCGTAATCTCTGATACTCTGTCTGTGCGTCTGATAGATTATACAGCCGCTGAAGTACCAGCACCTTGAACATAATCAGCAGGTCATATCTCGGACGTCCACCGGGAGCCTTTGCCTCTTTCAGAACATATTTCTCAAGAATCGGCTTGAAATCATCCCAATGAACAAGTTCGTTCAGCCTGGTCAGGGGATCCTGTGCTCCAAGTTCTTTCATCCGCTGATCAAAATCAAAAAATCCTGGCTGATTTGTCTTCATTCCCGACTCCTATCACAAACTGATAGGAAATTTTATCAGGTAACGCTCTCCTTGCCAATTAATCCGGGTTTTGAGAGGTGCCCAACTTAAAAATGGTGGCATAGTAGAACGAGAAAAAAAGATTTGCTTCAAAGCCAAAACAACCGTTTCATATCCATATAGCGTGTATTGGCAAGTTGTAAATACAGGTAAAGAGGCATCAGAAGCTTATTGTCTTCGAGGAGATTTCTACAATTCTAATGGAGCATCAACATTTGAATTAGGATCTAATATCAGGCTTGAGCCAACAAGATACAGAGGAAATCACTGGGTAGAATGTTTCATTGTTAAGGATGGAATATGTGTTGCACGAAGCCGAGAATTTGTTGTCCGAATTGTTTAATCCTGACAGTGCTGTTTTCACATTGGTTCTACCGGTATTACCAATAGGCAAGTTAATTATCTTCCAGATACTTATTGATAACCGGTAAGAACTGAGGCCCATACACATCCATCTTCTTCTCTCCGACCCCGGAGACAAGCAGAAATTCATCATTGTTCCTGGGTTTGAGTAATGACATATCCTTCAGCGTCTTGTCCGAAAAGATGATATAGGGAGGAACATGATTCTCCTGGGCAATCTCAGTCCTCTTGTCTTTCAGCAATTTGAACAGAGCCTTATCCTTAAATCCTCCACGGTCTAAAAGATCGTCACGGGACGGTCCTTCCGGTTCTTTGGAAGCAGAGTTTTCACTTATGAAAAAATCCTCTCTGCCGTAGAGTATATTCTGTCCCAATTCTGTCATGCAGAGCACATTGTAACGGTCACTGTCCTGAAAGATAGCCTGCTGACCAATCAGCTCATTGATTATACCACGCCACCATTTTTTACTCTTGTCCCTGCCGACTCCGAATGTCTTCAGTTCATGATGGTTTCTGGACCGGATTTTCTCCGTATCAGCGCCCCAGACGATATCAATGATGTGATTGATGCCAAACCCCTGATTGGTTCGAATAATGGCAGAGAGGACCTTCTGTGCATCCACAGTAGCCTCTACCTTTTCGGTCACATCATTGCAGACATCACAGTTTCCACATTGGCCACTATGAGGCTCTCCAAAGTATTCCAGAATCTGTTTTCTACGACAGACATTGACGGTGGCAAAACGGACGAGACTATTCAAATTCTCCTTGCATTTTGCCTGTTCCTGAAGGTCTTCAATCTGATCGATGAAGTAATTCTGTTTAGCAATATCTCCGGTTCCAAAAAAGAGAACACAATTTGAATCCAGACCATCACGACCGGCCCGACCTGTCTCCTGGTAATAGCCCTCCATGCTTTTGGGTAGATCACCATGAATGACATATCGGATATTTGACTTATTTATGCCCATTCCAAAAGCAGTAGTTGCGCATACTACATCCACTTCATCGTTGTTAAAGAGCTCCTGATTCCTGGTCCTTTCTTCTTTGGTAAGCCCTGCATGATAGTGAAGAGCTTTAATTCCCCGCTTCTTCAAATGGGCTGCGGTCTTCTCGACATCCTTCCGGCTGATGCGATAGACAATGCCCGACTCATCGGGGTGATTCTTAATGAATGCGGAAATCTGGGAAAGGACTTCCGTCTTAGATCTGACCTGATAATTTAGTTCCTTCCTGTCAAAAGAAGCCCGAACCGTAAGAGGCTTTTTCAGTTTAAGGATGCGGATGATGTCATCCTGAACCTTATTGGTTGCCGTTGCCGTAAAAGCAGCCATGGGAACTTCAGGAAAGTTGTCCCGAATATGGGACAGAAAAAGGTAATCTGGTCTGAAATCATGTCCCCATTCCGAGAGACAGTGGGCTTCATCTATTGCAAAGAAAACAACCTTGAACTCGTGTAAACGATCTATATATCCCTCGACTGCCAGCCTTTCAGGAGACAGGTACAGCAACTTGATTTCATTCCTGTAGAGACGAGAGTAGATTTCTGAGATCTCTTCCTTCTTCAATGTGCTGTTGAGAAAGGCAGCAGGGATTCCCTTGGAGATGGCATCATCCACCTGGTCTTTCATCAAGGCGATTAAAGGACTGATTACCACAGTAAGACCGTCAAACATTAAACCGGGAATCTGGTAGCAAAGGCTCTTTCCTCCACCGGTAGGCATGGAAGTAAAGACATCCTTTCCCGACATAATGGCGCTGATGACGTCTTCCTGGTTTTCCCGGAATGAGCTGTATCCGAACACGGACTTGAGAATCTTCTTTGCTTCCTTTTTTGTTTGACTGTTACCTGACAATGACCTTGTTTCTCCAATAAAACGGGATAGAGCCCCATCCCCAAAATTACCTAATTGCTGTATTATATCATCATAAAAACCATACTCGACTATGCTTTGGCAGTGTGCTGAATAAGCCGGTGGGTAGGGCTTTTTATTGTTTTACATAACTTTCTACCCCATGCCAAAGGCAATGGTCGCCACCACCACCTGGACCTGGTCCCGCAGAAACTGCTCCTGGTTGGTCGCCCGTTCGTCCTTGGACATACCCGCGTGGTAGGCCAGGGCCGAAATTCCCTGGGCCTGCAAATATTCGGCGGTCTCATCCACATCCTTACGACTGGTCCGGTAGATAATCCCCGGATCGCCGGGCCGGTCCCGAACAAAGGCCCCAATTTGTTTCAAGACATCGGCCTTGGGCGTAACCTGGTAGTAGAGCTCCTTTCGGTTAAAGGAGGCCCGAACGGTTATGGGTTTATGAAGGTGAAGGATTCTGATGATGTCTTTTTGAACCCGGGGTGTGGCGGTGGCGGTAAAGGCGGCAAGGGGAGTGGTAGGAAAAAATGTACGAATCTTCGAAAGCACCAGGTAGTCGGGTCGAAAGTCGTGGCCCCACTCGGACAAACAGTGGGCCTCGTCGACGGCAAAAAAAGCCACCCCCAGGTCCTGCAGTTTTTCGAAGTATCCCTCCAGGGCCAGGCGTTCAGGCGATAGATACAGGAGTTTGATTTCGCCCCGATACAGCCGCCGATAAATATCGGTGACTTCTCCCCCACCCAAGGTACTGTTCAAAAAAGCTGCCGAAATCCCCTTGGCCAGGGCGTCATCTACCTGATCCTTCATAAGGGCAATGAGGGGACTAATAATGACCGTTAGGCCCTCGAAAATAAGCCCAGGAATCTGGTAACACAGGCTCTTGCCTCCGCCGGTTGGCATGGAGGTAAACACATCCTGGCCAGCTAGAATCGCCTGAATGACAGTTTTTTGGTTTTCCCGAAAATCCTTGTACCCAAAGACCTCTTTAAGGATTTTTTTGGCCTGGTTCATGGGGATAGAGTAAGCAAAAATCGCCAAATAGGCACTACGTGCGCGAGCCCTGCTTCCAATACGATTTCTGATTCCTCTTCCCGGCTTACAATGGTACTTTCCTTTAGGCCGAGCTCGGCCATAGCCTGACCAAGGCCCGTAGTTTCCCGCTTACGAGTCAGGGGGTCTGCCAAGGATTCACAAACCTGGAACAGTTGCAACGATCGATCCTTATCCCGAATCACGAAGTCGACTTCTCGACCTTGGGCCGTTCGGTAATAGAAAATATCCGAGGTAATTCTCCGTAACCCTACAAAAACCAGGTTCTCTAGCAGGTGTCCAGAATTACGCAAGATCCCCAAGCCAATCGAACGAACCAACCCATGATCGATACAATAGATCTTTTTGGGATTCGCATTCGCCCGAGACAGGGACGCATCGTAGATTCGGAGGGTAAAAAATATATACCCGTCCTCGAACCATTCCAGATAGTCCGACACTGCCGACTTTGGAACCTTATGTCCCAGGGACTTTAGGTATCCTGCGAGATTGTTTACTGAGTATAAGGACCCGCAGTTATCTGCTAACCAATGGGCCAGGTCCGTAACTGCTTTGGGGTGAGAAATATCGTGTCGTTCAATGAGGTCTCGAAAGAGCATCGCGGTCCAGTACTCCTGATGGATCTTGATTCTTAGTCTACTCTCCAATTCCAAGACTTCGGGAAACCCCCCAGTTTCCCAGTACTCATCGAACCCACATTCCGGACTTCCGGAGTAGGAAATTTGAATAAAACGGCGGGATTTAGCCCCGTGGCCTAGACAATTTAGCCCTCCTGACCA
>JAACWS010000004.1 GCA_009991955.1 Spirochaetales bacterium
TTAACTTGTTGGGGCTGCCGGAGAAAGAAATCACCGACAGGACCAAGGCCATCATGGACGAGGTAGGATTAGGATCCATCGCCGACCGGGTGCCCAGCAAACTCTCCGGGGGTCAACAGCAGCGGGTAGCCATCGCCCGGGCCCTGGTCAAGGACCCCACGGTAGTCCTGGCCGACGAACCCACCGCCAACCTGGACAGCAAAACCGCCGAGGACATTATGAAACTCATGCAAACCATGAATCAACGCCACGGCACCATCTTCGTATTTTCGACCCACGACCCAATGGTCATGGGCCTGGCCCCTCGGTTGGTCAAACTTCACGATGGGCTCATCGTCAGCGACGAAATCCGGCAAGACACCGAAACTCGGCCCAACCAAGGAGGGTCCCAATGAAACGCTTCGGATTCATCCTCAGCTATTCGTGGAAGAACTTGTCTCGGCACCGCAAGCGAACCCTTATAACCGCCAGCGCCATTGCCTCAGGTCTGGCCCTGTACCTCTTCATGGATGCCTGGCTCTTGGGAGCAGAAATGGACTCCCAACGGAACCTTCGTCGCTACGAAACCTCCAGCGCCCGAGTCTACCACCAGGATAACTGGGAGGTCTGGGAACGGTTACGATTATCGAACCTCATAGAAAATCCCGCCCAGGTCGTAGACACCATCGAGAACCTGGGGTACACCGCCGCACCTCGGGTCAGTTTCCAGGCCGATGTTATTGTGTACGAAAACCCCTACCCCACCGACGGGTCCATGACAATACGGGCCTACGGCATCGATGTGGCGGCCGACAACCGGGTCTTTTCCCTGGCAAACTTCGTCGATGAGGGCCGGTACCCCGAGGCTGGGGAGTACGGGGCGGTAATTGGTGCAGGCCTGGCCCGTACCCTGGGGGCCGAAGTGGGATTCCCCCTGACCCTGGTTACCCGAACCCGGGAAGGTTACTACCAGACCCTGGACCTGGTAATTACGGGGATAGTAAATACCCCAAACCCCATTGTGAATCGAGCGAACATCTATATTCCTCTGGAAGTAATAGACCAAGAGCTGCAAATGGCTGGGGCAGTGACCGAAATCATCATAGGAATTAGCGAAACCGAAAACACCCAAAAGGCAGCTCAAAGAATTCAAGCCGCCATAAGCCAAAATCGGCCAGAACTCCAAACCTATCCATGGGAAGAAATTGCCGCCGACTTCTTGGCCCTGGCGGCGACTAAATCTGGGGGAAGTTCGATCATGCTCTTTTTGGTCTTTATCATCGCAGCAGTGGGCATTTCGAACACCATGCTCATGGCAATTTTTGAGCGAGTCCGCGAATTGGGCACCCTCCGGGCCCTGGGGATGCGCAATAGGGACATCCGACTTATGTTCCTGTTGGAAGCCGGCGGAATCGGCTTTATAGGATCGGTCGTAGGATTGGTTTTCGGAAGTATCCTCATCGCCTTTGTAACCTACATTGGGGTCGACTTTACGGCTCTCTTGGGTGATATGGATATTGGCTACCGGATTAATGGGATTATGTACGGAACCTGGCATCCCCAGGCTATGGTTACCGCATTTTTCGTAGGGATTTTTATGGCGGCCCTGGTTGCCTACCTTCCTACCCGGCGAGCCCTAAAAATGGGCATAACCGATTGTCTGCGGGACGAATAGGAGGCAACTTATGAAATTACTCCCCTTAGCCGCACGAAACATACGGCGGAATGTACGACGGACTATTCTCTCGGCTACGGCGACGGCGATTGCGACCATGACCCTCATGTTCCTGTTCGCCTACATCGATGGTATGAAGATGGATTTCAGTTACGTGCTTTCGACCTTCGTCAGCGGCCACGGTCGGATTCGTCACGCCGAGTACGACGACTTGGAGCATCTGAATCCCCTACACCTCCGGATTGTCAATTACACCCAGGTGATCGATTACCTGAAGGCTGATCCACGAGTCGCCGGGCTCAGTCCTCGGATTAACCTGCCGGCCATGTTCTACCAGGCCGGAGCGGATGAACAAACCGGGGTCAGAGCCATTGGGGTCGATTTTGTCCGAGAAACTACCGGTATGAACCTGGAGAATATTCTGGTCTCCGGCGCTATCCCTGCACCCGGCGACCGAGGGGTGCTGGTCGGTACAACCCTGGCCCGGGAGTTGGGCCTGGAGGTTGGCGATACGGTCACCCTCCTGTCCCAGACCATGCGCCGGGACACCAACGCCGTCAGCTTTACCTTGCGGGGAATCATAGAATTCCCGGTCGCCGGCCTAAATAAAGGCACCATGCTTTTACCTTTGGAAGGTGCCCAACGTCTAAGCCGCATGGGCGACTCGGTGAGCGAGATTTTGTATCGGCTCCAGGACCCCTCGGACGCTCGACAGGTGGCCGGCGAAATAGAGGGTTTGTTGGCCCAACAAGGGTTTTCTACCGGCGACAATCCCTTGAGCGTAAAAAGCTGGGATCAGGTCGATATGATTTTTAGCTTCATGGGCATGGCCGATCTTATCTACGGTATCTTTGGGTCGGTATTCTTCATCTTGGCCAGCACGGTGCTCATTAACACCACCATGATGGTCATTAACGAACGCACCCGGGAAATTGGCACCATCGGCGCCCTGGGAATGTTGGGCAGCGAAATTGTGCGGCTGTTCTTCCTCGAAGCCCTCATTATTGCGGTTCTCGGGGCCTTTGGGGGCATTCTTCTGGGTGCGGCAATCGTGGTTCCCCTGCAAATCATCGGAATGGACCTTAGTAGCGCCACCGAGGGCATGGAGATCAATATTTCTGGTCTTATTTATCCCCAGTTCAACCTGGTCAAAACGATTCTCGTATGGTTCTACGCGGTGGTCCTCACCGGTTTAGTAGCTCTCATCCCCAGCCGGCGGGCCTCGAAAATTTTACCCGTCGAAGCCCTGCGTTATCAGGGTTAAGGAAGGTTCTTCTATGAAATACTCTAACTTCGTGATTTTTTGCCTGATTTTTGTCGCTGTATCGTTTTTCGCCGCTCCCCTGTTCTGCCAACGGGCCGGGACCACGGGGGCAGGCTCTGGTACAGTCCCCACCGCCGAGGAAATCATCCGCCGAATGCAAGCAAATGAGGTCCACGACACCTCCTACGCCGAGGGCCGCATGCTCATTACCGACCGATTCGGCACCCGAACCAGCACCTACAAAAGTTGGTCCGGGGGAACCGAGGACTCACTCATCGAGTTCACCAGTGCCGAAGAAATGGGCCAAAAGGTCCTACGCACCGCCGATGCAATCTACCTCTATTACCCCGACGCCTCGGAAGTTCTGCGCATCCAAGGCTCTGCCCTGCGAGATAGCCTCTTGGGCAGCGACATTTCCTACGAAGACATGACCGGTGGTCGTAGCCTTCTGGACGAATATTCGGTTCGCCTCCTGGGCACCGAGGCTATCGACGGTCACCAGACCTACAAAGTCGAACTCACCGCCCGCAACTCCCGGGTCGCCTACCCCAAACAAATTATCTGGGTCGACACCGAACTCTACGTAACCCGCCGGGCCCACCGCTTTAGCCTCTCCGACCGGCTCCTGAAAGAGATGGACATCCTCGAGGTCACCACCCAAAACGGCAAGACCTACCCGACCCGAATTCGCCTACGCGACGCCATGCGCTCCAACACCCAGACGGTCATGGAAATCTCCCGCCTGGACATTGGGGTTCGCCTACCAGCCAACATCTTTAGCCTGGAGGAACTGTCGTGGTAGTTGATTGTACGGGGGGCCTGGCAGCGCGGCCGGCTAACCTGCCGTGGAGGTTTCTGTTGCAGCGGTCCCCTGGCGGGGTGATTTTTCTGGCGGTCCTACTGGTGACTTCGGCTGGGGCCCTGGCCCCACTGCCCCTGGCCGCCGAAACCGCCCTGTCGGTGCGGCTTACAGCCTCGGCCGGGGCGATCTACGATGAAAATCCGCCGGCCGGCGTGGCCACCAGCAAGGGCTGGAACTTCGCCCCCGGGGGTCTGGCCGAACTGGTTGTCACCTCCCGGGGCAATTCCCAGGTCCGGGGCGAGGTCCGCTTAGGGGTAATTCCTATTGGCCCAACCGCGACGGTAGATCTCTCCCGAGCCTGGTTCAAATTCCGCGTCCCCGAGCCCGGGCTGGTTGTCACAGCGGGCAAGACCCGCCTGGGCTGGGGCGAAGGTCTGGTATTCAACGTCGCCGACCTGGTCCACGGCAGCACTGGTACCGGAATTAATTTAGTGGCCGAGGAACTCCGCGCCGATGCCACCTGGTTGATCGCCGCTACTCTTAGCTTGGGTCAATTTGCCTTTTTGGAAACGGTGGTAAAAATCGACATCCCACCTTCCGTAATCTACCCAACCGTCGCCCCACCGACCATCGACGATCTGGGAGCCGGAGCCCGTATTCGCCTTCCTTTGGGGCCTGTTTCCGCCGAGGCAGCGTATCTTTGGGGCAACTTAAAACACTCCACATCCCTCACCGCCCAGTTTGCCCTGGGGATCAACTGGTTCGTCTCCGGTAGGTTGGATATTCCGTCTCCTTGGGCCACAAACCAGAATGTAACCGGTTCGGTCAGCGCCGGCCTGTACGACATTTTCCCCCTGGGCCAATCGGATACCTCTCTTTCGGTCCGATTCGAGTCTTTGGTGGTACCCGACCAAGACCCCCTTCTGTATAGCTTTGGCGACTTAACCCTTGGCTGGGGGGGGGCCCACAGCCTGGGCCTTCGGTCCCTCGTCTCGCCCTTGGGACCCTCGGCCAACTGGTCGGTGTCCTATTCCTGGGCGGGTTTACAAGGTCTTAGTTTGATTTTTGGCGTCGGAGGTTACGCCGGAGCGTCGGACACCACATTCGGTTGGGGTCGAGCCCCTTCGGTAGTGGGAACCCCATCGCCAGATTTCGCATTTACGACTACCGCCCGCTTCGTCTATTAAGTAATTTCGCCCAATTATGGAGGTACCCATGAGCATCATCGAACAAAAAAAGGAATTACGAGCCTACATCAAGGGCCATGGGGCCCAATTCTTCTCCCACCCCCGAAGCCCCCAGTCCGAAGCCGCATACTTACAAGACAAACTCCGTAGCCTGCCCCTCTGGACCCAGGCCCCGGGAATTTTGGCCTACCGGTCGATGGAGAAAGAATTTCCAACTGCCAGTATTCTGGAAGCCGCAAAACAAGCGGGTAAACCCGTCGCCCTTCCCCGGATCGAAGAGAAAAATCTGACATTCTATTTGTGGGATGGAAGTTTTCAGTCTCTAATCCGCCACCCTTTTGGGGTCGAGGAACCAAACCCAGAAGTCTGCCCACCCTGGCCCGGCGAGTTTACCCCGTCCCTGTCGGAGGCAACCTCCACTCCACCCCACCCCTGGCTTTGCCTGGTACCCGGACTGGCTTTCGACTCCCACCGCCGTCGGGTAGGCTACGGGGCCGGCTTCTATGACCGCTGGATTGCCCGACTTCGACAAGACGAATCGAACTTGTATCCAAAAGTCTTTTTCTTGGGTATTGGGTTATCATATCAGTTAGTCCACGGGGTTCCGGTTACCGAAAGTGACGAGGTGCTGGATGGGGTGTTGGTGCCCGAAGGGTTGTTTGTCTAGGGGGTCCATGGGTAACCTGCATTTTTTGGCTAAATAACAGTATTTATGTTCGCGCCTCCCCGGTAGCCAATGGCTATAATGGCATCGAGATTGTAGTATTTTTTCTCTTTTGATTGGGTTTTACCCTCAATTGAACCGTGTTGAGTGGTATGTTCTAAAATGGAAACAACCACTTTTTCGTCCAGCTCTCCGCTTTCAAAGATGTTTTTTAGGTGTTTGGAGATCGCAGGGATTTTGACATCAAACAAATCGGCCATGGTGCTCTGTGTCAGCCAGATGGTCTCGTCTTGGAGTATGGTGTCTATTTTGACTGCGCCGTCTTCGGTTCTGTAGAGGATGATTTCGGAATGATTCATTGATTTA
Organism: Spirochaetales bacterium; assembly: GCA_009991955.1. Classification (GTDB taxonomy): domain Bacteria; phylum Spirochaetota; class Spirochaetia; order DSM-27196; family Salinispiraceae; genus SKVS01. Next base: position 5,938 of record JAACWS010000004.1, read on the forward strand.
CCCTCCACGGAGCTCCTTTTTATTGATTCGCTATTTTCCATATGCTGGGCCCTTTCTCCAGACCAAATTTCAAGAAAGTTTCGGTGGTTCACTCTAGCCTACTAAGCGATATTCCCGTTGCATAGTTTGAAACGATTCATACTGTTCATCGGGAACCACTGCCACCACTGAATCAAGGTTATTCAGAAGATGGAGGTGCCATTCAGTTCTGACAAGGCTCATACCAAACCTGCGTTTTTTGGCCAATTAACGCTACTTACCCTGCGTTTTTCGGTATATTATTGAAGATATGAGATACATAGACAGGCTTTGAGAAACACGAATACAGGAATGGCTTTTCAAAGGCAAAATTATCACTGTTTTTGGTCCGAGACAGGTCGGAAAGACCACCCTGGTAAAAAAGCTACTGGAAAAACATGGAAAGCCGGAACATTATTACAACTGCGATATACCCTCTGTTGCTCGTTACTTCGAAGAGCCCGAACCTGTGCTCTTAAAGCGTCTGTTTGGTAATACATCCCTTGTGGTGGTTGATGAAGCCCAGAACGTAAGAAACATAGGGAAAACCCTCAAAGTCATCCACGACAGCATGCCAGACATTCAGGTGATCGCTACCGGCTCGAGTAGCTTCGCCCTGGGCAATTCCCTGAATGAGCCACTTACCGGCAGGGGTGTGGAATTTATTCTGTATCCCTTTTCCCTGAAGGAACTGGAAGGACTGTACAAACCCCATGAAATCGACCCCCAGATGGCCTTTTTTCTCCGCTTTGGTCTGTATCCCGAAATCCTGGATCAGACCGAAGATCGGGCGGGTATACTCATTGAAAATCTCGCAGATAAATACCTTTACAAGGACATCCTTGCTCTGGAAAATCTTCGAAAACCCGAACTACTCACCAGTCTGTTACAACTTCTTGCCTTCCAAATCGGTTCCGAGGTATCCCGGAATGAACTGGCCGTCCGGCTAAATACCAGCCGTGAAACCGTGGAACGATACCTGGATCTGCTGGAGAAAACCTTTGTCATCTTCAGACTAAAACCTCTGGCTCGGAACCAACGGAATGAGATTGCCCGGAAAGAAAAAATCTATTTTTATGATCTGGGCATCCGAAACAGCATTATTTCTTCGTTCCAGCCCCTGGAGAAACGAAATGATACCGGGGCCCTTTTTGAAAACCTCATGATCCTGGAACGGCTCAAGCACCTGGAGTACTTGGGTCAGAACCCCAAGCCCTGGTTCTGGCGTACCCACGACCAAAAGGAGATTGATTATCTGGAGGAATCCGGTGGCAGGTTTCGCGCCTTTGAATTTAAATGGGGCAAGGGGGACATATGATCCTCCGTAAGGAAGAGTTTTTTGATAGACTATCCAGACACGGAATTCACCCTTATTAACCGGGATAATTACTTTACGGTCTATGGGTAACCAGTACACTTTTGCCTCCAAATGGGCGAAAGTTACTGTAGGCTAGGTTTGTTTGAGGCTCCTCGAGCCTCTTATTCTCTTGCCAATTATTCTATAGATCTCTTCTTTTTCTCTTTTCCCTATCCCCCAAATTTCAATTATTTCAATTTTTTCTGGCGAAATTAGTCTGTAAACTATTCTATATTTCTTCCCGTGGACGTAGACCTTTAAAAAGCCAGATAAATCTATGTGAAATTTGTGGCCTAGTTTTTCCCCTAAGAACGGATTTTCTGAGAGTTCCTCGATTTTTTTATTTACACTTTTCTTAATACTGCCATCGAGTCTCTTATAGTCCTCAACAGCTTCAATAATAAACTCAATGTTATAAGGCATTAGTCTTCCTTAACGCCAGACCAGGCAATATTTGAAGTAGGATTGTAATTACTCACCCTTTTTGAAACTACCTCATTGATTTCAAAATATTCGAACATTTCCTCAAGATTCATTAAATACTCATATTCTTCAAAAGGAACCATAACCGCTTCCATCTTGTTATTTTTTAAAATATAGACAACCTCACCTGTTTCGGCTAACTCTCTGACTGTTTGCGTGAGTTCCTTTTGCAGCTTAGTGATAGGCATAATCCGTCTCGATTCTACTAACATAATCGCACCTCTATACATAGAATAATGTATGTTTTTCTATGCAGTCAAGCGCTTCTTCTTTGTGTATGCCGGCGCAGGCCGAGATATTCCGCGCCTAGTCCAGGGGCGGCGCCGGACACGTCATAAGATAATATCCACCGTCCGCATCCTCTACCTGATCCCGAATTTCGAAACCCTTTGCCTGGTAGAACTCTAGTGCCTTTTGATTAGGCACCATACATTTTAGACTCAGTTCACCGTACAACAACTGAGCTTGGTGGATTAATGCCGTTCCCAGGCCCAGTCCTCGATAGGCCCTGCCCACATACAGGTGATGTATAAAGTGCTCCGGTTCCCAAATCGAAATAAAACCAGCGATAGTCCCGGAGACTTCTACCACCCAAATTTGCTCACCCAAAGTATCGCGGTCAAAATCTTCAAGAGCGAATTTCTCAGTGTCCAGCCACGGAAAGCTGTCCACACGAGATTCTAAATAGAGGTTTCTAAGGGCCGGTAGATGGTGGGGTTCGTGTTCTTTTATTTCCATGATCGCAGTTCATTTTAGAAGGAATTTGGTGGATTGTCGTGTTGGATTGGAGTGGGCGAAGAGCTCAGCTTTGTCGTTGTTTCTCATCGCCCTTTTGCTATGGGGCACGAGGCGGTTGGCCGACCTACCCAATCTGATGCAATCCACGAGGACTCGTTAGTGAAGTAAAAAGGGTCGAATTAAAGGGTGAGTTACGCCGGAAGGCAGGCATGGACCCGTAGAGTAATCCAACCGCCCCGACGTCCTTTGATTTCTACCTGAATCCGTATAAACCATCCAGTAATCCACTCCCCCATAAAATGGAGTGCATATAA
>JAACWS010000005.1 GCA_009991955.1 Spirochaetales bacterium
CACCCCGCTAGCCTATAATTTCTACAAAGTCAGGTGGCAGGAAACCACCGGAATCAGTGGCAGTTTTGACCGGAATACTCAAACTGGTGAAGGATCGAAAAAAACGCCTCGGATTGGTTGTCCTGGTTACCCGTTTGGTATATACAGCCTTTTTACTTGGAGCTACAGGATTCCTCTACGGGGCCCTGGATCCAAATCAAGCGGTAGCTATGGAAGCTATGTTTACCAAGGTTTGGTATGCCGGACTCGTCATTTTTGGAATCCATCTCCTGGCCCTTTCCGCAGCGTCGATCAAGAACCCCGACTTTCCGGGGATTTTTACCCCAATTTTGGCCATTGCGGGTCTAGGGTACGGGGTGATTCATGCCTTCTACGTCCTGAGTCAGGTTCCCGGCGATTGGTTCGACCGGATCGCCGATAGACTTCAAGGTATACTTGGGGTACCCATGGCCCTGGCAGAAATCGGCCTGGCGGTGTGGCTTTTGGTGGTTGCCTATCGAGGGAAAAAGAACTCAGCCAATTCGCTTCTTTATTCGACTCAAGGACTCGGGGGTCATTCCTAGGTAACTCGCCAGTTGATATTGGGGTACCCGGGCAGCCAGCCCGGGTCGATTTTTTAACACATCAAGGTAGCGTTGTTGGGGACTGGCAGCTCGAAGGGCTGTCAAATCTTTCTGTCCTGCGGCGAGATTGTCTTCCATGGCTGCTCGGGTCACGTTTTGTAGGAGGGGAAATCGGCGGTTCATTTCTTCTTCGTGGGAAAAATCACCCTCCAGAAGAAGGCTATCTTCCAGACACTCCACCGAGTACGGCGAGGGTAGGTTCTGCTTAAAGGATTCAAAAATAACCAGGGACTGGAGTTCGGTCACAAAGTCGTTCGTAAACTCCACTCCTTTTTCGGTGACAAAATAAACCCGAAGGCAACCTTGGAGCACGAAATAACAGTCTCGGGCAATCTCCCCCTGGTGCACCAGGATCTGACCTCGCCTATGGGTTACAGCCGGTAGTGCTTGGACAACTGCGTCGATACTCGACGGGTCCAGGTCGGGAACTGTACTTGTTATGAACTGGCGTAGTATGTCGCTCATACTCTTCCATTTGCTTGTTGCCGTCGTCGAATTTTCCACCCATTCAACAGGGCAATAATTCCATCCAGAATTCGAAAGTCTATTTTACCCATGGTCGCCAGGTTTCGCAGGGGCATCTCGGCAACCATGGTCCTCATCATAGCCAGGGTTTTTTCGTCGGCCCCAGGGCCCGCCATTTTTTGTACCTGCTTTTGGGCGGCCCAATACAAGATTCCTCCAACAAAGGTTCGGCGGATGTCTCCAAGGGTCGAGGTTCGGGTAAAGGTTGTCCCGGGAGGAGTATCCTTAGGCGGAATGGGTCGGCCCAGGAGTCGGCTAAATTCCCCTTCGGGACCCAAGTCGACGAAGGTTTCAATCGAAGGTCGATAGTAGCCCGGCACCTGCTGAGCAAGCGTGCGGGCCCACGGGGAGAGTGCATCGCCGGCCGTAAAGGCTACGGATCCCGACAGCCGAATGTCGGTAGACGACGCCCCAACCAGGATTTCGAAATTGCCAGCCTCGAGTTTCCAATCTTGAAATCCACTGTCCCAGAAACAGAAGGCCCGACGGTCCAGGGTAAGGCTCACTTCCTGGAACTCTCCGGCCGGCAATATCACCTTGAAAAATCCTTTGAGCTCTTTTTTTGGTCGAAATACCGTGGAATCTGGGTCGTGAACATATACTTGGACGACCTCTTTTCCCGATCGGGTTCCGGTGTTTGTCAGGGTAAAGCGAACCTCAACGTTTCCTTCCTCGTCGGGACCGGACACCAAGAGCCCGTGGTAATCGAAGGTGGTGTAACTGAGGCCATGGCCGAAGGGAAACAGAACCTCGGTCTTGGTCGTGTCGTAATAGCGGTACCCCACGTACACCGACTCGGCGTAGGCCACCGAGTTAGTGCCTCCGGGAAAGTTGACCGAAGAGGGAACATCTTCCAAACAAAGGGGGAAGGTTTCGGCGAGTTTTCCGCTGGGATTAACCCGGCCAAAAAGCAGCTCCGCCACGGCTGTGCCCCAGGCCTGCCCGCCCAGGTAGGTTTCCAGAATTGCGTCGACCTGGTCTATCCAGGGCATGGTGACCGGTGATCCGTTGGACAGCACCACCACACACCGGGGATTGACCCGGGCCACCTCTTCCACCAGGCGATTGTGGGCCCTGGGCAGGTCCAGGTGTTGGCGGTCGAAGCCCTCGGACTCGGAAATATCGGGCAGACCAACAAAAATGACCACCTTACCTGATTTTTTGGCCAACTCAACCGCTTCGGCGATCAACACCTCGTTAGGCTCTTCGGACTTGGCTTCGTAACCCCGGGCGTAGGAGAGCTCGACCTTGTCACCGACCAACGAAACAATCGAGTCCCAGGCATTATCCAAACGGGTGGGTTGAATAAGCGACGACCCCGAGCCCTGGTAGCGGGGTAATTTGGCAAACTCGCCAATTATTGCCACACTCCCCTTTTCTTCCAGGGGCAGGGCACCCCTATTTTTCAGCAACACCGCCGACTGGGCCAAGATATCTGCCGCGGCTCGCTGGTGGCTGGGTTCATCGTAGGTAAAATTGGCAGAAGAATCGACCTCGAGGGCCCGGGCGGTGGAAAAAATCACCTTCAAAATCCGCTCGACCGCCAAATCCAAAACCGCCGGTGAAAGTTGCCCCGCCTGTACGGCTTCGACGATGAGCCGAGTATTGGCCGGAACCGGTCCGGGCATTTCTAAATCCTGACCGGCCCGAAGACCAGCGACCCTGTCGTTGTTGGCTCCCCAATCGGTCACCACAAATCCCTGGAACCCCCACTCTTCTTTCAGAATGGTGGTCAGCAGGCCAGGGTTTTCCGAGCAGTATTCTCCATTGAGCCGGTTGTAGGCACTCATGACCGTGGTTGGCTGGGCTTCTTTGACGGCTTTTTCGAATCCGGCCAGGTAAATTTCCCGAAGGGCCCGATCGTCGACCAGGGTGTCGATGGTCATGCGCCGGTGCTCCTGGTTGTTCGCCACAAAATGTTTGAGACTGGTGCCAATACCCAGGCTTTGCACCCCCCGAATAAAAGCCGTGGCGAGTTTGCCACTGAGGTAGGGGTCCTCGGAAAAGTACTCGAAGTTCCGTCCCCCCAGGGGCGATCGTTTGATGTTGACCCCGGGCCCCAAGAGCACCGCTACTTTTTCTTGCCGGCATTCCTCGGCCAGGAGTCGACCCAGTCCTTCGATGAGTTCGACGTCCCAACTGGCTGCCATAGCCGCGGCGGTCGGGAAACACACCGCCGGAACTGCGTTGTTGAGCCCCATGTGGTCGGTAGCGCTCACTTGTTTTCGCAAACCGTGGGGGCCATCGGTTACCATAATCGAGGGGATTCCCAAATTTTCGAAGCCCACCAGGTGCCAGAAGTCTTTCCCCGAACACAGATGGGCTTTTTGTTCGAGGGTCATTTGGGAAATAATCGTTGGTATATTTTTGTTCACTTCTTTCATTGTCGTTCGGGAGAAGAGGATTTGTCTACCGCTGGGGCTTAGGATCCTCAGAAGGCTCTGAGGGTCTCGAGGACCTCGCGGGCGACCGGTCTCGACATCGGGCCACATCGAAATCCAAGAGGGGTGACTTCCTTTGGAAATCCCTGGAGAGGACCAGGAAGCGAGAAAGTATGGTTGTCGTCGATTGGAGGATTCCAATGGATCCAGTCACCGGTCGAGGTTTTTTCGTGGATAATCGCAGTTTGGCCATAGGTATGTTTGTATTCGGTAAAGGAGTTCAGGATTGCCTTTCGCAGGCCCCGAACTTCTAAAAATCCCCGTTCGAGGGCCAACCTAAACCCGGCGTGTTCGTGGGTCCGAAGCCGGTGGGCTACTGCCCGGGACCCGATCCGCCCCTTTGTCGGCCGTCCCTTTGTCAGCCGGAGAAGGTCTTCGGCCCTTCGTTGCTCGTCTTTCAATAGGTACTCCTTGAATCAGGTTATGAGTATCTTCTACCCTGAGGTACCTACTAATATGTCAATAAATGTCTTTGGTGATCCACTACAATCCTGCTGTAAAGAACCAATTACTGGCTTCTATCGGGACGGTTTTTGTCGTACCGATGAGACCGACCAGGGTAGCCACGTCGTTTGTGCGGTCATGACCGAAGAGTTTTTGGCCTTTACCAAGTCCCGAGGAAACGATCTTTCGACACCTATACCAATGTTTCAGTTCCCCGGCTTGAGACCAGGGGATCGTTGGTGTCTCTGTGCCCTCCGCTGGAAAGAGGCTTTGGTGGCCGGCCACGCACCTCCGGTAATTTTGGAGTCTACGAACTATCGGGCACTTTCGTATGTGAGCATAGAAGATTTAGAGGCCCACAAATTAGAGTTGAACTAATTCATTGTGGTCTGGCCCAAGCCATGGGCTTATCGAAATTCTGGGGCTTGCATACCTCGGGCATTATTTTCGAGTTGCTGACGTAAATCTGCCATGTTTCGCAGTAGGACTAATCCACCGGACAAAATATCTTTCAGAAGTCGCTCGGGAACATGACCCCCAAAAAAGACCACTACTTCGGAAGAAATACTACGCCGAACCCTAACTACCTCGTTGAGGACGGTAGTGTCGTAGGTATCGGTTTCAGCCGACAGAATAATTGCCCGGGCATTGAGCTGAACAGTGATAGAAACGACTTGTTCGGCGGGAATTGCACTACCCAGGATCACCGGATGCCAACCTGCGGCATGGATATGAACCGCTGAAGCGATTCCGCCTAGGTCCCAGGATTGGCCCGGAGGATAGGCAAAAACAACAACCGGCTTCTGGGGATCGCCGGTTATCGGGGCCAGGAGGGTCGACAAAAAAGTCCGCAGCGTGGTTCGGAGAAAAAATAGATGAACTTCGACCAATTCATTGGTTCCTACTAAATCCTTAACCCGATGAATGAGGGGAAACACAAAAGAATCAATCAAGTCGAGTCGACCATAAACCGAGGTGGCCCGCTCTAACTCAGACCATAGGGAAATATCGTCGAAACCCTTAATTGCGGTCAGAGCTCGCTCGAATGATGGGTTCGGAATAATCTCTTTCGGATGAGCATGGTCAAAAACTTCGGTCAGTAGTCTTAATTCTTTATTCGGACGATCTGCCAAGTCACCGATACGATATCCCTGATCTACGAGAATAGACAGAAGAATGAGCTTTTCCATTAGCTCTTCGGAATAGATCCTCCGTCCCTGGAGATCTCGATCGGCGGCTATTCCCGCGTATCGCCTTTCCCACGCCCGTAGGATATTTGCCGAGAGTCCGGTTTTATGGGCAACTACTTGTTGTGGATACTGCATTTTGGTCCAATCCTTATTCCCTCTACTTATACAGCTTTTGTACAATGTTTGTACAGCTCATTTTATTTATCAGGCATACAAAATCTTGACGGTTATTCGACACCGGGAATATTGTTCTAGAGAAAAATGAAGAAGTCCCGAAAAGGGAAAGGAGACCTGTATGATGACAGATATTTTTGGAATTTCGGTAGAGGCGTACGAGGTGGTCAGCCATATTTTGACCCTCGGGTATGCAGCTATGGCGGCTTCGATTTTCTATTTTATTCTTACCAAGAACAGCAATATGCCAAAGTACCGAATGTCATCGGTTCTCTCGGTGGTGGTAATGACTTCGGCTCTTTTACTGTTATACGCCCAAAAACAAAGCTGGTCGTCGGCGTATACGTTTAATGGAACCGCCTACGTCTTGAGGGAAGGTGCGGAATTATTCACCAATGGTTATCGATACCTTAATTGGATGATCGACGTGCCGATGCTGCTCCTTCAAATCTTGTTTGTTGCCAATGTAGGCACCGCGAGGAACAAGTACATGACTCAGTTCTCTGTATCTGGAGTACTGATGATAGTAACCGGCTACATCGGGCAGTTTTATGAGCCCGGACGACTGGCCGAGAATATCACTCTCTGGCTGGTTTGGGGCTTTATTTCGACCGTATTCTTTGTATGGGTACTCATTCTTATAACTCGGGTTATCAGAACTGGGTCGGCAAACATGAAAGGATCAAAGGCAACGGGTGTATTCAGGGCGATCCTTCCTGTGTTCTACATTTCTTGGTTCTTGTATCCCGGTGCCTACCTCATGCCTTATCTTTTGAATTTGGGTCTTGCAAATTACGAGTTTACCATCGTCGCTCAACAGCTAACTTACACAGTTGCAGATATCGTTTCCAAGGTTGTATACGGCGTTATGCTGAACGTTGCTTCGACAATTCTTAGTGAAGAAGAAGGATTCGTCGAAAGCTAAATCGAAACAACTACTTTCAAAAATCTGACGCCCGAGAACTCATGGTCCTCGGGCTTTTTTTCTTTTCGATAAGCGTTTTACACCAGGAAACAGAACTCCTGGCCTGAACGCAGGCGAGGGTTAGGTTCGAGGCTCATCTGGGAAATGATCGATTGTATGTTCTTGGGTACTTCTTCTATTGTAGCTGGGAGGAAGTAGTTATTCTGGTCGAAGTTTAAATCGGTCTGTTTGATGTCTTAAACGACCAATCCGCTCAGCGGTCTCGACCGAGAAGTCCTTGACTCGATGAAGGGCTGAATCTATGTCTTCCGCACCGAGGGAAATCTCCGAAGCGGCACCCTTCAGTCCCTCCGTAAGGTTCAGTAAGTTTGAAAGCTCTTTCTCTATTTCTTTTCCGCCCGTGTCCATTTCGGACGCAAACCGCTCGGTCGTCTCGGTGCTTTTCTTCATTTCTGACAAGGCCGTAAGAATTTGGGTAGATCCAGCACTCTGCTCATCCATCGCCGAGCGGATCTGCAATACCGATACATCTATAGTCTGCACCTCAGAAGTTACGACTTCAAAGGCCGATTCTGCCATCGCACTCGAGTTAACTACCTTTCCGATAATACTTCGAATGGCAGATAGATTTGCCTTAATTTCTTTCGATTGAATCGCGGTTGTCTCGGCCAGGCTACGAATTTCACTGGCGACGACCGAGAAACCCTGGCCATAGGTCCCGGCATGGGCTGCCTCAATTGCAGCGTTCATAGCGAGAAGATTTGTCTGGGAGGCAATAGTGGAAATCGCTTGATTAGCAGCCGCGAGAGTCTCGGACATTACCGAAGCCTCCCGGGCCTGGTTAGCGACTTCCTGTACCTGGGTACGCCCCCCAGAAGACGATTCTACCAATCTTCGTACCGCTTCGCCAACACCGGCGATAGAGACCGTTACACTCCGAATACTCGCAATCATTTGTTCGATCGCCCCAGAGGATTGTCGAATCTGCTGAGACTGGTTTTCAACCATCGTCCGGACGGCTGATACCCGGGTAAGAAATTGGGCGATAGAGGCACTTGACTCCTCGACGCTAGCGGATTGGTCGATTACACGATTATTGACACTCTGGATTGTCCGGGTGATTTCGTGTTCTGCTGAAGCGGTCTGTTCAATCGATAGCTCGAGAGAACGGCCCATTTCGTGCAGTCCATTAACCTCGGTCTGAACTCCCCGAATAAGCTCGTTCAGAGTTTGTATGAAGGTATTAAAATAGCGGGCCAGACGACCAATTTGGTCATTGGTCTCAACCGATAGGGCCACGTTGAGGTCTCCATCGCCGGTGGAGATATCTTTGAGGCTATCGGCAACGGATTGAATTGGCCGAGTAATGCTGTTGAGGGTTATTAAGACAAGGGCAATTACCAGCACAATAATCGTACTCGTCCAAAGAAGATAAGAAGTAAGAGTAGTTCGAATCCGAGAGTAGAGACGATCATTGGCCCCCAAGAGATTCGAAACCTTCTGGGTGACTAATTCACTAAGAGTGTTAACAACCTTGGTCGCCTCAGACCAAAGTACGTTTGCATCAATTGTGTAGTTCGCTGAGGCACTATGGACTGCTATGTCAGCGGCAACATCTTCGAGATATCGCCAAGCTGGCGAGGCCAGAATATCGGCGATAACGGCCTCAGTTTCTGCATCAACTATTACCCCTGGACTCAAGAGATGCGCCCGTGCACTTGAGCGATCTGATAGAATTGCCTCGGCTTCACGGGGAGTCAGGGATACCCGCTGGGCAATCACGCCCGAGGCCGCCCCCCGAAACCTACCGGCGTGTTCTTGCGCCATCTGCAAAATATTTATGCTCGAGATCATTGCTCCAATTTCGCCTGTCATTGTCTGGGAAGAAATAATTCGATTTGCATCGAGTAGTTGGTCGATTATTCCGTTGTATCGGGCGATAATCGCGATGGGTGTAAGGGACCCGCTATCTACTTCCCGACGGAGAACACTCAGACCCCGTTCATCGTGGGGAAAATCGATAATGCTCTTAATAGAGGCCTCAGAAAATGCCGACTTAAACGATTGGTAGGCCAAGTCGACCTGCATTCGTTGGGCCGCAACCTCAGTGAGTTGACCCCCAACGAGTTGGGATGACAGTCCTCGCTCCCGCTGAAGCTCGGTGATAAAATCTGCCGCGACAGGAAGGTAGGCGATATTCGCTTGTTGATTCTTGACGTTTTGGTAGTCTTGAATAGTTCGCTGCACAATAATTCCGGTCATCACAAAAAACGCTACTAACGGTACGAATCCAAGGATACGCAGTTTATAACCAAGGGAAATTCGAGAAAAAAATCCCCATAAATTCGATCGGGTACTCAAGAAGAACCTCCATTTCGATCACTATCTTATACCTGAATCCGTATAAACCATCCAGTAATCCACTCCCCCATAAAATGGAGTGCATATAATTTACATTTGATACCTGGAAGTCATCT
>JAACWS010000006.1 GCA_009991955.1 Spirochaetales bacterium
GTCCTTGCTCCACGACAAGGTTAAGTCCAGTCTCTGTGCGTCGAATGGAATTCATACCGCCCAAGAAGCCCTCGAGGTTCTTTTGGCCGGTGCCGATGTGTTCCAGGTGGTGTCGACCCTCTACTTGAATAAGATGGATCAAATAACGGCGATTCTTGATGGTCTGACCGAGTGGATGGACAAGAAGGGTTACAAGTCCCTGTCCGATTTCCGCGGTAAACTATCGGAAGCCAAGAATCCAAATACTTCGGTCTACAAGCGGGCCCAGTACGTTCGAATGCTTCTGCGTAGTAACGACTACATTAGCCGACCTAGTATTATTTAGGTTGCGGTTTTCGCGACTAGCGAGTCCCCCGATTGTTCGGGGGATTTTTTTTTGATACACTCACTTTCAGCCTGCTGCTTTAAAGGAAGTTTTCATGGAAGTTTCAACCCAACCCTTTGGTACCTTTACCGATTCTCCTATATCCGTCTATACCCTGCGGGGATCGAAGGGATTTCAGGTCCAGGTAACCAATCTTGGGGCCTGCCTTGTCAGTGTTCAGACGACGGTAAAGGGAGGTTCCATACCTCGGGAGTTGTGTCTGGGGTTCGACAACGCCGAGGATTATGGTCAGAACCCTTCAGCCTTTGGCATGACCGTAGGGCCGGTGGCCAATAGAATTTCCAACGCCTCCTTTACCTTGAATGGCAAGACCTACGAGTTAGAAGCCAACAACGGTGAAGCATGCCTACATTCGGGTAGGGGTGCAAACTTTGGCCTCAAGGTTTTTTCTGGTTCGGTGTATCAATATGAGGGTGGGTCGGGGGTGGTATTTACCTATCGGCGGCCCGATGGGGAAGGGGGATTTCCTGGCAACCTGGAGGTTGAGTCATCCTACTGGTTGACCGAAGACGATCAACTAATCCTCCATTATAAAGTGACCACCGATGCTCCAACCCCCGTGGCTATGACAAATCACGGGTACTGGAATTTGAAAGGTGAAGGCTCTGGTCTGGTACACGACCACGAGGTGCAAATACTTGCCGATTCGTACCTGGCCGTAGACGATGGGCTTATTCCCACCGGTGATATTGTATCGGTTACCGCCGATGGGGGAGTCATGGACTTTCGAGGGTCTAAGCCCCTGGGTCAAGATATCGATGACACCGATTCCGGGTACGATCACTGCTACATACTCCAGTCGAATACTACGTCCTGGTCGCCCGACTTCGGCACCCAAACCCTACCCGAACCCTTGGCCCAGGCCCTGGGTACCACCAAAGGGGTACGTCTTGCAGCTCGAGTAGTGGTCCCTGATCTTGCAATGGAGGTGTATACCGACATGCCCGCGGTTCAGTTTTATTCGGCCAATATGCTCAAAGGGGTCATAGGTCGCAGAGGAATGGCGCATACCCCCCGAACTGCCCTGTGTTTGGAAACCGGGGGGTATAATAACGCTATAAACATTCCAAGCTTCCCGACCTGGGTACTCAATCCCGGACAGGAGTACCGAAGAACCACCGTTCATCGATTCGTCTAATCTAGTCCATGACGAAGCCTAATCGTCTGGCCAACGAAAAGAGCCTCTACCTCCAACAGCATAAAAATAACCCCGTGGACTGGTATCCCTGGGGTTCCGAGGCCTTTGCCTTTGCTCGCCAAGCGGACAAACCAATCTTCCTGTCCATCGGGTACTCGGCCTGCCACTGGTGCCACGTAATGGAAAAAGAATCCTTTGACGATGACCAGGTTGCCAAACTTTTGAACGATGGTTTTGTGTGCATCAAAGTAGACCGGGAAGAACGTCCAGATATCGACCAAATTTATATGGCCGTAACCCAAGTTTTCACCGGCCAGGGTGGCTGGCCCATGACAATTTTTATGAGCCCGGACCAAGAACCCTTCGCTGCAGGCACCTATTTTCCCAAAACCAGCCGCGGTGGTCGCCCAGGATTATTAGAAATTCTGCCCCGGGTTATCGACCTTTGGTCCAGTCGTCGCGAGGCCCTCCTGAAAGATGCCAAACGGGTTGTGGAAAACCTCACCAACAAAGTTGAGCCGGAACATGAAATCGATCCAGAACTTGCAAAAAAAGCTCAGGAGTACTTTGAATATTCCTACGACAGTGTGAACGGTGGTTTTGGATCGGCACCAAAATTTCCTTCCCCCCACAACCTCATTTTTCTTCTCGACCGTTGGTATAGTTCCGGTCGACCGCCAGAGATCCTTTCGATGGTAACCCATACTCTGGTGTCCATGCGGAAGGGCGGAATGTACGATCAGTTTGGCTTTGGCTTTCATCGCTATAGCACCGACGCCCTGTGGCGAGTTCCCCACTTCGAAAAAATGCTCTACGACCAGGCGATGCATATTTTGGCCTATACCGAAGCCTACGGGGCCACAGGAGATTCCTTTTTTTCCCGAGTAGTCGAAGAAATTGTTCACTATTGTAAGACAGAAATGCGTAGCGCCCACGGGCCTTTTTTTGCAGCCCAGGATGCCGATAGCGAGGGAGAAGAGGGGTTGTACTATGTGTGGACTGCCGACGAGGTACGAAGAGCCCTTGCAGCCTTTCCCAAAAATGAGGTTCACGAAATTATTCGCAGTTTTAACCTTGATTCTGGAGCCCAAGAGAACGGTATTCCCTTCGGCGGTGAACCACTTTCTATCGAGAGCTCTCTTCGGCGAGCCTTGATTGACTTCCGTTCCCACAGGGTTCACCCTCTAACCGACGACAAAATTCTGGCCGATTGGAATGGACTCTTCATTGCCGCCCTTGCCCGGGCTGGTGCTGTTTTCGAGAATGACGACTACCTGCACCTAGCAAAAGAAGCCTGGAACGGTCTGCAAGATCTCTTAGTTGTTTCGACCGGGTCGTCTGTTGGTCGACTCAAACGCCGGTGGCGAGAAGGGGAGGCGGCTTTTGAAGGGCTACTAGACGACTATGGGTTTATTCTTTTTGGGCTGTTGGAACTGTATCAGGCTAGCTTCAGTGCCGAATATCTAAAGCAGTGTCTTGTTTTTGCAGATCTTCTGATCGAGTTGTTTCTCGATTTGGAAGGGGGGGGATTTTTTACTACCCCCAAAGATGGAGAGAAACTCATCTACCGCCCAAAGGAAGCCTACGACGGAGCCTTTCCATCGGGGAACTCGGTAGCGTTTGTCAGTTTACTCCGGCTAGCTCAGCTTACCGGGCGAGAGGAATACCGCAAGGCAGTAGAGAATGTACCGCAGGTCTTTTCGAAAGACCTACACAACTCTCCCGGCGGTTTTACCTTTTTACTTCAAGGAATGAAGTGGCTCAATAATGAGGGGTGGGAGGCTGTAGTGGTCGGAGCCAAAGACGCCCCGCAAGTTCAGGAGTTTTTTCGAATTTTGCGGCATTCCAGGGTGCCTATTGTCCTGGTTCATCGAGATCCCGGGCAACCTCAGGATTCGTTTCTGCAAGAGGTCTTTCCCTACCTTGAGTCCATGGGATTAGTAAACGAAAAGCCAGCGGTATACTTGTGTCGGAACTTTACCTGTCAGGTTCCGGTAACCGCATCCCAGGAACTTCGACTCAGGCTCGAGACCTTATAATCCCTTCCTCTATTCTTTCGGCCCGACGATCAAAAAACTCAGTTAAGTCTTTGCCTTGAAAAAAGTTAGAATAAAGTCTGTCGCATTTTTGTATATGATTGACAATCCAATCTCGTAAGAATTCCTTTACCTCGATAGCTATCATTGGTTTACCCTCGTCGAGTTCCCGGCGAAGAGCAGTTGCTTGGGCTACTAACTTTCGATGCATTTCTTTATGGTCGTCGCAGTGTTCGTATCCAAAATACTCGAAGGCACTTTCCTCCGCATTGAAGTGGTAGCCCGTATAGTCGAGTAAGTCGTCGAAAATCTCTTTTATTTTTTCGTTAGTTTGATCACCCTTCATCGATTGGTAAACTCGATCGATCATCTGGACCAAGTTTCGGTGGTGCTGGTCGAACTTTTCGACGTTTACTGCAATGGCGGGAGACCATTTTATGGAATCGTCGATCTGAGCCCCCGAGAGTATTTCAACAATCTCTTTTGAGTTTTTCTCGATGGAAGTATACCGTTCCTGTCCTTGAGAACTATCGTGAGCTAGAACCGCTATATCTTCATGGAGCTGCCGGTGCAAGGAATCTAATCGCTCGAAGGTTACTTCATCGCCAATTGTCTCCTTACCTTCTCCTGCCATCCATTTTCCTAGTTCACATTTTGTATGGTCGACCAAAACGAGGTCTTTGGCTTCGAGGTTACCGTTTAGGAGGCTTCGGGCATTTACCAGATATTTCAGGTGGGCCAAAATTATGTTCGAAAGGGTGAGGCGCTGAATAGCCTGGGCTTGGACGGGTAATTCTTCCATTTTTTGGAAGAATTCCAGTTGAGATCGAACTGCGCTATTCGATTGTTGATTTAGATCGCATATTTTTCCCGTCGCCGAGCTCAAAGCATTCGTGTTTGAAGCAATCGTCCGTACGCCCTCTGCTGTCTGGTGAACCAGTTGAGCCGCACCGACGAGGGTCTTCGTAATTTCTGCCGAAGCTTCCCGCATTTCTTGGGCTCCTACACGGATCTCGTCGGTGATCATACCCAGGGAGCTGGTAGAATGGAGCATGTCTTGGGCTCCTGCGTCCAGTTCTTGGGTGCTGCCGTGAATTTCCCCGAAGGCTTGGGATACCGAACGAACTCCTTCGGATATCTGGCCGAAAGAATCCCCAGTCCGTTTGCTTGCAGACAAGGCTTGATCCATGGTGGTCGAAAGAGCCTTGAGGGTCTTATTAATAAGGGCTGCGTTTTCGGCTGTCGAGACCGCCAGTTTTCGAATTTCCCCCGCAACTACGGCAAATCCCCTGCCGGCGTTTCCCGCATGGGCTGCTTCAATGGCCGCATTCATTGCCAGAAGGTTGGTGCGGGCGGCGATGTCATCGATAACCTCTATCATCGAGCTCACCGATCCGACACTCTTACTGACATCGGCTATGACGCCCTGGGTAGTCTCGACCTGCTCCCTTCCGTGGGCCGTATATTTCGATAAGGAGTCGACGACCGTCTGTCGTTGAGAAACCGTTCGGCCGACACTGGCTATTGATGCGGTCATTTGTTCGATAGCGGCGGCACTTTCGTGAACGACACCACTTTGGTTGGTTATCTGCCGAGCGAGGCTTTCGATAGTCGCTTGAATTTCTTCCATCGCTGCCGCACCTTGGGTAACCTGGCGCTCCATGGTTTGAGATTGCAGTGCAATAGTTCCACTCTCGCCAGCAATTTGGGCAACAAAGGCCATAGTGTTTCCTACCTGGGCCGCCATTCGCATACCGGCGTCCTCGGCCTCTAACGATGCGGTCTGAATATTGAGCAGTCTGTCTTTTAGCTCTCTGCCGTCCCCAAGAACAGTGGGTGGTTTTGCTTCATTATTTCCTGGCTTGAGTGCGATGACAATGAATCCCCCGATACCAAGGATTCCAAGAAAGAAGCCGACCAAGCCCGGAAGGGAGGTAAAGGCTAAAATACTAATCCCCGAAAGGGAGAAGCCGAGACTTCCAAAAATTAAGGATGTGGAATGTAGTTTTTTCATGCTGTTTTAAAAGTTCCTATCTTTGCATCGAGGGTTTCGATATTTTCTTTCGTTCGCTGACCTACGTTATTCAAATTTTTGACCGCGGTCATAATTTCTTGGCTTCCATAGCTTATCTCTTGGATACTCGCCAAAACTTGGTTAGAAAGGTTTACAAGATTTTCGACCGTGCTACCT
This sequence comes from Spirochaetales bacterium, assembly GCA_009991955.1. Taxonomy (GTDB): domain Bacteria; phylum Spirochaetota; class Spirochaetia; order DSM-27196; family Salinispiraceae; genus SKVS01. Next base: position 5,751 of record JAACWS010000006.1, read on the forward strand.
ATTTCTCCCGAGTCCGACTGCAGACTCTTAATTTGTTCCAGCGATTGGGCGGATACTTCTTGAATTTCTCCGGTTCCTTCGAGGACCTCGGCGGTACCCAGGGACATTTCTTCCATAGCATGGGTAATTTCTAAAAAAGCCCCCGAGGTGTTTTCTACTTCCCGGGTTAAATGGGCAAAATTTTCCATATTTTGGGAACTCGACGTATCGGCCTCTTGAATGCGTTCGGTAATTGTTGTCAGGGATGAAGAAATTATCGTCGCATTTTCCGCAGTGGACTCTGCGAGCTTTCGAATTTCTTCGGCCACGACCGCAAATCCTTTCCCAGCGTCGCCGGCGTGGGCGCTCTCGATTGCAGCATTCATCGAGAGCAGATTTGTTTGATTCGCGATGGCGTTGATAATGTCTATTATTTCCAGAAGATTTTGAATATCGGTTGTAATTTGCCGAATTACCCCAAAGACCCTGCTCGCTTGGTCGGACCCCCGATTGGTAATTTCTACCAGTCCTTGGACCGATTTTGCCCTTTCGGTTGCGAGACCCGAAACACTTTTAATAGACTGGGTCAACTGCTCAATTGCCGACGAAGACTCGGTAACCGCTGCAAACTGCCGGTCTATGCCCTCAGACTGGAGTCGAAGCTGCTGATTCATTCGTTCGACCAATTGGTTTATTTGGCCAACTACCCCATCGAGGGTCATAAAGCGCTGTTCTATGGCCCGAATGTTCGCCGTTATTTGAGAAATAGTAGCCGAGGTTTCTTCGGTTCCCGCTCCAAGCTCCTCTCGTAATTGGTAGGCCATTCGAGAACTGGTTTTTAGTTCCCCGAAGGTTTGCCGCAGCTGCTCGGTTACTTCGTTGATTTTTTTTGCCAAGACACCTGTTTCGTCCTTCGAATCTACAACGAGGGTAGATCGCAAATCTAAGTTGGCCAGGGTACCCAGTCCAGTTTGTACCCGTTCAAGGCGCTTTACCATTCGGCTGGTAAAAATCATGAGTAAAATGACCACAAGGACAATCCCCGCCAAGAGGAGGCCGACTGCCCGGGTCATATGACTAGCACTCAAGGTCTCGACTTCAGCTTCTATGAGGGGGGGCATTTCTCGGATCAATTTTTCTAGCGGTTCGGAAGCTGCGTCGACACTTCCGGTAAGGTCTCGAAAGGTAAGCAGATTGATAACGTAGGGTTGAAAACGGGGCACGTAACTTCGAACCGCCTGCATGTATTCGACATTGCCCAGATTTGTCGCTTCGAGAAAATCAGCGTTTTCTGGGTCATTAAAAAAATCTCCAACCTTTTGGAGCCGTTCGTTTATGTAAATCCACAGTTGATTGAGCCGTTCGAGTTCATCCGGTAACCCCGTTATTGTACGAAGGGTAGAATTAGCATAGAGTTCAGAAATTGATTCGTCTATGTGACGGTAGGAAGGTTCCCATTTCCTGTCGTAAAACCCTTTGAGGTCTCGGGTCAGAAAGAGCTTCTGGGTATTATTTGCGAAATCGTGCCAGGCTGCGAGGGTAAATACGGCCTCGGTGCTAGCGTTTTGAAGGTTTCGCACGGTTGTCGATGCCTGGAAGATTAAAGTAATATTCAGAAGGAAAATGAGAGCCGACAAAAGAATGATGAAGAGGAGTTTTGTTCGGATTTTCATTGTATGAGATTACACAAATATAGAGATTTGATATAGGGGGGACCTTATACTTCGATACCTCGGGAGGAACAATGAAGATTCGAAGAATTACGTACCTGGTTATCGCAATTATCGGTATCATTCTGCCCATGAGCCAATTCATACCCGCAAGTTTAGACGGGGAGTTCTCGGTGGGTGGAATGCTCGAGGAAATGACTAATACTCGAACTCTTACGGGAGTAAGTTTGGACCTTACGGTAGCCCTCCTGGCCGGAATGTCCTTTGGGATTTTCGAAGTACGCCGCCAACGAATCCGTTGGGCCTGGGTTGCTCTGTTGGGAACCTTTCTTATAGGATTCTCCTTCAGGCTTCCCTTTTTCTTGTTTTTGCGCGAGGGAGCCTTGCAGGAGTCGGTATAAATGTTTTTTAAAAGAAAAACTCTTGGACTTGCCCTGGGTGGTGGGGCATCTCGGGGATTTGCCCATCTGGGGGTCCTCAAAGCCTTCGAAGAGGCGAATATTGTTCCCGCCTACGTTGCAGGAACCAGTGTTGGTAGTCTCATAGGCGCAATGTTCTGCGCTGGCCTAACCTGGAAAGAAATATGGGAAGCCTCCGAAGGCCTGGACTGGCAAGACTTAGTAAAAATTACTATGCCTCATCTAGGGCTTGTGACCCCCGATAGACTCGAAAAGCTCATAACCCAGTATACCGACAATCGTACTTTTGAAAAATTGGCAATACCCTTCGTAGCAGTTGCCGTAGATTTAGCAAAAGGGGTTCAGGTGCTTTTCCGTTCCGGTCCGGTAGGTCCAGCGGTCCGGGCAAGCTGTAGCATTCCGGGTATTTTTGTTCCCCTCGAACAGGGCGACCAACTTCTCGCCGACGGGGGCGTGCTGAATAACCTTCCCGGTGACGTAGTAAGAGAAATGGGAGCATCGTTGGTAGTTTCGGTCGACCTCACCGGATCCGGTATACAACCAACGCATAAACCGACAAATCTGGCCGGGATAATTCTTCGGAGTACCCAACTGCTCATGACCGGCACCAGTGTCATGGGTGCCGCCGCATCGGATTTTGTTATTACTCCGGATCTCGAAGAGTTTGGGTTCCACGAAATGTCCAAGGGAGCTGAAATGCTCGAGGCCGGATACAAGGCCGCCCAAGAATCAATCGAACGGATTTTGAAGAAACTCTAACCATGACATCCCAACAGAGCCAAGGCTACCTACCAATGTCCCGACAAGAAATGGACCAACGGGGGCGGGATTTCCCTAAACTTCATAACCGTTAGTGGCGACGCCCATGTCGATCACCCCTACTAACCTAAGCCTCCCCATCCCGGCAACCAAATTCCGGGGAGTCTCGGTTGAGGTATTGCGGGCCCTAGAAGAGGTCCAATTCAGC
>JAACWS010000039.1 GCA_009991955.1 Spirochaetales bacterium
GGGTGGTGGGCGTAACGAATGTCGAGGGCCATAAAAATCTCCTTATCTTATCTTTGTACTCTACCAGAGCCGTCGCCGGCTACCAGGGCTTCGACTTCGTCCCTGGTCACGAGGTTAAAATCACCTAAAATAGAATGTTTCAAAGCTGAGGCTGCGACCGCAAACCTAAGGGCCTTTTCTTCGTTTTGGGGATACTCCAAGAGACCAAATATGAGGCCCGCGCCAAAGCTATCACCCCCACCAACCCGGTCCACAATATCGTCGATGTCGTAGGACTGGGATTCGTAAAATCCGCTCTTGCCGTGGAGGACTGCACTCCAACCATTTCGGTCGGCGGAATGACTCCGACGCAGGGTTATGGCCAGGGTGTGCACCGACGGGAAGGCCTCTTTCACTTTTTGGGCCAAATTCTTGTAGTTTTCCACCGACAAGTGGCCCGAGGTTACATCCGTCGAGTCGGTCATACCAAGACCGAGCTGAATATCTTCCTCATTGGCAATAAGGACCGTAGCATGGGCGGCGAGCTTTCGCATAATCTCCGGGGCCTTAACCCCGTATTGCCAGAGCTTTTTTCGGAAGTTCAGGTCGATTGATACCTCCAGCCCCGCTGCCCGGGCTGCTTTCACCGCCTCTATTGCTGTATCAGCTGCGCTCTGGCTGAGGGCGGGGGTTATACCCGTAGTATGGAACCAGTCGGCCCCTTGGAAGATTTCGGCCCAGGGCAGATCTCCAGGCTTTATCCTTGAAATTCCCGAACCTTCCCGGTCGTAGACCACGTTACTGGCTCGTTGGTTTGCGCCGGTTTCCAGGTAATAGGTACCCATTCGGTCTTTGGTCCGGCGAATGCGGCTTACATCGACCCCGTGGCGCCGGAGTTCACCCATGGCTCCCTCACCGAGGGGATTGGTCGGAAGGACCGAAACAAAGGTGGCTTGGGCCCCCAAGAGGCTCAAGGAAACGGCGACGTTCGCCTCTCCTCCTCCAAAGGTAGCTTCTAAATAGGGGGATTGAAAGAGCCTCTCGACCCCGGGGGACTTGAGGCGGAGCATAATTTCGCCAAAGGTAATAATATGTTTCATAGACCACAAGTATACCATAGGATTTGATTATGTCAATTTTTGGAATGTTGTTTCATTTTTCGCTTGTGGTCGACTCGGGCTTGGTTTATTCTGATTTTTAAGGAGCCTTATCCATGAACGACCTGTATCCATTCATTCAAAAAATCGGCCTGGTGCCGGTCATAAAACTCGACAATCCAAAGGGTGCCCTTGCCCTGGGCCAGGCCCTGATCGATGGTGACCTACCCATCGCCGAAGTAACCTTTCGAGCCGAATCGGCCGCAGCTTCCATAGAAATCTTGGCCAAAAAAATGCCCAATCTTCTGGTAGGCGCAGGAACAGTGATTACCCTCGACCAAGCAAAACGGGCGCGGGACGCGGGAGCAAAATTTCTGGTCAGTCCGGGGTTCGACGAGGAAATTGTCGATTTTGCTCTATCCCATGGGCTGCCAATGTTTCCCGGAGTAAACAATCCGACCCAAGTTCAACAGGGAATAAAAAAGGGGTTTACGGTGCTGAAGTTTTTCCCGGCCGAGGCCTCGGGAGGAACCGCCATGCTCGATGCCTTGGCCGGTCCCTTCCCCCAGATTTCTTTTGTTCCCACCGGGGGCATTGGTCCGGCAAACCTGGCCGAGTATGCCCGACGCAAGAACGTTCTGGCCATTGGGGGTAGCTGGATGGTACCCGCCAAGGCCATAACGGAAGGAAACTGGGCCGAGATTGCCCGGTTGTGTAAGGAAGCCCGGCAGCTTAAGTCGAGCCTTTCTTAAGGCGTCACATGTGGGAATCGGCTAAACGAAGTAACTCGTCGGGGGTAGTTCCGTCGTCAGGATACGAGGCTACCCCCACACTCCCCCCAACCCGAGCTACCGTGTCCGCAACCCTCAGGGTTTCTTCCAGCCGGTCGCCAACAGCCTTCAGCAGGGTGTCACCTACCTCGTGGTCGTAGGTGTCATTGACGGGTTTAAATCGGTTCAGGTCTACAAAGAGGATTTCTAGTCGACTGTTTTGCCGGCGGGCGATTTCCAGAGACTGGTTCAGCCTATCCATAAGAAGTCGCCGGTTGGGCAATCCCGTAAGTCGGTCGTGGTGGGCAAGGTAGCGAATTTGCTCCTCAGACTTTTTGCGTTCCGTTATATCGACCAGGACGTTTAGGGCCGCAGGTTTAACGTGCCAGCGAATAGGTACTCCGTTCACCTCGACGGGAAACAACTCGCCGGCAATCCGTCGACGATTGTTCTCCAGGGCTAGTTGCCGATGTTCCGGGGCAACAATGTCAATGAACCATGGCAGGGCCCGGGTTCGGCGGGGGTTTTACCGACCATTCGGCCTAACTCAGGATTCCTCCCTGGACTGTCTCGACCAGGGCACGAAGGGTCATGTCGGGCCGCCTATTTTCGACGGCTTCAAAGGCTTCTCTTTCGGTTTCGATCTCGATGATGTGTAAGGATGGAAAATCAAGGCGAACCCTTTCGATAACCGAGGTTCGGTAAAGATCATCCACTCATTCCGGGCGGGGTCAACGCGAAGCTGAAGAGGCGCACTGGGCGTAGTTTGGCCGAAGATCGGAAACGAGAGCCCCAGGACCAGGACCAGATAGCTGGAAATCAGCCTACCCTTAGATCGAACCCCAGGACCTATACCCCTCTCGCAGAGTTTCCACCCCGACCATCCGTCCTTCCCTCAGATATATCCGGGGTACCCGGGCATTGATACCGCAGGTGATTTCGTAAGCAATGGTCTCTTGGAGGTTCGCAATATCCTCGGTCGTCGGACCTCCATCAATCTTGGGGCTCCCACCCAAGAGAATTACCTCATCTCCTACCTGGGGCTTCTGGCCATCGGGGGTCCGGGTTCGGGTAAGGTCGATGGCAATCATGTCCATCGAAACCCGACCAGCCACCGGTAGACTTTGTCCCTTCCAGCCCACCTTTCCTCGATTCGACAGACCTCGGGGATATCCGTCGCCGTAACCGATGGGGACGATCGCAATTCGACTCCCCGGATTTACTGCATAAGTTCGGCCGTAACCCACGGTCCAGGGCCTATCGTATTCGTTTATTTTAACAATTCGACTAACGACTTTCATGACCGGGGCCAGGGGGAGAGTTCGATTAACCTCGGTGCTGGGGAATAGTCCGTACAGGGCAATTCCCGGCCGAAATCCGTTGAAGGGGTCCCGGTCGGGGGTATCCAGAATCGCCCCACTGTTCGCCATGTGTTGGTAGCGAAAGGATATACCTTTTTCGGCCAGGGCCCGGCTCAGGGTACGAAAACTGGCCATTTGGGTCTGAACGAAGGTTTTGCCGGCCTCGTCGCTGGTCGAAAAATGGGAGAAGAGCCCTTCGATGTTTAGGCTCCCAAGGGCAAAAATTGCGCGTATGGCTTCTAAGGGATTAGCCGAGTGCAGTCCCATTCGTCCCATGCCGGTGTCGAGGTTTATTTGGGTTGTCAGGGTGATTTTCTGTCGGGAGGCAAATTCACTCAACTGTTTGGCATACTTGAGGCTGGCGATAGTCAGGACCGCGCCGGCCAGAGCAGCAGCCTCGGCCTCTTCGGCAAAGAGTTCCTGAAGAATGAGCACCGGTAGAGAAATCCCCCCATCCCGCAGGATAAAAAACTCCTCGACCGTCGCCACCGCAAACATCGTCGCCCCCAGTTCCTGGCATTCTTGGGCAATTGCCAGGGCGCCGTGGCCGTAGGCATTGGCCTTGAGGGCCGGAATAACCACCGCCCCGGGCATCTGGGCCGACAATAGCCGGTAGTTCGAACGAAGGGCGTCGAGATTAATGAGGGCACGGGTCGGTCGTAAGGGAACTTGCATTCGTCTATTGTAGCCTAATGAGCCGATCGAGGGGAGTAACCCGACGGCCAAAGGCCTCGGCAACTCCCGGGTAGGTAAGTTGTCCCTTGTAGGTGTTCACACCCCGGGCCAGGGCGTGGGAACCGCGGACCGCTTCTTCCAGTCCCAGATGTGCTACCTGAAGTCCGTAGGGCAGGGTCGCAGCGGTCAGGGCCTGGGTCGAGGTCCGGGATACCGCCCCGGGCATATTTGCTACACAGTAGTGTAGGACGTCGTGAACCACAAACACCGGATCGTCGTGGGTGGTGGGTCGGGTTGTTTCGAAGCATCCACCCTGGTCCACGGCTACATCGACGATAACCGAGCCCTTTTTCATCCGTTGTAGGTCGTCTTTGGTTACCAGCCGAGGTGCCCGTTTTCCGTGAACCAACACGGCGCCGATAACCAGGTCACTTTCCTCCAGAACCTGCTCCAGGTGGGCTCGGTTGGAAGATAGGGTCGTTATTCGCCCCTGGAAAATGTCGTCTAGGTACGCCAGGCGGTCGATATTCACGTCGAGAACCGTTACCTGGGCTCCCAAACCCAGGGCCATTTTGGCGGCGTTGGTCCCCACAACCCCTGCGCCCAGGATGGCAACTTTGCCCTTTTCTACGCTGGGCACTCCCCCGAGCAACACTCCCCTGCCCCCTTGGGGTCGCTCGAGGAAACGGGCTCCCTCCTGGACGCTCAGGCGCCCGGCGATCTCGCTCATCGGCCGCAAAAGGGGAAGGGTTCCCTGGTCCGGTTCAACGGTTTCATACGCCAGGCCAATGACCTGTCGTTGCAATAGCTCATCGGTCAGGGTTTCGTCCGCAGCGAGGTGGAGGTAAGTATAGAGGATCTGGTCCTTTCGGAGCAGGGAGTACTCGGAAGGTTGGGGTTCTTTCACTTTGACTACCATCTCGGCAAATTTGTAGACCTCGTCGGGAGTTTCACACAACAGGGCCCCGGCGGCCAGGTACTCCTGGTCCTCGTATCCCGCCCCGTCGCCTGCACCTTTTTCAAAGAACACTGTATGACCCGCACCAATGTAGGCTCGTACGCAGGCCGGAGTGAGTCCAACCCTGTACTCGTGACGCTTTATTTCCTTGACTGTACCAACTTGCATGGGACACCTCCGAACTCGTGAACTTAGGTCCTGTACCGTAAGTATAAACCATCGCGAGAAAACCAGAGACACCAACAATAAAGTTGCCTATGGGGACCTCCTATGACAATTTTTACAATAAAAAAGACAAAATTTACAATGATTTTGAGGCTCGAGAGTCCACGGCATTAAGTTCAGGGCCTTTGCACCTTTCGGTGATCTAGACTATCCTCCCCCTACACCATGAAAACCTATTACCCATTTCTCCGCGCAAACCCCAAGCCAATGGCCTTTGGATTCTCCCTGACCCTCTTCTCGAGCCTGGGGCAGACCTTCTTCATCTCCTTGTACGTTCCCTGGCTTTTGCAGGACCTGGGAATCTCCAACAGCCTCTTTGGGTCCATGTACGCGGGGGCTACCATCGGATCTTCGATAATCCTGATGGCCTTGGGCCATCAAATAGATCATCTTCCCCTCCGTTCTTACGTCTATAAAACCGTGGGACTCCTGGCGGCATCGACCCTGCTTTTGAGCCTGGTGGTACATCCCCTCATGTTGCCCATTGCCCTTTTGGGTCTGCGGTTCTCGGGTCAGGGGCTCATGACCCACATAAGTCAGACTGTGCTCTCTCGGTACTACGAAGAAGGAAGGGGCAAGGCCCTGAGTATTTCGTCCCTGGGCTTCTCGGCGGGGGAAATGATCTTTCCCCTTCTGGTAGCAGTCCTAACCCCTATACTGGGTTGGCGAATGACCGGGGTCGTCAATGGCCTACTCATGGTCGGTATTCTGTATCCCCTCCTCCGCTCGATTCCTATGGAGGATTACAACGGCCCCGCAGGAACAGCGAGCAAGAAACCCCAGTGGGGTATAGTCAAGGACCGATCCTTTCTCCGATTGTTGCCATCGAACATTGTTTTGCCTTTGGTAAACACCGCGATTTTCTTCTACCAATTGATTTTTGCCGGTCAGCGGGGATGGGACCCGACCTGGTACAGCCTTATCTTTGCGTCCTACGGAATTACCCGGCTGATTTTTGGCCTGGTAGGTGGGCCTATGGTCGATTCCCTAGGGGCTATCAAGCTCTATGCGATTCATCACGCCCCAATTGTTCTGGGAATACTTCTTTTGGGAGTGAGTAAGGCACCCTGGACCGGGGTCGCTTTTCTTTTGCTAGCTGGAATCTCCCTGGGACTGAGCGGTCCCATAAAGGCCGCGGTTATCGCGGAGGTCCATGGGGCGGAAAACCTCGGGGGGAATCGTGCGGTGTACACGGCCTTTATGGTTTTTGGTACAGCTTTTGGACCAATGATATTTGGTCTTTTCCTCGATGGGGGCATTACTTTCGAGGTGCTTTTCCTTGCCTCGGCTCTGATCTTGGTCTTGTCGCTTTTGCCTACCCTAGGTATAGGACGAAATGTAAAGAACTCACGGGTATAGATTCTCTCGCAATGTACCTGGTGACCTTGGGGGTGCTGGGGTTCCTTTCGGTTTTCCTGGCCCCTCTCACGGGGGCGGTTACTCTCATTCCGGGGCTTGTGGCCTTTCCTGTGGCCCGACAACTCATAGAAAACGGGGCGGCAGTCTTACCCATTGCGGCGTTTATTTCGAGCCTCATGATGGTTGGTATTATTACCCTAGCCATGGAGATTCACTACCTAGGAAAACGAATCGCCTTCTTGAGAAATGCTTTGGCCCTCAGATTCGCCCTGCTCGCAGCTTATCTGGTGTCCTGGGGGGTGAGTCTGTGGCAATAAAACGATATCTGCCGGCCTTACTCGCTGGAGCGGTTGCCCTTGGAGTTTCGTACCTCATGCCCGATTCCGCCTCGGCCCTAGGGGCTTCGTTGGTCGAGCAAGGATTGACGATGGTGATGGTATTGCCCCCCCATTTTTCTGAGCTTGGGGCTCCTGGATGTATGGGTAACTCGTGACACCTTGGTGAAGTTTATGGGTCCAGATTCGGGATTCAAGGGCACAGCCCTGGCTTTTTTTATTGGTTCTACGGCGGCTGGACCCCTGTCTGGGGCCTTTCCGGTAGCGGCGGTATTAATGAAAAAGGGCGCGAGTTTTTCAAATATCCTCATCTTCCTATAGGCCTGGTCGACCACAAAAATTCCAATGTTACTCTTTGAGATTCAATCCCTAGGAACGGCCTTCGCCCTTACTCGACTCATCGTAAACGTACCGGGTATCATAATTCTTGCCCGAATCTTAGAGAAGCTAGTCCCCAAGAAGGATATTCACGCCCTCTACCCTTAATTGCCTTCTGGCTTCCTTGCCGTAAATACCGCAGTTTCTGATCTTTAAAACTCTTTCTGTATCTCGATGGGTCACGGTAACGAATCAAGGCAACTCGATAGACTGGGATACCCGTATATTGGGGCTCACCTTCCATCCTTCGCTAGTAAGTTGCATTAATAGGGTAAAATCTAGAGCATCTTGTACCCCATTGTCATCTATAAGTCGATAACTTACTACAGCTTCGGATTCCGTTGTCTTTTCAATTTGGATCATACGATAATTCTGGAACATTGGCAGAGATCCCGATTCCAAGGTTGGACTTGGTTCCACTAGTAGCCGAGAGATTGTCTCGCTCCTACCGTCGATTAAGGCAGCTATAAACTCTTGAGATACTTTTTCGACACGTGATAAATCCCCGGATTGTACACAACTTGTTCCAAGTAGCAAAACTGATAGAATTACTAAGTTCATCGCTTCTCCTAATTTTTTTATGAAGTCATCCTTATTTGTAGTCAAAACGTCAGGACCCTTCTTCCATTTATGTTTCGATCGTTACCTAATTAGTGAAATAAACAAAAAAAGAGGACGTGCCTGGCTGATCCAGACAAATCCCCTTCGGTATGGACTCAAAACATAGCCAGATTTCTTATTACGGAATATTGACGAATTTAAAAGTACAGCTAGCTTCTATCCCGATGATAATGATCTAACTATAACGCGATTAGTACTTTACAACGGTTCCAGAGATCTTAATCGAATAAGGAGCGTATATACTTCCGGTCAATCCAGTAAGAAGTAGGTCCAAAAAGTCGGCACCATATTCAACTGTCACGTTTATCGCGCCATTGCCACCAAGTTTCGCTATCTCGGCCTGAACTGCAGACTCAATAGTATCTCCAGGTGCATTAGACCGAATATTGGCTATGGTAGTTCCTGCCCCAGAGCCCAACAACTTAAACCCTGAAACACTTGTTTCAAATGTGCCGAGGGTTTGAACACTTGCTGGTTCGCCGAATGACAGGTCTGTTACCCTCATTGTGGTACAGGAAGCCAAGACGAAAACAAGCAACACAGCTACTGAGAACAGTTTAAGTGCTTTTCTCATAAATACTCTCCTTTTGGTATTATACCTTATAGAATAAGGTCCACGATTATCAAATATGTCAAGCAAAGCCGGGTCAATTTTAATAAATTAAAATATTTTATTTTATCCCCCACATTCCGCACCTCCTAAAGTAAAAAATAACATTTAAGGAAGGGCGGGCCTAAGGCGGTAAGTATCGTCTGGGTTTCTTTGTTGGTCTGA
>JAACWS010000084.1 GCA_009991955.1 Spirochaetales bacterium
AGATCGAGCAGAGGAATTTAAAAGCACTTCCCAGTTCTCAATGAACAATGAAGTCTTCATCTGCGCCTTCTCTTCAGCAGTAAAACTCGAGCCTGCAGCTACGCTGAAATCCAGCATGGTAGCCTCATTTTCGGCGGGGGCGTCAGCCGGCCAGTCGGCGGTCAACGTAGCGAAATCAATCAGCACTGATTCTTCAGCAAACAACACTGTGCTTGCCATAAGTGCAACTAAAAGTAGAATGACGAACCTTTTCATTCCTGTGCTCCTTTGCTCTCAAGCCTTTACGAAGTATTCACAATTAGAATTATACGAATACCATTCCAAATGTCAACGGAAGATGTTTCAACATCATAAAATACCTGGGTTTTGGCATCGGTACGAGGCGAATTTTTCCGCTTTCTATTCCATTACTATAGTATATGGTGGAACAAATGGGATTTGTCCATCTATTAAAAAGGTAATATTCTTTAGAAAAGGAAAGTTTGCCCTAAGATTATGGGTCAAGTAAGAGAAAGCCTGGGATATGTCCTCTTCGGTCCGGACTCGCGTCAGTACCCCTTCTTGAATGTTCATAGCCTCTTTGGTAAATGAAAGTACTAAAGACCTCGTTTTTTCTTGGTAAAAAATATTGGAAATCCTCGTAGAATCGTGCAGAATTGGCAAAGCGAGCAGGTCTATCGGCCCGAGTAAGACCTCATCTACCAAGAGTCGTATACCATTTTCTACGTGGGGAGTTTTTGGGAGGAATTGCACCTCTGGATACCCTAAATTTCCATTGCTATCAGGGAAGTAGACAATTGCCTCGGTATATGGACTCCCTCTGAACCAATAAAAAGTTAGACTTACAAATAGACTCATTAGGAATACTAGTCCAATAATACGAATATTAGTGATTGCAAAGCCTCCTATCGGACGGACTCGAAATTGTTAAGAAAACGAACAAGTCCAGTATAAATTCCCCGGGACAGCTTTTTCAAGTACTCGGAATCGCCGAGAAGTTGAAACTCGTCGGCGTTCGTCAAAAATCCTAGTTCCACAAGGACCGAGGGCATGCGGGCGTTGCGAACGACGTACCATTCCTCTTCGAAGAGTCCTCTATTAGGGCTAAGGTCACCAACTTCTGTATCGAGACTCTCGCTTATAGCCTGAGAAAGGAGAATACTTTCAACGGTAATTTCTTCCTCTAAAATAGTATTCAGAATCGGTATTACCGAATCACTTAGGACCTCAAAGTCTCCGGGAGCAATAAGTTGTCTACGATAGTCAGGCGGAAGATACCACACTTCGAAGCCCCGAGATCTGCTGTTAATGGCAGCGTTGGCATGGATCGAAAGGTAAAGGATGTTTTCGTTCTCTTGTAGCTCGATTGCATTGGCAAGGTTCGTTCGTTCTTCTAAGGTAAGATAGACGTCTTGGTCTCGAGACAATACTACCTTTACTCCGGGTAGATTCCGACGAAGCAGATCGGCTACTTGAAGGCTGACGTCGAGCACAACGTCTTTCTCTTGCAGAACCTGGGTACTACCATTCATTTGATGCCTACCGATGGCTCCCGGATCCCTACCTCCATGCCCAGGGTCTAAGAATATGGCTGAGATTCTTCGGCCCAGAAAATCCGCCTGAGGAACAAAAAGATTCGATAAGAAAG
>JAACWS010000029.1 GCA_009991955.1 Spirochaetales bacterium
CAGTCTTGAATATACTTCGGTCTATACCTTCCCAAAGGCCTGCCTGGATTCTCCCACCCCCTGTCTCCACCGCTTCACCCTCCACGGGGAGAGACAGTTGCGGTAGAGCGTAGAGGACACCAGCTCCAAACTCCGGGGGTAGGTCTTGTGGTCGTCGGTTATGCGGTTGAGAATGACCGCCTCCCGGTAGTCGAGGAACCGACTGAGGTGTCCTTCACCGGTGGTGCACACCAGGTGGGCCATGAGCTGGGCGTAGTTGATGGTCTTTTTGGTGTAGTAGTCCAGGTGAAAGGTGCGGTAGCGGGTGACCTTCCCGACGACCTTAGTGTGGCAAATACCGTGGTAGGTGAATCAGGAGTTACCCGTTGGGGGAGTGTGAAAGTAGGTACAGGAAGGGTTCGGACAGTGGGGAAAAAAAGTTGAATGCTTCGGGGACCTCTATACACCCCTACTCTTAATCGGCTTAGGTTCTTAAGTCATTGTGGTGCAATGACCTACTTTGCCAGAAAACAATATTTATAGAGGTCCCCGTTTCATAACTACTTCTTACTAAGGGAAGTAGTGGTTCTGATTGAACTATTTGAAAAATACTTTTTTTCCCACAGGCTTTGGGGCACTATTCTTGAGTTACGGTTTCAATCTACGTCTGGCCGATTGGGATTTGGACAAAGATTCTGACGATCCCTGCTTTAACTACACTGATAAAGCTGATCTCTTTAGAGGGACTTTTGATTCATCCACCAAGTACTCCGTGAAGGTTACCGATCCACAAAAAAATGCTTATGCGAAACTGTACTTCTAACTCTCTTACCAATATCCTGGAGAAAGCCTTTTCCATTGTCCGAGATTTCGCAAAATGTAGAGGTCCCGTTTTGATAGACCCGCGGGCTAACCCATCCTTCGGTGGGAGGCAGATCTGAGATTACGTTCGCCAAGACGTTTGAAACTGCCTGGGATATTTTGAGCTCATCATTCCGATAGGAGCCGGGGCCCGGGTCCGAAGGACTTGGGCATTTAGTTGGATTATGTGGTTTGGATTTCGGATTTCGGATTTCGTGGAAAGTCCCGAAGTTTCCTTCCAATATCCTCCAAATTCCAGTATCTTGAGCCCACCCTCCCTTAAAGGAAACCCAATGAACACACGAAAAACCATAGCCCTCGTAGCCCACGATAACCGCAAATCCGACTTGGTCGAGTGGGTACAATTCAATTGGCAAAAATTGAAAGGTCACAAGCTTATTTGCACCGGAACTACCGGAAAGTTGGTGGCCGAAGCCTTCGCGGCCAAGACGGCCACTTCCCAAGAAATCATCCCCGAAATAGTTCGATTAAAAAGTGGACCCTTGGGGGGAGATCAGCAACTGGGGGCGATGATTTCGAATGACGAGATTGATATTATGATTTTCTTGTGGGACCCTATGGAGCCCCAGCCCCACGATGTGGACGTAAAGGCCCTGGAGCGGATTGCTGTTCTGTACAACATACCCTTTGCCTCCAACCGGGCAACTGCAGACTTTATTATATCTTCTGAGCTCTTTTTGGCCTCGTACCAACCGGTCAAGAAGGACTACAGCACATACATCCATCGGAAGATCGGCTCCTATTAAGGGCTATTCTTCCGAATCAAACAGGCTTTCGATCTCTTTTTCGGACTTTCCAGTGATCTCGGCGTTTCTTTGACAGCGTTCGGACTCGAAACAAACAGCTCTTTCTTCAGTAGCTCGTGTCCCGGAGCCGGAAGCACTGTTGAACCTAATACCCCCTCGTACCATTCATAGCCAAACCACGGAGAGCAACTGGGACAAAAGTGGTCTTTGATTTAAAGATCGTCATCTACGTCATCTTCCCATTCCTGGAAGCCTGCAGAAAAAGTCGGTGGCGATTTTTGGCCAAATACGAGTTCGTTCATCTGAAATACTATTCGGGAAGATAGAGCAAAATAATACCGCGTTTCTTCAGGCTCAGGAATCAAGGCCTCGTCCGGGTAACGAGAGTCAACAGCAAAATAGGAAATATCCCGCAGTACATGTTTGTAAGTACTCCTTGTCAGTCATAAAGCGATTCCGTGGTCTAGGGCTTCCTTCACCACACTCCCCACCCGAAAGCGATACTCAGCCAAGTCATTTTTTGACTTTACTATGATGTCTGCGTCAATTCCTTGATGAGCGAGGAGCAAACGATAGGTGCTCGAGAGTCGAGCCCGTTCTCGCAGAGAAAGCTCATCTTTTGAGATAACCAGGAGATCAAAATCGCTATTGGAACGGGCTGTACCCAGGGCCCGGGAACCAAAGAGATAGATCTCCGATCGGCCTGGAAGAGGGTCCAGAACCTCGCGAATTTTTTCAATTGCTTCTGGGTTCGCCTGTATTACTCCCACTTATATTCCATCCTACCTCATGCGATACCAAAATACTGGTAATTGCAAGAGAGAACCAGTACCTTCTCCCCAATGAAAAACATCACTTCCGAAGAACGAACTACCGCCGCTGCCCTCGGGGCCCGAATTGGCGATGCCCTTGCCATGCCCGCCCACTGGTACTACAACACCAAGGCCCTCAAGGATCAATTTAGTACCCTGGACAGCTATAAAAATCCCCCCAAACACCACCCAGACAGTATTCTCTGGCGAAGTCAGTACCCCCTGACCCAGGAGGGGTTCGATATTTTGGGCGACCAGAGGGTCTATTGGGGCCAACGCCACGTCCACTACCATCAGTTTTTACAGGCAGGACAAAATACCCTGAACATTTACCTTCTACGAAAGGTGCTGGAACAGGTAACCCGGGACCAGGGCTACGATCGGGCCACATGGATCCAGACCTACCTGGCGGTTTTGCGAAATCCCCAAGAACACCAGGACACCTATATTGAGGAATGCCATAGGGGATTTTTTGTAAATCTGGCCCGGGGAAAGACACCGGAGAAATGTGCGGTGGTGGAGAAACACATTGGTGGAATGGTGGGGGTCATTCCCCTCTACGCAGCCCTGCGCCACTTGGGAAAGGACCACTGGTTTGCCGCCGAGCAGGTCCTGGCCCACGTTGCTTTGACCCACGGGGGAGCGGAGATTAAGAAGGCCGCCACCAGCCTTCTGACCCTGGCAGCAGAGCTTTGGCAGGGAGCAGATCTGGAAGAAATCCTACAGAATCACCTCAAGAAGCAAGACCTGGCCTACCTCCAAGGACCCCTGGTGCGGATGGCCGAACAGCCACCGGACGAGGTTTTTGGTCGCCAGTTGAGCACCGCTTGTTACCTGGACCATTCCCTTCCCGGTGTTGCCTACCTGGCCCTGCGGTACCCCCAGGACCCTCGAACGGGCCTGGTAGCAAACACCATGGCCGGGGGCGACAACTGCGGCCGGGGGGCGGTGTTGGGAGCATTGTACGGGTTGGCCTACGGAATTGAAACCTTTCCCCAGGACTGGGTCGATGGGCTAGATCCAAAAAATCACGTATAGTTGTAGCCAATGGATAACCGAACCCGGCTCTTCTTTTCTCTCATCCTCGTTGTTTCGCTGGTAGTTATTGGCATCAGCGGGTATTCGATCATCGAGGGATGGTCCTTCATTGAAAGTCTGTACATGACCTTTATTACCCTTACCACGGTGGGTTTCTCCGAGGTTCGGCCCCTCTCGGATGGGGGGAGGATTTTTACCGTGTTTTTCCTGGTCCTAGGTCTGGGTACCGCGGGATTTGGTCTGAGCACGGTGGTTGGTTACGTCTTCGAAGGCAGCATGGCCCAGGCTATGAGGGAGCGAAAAATGGAACTCTTTCGACGAAAAATTACGAAACATTTTATTATCTGCGGATTTGGTGACGTGGCCCACGAGGTTGTTGCCGAGTTCCACCGTCACAAGGTGCCTTGCGTGGTCATCGACAAGAACCCCGAGTCGGCCAAACACATGCCCGACGACAGTTTTGTGTTTATTACTGGAGATGCCAGCGACGAATCGATTCTGGAAAAGGCCCGGATTTCTGAGGCCACGGGTTTGGTGGCTGCTCTTCCCGATGATGCGGGGAATTTATTCGTCGTCCTTACTGCCCGGCAGATGAACGAAAAGTTGCAGATTGTAGCCCGGGCCACGGATGAAAAGTCGGCCAAAAAAATTCTCAAAGCCGGAGCCAATAGGGTGGTTACCCCAAACCAAATTGCTGGCCGCCGAATGGCTTCTAGCGTTTTACGCCCTCAAGTAGTCAATTTCCTCGATGTAGCCGTCGAGTCGGGCAATCTTTCTATGCGCATAGAAGAGTTTCCGATTACCGAATCCTCCCCTCTGGTAGGCCGAACTTTACGGGACACGAACATCGGTCAAGTTACCGGGGCGGTTATTTTGGCAATTGTTGGCCCCGACGGCGAAACCCGCTACAACCCAGCCAATGGCATGAATTTGGCCAGTGTCGTTATTCAAGGGAAAGACGTGCTTATTGCCATGGGGAGCGAGCAACAGCTTTTGCAATTAGAAGGTGTAGTTGGTAATTCACTCCCGAAGCGAACTACTAAATAGTGGGGGCTCCCTGAGGTCCGACAATTGGGAAAGGCTATCGACCGAATCAATCACCAACTCTTTGACCGCCGGGTAGCGGTCAAAGAGTTCTTTCTGCCTTCCCTCTAAGGAAGCATTGTATTTCGCTTCTACAAGAATTCCATCGGAGGTGATGAAGTCTATCTCTATTCCATCCTCGTAGAGGTAATAAAGTTCCTTCCGATTTTGCAGTTGAAGGTAGATGTAGTTTTCAAAATAACTTCCAAAATCGCGGTCACCAATAAAGAGATGCTTCATGCCTAGATCGCCGGCGTAGAGCTTTTTGGGTACCAAGAGGGTTTCGTTCGTCTTGCAGTGTCGAGGAAGTAGGTGAATAAGAAAGGTTTCTTGGAAATATGCCAGGTATCGCCGGGACGTGTCGGGGGCGATGCCAAGAATGTTCGCCAACTTGTTAATGCTCACCTGTTTACCACTTCGCTCCATAAGCAGAAAGAAAAAATCGCGCAAAACCGAGGAGTTCTTTATCCCATAAAATTCCGTTATATCTTTCTGAATAATATCGTCGACCAGGTTCATGAGGTATTCTCGCCGGGGATCGAGGACGTTCTCCGGCATGCCCCCAACCCGAATATAGTCCCGAAAATATTCGTCGTTCAGGGCCGAATCTCGAAGTAGGGAACTCGAGGAAGCACTGGCGAAAATTTTAAGATTGTACGTGTCGTAAAGATTCTTCGGCTGATTCTGATAGTCCTTCTGGTGGGTGATTTCGTCGAAAAAAACGTAGGTCTTCTGGGCGGACGGTATTCGATGGATCTTTCGGTATTCTGCCAAGATTTCCAGGAGATTTTTGTCTCGCAGCAGGTAATCGTCAACCCTGCGTAAGCCCGTAAGAAAAATAACGTGCCGGTTCTCCAGGTTGGCCTGAAGTACCCGTTGGTATTTTTTCCGCGGAAGAACACCCGAGAGGACCAAGTCCCCTTCCCACCATGGATTGTACTGAAACAGAATATCTTTCATTGGAATTATTATACGATTGTATCGTATTTATACGAACATCACCCTCGACTCTACCAAGGAAATCGGACACCATTCGAGATACACTTGTTTCCAAGTGAGGACTAAATCCTATGTGGAGAATTATCACTCTAGCCGTGCTTTTGCTGGTTTCGTCTTGCGCAACCACCGGTCCGTCGGTTACCGATACCGAACCTCAAAACCTAGGCACCGAGGAAGTAGCCCGGGCTCTGGATATTTGGGAAGACTTTCGCCAGGATGAAAAAGAACAACTCCTGAAGCGATCTCTAGAAATCAACCCAAACCCCATAACCTACCACCTTTTGGGCCAGCTCTACCTGGGAGCCCAACGATACGAAGAGGCAAAAAATGCCTACTCTGAAGCCACAAAAAGAGATTCGTCCTTTGCCAGGGGATTTTTTGAGCTGGGTCAGCTTGGGTTATGGCATTTGCCCGACCAACCACGGGAGGAAGCCTTGGCTAACCTACGCCAGGCCTTCGCTTTGGATCCGGCGAACCCCCACTACGGCCTGTTCTTAGCCGACCAGTTACGTTGGGACGAAAACACCCTTCCCGAGGCCGTCGAGGTTTTTGAAACTTTAGCATCACCCCGGCAGGGCGATCCGATGGTCTTCATTGCCTACGCCCAATTTCTTCTCGATACGGATAATCGTTCTAAGGCCCAAGAAATCCTCAATAGAGCAAAGGTCCTCACCGACCTTTCCGGTAACCTTTACCATTCAGGAGCAATACTTTCTCCCCTGTATCGTTCAGATCGACTCGATGAAGCCGAGTTCTTCCTGAGCCGCCTCGAGTCCTCTGGTGAACAGGACTACTGGCTGTACGTGGGTGTCGGTGGTGAACTGTTCAACCAGGGGTATTTTGCCCAGGCCTATCGACTTCTGGTTCGGGCCTTAGATCTTCAAAATCCGCTTGAAGGCGAACACCAGTTTTACCTTGGCCTTGGAGAATTTTTGATCGATGGATCGACAAATCACCTAGAAACCTTCGTATCCATGGACGAAACTTCGCTCTACGCCACCGTCGCCCAGTTTGTTCTGGCCCAGTCGTCGAATAGCCCCGATACCCAAGCTCGGTACCAGGCCATGGTGCAACGAATCGAGAGTGAATGGGGACCGGTAAACGAAAAGATGGACTATGTTCCTTGGTTGGCTGCGGTTATTTCGAGTAGTGGTATCTAAAGGCAATAAATATGATGGTGCTGTTCTCGACCTTGTAAATCAATCTATGTTCGTGGTCTATTCGGCGAGACCAAAAACCTTGAAGATTCAACTTCAAGGGCTCGGGTTTTCCGATACCTTCAAAGGGACTCCGTTCAATGTCTTTCATTAACTCGTGGATTTTCTTCGGTTGCCTTTTGTCGTTTTCGAACCAGGAAAAATAGTCCTTCCATCCGGCATCGGTAAAGACTTTATTCATCGGAAAGAAGCTCTTTGCCTTGAACCTGTCCTTTTCGGTATTGTTCTATGGATACACGTAAGTGTTCGGCATTGGCTTCATTTCCTAGCAGGTAATTTGTTTCTATGAGGCTGTTATATTCATCGAGGGAGATGAGAACGAGATTCTGGTTATTCTTTCGGGTTATGATGAGAGTGTCTTGATCTAGGTAAACCTTGTCTAGATACGTCTTTAGATTTTGGCGTAAGTCGGAATAAGAAACCGCGTCCATAGTTACCACCTCGTACGTACAATTTATTGTACGTACGAGGCTTTGTCAATCTTCCTTGGGTTAATCCGCCGGATACACCAAATTCGCGTCGGTAATTTTTTCCAGGACTTCTTCCAGGTACTTCTTACTTTCCCAACGAGCCATGGGCAGATCGTGGTTGAGCCAGTTGCCACAGTCCCGGGCGGCTGCACCGGGAATATCTCCGGTAAACTCGGCGGTAAAGCGGAAGGTACGCTGAATGAGGTCCAGAATGTCGCGACTGGTCAGGTCACCACGGATGAGGACGTAATTTCCGGTTCGGCAGCCCATGGGGCCAAAGTACACGATGCGATCTTTCCATTCGGGATCGTTTCGCATGAAGGTGGCACAGATGTGCTCCATGGTGTGGAGGGCTGCAATGTCCATAACCGGCTCCCGGTTGGGCTCCTTCATACGAATGTCGAAGGTGGTGACCGTATCGCCGCCGACCTTATCCTGGCGGCTTACATAAATCCCCCGTAGAAGGGTGTTGTGGTTAATCATAAAGCTTGGAATCTTGTCCATACTGTTCTCCTTTGAACTTATTCTTTGGTTACGAGATTTCCTGCCCGGCGCACCAGGGCAAGAACAACTTTTGCGGAGTTTTCCGAGGCAATGTGCAGGTTATGGGCGAAGTCGCCGGCACCCTCGTGGTTGGCCCGGTCGGACACTGAGCGGACAATGAGGTAGTCGGTGCCCAGGACGTGGCAGGTTTGGGCTATGGCGGCACTTTCCATTTCGACCAAGAGACAGGAGGGAAAGGTTTCGCGGATTCGATTCAGTTCTGCCGGGTCGTTCACAAACTTATCACCGCTGGCGACCAGACCCTGGCGGAGCGAAAAATCACCCTGTCCTTGGGAAGCCAGGTCTACCAACCACGAGGCCGAGGCAAAAAACTGGGGCATTTTTGGTAATTGGCCTGGGGCATAACCAAAGGCAGTTACATCGGCGTCGTGGTGGACAAGGGTGGTGCCCAGAACTACATCACCTATGTCGAGGCTTGGGTCTAGGGCTCCGGCAGACCCGGTGTTCACTACCCAACGAGGCTCAAACTCACGGATGAGCAGGGTGGTGCCAATAGCGGCGTTGACCTTACCGATTCCCGATTGCAGGAGCACTACCACGGTGGTGTCGATAACGCCGGTCAAGAAGGTGGTTCCTCCCAGCTCGATGTGCTGAATTTCGGTCATTTTACCGCGGATGAGGGAAATTTCCTCATCCATCGCCCCAATTATGCCTATCATGTGGGGTTATAGTAACGAAGTTATCGGTTTGTCTCAATCCACCGGGTTGCGAAATCGACCCCGTCTACTATTGAAAAGACTCGACTGTCGGCCTTTCCAACCTTTCCCCTAAAAACCTTGTCTAGGTCTTCCAAGGCCTGTCCGATTTGGGGAAAGTCATCCTGGGCATACTCGATGTCTTTAAATTCCGCCCAGGTTCGTTGGGCAAAAAATGGTTGGGCTACCGGGGCGTGGCAGGCCTTTACTTCCTTGCCTGGCCAGTTGGCTCGGTACTCGGCCAGGTGAAAGCACGTACACGAGTCGTACCCTACCCCTAAAAGTAGTACTTGAGCACCGGCTTCGTAGAGACGGCCGAGGGGACTTTGATCGTCGAGGGGAAAGTCGAGCTTTTGATCCTGGAGGATTTCCCCCGCCCGAGGCCCATAGGCGGCAAACGAATCCCAGGGATGAACACTACGCAGTACCCCTGGAAAGGTACGAAAGAGCTCGGGGATGGTGCCCATGCCCCAGGTACGGGTTCGAGCCGGATCGAAGGTGGGCATTTCTGAGCGAATTGTCGACCACCAGGATTCGGGAACCGGCGGATTTTCCCAGTGAGCTGGATCGCACAAGTGCCCGGTGTGGGTCGGCATGACCAGGGTTCCATCGGGGCCAAGGACCTGTAACAGTCCTTCGATAATCCCCTGGGCACCCCCTACAACCCACCCGATAGATGATAAGGAAGAATGAACAACCAGTACCCCTCCGGATAGTACCCCCAGAGAACGAAGGTCGTTAGCTACTCCCTCCCGGGTAACCGGACTGAGGAGGGTAAAGTCGATTGTGTCTTTTTCGGGCATGGGTCTAGTTTCCTATTCGGTGGTCTAATTCTTGGTTCCCGAAGTATACCCAAAGACCTCGCCTATCGGTACCCCGAAGACCTCGGCAATTCGAAAGGCCAGGTCCAGGGACGGCGAATATTTGCCTGCCTCTATGGCCAATATTGTTTGTCGCGAGGCCCCGACCTTTTCGGCCAGGGCTTGTTGGGTCATTTCGTTGGCGAAAAAACGTAAGGTTCGTATGTTGTTGGTTATGGTTCCTTTGTTCGCCATACCCTAGCTCACTCGGTGTAAATAGAGTTGGACGGCTGCCTCGACCAGGCTTCCACCATGGAGAGACAGGAACATTATATTAAGCATAAGAACTGCCGACCCCTGAAAGTACAGGTATCCAAGACCGGTAACAAACCCGATGCCGGCAATGGCAAATCCTACCTGGGTCGACTTGAGTTCGATGAGCTTGTCCCGCTCGTCTTCAATAAATTCGGTAGCAATTTTCTGCTCGATTTCTTTGTCCTCAGTCGACTGGTTGGCCATTTTTGCCTTAATTGCAATCGCGGTTGAATAGAATATTCGACCTTATGTAAACTATTTTTTACATTATGTACGATTCCGCTGAAGCTCATAGATGCTGCCAAGCGCGCTCAAGCCACCTACTCTATCACACAAAAAAGGGCCATGGAAAAACGAGTCCAGGAAGCGTGGCAGGAAGTCGCTGCTCTGGTCGAGGTGTTCAAAACAATCGACCCGAAACTAAAAAGGATAGTACTCTTTGGTTCCTTAAGCCGTGGAACTCCAAGTAACCCGAACTTTGACATCGATCTAAGCTTTGAGGGGGACGAGTACTATCGCTGTGTATCGTCCAGTCTAACCAGCCCCTTCTCCGTAGACCTGGTTGACTATGGTTCGGTGGGTGCTCATATTAAGGAAGCTATTGATAGAGATGGAAAGGTTATCTACAAATGGGAGGTTCCCAGAAGGTGATACATTCAGCCGAAGACGCAAGCCTTCTATGTTCTCTTTTAGAAAAAGAGTATGGGATCATCGAACGAAACTTCGCTCTCAATGTACAAGCGGAAAACCGAATTAATCTGGGCGCGACCCACATCCTAGACTGGGCTGCTCTTGGTTATACCCTTCATACCCTCTATGTATCATTCGAGAATTACTTCCTTAGAATCAGCAAAGCCTTTGAGAATAATTTGCCTCAAGATGCCTGGCATAAAGAACTTCTTTTACGAATGGAACTAGAAATACCTGGTGTACGACCCCGACTTCTGGACCAAGACTTAGCGGGTAAGTTAGATGCCTTGCGGGGATTTCGTCATGTCTTCCTTGTCGTGTATGATAGCCCACCGGACACCAAACGAATCACCCTACTCCAAGAGACGGTACCAGATATTCTCAAGAGTTTGGCCCAGTACCATCAGGACTTCTTAAACCAAATAGCCAACCAGTTCGCCTAGGCTGTTAGTTCCCTCTGCCGAGCCAGCACTTCTGCCACATTCCCATCCATAGCCTTAAGCGCCAGTTCAACTGGGGCGGCGTACATATCGATGAGGGTACGACGGACTTTTGCTGCTACTGCTGGGTACTCGGCCTCGTCGCTGTCTGGGGCCTTCAGACTTCCGGAGCGGAGATTTTCCAGAACCTCGGTCTCTTGTTCGGTCGCTCGAGCTAAGACCCACTGTCCTTTTGTCAAATCGACCTGATCTACTAGAGCCGAGGAGAGAGTGGCAGCGGCGACCGAATCAACCTCGGAAAGGCGAGAAAGATATGCTACCCAATTTGCTTCCCACAATCGGGTATTCAGGTGAATTTCGCGATCGAAATTTTTCACCAGGGTGGCTCGTTTGTCTGCAAAAACCGGCGAGCCAAACTGAAGATGAATGCGTTTTTTGGCAATACGGATTTCGGTCATAATATTCATCATGTCCCGGTGTTTGCCCGTGTGTTGGGTGATTCCGTTGAGCTCCTGGGCCATGAGGTCGTCGAGGGGAACAAGTTCCCAGCTCATCGAAATAGGAAGTAACGGTGCAGCGGATGAGAACTCCGCCCAGTCAGCTTCGCCATGGGCCATTTTGAGCATCGAGAGAACCGCCGAATCGGTCATATCTCGTCCATCTTTGGCTCGGCCATTACGGTGGGCAATCCAGACCCACTCCTTTTTTTGGAGTAGCCGATGAATGTAGGTCGAGAGTTTATGGGCCTCAAGAAGCTTCTCGTCCATATCTTCTACTTCTCGCTTCACCATGAAGCCTTTATTCAGCCTAATGAGGTGTCCCAACCAGGAAGTTCGAAAGATATTGTCCCCGGCGGCGTTATGAGCAGTCTCGCCCAAGTTTTTAAAAAGTACGTAGTTTGCCAAGGCAGGATCTAGGAATGTACTCCGATGACTCGATAAAAAACACACTCCCTTTTCGGGATCTGCACCAGTTACCTTGTCTAGACCTCCGAAGGTCAGTCCCTGGGTGGTGTTTTCTAAGACCATATCGATGAGATACACCATGAATCGCTGGAAATCTAACCAAGAACGCAGCCCTCGCAACTTACCAAGGGCTGCGTGGTAAGCAATTGCGCTCTTAAGAACGAGTTTTCGCCGAATACCCTCGGATTTAGAGCGAGGGAGTTCAGCGTGTTGATGGGTGACTTTCCGGAGAAGAGCCAAGAAGTGGGGATCTTTGAGAACTTCCCGCCAGTACCGGGAAAAGGTATGTTTGGGGTAGGAGCCAATATCGCCTGACATATTAATTGAATGCTATACGGTTATTTGTAAAGGTACAAGACTGGTTTTGTCAGAAAAGACGGATTCAAAAACCACCCCCCTGCACACTAATTCCAAAGGTCAGGCCTATAGTGCCCCAGCTGGAGGTGTCGCCGGTAACTAGTCCAAGGGGATTTGTGAATTCTGCTCCCGGCCGACCGACCGTAAACCTTGGCGATAAGCTCAGGGTAAAAGCATCTAAAAATCCTACCGAAACCCCAGGAGTAATAATTGCCGAAAAGTCGGTGAGGTTTGCCAAGACCGCCAGGTTCAAAGAAACCCTGCTGCCCCCAATTTCCGATAGTCCAAGAACC
This sequence comes from Spirochaetales bacterium, assembly GCA_009991955.1. Classification (GTDB taxonomy): domain Bacteria; phylum Spirochaetota; class Spirochaetia; order DSM-27196; family Salinispiraceae; genus SKVS01. The sequence continues at coordinate 12,346 of JAACWS010000029.1, forward strand.
AGGCCCGCGTAGTGGCGTCCAAAGTTGGTAACATCCCCTACTCCCAAAGCTGGCGGAGTAACCGCCCCTTCGGCCTGAGGATCTTCGGGAGCAAGACCGTTGGTCCCAGGATTTAAAAGAAGCCCATAGGCCGCAGGCAATACCCGGGTACTTGGATATCCCCCAATAGTAGAACCGTAGCCAATTCCATTGTAAAAATACTGCCCCAGGGCCAAGAAACTACCACCCTCTTCGAAGGTCTTGAGGTATCGGGCTCCAAAGGTTCCCGAAAAGTACGGTGTGGTGGTGTCCTCGTAGGTATCCAGGACTAAGTCCGGACCACCTTCGGCCTCGGTCGCCGACTGGTCTGCCGAGGGTCGAACAAAGATGCGGTCGGCACCGTAGGAGAGAACTGCCTCCCCAAAAAAATCTACTTTCCCCAGGGTAAACCGGGTAGTGGTAATAAGTCGAGGAGCTAAAGTCCGCTGGTAGTAGGCACCAATTCCCAGGTCCATATTGCCCAGGAGTAGATCGACCCGAGGTGCCACCGCTACATCCAAGGGTTGGGCACCGGTGTTGACGATGGTGTACAAGGTAAGGGCGTTACCTATACCGAAGGGGTACTCGGTTTTTAGGCTGATTGGGCCTTCACGATCGGCAGTGGGGTCTTCGGCGTTAACCCCGGTGAGGTTGAGAACATCGGCAGGGCTCCAAAAGTAGCCTACCCCCCAAGTGATTGTATGCTTTCCAAACCGAAACAAGAGTTGGTCCTTCCAGGAAAAGTCGGTAAAGGCCTCGTAGATTGCCAGGTTGAGAGCGGGGACTGTGCCGGCAGTGGGATTCGTTGCTACCACTTGAGCTTGTTGAGCCTGTCCGAATGTAGACGGGGGTATAGCGATGGGATCACCATTTGCATCTGTTCCGACTATACCTCCATTGCCATCATCTTCCCAGGTTACGCCCGGTGGCGGATTCGCCAAAAGATTCTCTTGAGTGAGCTCTACACCCGCACCCCCCCCGGCCCCCGCCCCAGCCCCTGTACTAATCCGCAGCTTTATAAAAGCACGAAAGTCCTTGTCCGGACGGGCATCGAAGGTAAGGTCAGCACCTAGGTCGGGGGTAAGGGATTGGGAATCTGGAAGCCAGGGTCGAAAGTCAGGGGTATAGGGGTTGTTCCAGTTCCAGTCTGAGTTGACACTGCCAGAGAATCGGCCCCCGAGACGAACGCCTTCGAAGGTATCCAGGTCCAGGGGCGAGGTGGAGGAGGACGGAGATTCAGTCCCAGGTACAGGAACAACGGCCGGATCTTCCTGTAAATCGAACATGTCGTCGCTGGAAAAAAGTTCGTCAAAAGACTGATCGGTCTCTTCATCCGAAACAGACTCAACGGGTGTCCCCTCAGGGGATTCGATCATGAGGACATCGGAGAAGAGGTCGGCAAAAGGGTCGTCAATCGGAGCTTCGGTGTCTTCTTGGGCCGGCAGGGAGGCCGAGAGAAAAATCAACCCAAGAAAGAGAAAAAACCACCGGAGCCGGGGTAAGGTCATTAGTTACTGACCCGCTCCAGGTACTGCCGGGTAAACACCACGTCGGGAATCGCATCGATAGATGGATTTGCCACAGTCAACTGGGTTCGTTGCCCAGTGTTCACCTCGTCAACGATAAGCACCTGGGTTGGCAGGTACCGATCGCCAAAGGCTACGTACCGGGGCAGGAGAATGGTACGCAAAAGCCGCCCGTTAACCGAGTAGTTTTCTTCTTTTAGTACCAGGTTGATGTCTTTACGGACCCACAGTTTAACTCGATCGTAGCTGACATCCGACCTGTTAGCTGCCAGATCCATAAGGTAGACAGGAAAAGCCCCCAACTGACCTTCGGTCATCGACTCGACGGTGTAGTCGTCGGTATACGAACTTCGGTTGAGGTCATTATTCTGGGCGTCGGAGTTCTGAATATCGTCCCGAAGGCTCGAGCGTTCGAACCGGCGGCTTTCGGGGTCATAGAACCAGACGGTGTCGTCGATCTGCAAATACCCTTGGCCCCGTTGAACCTGGGGTTGGAGGATGAGAATAACAAACTGGTCGTTTCGGTCCCGGCGGAAGAGCCGGGCCTGGGTTACCGACTGGTCTTCTCCCGGGCGGTCGGAGACGATTGTGTAGACCGCAGAGAAATCCCTATCTTCGAAATTCGATAACCGATCTACCTCGGTAAGAATTGCCTGACCTCGGTCGGTAGAGGTCTGGGAGACTAAGGGGAAAATCACCCCAAATCCAAGCAAAAATACCAGTAATAAGTTTCTGAAATGTACCACACAAAGCTCCTTGTAAAGTGGGGACCTCGGGGTCTTAGGCCCGAAGAGCGTCGACCGGCGAAAGGTAGGCCGCCTTGCGGGAGGGCACGTAGGCCGCCGCCAGGGTAAGACCAATGACTACACTAAAGTTAAGCAGGACCTGCCAGGGAGACAAGAGAAAGGTCAGATAGCCGTTCTTTAGGAGGATATAAATGGCTGAATCCAGTCCCAAATTGATTAATCCCAAAATGAACATCGTTATTCCAGCCAGAGCAAGCCCCAATAACGCCCCACCCAGGGCCAAAAAGAAGGCCTCAAGCAGAAAAAGGACCATAACGTCGTGGCGCTGCATGCCCAGGGCCCGTACGGTTCCAATTTCCTTGACCCGTTCGATCATAATCATCCGGAAGGTATTGGTAATACCAACCATGATAATGAAGAACAGCACCAAGAGGATAATCAGGCTAGCGTTGTTCAAGAGGTCCACAATTTGTTGAACCTGTTCCAGTACATCGTTGAGGGTGTAAAGCCGATAGCGAACCCCCTCCCAATTATCTTCTTCGGCGGCTCGGAAAAGGGCCTCTACCTGATTTTGACCTTCTTCCCCTTGATTTCGAGGAAAGACCTGGACCCGGTTTTCGAGGGTCTGATAGTAGGGCTCGAAGTAGGTATCGATTTGGCTAATGGAGTCCACAAAGATTCCCAGGGTCTGATATTCGCCGGGTTGTAAGCCGATGAGTTGGTTGACATAGGCCAGATCGGCGTAGCCCGATAGAGAACCAAAGAGTCCCGGGTCGTAGCTAATGGCAACTAAACGGAAGTCCCCAATATTCTGCTGGCCGTTGACCGTGCGCATTCGTAGGGTAAGGGTGTCCCCTACCTGAGCACGAAGGCGGTCGGCTATTCCTTTACTGAGGATGAGGCCCTGACGTTGGCCCAGTTCATTCTCGGTGGTCAGTTCGTCAAACGATCCTTCTACGAGGTTAAGTCGTTCCCGCAGGAACTCTTCTCGGGTCCAGTCGGCGCCGACGATGTTCTGGCGGATGGTGTTTCCTTGAAAAACTATTTCTGCATCGAAGTTAGACCGGCGGCTAATAAAGCGGGTAGGAATCTGCTGCTCTTCGAGGGTATGGGTCAAGACGTCATCGTCCCGAATAACCCTCACCTCCCGGGTTCCAGTTTTTTCGACCCCTTCTACGAAGATGTGACCAGCCAGAAGCTGGGAGAAGTTTTCACCGACGTTATCGACGAAGCTTCCGGCAAATCCGTTAATGAGGGTTACGACCATAATTCCAAAGGCGATAGCCCCACCGAGCATGAAGGTACGACGGCGCTGGCGGCTAAGGTTCCGTAGGGCTATGAGTATATATTGCATGGTTAGGTTACTCCGATTGCATTGCCCGGACCGGAGCAATTTTTACCGCTACGCTCACGGGGTAAAGGTGGGCAAGAATACCTATTCCACTGACAATAATCAGGGAATAGACCAACGAGATAGTAGATATGACCGGACGAAGGACCGGCCCAGCAAAAAGCACCTGAAGGAAGGTGTTGGTTGCGGGTATTCCAATGAGGTTCATTATCCAGGTAATCAAAATACCCAGGAGCATGCCGATTATTCCAAAGAGTGTGGTAATGACCAGGGTTTCCCATAAAAAGAGACTCCGAATTGTCCCTTGCTGGGCTCCGAGGGCTCGCATGGTACCAATTTCAGCCGTCCGCTCGATGACCGATATGACCATAGTGTTCATCATAATAAGGATAGCCACGACCCCGATAACGATAATTGCAATATTAAAAACCGTACGAATAACGTCGGCGGTTTGGGCAAAGGGACCGGCCGCCTTTTCCCAGTTGCCCGCAACAACATCCAGGTTTGCCTCTTCAAAGGTTCTGTTCAGCCGAGCAATAACCGAATCTGCCCGGTCGCCATCTTCCAGGCGCAGAAGTATGTAGTGCCACGAGCCGGCGCTGGGATCGAGGGTTTCTAAAATGACCGGGGCAAGGGGTTCGGAGGTTGCGGGGTCATCGGTGGGTTCCGCGGCCGCCTGTTCATCGGCAAAATCGCCCAAACCAAAGGGGTCGTCAAAGTCCATGGTAGTAGGTGCAGAATCAAAGAGCGAGTCGGCAGAGTCGAACAGGCTATCGGCGAAGAGGTTTGTTTCGGCAAAGCCCTCCAACAGGGCTGTTTCTTCATCTCGAAGGGCAACCGACCCTTGCACGCTCACGTTGAGATTCAGCAGGGCTCGGAGGCTCTGGGCATCGATAAAGGTTATGAGGTCCGAACCTACCCCTTGGGCCTCGTTGGCCTGTTCGTAGATTCCGACCACTGGCAGCACGCGAATTCGGGGCAATCCTTGGTTGAATCCTCCCAAAACCCGAAGGGAGTCGCCTACCGAAAGGAAGGAAAGGAGTTCTTCCTGGGTCGGTTCGAGCTCTTCGCCGGCGTCTAACTCACCGGCAGGGGTCGAGGCCTCGGCGGTCGCTACTTCTTGGGTCGACGACGGGTCCAGGGCTTTCGACTCTTCTATAGAGCCTAAATAGTCGTCATAGAGTTCTTTAAGGCGCTCGATGGACAACATGACCCCCAATTGCCCAGGGGCAAGATACGTTCCTTCGATGAGTCGGATATTCGAGAATACCTGGGCGTAGGTTTCGGGTTCGATTCCAAAAAGAAGGGTAAAGGTACTATTTTCCAACTCTTGCCCCGCATCGGGGTCGGTGGATTCATCGGCTTCCCGGCGGAGTAAACCAAAACCTGTTAGCTGGGGGGTCAGGGTTGCTACCTCGGGCTGGGAGGCGGCTAACTCGTAGACCTGGGAAAACTCGGGAATTGTGGGTGTAGGATCAATGCCCCCCACGGTTTGAACCCCAAAAAGCGATACGGTTCCTTCACTAGTTCCACTAATCATAATGTGACCGGTGTAGTTGTCGATAAACGAACGTTGAATTCCTAGGGCAGCAGTATCCATGAGGGCGTTTCCGATGAGTAGGACCGCAACCCCAAGGGCGATGATTGTACCTATGATGAGGGTTTTACCCTTGTGCTCGGCCAGATTTCGAAGGGCCATCCGCAAGAGAAGTGGCATAAAGTCTCCTTTGCTCCGGGATCGCACTACCGGGTGGTAGTCCGTTCCTTTCGGAAGTTCTCGGTGACTAACCCGTCTTTTAGCCGAATTACGTGGTCGGCGATCGAGACAATACTGGAGTCGTGGGTAGAGAAAATAAAGGTAGTTTCAAGTTCGCTGTTAATTTTCTTCATGAGTCCGATAATGTCCTCTCCAGTCTTACTGTCGAGGTTGGCGGTTGGTTCGTCGGCCAAAACAATTTGGGGCCGAACAGCCAAGGCCCGGGCGATAGCGACCCGTTGTCGTTGTCCACCCGAAAGTTCATTGGGACGGTGTTTTCGCCAGTTGCTCAGGCCTACTTCCTCGATGAGGTGATCTATGTATTCCCGAGCCTGGGCATGCTCACTCTTGGTGGGTCGTTTTCGTCCCAACAGGAGGGGGAACTCGATGTTCTCATAGACGTTCAATACCGGTACAAGGTTGAAGGATTGAAAGATGAACCCGATAACCTGGTGACGAAGTTCGGTAATTTCCCGGTCTTTAAGTCCGCTGGTTTGTTGCCCGTTTATTACTACCGTCCCCTCGGTAGGAACGTCGATACAGCCAATAAGGTTCAGAATGGTAGACTTTCCCGAACCCGAGGGCCCGGCGATCGAAATAAAATCACCCTTCTCTATAGAAAAACTGACTCCCTTTACCGCGTGGACTTCGGTCTTTCCCAAGGGGTAGGTTTTTTTTACATCTGTAACTTCAACAATTGCCATAGTTCCTCCGGCGGCCCTGTTCTGGTGGGTGTAATATACCTAGAACCTTGAGTGGGGGCAACGATTGACAGTAGGAGTTAATGATTCCATAATTTAGTGTGGACCCAATAAACCACGCCCTAGAAAAAGAACTCAACTTTCGCAAGGCTTTGGTTACCTTAACCAACGAGCTCTTGTCTGCCAACCTCGACAAAACCTTCTACCAAACCGCCTTGGAAAGGACGGTCGAACTTGTACCCGGCGCCGAAGGGGGCTCGGTTATTATTCGTCATGACGATGGTTTGTACCACTACGAAGCGGCGGTCCAATTTGATTTCAAGGTTCTCAAAAAGGTTACCTTAACCGATACGGAAATGGGTGAGCGATCTCACTTTTCTCGTATAGAAAAAATCCAAATCCAGGACTACGAAACCCGTCTGAGCCCGGAAAAAATTTCCCTCTTTTCCCGGGCGGGTAAACTAAACAAAATTCGGGCAACTCTTTCGGTTCCCCTAGGGGTGAATGATAAAACCATGGGTTTTATGAACCTGGACAATTTCGACCATACCGAGGCCTTTACGACCGACGATATCGAGACCGCCGAGGCAATTGCTGCCCAAATTTCCCTGGCCCTGTGGCGGTTGGTGCTTGAGAAGACTTTGACCGAGGAGCGAGCACGCTTTGAGTTTATGGCCCATCACGACCCCCTTACCAGCCTGCCAAATCGCCGCCTTTTTCTGGACTCACTACGGCAAGCGATGGCTCTAAGCCAGCGGGCAGACTGGCTACTGGGGGTGCTCTACGTCGACCTTAATAAGTTTAAGCAGATAAACGATACCTACGGCCACGAAGCCGGGGACTTTGTCTTGCGCGAAACAGCGATTCGTCTACGGGCCTCGGTGCGGGAAGCGGATATGGCTGCCCGATTAGGGGGTGACGAGTTTGGAGTTCTCCTTTACACCCTTTCGGACGAGCAAGACCTTGTAAGAGTAAGAGATAAAATCAGCAAGAACCTAAAGAAACCCATGTACTTCCAGGATGAGGTTTTCCACGTTCAAGGTGCTATCGGTTGGGCAATCTTCCCAACCCAAGCCACCGATGAGAATGACCTCCTGCGAATTGCCGACCGGTCGATGTACGACCATAAGGTATCAGACCCCAAATAGCTCCCCCACGAAAGTTACCTGCTTCATTTGATGGTACTGCTGTCCACCCTCATGATTATTGTAGGGGTATACCTCGATCTTTTTTGACCCTGCCCAATTATTATACGCCCCGTACACCGTCGATGGGGGACAGATTGTGTCCATTAGGGCTACAGAAAAGAGCGAAGGCAAGGAGCACTTTCCGGCCATATTTACCCCATCGAGATAGGAAAAAGTTCGCATGACCGCAGAAATCTTATCCCGATGAATCTTGAGAAATCGAACAATTTCGTTGTAGGGGTCGGTATCGACAAGTCCGATAGCCCGGGGAATATCGCAGAGAAATGGCACTTCGGGCATGGCCGCTTTTAGGGTATAGGCCGGGCGTTCCCATCCCTGGGCCACTGAAGGACCATCGAAGTTACCCGGAATGGCCAGCGCACCAGCGGCCAAAGTAAGCCCTCCGCCCTGACTTACCCCGGTTAAAATCAGAGCCTGGGGATTAGCCCAAGGCGCCAGGGCCGCAGCTTCTACCGCCCGGGCCCCGTCGACGAATAATCGGGTATAGTACGAGGTTTCGGGGCTTAGGACCCCTCGGGTCATAAAACCGGGTATTTGGGGTCCGTCGGAGTTTTCCGGCCGTTGGCCCCCGTCGGGGGTATCGCCGGTCCGCCAGGTAGACCCTTGTCCCCGGGTATCCATTACAAAAGTAGCGTAACCCGCACTGGGCCAGAACAGCCAATCGGCCGGCAGGCCCCGGCCACCGCCGTACCCTAGGTATTGGACAATTACCGGAAACGATGTGGAGGGTTCGCCCAAAGGGAGTCCTTCGTCATCACATTCGATAGGAACCAGGTACCATCCCCGGACCCGTTGGCCCCCGAAGCCCGAAAACTGCACATCGTAGGTTGTTAAACGGCGGAGACCAGTGGCAACGGGGGTAAACAAGGCGCCCAGATCCCAATCCCTGGCGGACGCCAAGGTTCGGCCCCAAAATTCTGTAAAGTCGTGGGGTTCTTTTACCTGAGACCGATAAGATTCAAGTTCTGCACCCTCCAAATCAAAATATGCCATGTACTACTCCTGACAGGTACCGCGACCTTTGTCTAATTGAAAATTCCAAAACGAGAGAAAGGAAAGACCCTGAGCCCTGTCCAGCCGACCAAGGACGATGAACTTACACTCCGGGGACTGAGGTTTGTAGTAAATAGAATAGACTGGGGATCCGAGGGGTCCAAGGGCTCATCCCGATAGTCTCCGTGGCGAGCATCCAGAGAGTTTAGACGATTATCGCCCATAAAGAAGTACTGGTCGGCGGCCAAAGGTTCGGTTTCGCTCGGGAAGGGCGGAAATCCCCGGAGGTTGTAATACCGCAGGTAGGTATACAGCTCGTTTATTTGGGTAATAATCGCTCGCCGATCAACTTCAACACCGCTGGAACCTAGTCCAAGATTCTCAAAGGTAGAAAGGAGCAATTGGGCAAGATTCTTCTTAACTAAGAGATTAAGAATGGAAGCCTGTTGGTAGAACCGCGAATCGCCGGGGTAAGCATTGCTACTGGTGAGAAAGGCACGAAATTCGGAGCGTAATTCTTGGTCCAGGGCCAGGGCCAGGGCAAGAACTTGGTCGTTGGTATAGGTTTCCAGGGTCTGAAAGGAAGAGACCTGAGTACCGTAGGTCCGAGCCTCGGCCAAGAATGATTCTTGAATTGTTCGGGGATTCAAGCGATTCGATGCGGTATCAATTTCTTGACCTATCCTGTCGACCTCAGCTGCCAATTGGGCAAAATATTGGACATAGGACAGCTCTTGGGTCCTCGGATCGCCGAGGGCATCGATTCGATCCAGAAAAGTTCGTCCCCGTTCATCGATAGGAAACTCCCGTACCAGGGGCAGAATGTCTGGCGGAAGATCGAAAAGGTCGGGAAATTGATCGGGATTGTACTTTTCCAGAGGTTCAAATTGCCCCCCGGGGATCTTGTGGTAAATAACTTGGTTTACCATCTCGAGGGTTTCTCCCGGTACTCCAATAATTCGCTTCACTAGGGGGTCGGCCTTAATTTCTCCCGACTCATCGTATTTGTCTAGAAGCACTCCAGTGAAGGTGAGCATATAGACTACGTCGGACATGAGCTTTCGGGCTTCGGCGGCGGGACTTTGGTCGTAACGGGGGTTTCGGACGACCAAGATATCGCCCCGATCTGGCTGCCGGAGCCGAGGAAGACCAAAATTCGTAACCGGCAATTTGGGACCTTCGGTGATTTTAATGACAAAGGGCCTATCGTTGACCAGTAGGGTCGGAACCATTGATTCGGTCGGCACTACGTAGAGCTGAAAAATAAAGATATTAATGAGCACTACCATGATGGCTGCATCGAGTAGGGCATCGACCCAAGAAAAAACCCGAATTCCGAAGCGGGTCGCCCGATTCTCGAAACCCTTCACGAATTCTTCTTCGGACTTAACTCCAAGGATTTCCCGGCCTTTTTTTGAACTCATGGTACCTTTGACGATGAAGACCCCAAGAATAAAGGCGTAGAGTTGTATTGAAATAAAGGTAAACCGAAATCCCCCGAGCCCATCGCCCAGACCAATGGCGATGCTTCCATGGAGAGCGTAGTAGAACACGATAATGAGGCTAAAGACCGAATTAAGAAAGAGGGTAACACCGGTCAAGAGCCCAAGTACGACTAGCCAGGGAACCACCAGCCCCACTAAGACGAGGCCAAAGGATGGTAGAGTAAGAAGTCCCGCTCCTCCAATATTGACCAAGAAGAGCACGAGGGTGTTCAGGGTCAAGGCAGCGAGTCCAAGGAGTAGGCCTTTTTTTCCGGGCTCGCCCCAGGCCCTTTTCACCAAATTGATCATTGGTATACTCTACACATAGGAGGATGAATGATCAATCTACGCCTTATTACTCTTGGTCTTTTATTGAGTGCAGTTTTTGGTTCGGTCTTGGTGGCAGGTTCCCCAGAAGACTACGTGAACCAGGTAAGCGTAGAGTTTAGTCCTCAGAAGATTGACGGCTACGTCGCCTATCGGGCCAGGGCAGTCTACGAATCGAATATTAGCACCGCAACCCTCATGGATCGGCTGGCCCAGGGGAATCTACAGCGAAACCCTGACCATCCACGCATGATGGAGGTCCGGGTCTTAGATTCGTGGGATGGGGGCTTTCGAGTCTATCAAAAGTACGGAGTCAAGATTATTTTCTTTACTGACAGCACCGAAATGATTTTAGACTTTGACACCCAGTGGCAGGGTTCCACGGGGGTTTTCGCCTGGCATATTACCGAAAGTCCCGACGGAAAGATGGTCGATAGCCGGGGAAGCTGGACTATTCGACCATCCTCGGGCTCGAATATTCACCAAGGACCCAGTATCCTAGAATACGAGGTTACAACTATTTTTAATCGGACCGACTACGTTTTCGAGCAGTTGGTGGAGACCTTCGGTCGCGGTGAGCTCGTAAACACCCTCAAGTACATTTCCCGGAGCCTCCTTTAATTTCTGGGCGCCTCTAAAATCTGGTTGTCTGGCACTATTGGTCATTGCACCGCAAGGACTTAAGAGCGCGGGCTGATTAAGAATAGGGGTTTTTAGAGGTACCCATTTCCCGAGGACCACAAATCAAAGATCTTGGTTGCATTTCCCAGAAGGGCTTGACGGGACTTTCCCTTTGACCATTCTTTTTCTAGAAGTTGGTCCACCGGCGTTTTGAGGGCGCTGGTCCAGGGAGATTGAGCCTCCACGAACTTTGTCTCCAAGGGCTGTCCGGGCAAAATGACTTTTCCAAAGGCCGACCACCGACCAAGAATACCGGGTGTGTCGAGGTACACCATAAAAGCCGGTGCCCTTACGGTAATTTTTGCCGTACAGCCCGACCTCTCGTCACTAAGCTCCCACGCGAGGTGGGGGTCGACAATGCGCGCATGTTTTGAGGCACAAAAAAACCGGTATCCCTGGCTAATAATTTCGCCCGGTGCACCGGTTACCTGGCAATGGACGAACCAATCGCGGCCGTCGATGTTGAGCTCGTCGGGATCGTAGGTCGCTAGTTCCAAAGCCATTTTAGAACCCCAGGACTTGGTTTCGTCCAAGAGTACCCGTTCTTCTCCCGTGAAAGAAATGATCCTCAATAGAATCCTCAACTTCTGGGATTTTCCCATATCGTTGAGAAATACTGCCTTCACAGGGCTGGAGTAAACGGGAGGTCGCCCAGGTACAACCTGGGGCATTCGATGAATAAGGGCAACCCGAAGAGGCTGGAAAAAGTCTTGGGCGCTGTAGTGGGTCAACTTCCACTTGTCTGGGTACTCCAGGGAACTCCAACTGGCGACCGGCCAGAGGTCGTTGAGTTGCCAGTAGAGGGCCCCCATCGATCGGGGTGCCTGGCTCCTCCAGAAGTCCACGGCAGTTTCAAAGGCCCGGGACTGAAGAACCTGGCTTAAATACAGGGTCTGCTCGAGGGATCTGGGCATTCGGTAGTAGCGGACGAGGTTTTCCAGAATTATGGTGTTTCCTCGGGGATTTTTTTGATGGAAATCGACGGTTGGAGAAGTAAGATTCCAATCTTCTGGAGCCGCACCGTACCGGGGTGGAGGGGCAGCCTCGGATTCGTGGTAGTTACCCGTACTGGGCATAGCCCGGGAAATCCCTTCGGCGGTAGGAAAGCTCTGGAAGCCAAATTCGCTACAGAACCGGGGAATAATATCGAGGTAGCCATCGAGGGGCTTGCCCTCGTGCCAAACCGCCCAGTAGTGCATGTCACCTTTTGAGTCGTCGTGCCAACCGTCGCTGTAGTCCCCACTTCCACCCGAAGGGGAGCTAGGCCAGAATACCCGGGTAGGATCGAGGTTCCGCACGATTCTTCCGACGGTTCCCTCGTAGAGCCGGTCGTAGTCAACCAGATACTGGTCCCGATGCTCCAACGTCTCGGGATACCAGGTAAGGGCGCCGAGATTTTCATTGTTGCCACACCAGAGGGCCAGGGAGGGGTGAGATCCCAACCGTCGAACCTGATACTCGACTTCGGTCGCCACCTGGTTCAAAAAAGGTTCTTCGGCCGAGTAGGTGCCGCAGGAGAACATAAAGTCCTGCCATACCAAAATTCCTAGCCGGTCGCAAACCTCGTAGAAAAGATCTGACTCGTATTGCCCCCCACCCCAGACCCGAATCATGTTCATGTGGGCGTCCCGGGCACTGGTTAGTAGGCTGGTTGTACGTTCGGGGCTTTGAAAGGAAGGAAAGGCGTCGGAAGGAATCCAGTTGGCGCCCTTGGCAAAAAATTCTTGCCCATTCACTAGAAAAGTAAACGAGCGCCCATATTGGTCGTCTTCAGTTTTTAGTTGTAGGTCTCGAAATCCGAGGGTCCATTGGGGTTCAAAGCCCAGGTGATGTTCGTGGGAACCCGAGCCTTCGAGACTCAGGCGGAGCTCGTAGAGTACTTGTTCTCCAAGCCCGTTTGGCCACCACAGTTCGGGCTTTTCTACCCCGAGTTCCAGGGCACAGGTAGTAAGGCTTTCGTTGGCAGGAATTTCCACCGAAAAGGTTTTCTGGGCCACTGGATTCTCGTTGGCCGACCCACTTGGTGCAAACAACCCAAGGGTAAAGTCCTGAAAACGGGGCGAGGAGAGCCAGGATTGAATCTGGATGGTTAGTTGGACCATCCAGGGTCGAGAAGGGTCGCCGGGTGGTAGTACGAGGGTCTGGGGCGAGGTAGCCCGCCAGCCCTCGTAGCTGGAGATCTGGACCGGCTGGTAAATGCCCGAGGTCATGAGACAGGGTCCCCAGTCCCAACCGCCGTGGCATTGGGGCTTGCGGATCATGTTCCGGTGCAGGGACTGGATAGGGAATATACTGTGGGGATAGGGACGGAGCCCTCGGCGGGCTCGGCGGGCCGCTTCATTCTCGGGGCTCAGAAGGATAACTTCGAGGCTATTTTCGCCCTCGTGGACGTATAGAGTAATTTCGAATTCCCAGGGATGAAAGGCTGATTCGGTTGTGCCAACCTCAATACCGTTGACAAAAACTCGAGCCAAGGTATCGATCTGGGGAAAACGAATCCATAATCTTCGGTTGGCGGCTTTAGGCAATGTGGGCGTTTGACAAAAAAATATTCCTTGGCAAAACCAATCTTCGGAGCCGAGCCACTGGGCTTGCATTTCTTGATCCCCTACAAAGGGATGGGCGAGAGTACCCTCTGCTACCAGGAGGGCGGCAATATCAAAGGTTGCCTGAGCGTTTAGCTCAAGGTGTTTGTTTGGGTTTGTAATGTTCCATTGGTCAATTAGTAGATTCATGGAAGAATGTCCCTTCTTGTCCTGTTAGTTTATTGGTGTTTCCAACAAACTTTACCATGGTAGTAGATTTTTGAAAAGCTGGTTCCCGAGGCTTGGTACCCTGGGGTATAGTAGATTATGGCCCAGACCCTGTTATGGTACGACTTAGAAACCTTTGGCACCAACCCCCTCGGTGATAGAATCGCCCAGTTTGCCGCTATTCGAACCACCGATGCCTTTGAGCCCTTGGGTGATCCTCTGCTCCTTTATAATACCATTACCCCCGATTATCTACCCGATCCCCGAGCAGTAATGGTTACCGGCATTACTCCCCAAATTACCAAAGAGCTAGGAATGTCCGAGTACGAGTTTATAACCGAAATTCGAAAACCCATGACCGTACCGGGAACCACGGTAGTTGGCTATAACTCTATTGCCTTTGACGACGAGTTCATTCGGGCCGCCCTCTACCGGAACTTCTACGATCCTTACGAGCGAGAATGGCAGGGGGGAAACAGTCGATGGGATATTCTCAATCTCGCTCGGGCTGCCCATGACCTACGTCCCGAGGGAATCAATTGGCCAACCGACGAAGGGGGAAAACCCAGCTTTCGTCTGGAGTTATTGACCCAAGCGAATAACCTAGGCCACGACAACGCCCATGATGCCCTTAGCGACGTACGGGCAACTATTGCTCTGGCTAAGCTCATCCACGACAAGCAGCCAAAACTTTTTCGGTTCTATTTTTCCCATCGAAAAAAGGAAGAACAACGCAAACTGGTCGATTTTCGCTCGGGTAAGCCACTTTTACACACCGCTGGATCGTACTCGAACCAATACGGCGCTTCGACCCTCATTGCCCCCCTGGCCTTTGATCAAACGATTCGCAACAATCTCATCGCCCTGGACCTGGGCTACGACCCCTCCCCGCTCTTGGACCTAGACGCGGTAGAAATTCGCCGCCGGGTTTTTTCGCGAAAAGAAGAACTGAGCGCCGAAGAGGAACTCTTTGGAGGTTTTGGTTTAGAAAAGGTTCCTCAAGGGATTAATCAGGGTGATTTTGGGGGCCGAATTCCAATTCTGACCCTGGGTCTTAACCGTTGTCCTTTTCTGGCTCCCCTCGATACCCTAACCCCCGAGGCAGCAACCCGATTGCACATCGATACAAGTAAGGCTTTGGAGCGAGCGAAGGTTCTTCAAAAGCACCCCCAGCTTATTCAAAAAATTACATCGATCTTTGCTCCCGACGAGGGTTCAAAACCAGCCCCAATAAAAGACCCAGACTTTCAAATCTACTCGGGGGGATTTTTTCGGGACGAGGACAAGGAAGGGTTCAAGTCGATTCACCACGATATTCGGGCCTTGGGACCGGAACAAGCCCGTCCAAGCCTCTACGCTCTTGGGTTTATTGATCCTCGAATACCCCAGATGCTACGACGCTTTTTTGCCCGGAACTTTCCAGAAACCCTCAGTACAGGGGAAGTAGAACGTTGGAAGAGCTTCTGTGCGGGGCGAATCTTGTCTCCTCCGGTGTCCGAGGTTACGGATTTAGCAAGTTTCTCTAAAATCGTACTACAAAAAATGGAAAGCCCCGAAACTCCGGCTCGGTCAAAGGTCATTTTAAAGGCCCTTATGGACTACAAAAAGGAGCTGGAAGAAACTATCCTAGCCTACAGGCCCGAAGGTATACCCCAACGGGAACTTTGAGGTATAAACCACAGCTGCTTTCGGGTCGCACTAGAACGGTGGACAAAGGAATGAATCTTCCGTAAGACCTTGTCGGTCTCGTTTCCCGTACGGTATCGAACCCAGGGAATTTGAGATTTCTTGGGAAACTGCCCTTGCTCGACCTCGGATAAAAATGTCCCCAGGTCTTTTCGGAGCCTGCGGAGCATACCCATCTTTCCGAATCCGCCCCTTTCGAGCATTACACTATTAAGCCACTGTTCGAACTGGCCCCGCTGGGGAATCGCCAAAATGGGTTTACCGAGGTAGAGAGCTTCGCTGATCGTTTGATGCCCCCCCCCGGCTATTATTGCCTTACACCGTCCGAGGGCCTGGGCGTAATTCATGGCTGGATTAGGAAAAAGATGGTAGTTTTCGATTTTCAACTGCTCCAGGGCCCGGACTATACCTCGTCGATACCCAGGTTTTACGTAGACTACCAGGCTGCCGTCGTTTCCTCGGGGTGCCTGCTGAATCTCCTGGCGGATCATAGGGCCAGTGTCGCCATCAAAAAAGCTCACAAGTATTCGCTTGTCGTAGGGACCCATCATGAGTCCAGCAATCCACTTGGTCGCCAGGGCCTGGAGCGAAATAGAGCCGCTTCGACTAACAATTCCCGGATGATTGATCTGGAGGGTTGGTATTCCAGCCCCCATCGCCGCCCAGGCGCTAAAGGGTTCGAAGTCGCTAATGAGAACATCGATATGATCTTTTATGAGCTGAGCACGGACTCTTTGGAGAAGGGTACGAAGTTTTGTAAGGGTTGGAAGGTTTTCGGTAATTGTCCGAACGTAGGTAATTTGATCACCCCTTTTTGCCAAATGTAGGTGGGGCAGGGTTCGTAGGGGAATAGTGCCATCAGCCAGTTGGGGAAGCTTCTGGAGCAGAAATCCATGAATCGTAGGTGGGGCGTAGACTACCAAGGAGTAGTTCTGGGCCAGGAGGGGAACCAGGGTAACCAAACGGGACGCGTGTCCCATGCCTTCGCCGTTGGCGGCAATTCCCAGGGTTTTCATGGACCCTGATTTTGACAAATTATCATGAGGAATTCATGAAAATTCGATCAGGAATGAATGAAAATCCCTTGGTACGGCTACCAAAAGAATTTTCTTCGGGAGATAATAGTCCCATGAGCATTAACGTCACGAACATTATTGTGGAAGCGCGCCAGAAAGCCCTTGAAGATACCAAGAATATTCCAATTCCTCCGGTGGTAGAAAAGGTAGATTGGCCGGTGAGTTGTACCGTTGGCCCCGGACTCGAAGGGGCTATTTCTGCCGAAACAAAGGTCGGCTACGTAAACGGCCAGAAAGGCTGGTTGGTGTATCGGGGATATAATATTTTTGACCTCTGTGCCCACTCCAACTTTGAGGAGGTCTCTTTTCTGTTGCTGCACGGGCGATTACCCAATGCGGTTGAGTTAAAAGACTTTCAGGCTACCCTGAGATCGGATCTGAAGATCAACCAATCTTTGCGTCTTCTTATGAGTTTCGATGCGGAACACTTGAGTCCTATGGCGGCCTTGAGGCTGGGAATTAACCTCATGCGCCAACGGCAAACCTTTCGAGACAAAGAAGGAGTAGTGGTAGTCTCCGGTTCCATAGCCTCGGACGAAGACTCTATTCCTATGGAAACATTGCCGAAGGGTGAAAAAGAGGCGATTTACTCTTTTCAGGGCCAGACCTACACCCGACCTGCTTCGCCAGGAGAAAATTTGGCCGCCAGTACCGAAATGGATAGTTGCTACCGGTTAATTGCCGGGGTCGCCTCCATTACCGCCGCCATTATTCGGCTACGGGCGGGTAAAATGCCTTTGGAGCCCCTGGAACATTTGAGCCATGCGGGAAACCTCCTGTACTTGATGACAGGAAAAGAACCCTCCGCTTTGGAAACCCGAATAATGGACGTGTCGCTCATTCTTCACGCCGACCACGGCATGAATGCCAGCACCTTTGCTTCGATGGTAGTTGCCTCCACCCTTTCGGACATTTATTTCTCGATTGGCAGTGGAGTGGCAGCCCTAAGTGGGCCTCTCCATGGGGGTGCGAACGAGGAAGTTATAAAAATGCTTCAAGAAATCGGCGAGCCCGAGAATGTGACTTCATGGTACAAAAAAGCTCGGGCGGAAAAACGAAAAATTCCCGGTTTTGGCCACCGGGTCTATAAGGCCTATGACCCCCGAGCTCGAATTCTTGGCCCCTTGGCCGAAGCAGTTACGGTCGGGAATCCCGAGATGGAAAGAATTATGGCAACGGCTAAAGCCTTGGAGGCTCTTGTTGTTGTTGAGCTCGGGGGAGAAAAGAAGATTTTTCCTAATGTCGATTTTTACTCTGGAATAGTCTACAAGGCCATGGGTCTACCCGCCGAGGTTTTTACCCCCCTGTTTGCCGTGTCTCGGGTGAGTGGCTGGACGGCTCGGGTAATGGAGTACCTGGAAAGAAATCGGATCTTCCGGCCCCGAGCGATTTACACCGGGGAGTTTTATGAGGAGTTTCCGTCGCTGGAATCGCGGGGGTAAGAAATTGGGGTAAGGAGATTAGGTCAAAGAAAATCTAAGGCAACGAAGGTAAGTTTGACCTAAGGCCGGTGTTGGTTAGTTGTCACAAGTCTTCAATTTCTGAAGACTTATGACAAAAACCGCGTGTAAAAATTGTGTTACTCAAAGAGCGAATGCTAGTGGTAGATATTGCCAATAACCTCTAGCTTTCCGTCCAAAATGGTGGGGATGTAGTCAGTCAAGATGCCTTGCTGAACGCCACTATAACTGATCGGTAGGGTTGCAGACTTGTCGTAAACCATAACGTCTCCGGTTATAAGATCGATTATCCAACCACCTATAAGTAAAACGTCTGCGACAAACCACCCACTGAGCTTCTTTTGAAGCTGTATAGTTCGGGAATTGCCTTCGGCGTCTTTGTATTGAACACCATAATTATTGCTACCATTTACATTGATCGTTGCCGGTAATGGTCCTTGATAGACGACCGAGCCATTCTCCAGAATAGTGACCTCACTATTTCCACCTGACGCGGCCGAGACTGTCGTGCTTTTGTTGTTGAAAAGAGTTGCACAACCACTGAATGAAACAACCATCACCACCAGTAAAAGTCCGTACATGAATTTTCTGACGTACATAAACGGGGACCTCTAAAAACCTTTTTTCTAGGGTATCCCCCATTCTTAAGTCATTGCGGTGCAATGACCAACTTGGCCGGAATAACTGATTTTAGAGGTCCCCTAAACATTGCCACCTTTATATTTGATATTTTAGAATTTTCTAATTCTATTTTTAATTCTATAATTTTAACTTAAAAGTTTTTCGATGTCAATTGGCAAATAGCAAGGTCCGAGCCACGAAAAAAAAGTAGCCCTACAATGGGTAATAGAGATCTCCTATGTTCTACGTCAAGCCTCCAGTCCAATTAATGCTCGCTATACCGGTAGTACGTATGATTTTTTACTAAGGTATGTAGCAGTTTTATTAACCTCCGAGCAATTGCAATAATCGCTACTGCCTTAGGTTTTCGGATAATCAGTTCTTGGTACGCCTTCCTAAACGGACCACCGTTTTTCGAGCGTACCAACGCCCATGCTGCCAGGACTTCTGCCCTCCTTAGACATACACAACCGCGTTTCGATATTGGACCCATTCGATGAGTCTCGCCAGAATTATCAACCCGAGGTGTTGGGCCTACGTAGTTCGCTACCTGATCGGAATTCTCAAATCGACTTCCATCCCCTACAAAGGCGATCAAGGCCAAGGCAGGATCAGGTCCTACTCCGGGGACAGATAGAAGAATCTCTATAGCGAGGTCGTGTGCCTCTCGGTACCCTCAACCTACTACCAGATCCCCAATCCCGTCAGATTGAGGACAACCCCATCCGCCCAACCACGTAAATCATACCATCTCTCTATAAACCCCTATTCGCTTATAGTACTCGATTGCAGGAAAAACCGGATTATAGAGGTCCCCGTATTTGACTTGACTCAATATAGAGATTTCATTTTAAGTAGTAACAAAAATTTAACTAAGACTTTCGAGATATGGACGAGGGACTGGTTTTGTCTTCATCGTTCTATAGACAGTTGGGTTTCGGCTCCACTCCCCAGTTTAACTGGATAGATTATATACACCCTGACGACAAGGCAAGATTGATTGCATTGTGGGAAGATTTTTACGCGGGCGGAATTGCCTACTATCAACAAGAATATAGAATTCGAGATTCAAAGGGAGCTTATCAATGGCTGTCGTCTTCCGTGAACGCTCTTACCTACGACGAAAACCAGAAAGTAAAGACCTATATCGGCATAGATTTTTCGTTGAACCAGCTGAAGGCCCGCTTTGACGAACTTGAGAGGTCAAAATAAATCGATTCCGATAGTCTTCGGGATTTTCTTTACATACAGACCTCAATGCAAGAACTCCTCCAGGTAGGTAGTGTCGAAGAGTTCTGGGACAGGCTACTAGGAAAATTCCTCGGCTTTGATTTTTGGACCCATGGGTTCTTCGTTCGGCGCGCCGATTTCGAACAGAAAGATACCAAGAACCTGGTGTTGAGCGCGTGGTCACAAAGTCCCTCCATCGGTGTACAAAATGTAAGCATCCACCACAGCTATCCAAAGAACTTTTGGGTATCGCTCACCCGTCAGGTTGAAGGGTATACTCACCCTAGGTTCGGAATTGCCTTGCCCGCGGCACTGAGGAATCTGGCTATGTCTATTCTGTCAAACGAAACGGAAAAGGAAGATTCAAAACCAAGTTGGTTGGTGGTTCCATTTCGCTACCAACGAACTTTAATAGGAGTCCTTGTCTTGGGTAAGAAGTACAAGGGCCCAATACCTGCAGAGACCGTGCGACAGATTATTCTCATGAGTGACCGCTGGCAATCGTCCTATGAAAAAGTAATAGAAATCTCATCCTTAGAGAAAATCGCAAGACAAGACGACCTCACGTCGGTAATGGGCCGCCGGGCATTTCATTTAGTAGCCCAACAATGGTTCGCCGATCTTCGACCTTTCTTATTAATAATTCTGGACATAGACAACTTCAAAACCTACAACGATTCTTTCGGTCATGCTATGGGAGATACCATAATCCTTGAAGTCGTTTCTGCTATGTCAAGCGCGTTAGCACCAGTCAATCATGCGGTTGGGAGATTTGGAGGCGATGAGTTCATGGCTATTATTGAATGTGTCGACACTTCAACGGGCTGTTCCTCGGCAGATTCGATACGCACTCATTTACAATCATCTTTAGCAAAAAATGATCTACCCGAAGTAACCTTGAGTATAGGAGCAGCCCATAGCCGTGAAGGGTATACGAGCCTCTCGGCGATATTTTCCTCGGCCGACGCCCGTCTATTGTCGGCAAAACGAAAGGGACGAAATAGAATTGTCACCGATAACGAGGGCTGTGAGGACCTCGAATACACGGTTCGACAGTTTGGGGAAATCTAGCTCGGGTCTTTTACCGCCCCCGCCAGCATTTCCAGCACCTTCTGGGTATCTTCCCACCCAATACACGCATCGGTCACGCTTTGGCCATAGACCCGCGGGTTCGTAGTCAGGGACTGGGCACCGGCGACCAGGTTACTTTCGATCATTACGCCGAAAATATGCCGCGACCCCGACGAAAGTTGGGCTGCTATATCGGCAAGTACTTTCGGTTGATTTTCGTGGTTCTTCTGGGAATTTCCGTGACTGGCATCGACCATAAGTCGATCGGGTAAACCCGCGGCCTTTAGTTCTGCCGCGGCGGCGGCGACCGAGGTTGCATCAAAATTAGGACCACCGGCCGATCCTCGTAATATGAGGTGGCAGAACTGGTTACCGGTGGTTTCCACAATTGCGGCGACACTCTGTTTGGTGACCGACAAGAAACTGTGAGGTCCACCGGCAGCGTGAATAGCATCGATTGCAATACGAATATTGCCGTCGGTACCATTCTTGAAGCCAACGGGCATGGAAAGACCACTGGCGAGCTCCCGGTGAACCTGGCTTTCGGTGGTTCGGGCGCCAATGGCACCCCAGGTCACCAGATCGGCAAAGAACTGGGGCATAATAGTATCTAAAAACTCACAGCCCGCAGGCATACCCATTTCGGTAAGATCGACCAAGAGCGACCGCCCAAGACGGAGTCCCTTGTTAATTTGAAAACTGTCATCGAGAAAAGGGTCATTTATAAGACCCTTCCAACCCTTTCGGGTTCGAGGTTTTTCGAAGTAGACCCGCATGACAATTTCCAGTTGATCTTTGTACTTGGTTCGCAGGGCCAAAAGCCGCTTTCCGTACTCCCGGGCGGCCTGGACATCGTGGATTGAACAGGGACCAACAACAACTAGAAGCCGAGGATCCTCACCGGTTATGATTCGTTCAATAGATGTACGGGTCTGGGATATGATTTTTTCTCCTTCTTCGGAAAGAAGGAGCTCTTCCATGAGAATGGCGGGGGATATGAGGGGCCGCAATTGGCGGATTCGAGTATCATCAACTTGAAAGTGCATAGGGTATAGTTCCCGCCCGAAGAGGGTCTGTCAAGGGCCAAGAAGAAGACTGGGGCGTTAGAAATCACCCCGGCCCCAAGGCCGGGGATAAAAAACCGAAGAGACGAGAATTAACCACCTACCACGAGACTTACAATAGCAAAGAAGTCTATTACCCACAGGGTAAGAGGGACTTCTTTTGTACGACCCAAGAGTACCTTGATGACCGTCCAGGTGAGGAAGGCCCATACAATTCCTTGGGTAATGCTGTAGGTAAGGGGGATGAGAATGAGTCCGAGGAAGGCAGGAATTGCCTCGTCAAAATCGCCCCACTTAATCTTACCCAAGGGGGTTACCATGAAGATACCAATGAGTACCAAAATTGGCGCGGTGGCTACGGCGGGAACAAACTGCAGGACCGGGCTCAGGAACATGAAAGGAAGGAACAGAAGGCCGGTAACAACAGCGGTAAGACCGGTTCGTCCACCCTCTTCTACCCCAGCAGCGCTTTCGATATAAGTAGTAGCACTGGAGGTTCCAAATAGACCAGACAGGGTCGTTCCAATGGCATCGACCAAGAGGGCCTTTCCTACATTCTCGGGCTCGCCGGTTTCTTTATCGATAAACCCACCAACTTCCGAAACCCCAACAAAGGTCGAAATAGAGTCGAACATATCGGTGAACAAGAGACTAAAAATTGGCAGAATCATTCCCGCCGAAAGGGCACCCATAAGGTCCATCTTGAAGAAAACCGACAGGCTGGGCAGGGCAAAAATTTGAGACGGAGCCTGGACAAAACCTTCGCCCCCGGTGGCTTCCAAAATAAGACTGACAACTATAGAAATGAGGCTGGTAGACACAATTCCAAGGATGAGAGCACCCTTGATCTTTCGAATGACGAGCACACTGGTGAGCACAAATCCCATGAGGAAGATAATTACCGTAGGGGTAATGCCTCCGAAACCGACCATGGTTGCGGGGTTAGAAACAATAAATCCAACGGACTTAAGGCCGATGAGGGCCAAAAAGAGTCCGATACCCGCTGCGACGGCGTAGCGAATTCCAAGAGGAATTGCCCGAACAATTGCTTCACGCACCTTGAGCAAGGAGAGAATGACGAAGATGATTCCCGAGATAAACACCGCACCAAGGGCAGTCTCCCAGCTCATTCCCATTCCTAAGACCATGCTGTAGGCGAAAAACGCATTAATTCCCATTCCTGGGGCCAATCCGAAGGGGAGGTTTGCTACCAATCCCATGAGAATTGACGAAACGGCGCTCACCAGGACCGTCGCAAAGAGTACGCCGTCGAAGGGCATGCCTGCTGCCTCGAGGGTCATAGGGTTTACGGCGATTATGTACGCCATAGTTAGGAACGTGGCTACTCCGGCCAAGACCTCGGTCTTGAAGGTAGTACCCCGTTGCTCGAAATGAAAGAATGCCGCGATTTTGTTCATCGGCTTCTCCTCCTTAAGGTGGATTTTGTGGTCTGAGGCCCCAGGGACCTCTCGAAACTCTCTCGGGTCTCATTAATTTTGGCCAAGAAAGCTTCGAAAGATCCCCTTTCTTGGGGACGGGTATCCTGTAGATGCTGATTTTTGGTAGTGGTCGCAGACGGGCCCAAGGGGCCAGTCTCTCGGGCAAATGTCATCATTCGGGCAGAAAAATCTTTCCCGTTCGTACGAGCTCAAGGACACCAAAGTCCGAGAAAATCTTTATGACCCCATTTATCTTTTCGGTTGAGCCTACGCACTGTAGGTTCATGTAACCAGGATGGACGTCGACAACCTCGCACCCTGCTGCATTGGCAACCATAACTGCCTCGGTCCGTTGAATGTGCTCAACTTTGACCCGAAAGAGCGCTAATTCTCTGGAAACCGCCCGGGTCACTTCGATTTCCTTGGCTTCTACAACATTAACCAGTTTATTGAGTTGATCTATTATGAGGCCGAGGACCCTTGAGTCTCCGGTAGCGACGATGTTGATGATTGAAAAGCCGGGAGTTATAGTTTCGGAACCCACGAAGGACTCGATATTGTAACCTCGCCGGGCAAATACCATTGCGATGCGCACACTGACCCCTGGGACGTTCTGCACATACGCGCTTACCAGATGGGTCAGAGGGGTGTTCATTCGAACTCCTTCGTCGGGAGGGGATGAAAGATTGGCGAATTTACCACAGTCCGTAGGTTTTTTCTACGGCTTAAGGGGCTTTTTTAGAATTTGATGAGGATTTTTTGACCCAGGAACCAACTATCCCCATGACAAGAATAGCAACCTGCCCAACCCCCACGAGTATCAGAGGAACCAGGGTCCGGGTATTAAATCCGTAACTATGCAGCCCCTCGCCCATAAGATTCACCCCAAACCAGCTAAACCCTACCACCAAAAGCCCCGCTCCTGCGCCTAAGGCCATTCCGAAATCTCCAAAAAATCCCGCCGGGCCCAGGTGTAAGACAATGGACGTCCACAGAATTATGAGCAGTGCGCCATTTTCTTTAGGATCCCACCCCCAAAATCGACCCCAGGCCTGATCGGCCCAAAATCCCCCTAACATGGTCCCAAAAAAAGTAAGGGCCAAACCAAGAACAAGGATTTTTCGTAGGACAAGGTCCATGGAACCGGATTCGTAAAGTACACCGGGCTTAAATAGACTTCCCAGGACCAGTATATTGCCGAGCACACCGGCCAACACAACTACCGAATAGCCCGAGACGACCGTGAGCACGTGAACCGTGAGCCAGAGGTTTGTATCCAAAACCGCTGGCAGTACCCCCAAAGGATCGGTTCCCTCCCCCAGATAGGAACCGAGGGAAATGAGAATCCAGGCCCCGACGAAGGCGATAGGCTGAAAGAGAAGCTGGGCAGAGACGGGGCCCGTAGCACCAGGGTGGCCCGGGGCAGGTTCGGGGCCTGATCCAGACCCAAAATCCGCGGCTACAGACCTGCCAGCCGTAGCACTAGTGGGCCCCGGGCGAGCCCCACTGACGGTGGCCGACGCAGGGCCTACAGCAGACCGGCCCACACCTCCCCAAGACACCACTGCACCAAGGACTAGACCAAGGGTACCAACAAAGTCCAAACTCGCTCCCAGGTTGGTCACCGGGGGTCGGCGGGTCACAAAAATCATCAGGCTCAAGGTAAGCAGAGCAACCAGGGCAGCAACAATACTTCCCCATCGCAAGACTGTCGGAACCCAGGTAAGGGGCTTTCGAGGCAACCGAGCCAGTAACCACAGAATTCCCAGAACAAAACCCAGCTGACCGGCCCAAAACCACAGGTTGCCCCGGTTGAGTAGCAGTTCTGCCCCCCGGCGCAGGGCATAATTCTGCAGGAGTGGATCGTCAAAAGAGTCGAAGTACGAATCCTGTAGCTGCCGAATTTGGCGGCCGTAGGTTGGCCAGGAGGTGGTATCCAGGGGGTCTATTCCTTGGGTAACCAGATCCCCCAGTTGCTGAACCAGGGCCGGGTCTCCGGGAATCCTCCAGAGTGGACTATAAGCAGAAAGGGCGGCGGGAATTGGATGGAGGGCCTCGGCCCCTGCGGCTGGGTCTAGAAGATTCTCCAGAGGAACCAGGGCCAGGGGCGAGCCAACCCACAGGAGGGGATCTTGGCCCTGAGCCCCGAGGCTGGGTGGGTTGAGGGCTCCCCGCAAGGCTCGGTAGGTCTTGCCCCTTTGGTAGAAGCGAATAAGTTCATCTTCGAGAGGATCGCTCTGGCGGTCGGGGGTGGCTGCGAGTTGTTCAATAACCTCTGCGACACTGTCGAGAATGAGAAGACCTTGGCTTATCTGGGTGTAGGAAT
>JAACWS010000040.1 GCA_009991955.1 Spirochaetales bacterium
GCCCTCAACCTACTACCGGCTCCCCAATCCCGTCAGATTGAGGATAACCCCTTCCGCCCAACCACGTAAATCATACCATCTCTAAAATCTGTTCTAGTTGTTCCGATGCCTCTTCCCATCTTTTTGATAGGTCCGAAATCTTCTCTTCGTTTGTGGACTTTTCACTATGAAGTTTTTTCAGTTTTTCCAGGTGTGTGTACACTTCTTCTGTCCCCAGGAGTTCCATAATTTGATTATTCCGCTGTTCGAGGGTCTCAATCGCTGACAGAAGTTCCTCTTCCTCTTTTTCGAGTTTGCGAATTTGCGATTTCCGAGCCTTTTCTTCTTCCCGCGAGAGAGGTGGTGCACTTTTGGTGGCGACTACCGGGGAGGGCGTAAGTTCCTGGTTTAGTCGGTAGCGGTAATAGTCGTAGCCACCGGGAAAGTTTCGGGTTCTACGGTACCCTTCGGGGTCTTTTGGGTCTTCGCTCACCTCTAGTACTCTCGTCGCCAGAGCTTCGATAAACTCATGGTCGTGGCTTACAAAAATGACCGTGCCGGCAAATCGAGTAAGGGCGTCAAGCAAGACATCCTTGCTAGCTAGATCCAGGTGATTCGTGGGCTCGTCCATTAAAAGGAGGTTCGCCGGGGTCAAAAGCAGTCGAACCAAGGCGAGTCGATTTTTTTCTCCTCCCGAAAGTACTTTTACCGGTTTAAAGATGTCGTCGCCCCGAAAAAGGAAGGCCCCGAGCAGCCCTCGCAGGTATGGAAACATTTCCGTTGATGCCTGGGTTTCTACGGCTTCTATAACCGTCTGGTGTAAATCCAAGGATCCTTCTACGTCTTGGGAAAAATAACCCCGAACAACGTTTGCGCCTAAGTGCACCGTCCCTCGGAAGTGGGTATCTTGTCCGCCGAGAATTTTCATGAGGGTAGATTTTCCCGCACCGTTTTTTCCAACCAGAGCGATTTTTTCGCCCCTTTGGACTTCGAAGTCTAGGTGACGAAAAAGCGGTCGCTGGGGATAGGCTTTTTCAAGTCCCTCCACCCGAAGGCATAAATCTCCCGACCGGGGGGCGGGGGGAAAGTGAAAGTGGATTTTCTTCAACCCTTCGGGGATTTCTATGACTTCAATCTTTTCTAGGGTCTTCACCCGGCTTTGAACCATCGCTGCTTTGCTGGCGTTGTACCGGAAACGCCTTATGAAATCCTCGAGTTTTGCAATGTCTTCTTGTTGATCTTGATAGGCCCTAATAATGAGTTCGAGTTCAAGAGCCCGGCGAGTTTCGTAGGAAGTGTAGTTACCCTTATACATTTTGAGTCTACCCAGGTAGAGTTCGGCGACCCCTTGTATGGTCTTATCAAGAAAGTACCGATCGTGACTAACCATGAGAACCCCACCGGCAAAGGCATTGAGCCAATTTTCTAGCCATTCTCGAGCTTCGATGTCCAGGTAGTTTGTCGGTTCATCCAGGAGAAGGACATCGGGACGCGATAAAAGCACTTTAGCAAGGGCAATGCGCATCTGCCAACCACCGGAGAACTGGTGAGTTGGCTTCTCAAAATCACCTTTAGAAAATCCAAGTCCTTGTAGGACCGATTCTATTTCGCTACTTCGGCGATAAAAACCTGAACTCTCGAGGGATTCATGAATTTCGTGTTGTTCTTCTACGAGGCGGTGGAATTCTTTTTCGACTCTCTGAAGTTCTCGGTCGGAGGTAGTGGTGAGTTGACTCTCGAGGTCGGCCAATTGACTTTCAATTTCCTCAAGGCGTGTCCCCATTGAATGCATAGTTCCATAAGCGGACTCAACTTCTTCGGCAAGGGTTTTTCCCTGGTGGACTACTCCGGACTGGGGTAAGTATCCCAGTCCTGTCGACTTACCCCGGTAGATAGTTCCACCATGGGCTTCCATTATTCCGGCAATGAGCCGCAATAGGGTAGTTTTACCACTCCCGTTGGCCCCGCTGAGGGCGAGGCGAGTGCCGGGATCGAGGAGAAGGGATCCTTCTTTGAGTATTTCTCTATCGCCAAAGGAGAAAGAAAGCCCCGAGACTTGGAGTAAGGGCATTAATTTTGAGCTTGGGTCTGAAAGAAGACAATAAATGGACTAAGGGCCCGGGATGTAACTTCCTGGCCAACCTCGTTATTGGTTCCGTAATGCTCAAGACGTAGC
Organism: Spirochaetales bacterium; assembly: GCA_009991955.1. GTDB lineage: Bacteria > Spirochaetota > Spirochaetia > DSM-27196 > Salinispiraceae > SKVS01. Next base: position 2,156 of record JAACWS010000040.1, read on the forward strand.
CCTTCGGGACTAAGGGTATAGAGCCAGGTCATTCGGGGCCAACTCTCGCCCAGGGGCGGTAAAAAGCTTAAGACTCCGGTATATTCATTTCGCAGGTTTTCCGAAAGATACCTATCAAATACGACTCTTCCGTTCACGTTAAACCCAGGAGGTAGTATATCCGATTGAATCGTCTCGTACCCGTTCCAAGAAAACCTAGCATTATCTAAGAATTCAATTCTCCCGTAGGTGGGGCTTTGAAACTGTCGACTGACCTTTAGAATTCCATCCAGCAGTGCCTGTCTGCGGGAAAGTTCACTTTCAACGAGCAAGTCGAGGTCTTCAGAAATCGTTACTAAATTCAGACTAACAATTCTCCCTTGACTCTCGTACTGAATTACAGCCCGTTCGAGACTAGTGAGGGTAATTTGTAAGGTTGTGCCTTCGGCAAGGTACTGGCCATAGCGAGGAGAATACAAAGAACTATAGTTGAATTCTTGGGTCTCCTGGGGGAGTACTAGCCGAAATAGTTTTGCCTCGGGATCCGAGAAGAGACCAAAATTCGACGAAAAGCTTCGTAGATCAAATTGCCGATTTTGAATCATTGGAATGAATGACTCGGGACGCCATGTATTCTGGACGAAGTTCAACAGAAGTTCGTCGGTCAATGCTGGGCCAGAGGATTGTTCCCGATCTCCCCCTTCAATATCGAGGTTGACCCCAAACACCCATCCGGTAACTCCGGTTTCGGTAAGTCCTTGATACCAATACCCTTGGAGACCCGACAAGTTCACCTGTTCTTCTTGGCGAAAAAGTACCTTGACCCGTTCATCTCTCCTAAGCCTGTACACCATTGTACTCAAATTATCGTCGGTTATGCGCATTGGAAGTCCTTGGGTTCGCGATCGAGCATACATTTGGGCAAAGGTGCTGAAGCTTTCGGCAAACTCCTGGGCATCTGCCTGTCGGTCGAACATTCTAACTCGCCAACGTTCCAGTTCTAAAGAGGGCGCACTATCGTCTTCGAGGTTGCCCAGGGTGTAAATGTTTCGAATATCCGAAGTCTGGATAATTCCCACCAGTTGACCATTAGCAAATTGAGTATCTTCGGTCTCATTGGGGTTCCAAAGAACGACCCCGTAACCTTCGAATCGAGATGAACAACCGGTAATAAGGAAGAATGAACCAAAAATAAAGCCCAAGAGTCCCAGTCGGGGCCTCTTTTGTGGTTGTCGAATTTTCATAGAGGTAAACTGTAGCGAAAAACCGGGGACTTTTCTACTCCCTCGAAATCTGAGTCAACTCTTCTTGTAAGGCGGATGGGGTCAAAATTACCAGAATCCGACCTTCCCGAAGTATTTTTCGGTTTTCTTCGTTATAGAGGAGTAAGTCGCGAATTTGTTCGGTTAAAATGAGGTCGGTAGGATGAATCCCGAAAAGCTCAGAGGCAGTGACCCGAAGGGGTTTGGTACCGATTCGTTCGATAAAGGGTGTTTCGTCGAACGAGTCGGTGTACGCCGCACTCCCCCAAATTTTTAGATATTCGGGAAGGCCCATTTGGCTTTCGTAGATACTGTTTAGATTTGGATCAAAAAGATCCAGAAAGAGCGAAGGTTTTAGAAGGGCAAACTCCTGCTGTCCCCGGGTAGTCTCTCCTCGTACCGGCAGAGGTTCTTGGGCGTAAATCACCAGGCCCGAATAGGTTCCGCCCCCCTGCCACTGAAAAACCTGAGTCATCGGGGATGGAATAGTATAATTAACCAATAGGGAAGGCAGACCGGGGAAAAGTGGCAGTTCGTAGGGAATTGTTACCCTACTTAGGTCTCGAGAAATTCGCGATGCTTTTGGTTGAGCTTCTTGAGCCATGGCCTCGAGGCTCCGTAGGAGACTTGGATTCCTTCGAGCCAGGTCTCGAATGAGAGTAGCCGAGTCCACACGAACAAGCAGCAAGGCGTTCAGCATATGGGTGGCCATCGTGTTTGCCAGATTCCGGGTTGTAGTGGTCGCTGCGGATGCAGGGTTTGTTTCAATCTCTCTGGTAGACCCGGTTATTTCCAGATGAAGTATGCCGGTGCCCCAATCGACGTAGCTGTAGACCTCGGTCTGTCCAAATCCACCGAGAGCCAGGACAAACAAGAGAATAGAAAGTAGCAAACCCCGATGTTTCTTCATCTTTTAGGAGTATCGGCGGATCAGTGGCCGAAATTAATATAGGATTCCATTGTTCGAGCCCAGGGAATTGGCACCGTTACAGGATAAAAAAGTTCGTTTGGTGGGGTTGTACCCTGGAGTAGGTGTCGATTCGCAAACACTAACAAAGCTGTGGAAGTTGAGGTACCTTGGGCGATAGAAGCGAGGCTTGTTCCACCGGGTACCATAATTTGGGTCCAATGAATTGGCTCAACCCATTGGGGCACCTTGCCTAACCTTCCTAGCTGTTGGGCCACCGCCGCGGTTGCCAGGAGTTTCGGAATGTAACGTTGGGTTTCGATTGGAAGTTCACCAGCCCTGGAAAGTGACCAGAAGTCCCGCAAACCGGTTCTCTCCATAGCGCGTCGAAGGGTCCCTAAACCCGCGTTGTAGGCAGCTGCAGCTAACAACCAATCGCCCAGAACTCGGTAGTTGTCGATTAGTTTTAAGATACCAGCTTCGGTTGATTGATAAAAACTCAACCTTTCGTCCTTAAATTCGTTCTTAACCATCCATGGGGCCATAGAATTATCGACGAACTGCCATAAGCCCATGGCGTTGCTGCGGGAACGGGCTATCACGTTGAACTCGCTCTCGATAAAAGGAATAAAAAAAAGTTCTGGAGGGACCTGATAGAAAGATAACCGATCCATGATGTGGGTTCGCAGGGCCATTGACTGGGTATAGACCCTTGCTATCCAAGGAAGGCGGTTCGGTTGGTAGTATTCTCCAATTACCTCCTGAACCTCGGGCTCGTTAAGCCCGGGCAGGCCCAAGCTGGGGGGATGACTCCTGGTCCAAGGATCAGGAAGGGGGCTTGAAAAGAGGATGGTTTGCAAAAATACTATACCAAAAAGTAGGAGTAGGGGTTTCACACTTCTTTATCGGCCAGGGAGAATTAAACTCAAAGTGATTCGCCCAAAAGAATACCTGCCCATTCCCACGAACCATGAATGAGGGGATCGGCAGGATAATCGACCTGGCGAAAGTAGAGGAACCAGGTGGGAATTCGTGGACTCCAACCCCAGGTTCGTAAATACGCTTCGGTACCGTCCGAGGCCAACTCAACCTGGGGGGCAAAATGAATCCGAGAATCGTTGTATAGAAAGGCCATTAGGTTAAAATCTGGACGAGAGTTTACGTCGTTTCGGTTCTGGAACCAACTGGCGGTAAAGAAATTTACCTTCGCCTGGAGGTTGAGTAAATTTCGGCCACTTCTGCTAGAAATAGCACTCTTTACCTGGCTAATTAAAGTATCGAGGTCGGGCCGAAGCCAGGACTTATTCGAGTAGTGGAAGGACAGCTTTTCCCGTATTTGATAATGGACGTCCGGAACCCCGGTAATTGTTGTATTGGGAAACCGCAAAAAGGATTCAAAGGCCCGAATCGACTCGGAATAACGCCCCGAGGCTTCTAAATCCTGGGCAAGATGATAATACACGTATCCTTGGTCGATCTGATTCGGAAATCGTTCCAAGAGAGCCTGATAATATTCTACCCGTAGAAGGGGATTACCCTCGATGGCGACGAGTCTCTGAAGAGACAAAAAATGTATCGATTGGTTTTGCCAGCGTACATCGGGATAGGAGGTAACGAGCCTCCGATAGTGTTGTATACCTAAATTGGTAAGCCCCCGTTCTTCACTCACCCGGGCTACCCGATAAAGATAAAAGGAGTTATAAGGGTCGGTAGGATTGGCTGATACGTAATCCAAGAGGTATTGGATCATAGTATCCTCAGATAATTGAGACCGATAGATGGCTACCTGCTCTCGAAGTATTACCGATTCCTCGGGGGTCAGATCAGGGTTTAAAAGTTCTTTCTCGAATTTCTCTATCGAGGTCTGGATAGTTCTTTGACGAAAAAGCTTTTCTTGTTCTGGGGTTGTACCACATCCGACAAGAAGGCCAATGAATATCCCTAGGACAACAAATCGCATACTGTGTACTATACAAAGGCCAGGGGCTATGGGCAACCGACCCAGGAGCTGTTAGGGTAGCTTTCTATGGAGCAGATGTCAGCTATTCAGAAAGCACGTATTCTTCGGGCCTGCGAACGAATATACCAGGAGTACCATTCTCCGGAATTTATTCACCCCGATCCCCTCGAGGTTCCCCGACGGTTTACTTCGGTTGCTGATAGGGAATTGGTAGCTTTTGTTTCCTCGGTTTTCGCCCTTGGTCGGGTCGAGCTCATTCTCTCGTTCCTCAATAGAATTTTCGAGAGGTTTCCCTCCCCTAGTAGTCAATTGACCGAGTTGAAGGTAGAAGATATTGAGGGCCTCCTTGGAGGAGTGCGCTACAGGTTTTTTGACCCGAGAGCCGTAAGTACCATATTGAAATCGGTAGCGAGTCTACAAAGGTCTTTTGGGTCTTTGGAAGCGGTGTACGCCAAGGGTGGATTGAGAGGTCTACGAGATGAACTCGTAAGGCGTGCGGGACCCGACGTACCGGCAATTGGTTTTCCTAATCCCGAAGGAATTGCCAAGCGACTACATCTTTTTCTTCGATGGGTTGTTCGAAACGATTCCATCGACCTTGGGCTCTGGGACTCATCCTATGCTCCGTCTTTGGTTTATCCTCTGGATACTCATATATTTCAAACCGGTGTGCTGCTTGGAATTACATCCCGTAATTCCCCGGATCTTCGTGCGCGGGACGAGATAACCCACTTTTTTAGGCAAGTCTGTCCCCAGGATCCAGTTCGTTACGATTTCTCCCTATCCCGCATTGGTTTAGGAAAAGATCTTAGCAATGATGAGTATAAGATTGCAGTTCTCAAATTTTTTGATTAATATTACCCAATAGAACGATGAAAGGAGATCCCGGATGACAAAGTATGTATGCGAAGTCTGTGGGTACATTTACGATCCCGCTGAAGGCGACACGGACAACGGAATTGCCGCAGGTACGGCCTTTGAAGCGCTTCCCGAAGATTGGGTGTGTCCAATGTGTGGTGCAGGAAAAGAAGATTTTTCCCCCGAAGAATAGGTTCTTTGGATTAGATGAACTTATGAGTCCGGCTTTCGCAAGTCGGACTTTTTTTGTCTGAGCTTCGTCCAGGCGAACCTAAGCCAACATTGCAGCTTGTCGTTTATAATGGTCTTCGAGGACTAAACAGGCCATGGCCTCGATGACAGGAACAATTCGTGGGCAAATACAGGCGTCGTGGCGGCCAATCGTTCGAATTTCTTTGGTTACTCCTCCCATGTCCCGAGTCATTTGTACCCGTGAAATTGAAGAGGTAGGTTTTACGACTACCCGAAACACAATTTCGTTTCCGGTCGAGATTCCACCAATAATGCCGCCGGCGTTGTTCGAGAGAAAATTTTGCGAGTCCATTTGATCGTTATGTTCGCTTCCCCGCATATCCGCAGCAGCGAAACCTGCTCCAAACTCGATACCCTTAGTGGATCCAACCGAGAGAATAGCGTGGGCGATTTCGGCATCAAGTTTATCGAAAACCGGTTCTCCAAGACCTGGGGCGACACCGGTTATTCGACATTCGATAATCCCGCCCATACTGTCTTCTTCGTCTTTTACCTTCGATATGACCTCGAGCATTTTTTCTGCGGCGACCGGATCGCAGGCCCTCAGAGGATTTTTCTCTATCGCCTCCGGGTCGAAGGTCTGGCACTCAATTCCTCCGGCCCGTTTGGTATAGGCAATTACCTTGACTCCCCGGGCCTCGAGGAGTTTGCGGGCAACGGCTCCAGCTGCTACCCGGGCCGAAGTTTCTCGTCCCGATGCCCGTCCTGAACCCCGCCAATCTCGAACTCCGTACTTTTTAAAATACGAGTAATCCGCATGCCCCGGTCGAAACATCTCTTTGATGTTTTCGTAGGCCCCGGGTTCAAAATCTTTGTTGTAAAGGATCATGAGAATAGGTGTACCGGTAGACT
>JAACWS010000030.1 GCA_009991955.1 Spirochaetales bacterium
CCTCCTGGGTGTAATTAGATTTGTGGTTAAATCATTATACAACACCAGGATAGCTTGGATTTTTTTATTTTTTATACGGATTCAGGTAATAATCTTAGGTCAAAATGTTAGAAGCTAGCGGTCGCTTTGTTCGACGAAAAATTCAAAATCTCTTTTATGCCCTTGGTTTTTTCTTCCAAGTTGTTAAAGAAACTTTTTTCTTTTTTCGACGTAAACAAGTTGGTTTTAAAGTTCTCATCATGCAGATCTTGTTTACCGGTTACGAAGCCCTAATCATCAACATCATAATGGCTGTTTCCATCGGTGCAGCCATAATCGTTATTGGCTCGAGTTTGCTACCCCAGTTTGGGCAAAATCAGCTTATCTACTCTATCCTCATCATAATTATAACCCGAGAATTGGGCCCGTTACTGACCGCTTTCGTTATTACCGCTCGATCGGGAACCGCTATTGCCACCCAATTGGGTTCGATGGTCGTCAATCATGAAATTGAAGCCTACGTTACAGTTGGTCTTAATCCCATATCTTATCTCGTGGTTCCACGTTTTATAGGAATGGTAGTGTCGATGCTGGTACTTACTATTTACTTTAATGTCTTTGGTCTGTTGGGATCTTATTGGGTCGTCCAGTTTATCCGACCTATTAGCCTCAACGAGTATTTTGGAGGACTACTTGCTGCCCTCGAAGTTGCCGACCTATTTTCGGGTCTAACAAAGGCCTTCGTATTTGCGGTCATTATATCGGTTGTTTCTTCTTTCCAGGGCTTTCAAGTCAATCGGGCTAGCACCGAGATTCCGGTGGCCGGAATACGGGCAGTTGGTCAAAGTTTTATCCTCATAATCCTGTCCGACGTATTCGTCACCCTTATACAATATGTCTGATCTCTACTTAAGAAACCTGGTAATTGCCGATGGTCCAACTCAAATAATTGCCGAAACGACGGTAACTATTCCAGCAGAGAGCTGCACTGTATTCCTCGGGGGAGCAGGATCGGGAAAAAGTACCCTCATAAAGGCCGCGGCGGGTCTTATTGTACCCCAGTCAGGGGAAATTTTCCTCGGCGAAAAAAACATTAGCACTTTTTCGAGCGCTCAAGAACAAGAGTTTCGTCGTCTGAGTGGTTTTATCTTTCAGGACTCGGCCCTATGGCAAGACACGTCGGTCTTTCAGAATGTTGCGATGCCTCTTCTGGTCCACTACTCCTCACTATCCACGTCGGATGTCAAAGAGCGGGTTTCAAAATGCCTCGAACTCGTCGGGTTCGATGACGATTCGGCTAAACGGCCATCGGATATATCTATCGGAAAGCAGAAACTCGTTTCTATAGCTCGGGGTATTATCCATGAGCCAAAAATACTCTTTTTAGACAACCCCACTGGTAATCTTGATGAAGATTCAATCGAGCATATCTTTTCGGTTTTCGAAACTATGAAAGAAAAAAAAACTACAATGCTCTTGTCGACTACTAGTTCGGAAATAGCCTTCAAGCTTGCCGACTATCTTGGGCTCCTGAAGAACGGAAACCTCATCGCCTTTGGTCCCTTCGAAGAGGTTGTGGCCAGAGCCGAACAAAGCCTTGGTTCGTCCTTGCAAAGACTCAAGGCCCGGGGCCAAAGACGCAAAAAAGAGCCAATACCCGATCTTGTCGAGGAGATTCAAAATTTATGAAGTTCAAAATACGTTATGCAGACCAAATCGTTGGGTTCTTTGTTATCTTGTCACTGTTGGCATTTGGAACGGTCCTCATACTCCTGGGAGTTAATCAACGATGGTTTGCAAAGGATTACTATTTTCGATCGGTGTTTTCTTCATCCGCTAACATCGCCCCGGGAACCCCCATACTCATGAAGGGCTTTCAGGTAGGTAAAATCGAAAATGTATACTTGAACGAATTCAATAACGTCGATGTAGACCTGTATATTTACGATACCTACTACCCAAAGGTAAAAGAATATTCGCTTTTAGAGCTCTCAATTTCGCCCGTAGGTCTCGGGTCCCAATTACTTTTTTACCCCGGTCTGGGTGAAACACTTCTCGAAGAGGGCTCATTTATCTATACAACCGATTCTCCCGAAGGGGCAGCAATCGTAGAGCAAGCATTGGTCGAAATACCCCTAAAAGACGATACGATCGCCCGCCTTCTATCGGGAATAAATCCAGTAATCGAAAACGCAAATCGTACTCTGATTGGAGTAAATCAACTGCTTAACGAACTCAACTTAGCCTTGGCGGGTCAAAGTACCGGGCCGATTGGTTCTATGGTTGAAGATGTTACTGTCGTGGTTTCCGGTCTACCCTCTACCTTTTCGAGCGTAAATAGCATTATCGATGAACTCGACCGAAGTACTGGAGTACTATTGGGTCAGGTAGAAGGAATTCTCAACGGAACCGACCTAGCGGTTCAGAATGTAGGGGGAATAACCGACAATCTTGCAGCTACGACCGAAGCCCTTCGAGATCCGACGGGTCTCATACCGACCCTTCTCGATCCCCAGGGCTCTCTAAAAACCCTGTTGGATGACGATAATCAACTATTTGATGAGGCGTTAAATCTGGTATCGATAATCGAAGAGAGCCTAGGAGGAATTCAGCAGATTATCCTCGGAGTAAATAGTGAAGTCCCACAACTGTCATCAATCCTCAATGAAACGAAAATTGCAATCCAACAGGCCCAAGACGTAATGGAAGGACTAAAAAATAACCCCCTCATTCGAAACGGTATTCCCGAGCGTAGCGTCCAGGAGAGTCTCTATAATAGTATGAGAGTGGGAGAATTCGAATGAAACAAAACTGCCGGAGTGGCTGTCGCTTACATTTAGTACTCATCGCCGGAGCTTTTTTTCTGGGCTCTTGCTCCAGCCTCCCGCGAGGTGACCTATCGATAAACACTACGAAAAATGAGGCTGCGGACTATCTTACCTTAGCCGACAATTTCTTATCGCAAGGTGATTTTAATTCGGCCTTATTTTTCTATAACGAGGCCCTCATCACAAATCTCTCGGTCGATCATCAGGAAGGGGCCATCGTAGCACGCAGTTCCCTGGGAAAGGTTTATCTACGGCTTCAGAGTTGGGATGACGCCCAACGGGAACTTGAGGATGCTCTTTTTGACGCCCGAATGCTGAAAAATCCCCGCTTACTCGCCCTCACCCTCAATAATCTTGGGGAGTACTATTTTGAACGAGAAAACTACCCCTTAGCTCAAAGTTCTTTATTCGAATCTCTTACTTTTTCCGAAGACGATGAAAAAATCCGAGCAGTTATATTGCATAATCTGGGCGTCGATTCCCTTCGGACCCAGGCCTTTGACGAAGCTCGAGACTACTTCGAAAAGGCGCGGTATTTGAACGAAAGGGGTAAAAGATGGGGTGAGTACGGCTCGAACAGCTATATGTTGGCCAATCTCGCATTCAAAGAGGGGCAGTTGCAGACGGCGATCGAATTTGCCCTCCAAGCCCTTGAGGCCGATAAAAAGGCCGAAAATCGTCAGGGCATAGGCGACGACCTTTTGGCTTTGGGCCAACTGTATCGAAGGGCCGAGGACTTGCCTGTTTCGTATGACTATTTTCGTCGAGCCTTCCACGCGGGTGTTCAGATCAATAGCGTCCAACTCACCTTGAATGCCCTGAATCAACTGGTCGAACTCAGTGAATTGCTCGGGTACACGGAACTCAAGACCCGTTACGAAGACCTCAGAAGTAGATTAAACCCTTAGGTACCTAACCAGGGGGTTTCGAGGGCCGTATCTTCATCCCAACGGGATAAAAAAGTACGTCGATCTATAATCCGTGCACCGAGATCGATCTTGTATTGCATTGAAGGATGGCCAAGGTTCCAGAATTCTATTCCTCGGGCCTGGAGATGTTTAGCGAGCAGAACTAACTGGGCCTTTCCAAGGTGATTCCAACGTCGCTCTTCCCGATGGAAAAAGCCCGATAGACTTGTATAGACCCGCCCTATCGAATATCCAAGTTCGACTGCGACCGTTTCTTCTCCATCTCCAATAATGAGCCTGGCGCCCCAAACCTGGAAGTTTCGATTTTCCGACCTATATCGACGGTGGGCGAAGGTATTCATGAGATTACGATAGGGAGGAGAAATCCATGATTTCCCTTTACGATTGCTCTCGAGTTCTTTTAGAACACTTTCGAGGTCGGTTTCCAGAATAAGCCGAATTGGAACCCCCTTTTCTTCAAAATATTTGAGGGTCTTACGGACTCCCGGGTCGATGACGAGGTTTCGCCAGTCGAGTACCGCATAGTCGGTTTGTAATTCGGGCAAAAGTAAATAGCGACCTTCGTATTCAACACTGGTAGCGATAAATCCCAGTTGGGCTTGGAGCCGATAGAACTCCGCTGACCAATCGTCGGTCCAGAAGAGACTTAAGTCTGACTTGACGATACGAGATCGGACGTCTCGAGTTAGGTATTCCTTTGATAACTGGAACATAAAGCTATAGGACTAAAGGGCATTCCCTAAATATGTCTCGATGTCCTTCAGTGAACCGGTGTGGAATTCAGAGTATTCAATGCCAATTTCATAGTGATCTTCATCGAGTTGGGTACAACGCATAACCAGACCCTCACCCGTTACTTCGGGCTCAGAACCCTTAGGATCAAGTTGAAGCATAAAAAACATCTTGCTATAGGGATCGACCGGCCGATTCGCCCGACAACCAATTCCTCGAGTGCTGATATCGATACCCTCGGCGGGAATAAAAGTTTCTCTACCAAATCCAAGGTGTACAAGTTGCCTTAATTGATACCTAGGTTCTTTTCGTCGTTCATCAGACATACACGCTTCCCCCAAAAGATTTTGTTACCGAGCACCAAAATTGTTTCCCTGTAGTTTATAACGAATTTGGCCCGAGTGCTTGGAGAATTTCTACGAACTCCCCTACTATTTTGCGAATTTTGCTAAAATTCTCGCTTTTTTTCCCCGTGGCCTCTTCCACATAAAGGGATCGGTTAACTTCGACCATAATCGACTTTACCGTCGGATCTTTCCTATACACCGAAAAAGGTACCAAAGTACCAGAATATGGCTTGTCTACATCGACCACCAAACCCTTTTTTTGAAAGAAATCGACCGTGATTTCCCTAAGCCCTTGGGGCGTATGAACGGGATCGGTACCAATACAGATGTCGGGCCGAGCTGAAGTTTGATCTAGATCACAGGGTAAAGGCTTCGACGGAAAGCTGTGGCAATCGAGAACCACCGTCCCCGAGCTAACAAGTTCGGTGAGCCTTTTGTGATGATCCCAGTAGACAGTCGCCAAGTACCGCTGGGTTTCTGGATCGAGAGCCTTGGTGAGCGGGGTACCCTGAGATGTTCGCAAATACGACCATCCCATACCCTTTCGGGCCATTGGTTCTTTCCTATCATCAAAAAAACGTTCCACATCGACAACCAGCCGGGAGAAAGGAAATACCACCGCTACACTTTGGGGATTCATAAAAAGCTCATCGGTATACCAATCGGTCATTCGCACCAATTCAGTTGCTAACTCTTCACTACTCACCACATACCGCCACCGGAGGGTGGCGGGTATATATCGGGAACTATGGGGGATGTGGAGAACAGTATTCATTTCGGTGACCCCCTTTACCGTATTTCTCCCAGGGTTTTCTAAACAACGATTCTTCTTGGGGTAGCGATTGGGTAAAGAACTGTTACGTTCGAATTGTTAATACGTTTCGCCTATTTTTAGGCTACCATAAACTCTAGGTTTCCACAAATAGACTCCGACCAATAAAAATGTTTTCGATTTGCCGCGACCAACAGCCGGTTTCGGTGGTTCTTTGCCTGATCGTCATTATACGCATTCTTGAATAAAGTACTTTGCATTCGTTTACATCGATGATCTTCCTTGCGATATCTTCTTGGAAAGCATTTGGGAATTTCCAGAAAATTTCTTTAATCCTCTTAATCCAGAACCGAGAAACGTTTTTCGTACGTCAACGACTTTTACGGGATTAGTTGTAGCTCCTACGAAACCTTGCTTTATCCCCTATTCTAACTCAGAAATTACGCTGGAATCGATCTCCTATTCCGTACTCCTAGCTGCGTTCACTTCGTGCAGGGAAATCTTCTAACTTCTTATTGCTCAACATAGGAATGGGCACTCCCGGAAACTGCTATCTCCATGATTTTGACGCCCCTAAGTCATTGGGGTTCATTAACCTACTTAGGTAAAGAAAAGTTTCTAAAGGTGCGCTCATGTAAAATGTTATTCCGAAGGTCTGATTTTTTTTATTTTCAAAAGCTGAGATAGGTCGCGGCAAAATTGAGCTTCCCTAGATGTCCAGCATGAAAGGATTCAATGTAATGGGGTTCTCGGTCTAAAAGTGAATAACGACTCCGCAAAAGCCATCCCCTGAAAGAAACGAGACACTCAAAAACGGTAAAATTCTTGTGCCACTACCTGAGGATACTTTAGACTTGATTTAGAAAGCGAAAAGAACATAGGAATTCATGCCGAAGACGGGACTTGAACCCGTACAGCCGTATAAGGGCCGGAGGATTTTAAGTCCTCTGTGTCTACCTATTTCACCACTTCGGCGTAAAATGTATACTACTCGAACTACATCGGAGGGTCAATAATCTGGTTTGTGATCCTAGACCCTGAACTTCGAATGGGCAAGGGAAAGATTTTTCCGAGGTACTTTAAATGATAATCGACTCCCACTTCCATACCCTCGAAATGAAAAAAAAAGGACTTTCCCCTCGGCAGGTTTTTCTGGAGGACACGAGCGAAAATGACTTTTGGGGTGGACTCGATATCGGTATCCGACTAGAAGACTTCGAAGAACGGCGAAATCTCCTCGAAGAGTTTCCACATATTCGTCTCTCCTTAGGATTATATCCTTCGGAGGTAGAATTACCGAACCTTGATGAGAAACTCAAAGTTCTGGAGAAAACCCTTCGCATGTGGTCGTGGTCGCAAAAAATGGGGCCGGTTGTTGCCCTTGGTGAATGTGGGCTCGACCTCCATTGGCAATACGGAACCCTTAAGGATCAACAAGTCTTGTTTCAAAACCAAATTGCTTTGAGCAACAAATACAATTTACCGTTGATCGTACACAACCGAAATGCTACAGCTGAGGTTCTAGGCTGTTTTATGAACAACCCGCCCACCGCTGGTGGCATTATGCACTGCTTTTCTGGTTCTCCGAAAGATGCCCAACTATTCTTGGACTACGGATTTTATCTTTCGTTTGCTGGAAATCTTACGTTCAAGAACAACAACGATTTACGTACCACGTTACGTTACGTACCGCGCGACCGACTACTGTTCGAAACCGATTCTCCGTACCTTTCTCCCGTGCCATTCCGTGGAAAAATAAATAGGCCAGGCTACGTTCGTTACGTGTACCAGGAGGCGTCGAAAGTCTTGGGTATCGACACCGATGTACTGAAAAGGGTAATTGTTATAAATTTTCTTCGTTTATTTCCAGCTTTTGGGGAAGACGAAAAGTTACGGTCGTTCCTTGCCCGAGAGTAGAATCGACCAAGATTGTCCCCCCATGGGCTTCGACAATATTTTTTACACTCACCATTCCGAGCCCTGTACCACCGCCTTTCGAACGGGAGAAAAAAGGTTCAAATATTTTTTCTAAGGAGTCTGTGGGGATACCCTCTCCGTTATCTTTTACTTGAAACCTAATTGTTTGTTTTTCTACATTAGACTCTTTGTCAACAAGTACTGCCACCTCTCCAGACTTATCCGTCAAAGCCTTTCTTCCGTTGTCTACGAGATTACTCAGGGCCCTTACGACTCGCTCCAAGTCGCCGTATAACACAAGTTCCCGATCTCCTGTGAGTAGTAGTCCAATATTCCTATTGAAAAAATCTTCTTTAAAAAGTGTTTCAATTCGGTCAAAGACCGTTCCAACTCTATAGGGGGCCATTTCCAGCCGCATCCGGCCCCGGGAATAGTCCAACAATTCCCGGGTAAAATCATTTAGCCGGTCGCTTTCTCGAACGATTTTGCTGGCATATCCCTGAAGTTTGACCGGATCATCAGCAACTATCTTTAATAGCTCACCGTACCCCCGAATTATCGAAATAGGGTTCTTTAGGTCGTGAATTATGAGGGAGACTAGTTTCCCAAGGTTCGAGAAACGTTCGGCACGAATGAGGTCATCCTGGGTCTTTTTCAATTCTTCATAAGCGATCTCGAGAGCCTTATTTCGCTCACTCAAATCATCTACGTAGCTTTCGTTACTGTTTCGTATCATGGCTGCCAAAGACCGAATAACCGATTGCACAACCGAAGGATTTTCGTGAAGTAGTCGTACAAAGTCTTTTCGATCCAAATAGAGAACTTCTACCTTTGTCTCGGTTACCACCGATGCACTTCTTGGAAGATCGTCGACTAAAGCCATTTCCCCAAAAACGTGACCAGGACCTTGGCGCGTAAGGAGGTTGGGTTCTCCACTATGACTCACTTTGTAAATACCGACCCAGCCATTGACCAAGACGTAAAATCGTTCGGCTTCATCGCCTTCCCGAAATATATAGGTTCCCCCGGGAAAGGTTTGGGTATGAGCTACCGATGCTATGGCCCGAAGTTCTCTATTGTCGAGGTCTTTAAAAAAATAGACGTGTTTTAGAAAAGCAAGATTGCCGGACATGGGACTTAGTATCTAATGACTTTGCTACTTAGGCAAGCAAGGGAAATAAAAAAGGTCGGTTACACACCGACCTTTGTAACAAATCAACGGACTCGATTATTACCAAGCGTCGTACATATCGTCAGGATCACGATTTTCTTCGGCAAAAAGATCGGTAACGACTCGAAGATCATCGAAATAAACGTAGTAAGTACCGTAGGTCTCGGTCATCGATGGCTCGATGATAAACCCAAGGATTCTAATTCCCCCTCGGTCACTGTAATTTGCATTACGTTGCTGAATTGTAGGGGGTATAGCTACCGTCAGCTCTTTCCAGCCAGAGAAGTTCATACGACCCATAGGGAGTGCTACTCGGGTACCAAAATCGTCCTCAATGACTACTTTCAAAAGATGATTAAAGTTTCGACCTACAACCCAGACAGATATGGTCTTCGCTATTCCTGGAACAGCAAGGGGTCGAACGGGCTCAACACTTATCTCGGTCCATCCTCTTCGAAAATAATCAACTCGAACACCAAGTACGTAAAGGTCTGGTTCTTCTACCCCCGCCTCCGCTGCACCCTCGAGGGGTCGCTTTCCAAGGGGCGATCCCTCAAAGCGCCGATGACTCAATACACCGTGGTCAAGGGGCATTCGAACAGTCCAGAATCCTGGATCTTCGAATTTAGCAACCGAAATTTCCGTGAGTCTTTGTTGAGCCGTATCGACACCGAGCCGGTTGTTTGCTGGCGCAGTTTCCTGAGCGAATGAAGGAAACACGAACATGAGGGCGACGCCTAATACGACGATTACCTTTTTCACTTAGTTACCCTCCAGCGCGTTGGACCAAAGATTTTCTATTTCCTCAGGTATCGCCAAGCCTTCTCCATCGAATGGTGCTTCGAAGACATCGGTGAAGACTTTGATTTCATCAATATAGATGTAGAAACCCGCTACCCTTTCGGTAGGCTGAGTCCACATTACTATCTTCACTAACTCAAGACCTTGACGCTGGGGAACCCAGACCACATCTTGGGGAATATAGGTAGGAATATTCACCTTCAGGTTTTGCCAACCTCGATAATTAATATTACCCATTCGCAAGACGTGAACTATCCCTCGATGGTCCATCAAGTGAATATCCATGTAGTAGTTATGATTTGAGCCCCACACCCAGAAGTCTATGTTCTGTACACGACCGGGAATTGGTATGCCCTTGGCAACCGGCTCACCATTTTCGTCGTCTTCATCCTCAACAGGGATGAATTCTAGAAAATTATAGCCCATCCGATCAAACGAGGCTTGAACCCCGATCGACCTTAATTGGACGTCTCCAGGGGCAACTCGATATAAGGCCTGTGGCCAGGTATCTACCCAGGCATACGTTGGAAAACCCTCAGTAACAAACTTGCTTCCACGAACAATCCATCGATGATTCTGACGGTAATCGTACTGACCATCATCCTCAGGACCGTCAAATCGCTCGATAATCCGGGACTGAAGGTTCTCAGTTTGCCGGTCGGCGAACGCGGTTGGAGCAATAAGCACGAAGCTTGTCACCAGGAAAAACGCGAGCAAAACGCCTCGTTTCATCCTACACTCCTTTTCGTTGCATTTTACGCAAAAGATGCACACACAAATGATTATATTGTGGGCGTTATTCCTTTGTCAAATAGGGGGAACGCTATAAACCTCCATTTTTCATCAGCTCAGAATCTTAAGTCATTAAGGTGCAATGACCAACTCGGCCTGCTAACAAGATTACAGAGGTCCCCGATAGTACACCCCTAGACTATCGGCAGCAATTACTCCGGGACCGAAATGTATTTTGCTCTTCTCCAGGTTTTTTTAGAAAAAACACGGATTCTGCATACTAATCCATTTCGCTCGGGAATCCGAATGCTTCGGATAACTCCGAATTCGGCTCAGCGATGACCAAAAATCACCTTGCGATACCATTCAATATAGGAACGACTCCATTGTTCAAAGGCAATCCAAGTCGGAAGAAAAGATTCTTTCGTTCTTTGTACCAAATAGCGCACATTGTGCATAGCTACTGTAAGGCCAAATAGTAAAAGGACAAAAATAGTGCTACGAACTGGGAGCCTTTGAAAGACTAAGACCGGCACAAGACTATGGGCAAAGAGAAAGAGCCCATATAACCCGGTTGAGGTTACCAAGATTTCTGGAGTTAGACGAGAATCTCTTACATAGGATAGCCATTGAAAAGTAACATACACAACTCCAGCCCGTAGGAGTGGCAAGTAAACTATTCGGGAGATTAGTCCCGGAGAGGGAAACACGAAAGTCTCTGACAAACCAACCAAGAACAGAAAACCACCTATCTTCCCGGTTAGCTCGAAGTCGCTCCAGGTACTCGGCTTCATGAGTAACGACGAAAGGATGAGGACGACCAACGGAAGCAGTACTTGAGAAAAGGTGTAGGTTCCATATAAATCTTCAATAGAAAGCTGAGGACTAAAGGCAGAGGAGAAAAGAATTCGTGCGACGATCCAAGGAATGAACCAGAAGAGACCCCGAATGAGTCCGCGAATGTACTCCTGGTATCCGGTCATTCCAATTTCCAAGCCAACATAGAGAAGAAGAAGAGGCATGCTTACTACCGAAAAGAAATACATTGGAAGAGTTTATCAAAGGACAGGGAGTTTGTCATGACACAAGGTAGACAAATTATTGACCAATACCCGAGGGTAGACTAGGATACCTACCTATGTCTCACGCCTTTCATGACCTTTCGGTCGTCCAACCCCAATGGGTCACCTTTGCCCAGAGCAGTCTCCTCTTGGAAAGCGGTAAGACCTTTGGCACCCTGACAGTACAGTACGAGACCTACGGTACCCTCAACGAGGATAGATCAAATGCAATTCTGTTAGTGCATGCCTTTTCGGGTGACGCCCATGCGGCGGGATACCACGATAAACCAGGTAACAACCCCGGGTGGTGGTTTGAAATGGTGGGTCCGGGAAAGGCCTTCGACACAAACCAGTTTTTCATTATTTCTTCAAACTGCCTCGGGGGTTGTATGGGCACTACAGGCCCGTCCTCGAAAAATTCCGAAACCGACAAACCCTTCGGTATGGAATTTCCGGTTATTACGATAAAAGACCTCGTCAATACCCAAAGACTGCTCGTGGAATATTTGGGTATCTCGAAGCTTTTTGCGGTAGCCGGAGGTAGCATGGGCGGAATGCAAGTCCTCGATTGGGCCGTAAGCCATCCTCACATGGTGCATAAGGCGATTGTACTGGCATCTACCGGAAGGCTGTCGGCCCAGGGACTAGCCTTTAATGCCGTAGGTAGAAATGCAATTTATTCCGACCCCCATTGGAAAAATGGCGATTATTACGGAGGAGTATACCCCCGAAATGGCCTTTCTATCGCTCGGATGATTGGCCATATAACCTACCTCTCGGATGAAAGTATGGCTCTAAAGTTTGGACGTAAACTTCAGGAACGAGAAGCCTACGGCTACGATTTCGATGATCGATTCCAAGTAGAAAGTTACCTCAACTACCAAGGGGATAAATTTGTTGAACGTTTCGATGCAAACTCCTACATCTACCTATCGAAAGCGATGGACTATTTTGATTTAGCAAGCTATCCAGGGGGCATCGAGGGAGCGCTTGGTAGGACAACATGTGCTTTTTTACTCCTTTCCTATTCGAGTGACTGGCTGTTCCCCACCTATCAGTCGAAAGAGTTGGTCTATCCGATGATGAAAATAGGAAAAAATGTCTCGTTCGCCGAACTTTCGAGCCCCTACGGACACGACTCCTTTCTTTTGGAACATCAACGCCAAGGAATTTTAATCTCGTCTTTTTTACAAGCCCCCCACCGGGAGGACCAGGAATAATGAATGAGCAAAACTTTCAGAGCTTTAGTTATGAAGAAATTGCCAAATTTGTCGAACCCAAATCCCGGGTTCTCGATCTTGGGTGTGGGGAAGGGGAACTTCTCGAGCTTCTCACAAAAACTAAGGGTGTAAACGGTCGAGGGGTTGATATAGAAGAAACGATGATAGTTGCATGTATTTCTAAGGGACTTTCAGTCTTCCAAGGCAACCTCGAGGAAGGTCTTAAGGATTACCCCGACAAGAGTTACGACTTCGTAATCTTAAATCAGACCCTTCAAATGATTCACAAGCCAGCCTTCCTTTTAAAAGAAATGGTGCGGGTTGGAAAACGGGTCGTCGTTAATTTTCCTAATTTTGGATACCTCATTAATCGAATTCAATTAGGAATAGGCGGCACAATGCCGGTAAACAAAAATATTCCCTATCAGTGGTTCGATACACCGAACATCCACTTTTGTACCCGACGAGACTTCTTTCAACTCTGTAAAAGTTTGGGGATCCGTATCGTAGACGAAATTGCCATCCACAAAAATCGAAAGATAAAACTAGGCAAAGATATCTTTGCGTCCCAGATCTGCTTGCTTTTGGAGGAAATATAGACAGACCAGACTCCCATCTGATATAGTGTCGGAACTATACCCAAACGGCATGCTTCACCGGATTTTTTGAAACCCCAAACTAATTCAATGAAACCGAAAGAAGTTAGGAGGAAGATTGGCTTCGAAGAGTTTAAAGATTAACGAAATGATCAAGGTGCGAGATGTTCGCCTAATCGACGATTTAGGAGAACAACTCGGAGTTGTACCTACAATTCAGGCTTTGGCCATGGCAAAAGAAAAAGGACTCGACTTAGTAGAGGTTTCTCCTAACGCAAATCCCCCAGTTTGTAAGCTCATTGATTACGGAAAGTACAAATACGAAACAGAAAGAAAGAATCGAGAGTCAAAGAAAAAACAAAAACAGGTCAGACTTAAAGAAATCCGTATGCAGCCAAAGATTGAAAGCCATGACTTGGCATTTAAAACAAAGCATATCCTGGACTTCCTTGAAGAAGGCAATAAAGTAAAGGTGACAATTCGATTCCGAGGGCGAGAACTCGCTCATACCGAGATTGGACGGGACGTTCTCTTGAAAGTGTTAGCAAACCTTGGGGAAGAAACCCATGTGGTTGAAAGACCTCCAACGATGGAGGGGCGTTTCATGTACATGATGCTAAATCCAAAGGCAAGAAAATAAAACTGCGGGATTAACCCGGAAAGGAGAAACAATGCCAAAGATGAAGACCCGAAGGGCAGCAGCAAAGCGCTACAGCTTTACCGCTACCGGAAAAGTAAAGTACAAGCGACAAGGCCTTCGACACATTTTGACCAAGAAGTCAACCAAACGCAAGCGAAGACTGCGATCGGCTGGATTACTATCACCTGCTGAAGTAGCACGAGTGCGCATCTTAATGCCTTACAGTTAAGGAAGCCCCCGGAAAGGTTCCAGAGGTTTTTTGCCGAGCTCGAGGCTTATGGCTGCCAAAGAGCCGGAAAGTTAATCGCGCCTGAGGGCAAGGAGAATAAAAATGCCAAGAGCAGTTGATGGAACTCGCCGGAAAGATCGGCGAAAGAGAATTCTTAAGTTAGCAAAGGGTTATTGGGGACGTCGTAGTACAAACATGCGGACTGCAAAAGATGCAGTAAAGAAGAGCCTCACCTACGCATACCGCGATCGAAAAAACAAGAAGAGAGACTTCCGCAGGTTGTGGATCGCCCGTATTTCCGCCGCAGTTCGCGAAGAGGGCTTGAACTACAGCCGGTTTATTTCCGGGCTTCACCGGGCAAAGGTTGAAGTAAATCGTAAGATTCTTTCAAACCTGGCAATTGAAGATCGAGAAGCCTTCCAGGCCCTCGTAGAAACAGCAAAAAAGGCCCTGTAAGAAATGATTAGCGTAGAACAGATTCGAATGTTAGAAAGTAAGGTTCAGAAGGCTGTCGCAATGCTCGGCTCCCTGCAGGAGGAAAACTCCTTGCTTAAATCTCGATTAGGGGAATACGAAACCCGAATCGATGAACTGGAATTTCTTATTGAGGAATTCAAGGAAGAGCAAACAGAAATTGAACAAGGAATTATTTCTGCGCTAAATAAACTCGACAGCTTAGAGTCTGCCACTCGGCAGGCTCAGGCTCCTCGCACCATTGAGCTTGCCCAGGTCCCTACAGACGAACCGACAACTGAACCAGTAATTGAACCCGCACCCACCCAGGAGCAGGGCGGATACGAGCCAGAACCCGGTTCCGAGTCTAAGCCTGTCACTGCCGAAGAGCCGATAACCGACCCTGAGCCCGAAGCCATCGATAAAACAGACGAGCAAGCAGAAGAAATAAAAACCGATACCATCGAACTGGATATATTTTAGGAACCTCGGATGGCAAATAGACCAGAGAGGGTCAAAATAGAACTCCTCGGCACTACTTTTTCTATTCAATCGGATGAGGATCCGGAATACCTTCGGTCCATGCTCCTTTTTTTGGAAGAGAAAATTGCCCAGGTAAAAGATTCGGTTCCTCTGGCAGATCCCTTGAAGATTTCTATTCTTACATCCTTGCTTATCGCCGACGAGCTTTTTAAAAGTCGCCAAGAACCTTCAAGCGAATCTCCTCTTTCCCGGACAGACAATGACCTTTTTTCTGAGGAAGTTTCCGAGATTACCCAGAGGTTAATTCGACAACTCGACGCTGCGCTGACCGAAGAGGAACCTTCCGATTGACTATTGCCTGCCCTACCTTTAGTATTCTTATAAATCATGGCCGTAATAACTAGTCAGCAAATATCCCGCTACTTTGATCAATTTAAAAATACCGAGGTCACCTTCACCAAGGACGTCATTCGGGCGACTCTGCTGTCTCCGAAAAATGTTCAACTGCGGTGTCTTGGGTATCAATGGCCGGTTATACTCTATTCGAGTTCATTGCTCGGGGCCAAGATTATTGCCAATGTGAGTGGTCCTTTGAAAGAAGTAACCCAAAAAGCCAACGGGCTCGTTCAACTTCGGTATAGTTTTATCCAACGAGACAAGGTTGACCCTCTTTCGTTTTTTCTTAATGCAAAGATAACGGCGTTTCACCCCTACAACCCGACTCAAACGGAACTCAATTTTCTCAACCTTACTTTTACGAATCGTCCTCCCGACGAGTTGATTCAGAGGTTAGGTGAACTTATTGAGGCAAACCTCGCATTTCAACAACGAAAAGAAGAGCGCGTTTCTGCCAGTCCTGAAATACTTGCCCAACTGGGTTTTGAGCCCAAGGGAACTACGATTTTTATCGAAAATATGCCTCGTAAGTGCTTGCTTAGGGACCTATCATTCTCCGGAGCGAAAGTAATTATTATGGGTATTGCACCTTTTTTAGTGAACAAGAAAGGTACATTCCGTATAGTGCTTACCGATTCTGAGGGACATATTGATTTGCCAGCCACGGTCGTTCGATTTGAACAAGTTCAAGGTAGGCAGGATCTTGCGGCCTTTGCTCTTAAGTTTGATGATGAAGCGGTACCAACAGAATACAAGATGAGACTCAGTGCATTTCTTAAAACCATTAAGAAACCCAAAAACGCTCAGCAAGTAGAACCCGCACCCACCGAGTGAGCAACTTTACCGGTCGACATGAAGAAAGGAACCCTTATGCCCTCACCCCTTGAAGAAAAAAAACAGCAAGTACTAGACACGATTCTGTATATTTCGATTCCCGAAGATATGGAGGGATCATTTGGTGACTTCCCCCTCGACCCTCGGAAAATGCTACCTATCGAAGTCACAGGCGATCACGAACCTTGGAATATTGACGAACTTTCTTGGGAAATGATCGTGGCGGGAATGCTAAAAATACTCGCCTATCAGCCAGACCACGAAGATGCAGGCTACTATCGAGCATTCGTACTCGCAATTAAGCCTGAATTGATTGCAGAACTCACCGAAACTGCGATTTTTAAAGCGAACAACGGCGATTTTGAGCTCTCAGAAGAAATTTTTCTCGCTCTTCTGGGGCTTCAGCCGAGCCAACAAAGGCCAATTCTCAACCTTGCCCTCCATTACGACAAGCGTTCGGAGTCCCTCAAAAATGCGGGGAATGAAAGCCTGGCCCAATTCTACGAGGAACAAGCCTTTCACTGGTACAAAGATGTACTTGACGCCGATGAACCTCTCGAAGAAGCCTATTTATACGCGGGGTATTTCTTTGTTCGGATACAAAATTACGGCAGGGCCCTCGGAAGCTTTGAAAGCTACCTGGAGTTAGGTTCAGATCCTGAGCATAAGGAGAATATTAAAAAAGTTATACAAACGATTAAAGATCAGAATTTAACCGATGCGCAGTTTAAAGAAGCTTACGACTTTATCTTGCTATCGAGAGAAACAGAAGCGATAGAAAAAATAAATGGGTTTTTAACGGTTCATCCCGAAGTATGGAACGGTTGGTTTTTGAAAGGATGGGCCCAACGACGTCTCGGTTCTTTTGCACTAGCTCTTGATAGTTTCAAGACTTGTATCGAAAAAGGTGGAGAGAATCCGGACACCCTCAACGAAGTGGCAATTTGTCAAATCGAACTAGAGCAGTTTTCTGATGCCCTTACGTCCCTTTACAAAGCGCTTACGTTTGAACCGGAAAATATAAAGATTATTTCAAACCTCGGAATAGTCCACTTGAAGCTCGGAGAGCCTGAAAAAGCCAAAGGTTTCTTCGAGACAGTCTTGGAGTTTGATCCAGAAGACCCCTTAGCCTTGGAATTTCTCGAAAAATAATCCTAAAGTTTTCCTCCTCAGGTGCCGATACTAAGAAGTGGTAGAAGGTTTTAGAGTTTCTAAGAAACTCCTAGAGCTTCCCTACTCTTATTGTCGGCTGGTAAAGCAAAGGCTTTAGCAGTATTTCAAAGAAAAATTGGGCAAGGATGCCCAAGGCCTGACTATCAAGGAGGATAGGATGATTATTAATCACAACATGAGCGCAATGTTCGCTCAGCGACAACTTGGGGTAAACAATCGGTCGGTTACCAGTTCGATTGAGAAGTTGTCGAGTGGTCTGCGGATCAACAAGGCGGGAGATGATGCTTCGGGCTTGGCTGTTTCCGAAAAAATGCGGTCTCAGATTCGGGGATTGCAACAGGCATCTCGAAATGCAGCGGACGGAATCTCCCTCATTCAGACCACCGAAGGATACCTTCAGGAAACCACTGATATCCTTCAAAGAATCCGAGAGCTTTCGGTTCAGTCTTCAAATGGTATTTATACCGCTGAAGACCGAATGCAGATTCAGGTAGAAATTAGCCAGTTGGTTGACGAAATTGACCGAGTTGCAAGTCATGCTCAGTTCAATGGAATGAACCTGCTCACCGGCCGATTCTCTCAGAATGATGGACAAGGTACTGCGTTCCAACCCATGTTCTTCCATATTGGGGCAAATATGGATCAACGAGAACAAGTGTACATTGGGGAAATGACGGCCTCAGCTCTTGGTATTCGCCAGGTTGGCAGTGAGGAAATCATTTCGCTTGCGGATCCCGATTCAGCAAACACTACTATCGGTGTGGTTGATACTGCCTTGCGTGCGGTCAACAAGCAGCGCGCAGATCTGGGTGCATACCAAAATCGAATGGAAATGGCGATTAAGGGTATCGATATTGGAGCGGAAAATCTCCAGGCCGCGGAATCCCGAATTCGAGATACCGATATGGCAAAGGAAATGGTCGACTTTACCCGCAACCAAATCCTCGTCCAAGCTGGCACTGCGATGCTCGCTCAAGCGAATATGAAGACCCAATCGGTACTTCAGCTACTGGGATAGTTTTTCCTCGGTTTAGATTTTGTTTTTTTTCCGTTAAACCCCGGGTTCTACTTGCCCGGGGTTTAGTGGTTTGTGTTATACTGTTAGTTGGGGTTTTGCCCTATGTTCTTTGACAACCTACCCTTCTTGAGCCTGCTTGGTCGGTAGAGAATACTGTTGCTGGAGCGATGGGATTCAAGGACTAGAAATAGCCCTTGGTTGTCTCTTCGCTTGAAAGTCACGGAGCAGAAACAGCGCACATAGGTTTCTGGACTTAACAGCAAAGATGAAAGGCACGGATTGCCTTTTTATTCTACTCAAGGAGGGTTATATGATAATTAACCACAACATGAGTGCAGCTTATGCGAACAGGAACTTGGGCGTTCGGACAACCGAAACCCAAAACAGTATCGAAAAGCTCAGCTCAGGAATGCGGATTAACAAAGCTGCGGATGACGCGTCTGGACTTGCAGTATCTGAGAAGCTCCGAAGTCAAGTTCGGGGACTCAATATGGCAAGCAATAATATCCAGAACGCAGTGTCCTTCATTCAAACGACTGAAGGATTCCTGCAGAACACCCAGGACATTCTACACCGCATGCGGGAACTTGCAGTACAGTCTTCCAACGGTATTTATACCGCTGAAGATCGGGCTCAGATTCAAGTAGAAGTTTCCCAGCTGATCGATGAAATCAATCGGATTGCAAGCCACGCCCAGTTTAACGGGATGAATATGTTAACCGGCGGATTTGCGAGCAACTCTGTCAGCGGTCAGGTAATGCAGTTCCAAGTGGGGGCGAATATGGATCAAAGCGAGCAAGTGTTCATTGGAACAATGACAGCCGATGCATTGGGTATTACAAATATTCAAGGCTCCGGGCAGTCAATGAGTCTTTCGGATCCAGAAAACGCCAACAACGCTATCGGTGCGGTAGACTCTGCCCTTCGGCAAGTCAGCCAGCAACGAGCGGACCTGGGAGCCTATCAGAATCGATTCGAAATGGCCCAAAAGGGTGTAGATGTGGCGGCAGAAAACCTGCAGGCAGCAGAGTCTCGAATTAGAGACACAGACATGGCTGGGGAAATGGTGAACTTTGTTCGAAACCAGATTCTTACCCAAGCCAACACTGCAATGTTAGCCCAGGCAAACATGCAAAGCCAGTCGGCTCTTCAGCTTATCGGCTAAAACCAAGCAATTTCTCCAGAACGGAAAAAGAGATCTGGACGTCTTCTTTTTTCATTCATTTCGTACTACCGGGGGAGTGGCGCTCTCCCTCGGTTTCTTTCTTACAGGGAGGTAAGGTATGTCTATGGAGATCCAGGGATTGGTAAGCTCCGCACAAGTAACTCCCGTCGCCGGCAGGATTAAGACCCAGAGTATAGAACAACAACGTCGAAGACTTCAGGAACAAGGCGATCGGGTTCAGCAAGAGGTTAGGCAGAAGCAGGAACAACAGATGTCGAAAATCGAAGAAGCTGTTGATCGACTTGATACTTTTGCTAAGAGCGTAAATAAGAAATTAAGTTATTCTTTCAATAAAGAGCTCAATCAGGTTGTCGTAAAGGTTTTGGATGCACAAACCGATAGAGTGATTAAAGAGCTCCCACCCGCTGAACTACAACGATTACATATGAAGATTCAAGAGTACATCGGGATGATCGTAGATGAGACCGCCTAAGGGGTCTTGTTAGGAAGAGTTTGTCCGAATCGAGGAAGGAGCAAAACCTCTCAGACCCTTCCAAGGAAAAATGTGTACGAAAACACCATTGGGTTGCAATGAGGTTCGGGCTCAAATCAATATCTTTGAGAGGTCTCTAGAGTATGTCTGATTTCTCCATCCCTGGAGTATCGAGCCGATTTAACACAGACCAAATGGTCGAAGAATTGGTGAACGCTGAACGGGTGAACCTAACTCGTTTGGAAACCAGAAAAACTCAATTTGAAACTCAGAGAGAAACTTGGCAGTCTATGTCCCGACAACTTTCCCAGTTGCAGGACGTAGCCCGTTCTTTATACAGTTTTGAAAATCCCTTTAACGACCGTTTGGCCACGTCTAGCAACGAAAGCCTACTCACCGCCTCGGCTGCAAGGAGTGCCTCGGAGGGAACGACTGGGATAGAAATCCTGCAAACTGCCCAGGCCGATAGGTTGAGTTCGAAGGATCTGCCCCGAGAACTGCGAATAGACCAAGGTGTCTATACGTTTCAGATAGGGCAAACCCGCCTCCCGGTTCGGTTCCGCGGCGGTACGGTACGAGATTTTTCTGAGGCGATAAATCGGGTCAATCCCCAAACACTAA
The DNA here is from genome assembly GCA_009991955.1 of Spirochaetales bacterium. Taxonomy (GTDB): domain Bacteria; phylum Spirochaetota; class Spirochaetia; order DSM-27196; family Salinispiraceae; genus SKVS01. Next base: position 20,591 of record JAACWS010000030.1, read on the forward strand.
CGTCGAATGTCATAAATAACAAACCAGGGGTACAGGTACTCGTCCTCGAGTCAAAATTGGAGGGTGCGGAAAACCTAATGGTCTTCGACGACCCTGAATTGGCAGTACTCGCCGAAAATTTGGGAATTATTTCTGCTCAACAGGCAGTTTCCACCGGTCCAAGGGGAACCGAGGAAACGCGCTCCTACCAAGTTCCGCCCCAGAAAGTCAACGAATTCCCAGTTGCTCCACCCCAAGATGTAGACACCCGCGGTCTAATTCTTCGTTTTTCTGCGTCGATGGTTGAAATGCCTATTGCAACTGAACAGTCTCCTCCCCCTCCGGGATTTTCGGTACCTCAGGTACCTGGTGTAAGCTTCGGCGGTGTAAGTTTGCCAAGTCTTTCTAGTTCGGCCCCTGAGCCGCCTTACAGTCCTCCTGAACCACCTCCGCGTGTAGAAACTGGTTCAGTAGTCTCGGCCCGAGTAGGAAATCGTCTAGTTCCTCTACCAGAAATCGGGTTTGAAAATAAAGAGTTTCTCATTTCCCTTGATGAGCTCGGTGGTCTACCGAGTCACCTCGTGGTCGAAAACGAAAATACCCATCGTATCGTCGAGGTATCGGGTATAGAACTTTTTGACTCCTCGGCCCCCTCGACCCTAGGCCCGGCAAACGCCCTATCCCGGGCCCAAGATGCCCGCTTGAGGGTTCAGGGAATCGAGGTAATCCGTGGGTCTAATACAATCGACGACGTTATTCCTGGAGTGACTTTGAACCTCCGTCGTGCATCGGACACACCAGTTGATGTAACTGTAAGTCCCGATCGGGAAGCTGCAAAAGAAAAAGTTATCGAGTTCGTCGCCATGTATAACCAAGTTATTCGAGACATAAACATACTCACTCGAAATCAACCGGATATCATCGAGGAAATCACCTACTTTTCCGATGCAGAGCGGGAAGCAGCCTTTGAGAGACTCGGGAGTTTCCAGGGCAACTCTACGTTGAATACTATAAAGCAAAGACTACAGAACATTATTATAACACCCGTCGAAACCCAGGCCGGAAGAGATATGGCACTTCTTTCCCAGGCGGGGGTTTCGACAAACGCCAGTGGCGGAGGGGCCTCGGTAAATATTGGGCGCCTGAGGGGATACTTAGAAATTAATGAACGGGAACTTGACCAAGCTTTGGAACAGAATTTCTTGGCGGTACGGGATCTTTTTGGAAAAGATTCGGATAGTGATCTCCTTATTGACTCGGGTGTGGCCTATTCTACGGAAAATCTAGTTCGCCCCTTTACCCAGACCGGTGGAATATTGGCCATAAATACCCAGACATTGGATTCCCAAATCACCCGAACAAATACAGAAATTACGAATTACCAAGACTACCTCGAGGACTATGAGCAAAGAATGCGTCTTCAATTTGGTCAAATGGAATCAGCTATTAACTCTTTGGAGTCCCAGAGCCGCGAACTCGAAGGACTCAATCCTTCGAACGGTGGAAATAACTAAAATCCCCAAATAAGACGTTTATTCAGTTCTCATAAATACCGATACTAGTGAGGTGGGGACTTCTCGAAACACCCGACGTAAGGAGCTAGATTTTGGAAATTTTTCTGAACGACGAGCCTATTGATGTATCAATTCAAGAAGAAAAAATTCTAGGAGAATTGGTTGTCGGCTTAAAGGAGTGGCTAAGCGAAAATAGTCTTATCTTCTTGGGTTTGGAGGTCAACGGAACTTCTATTGAAGAAAGCTCTCCTTCCGATTGGGAATCTATGGCTCTCGATGAGGTAAGGACCTTGCATATCTGGGCTAATCATCCGCTTCTGATTCAACAAGACCAACTGAAGTTACTCTTGGAGTATACCGTGCTCCTAGGTTCATCCTTTGAAGAATATGGCCAAAGTGGGGGTAAGCGTGGAATTGAACAGGTGGAGGAAATCCTGAAAGAAAGTCCAGGAATACTGCTTGCCCTCGATAGATTCTTCCCAGGCGACTCCGCTACGCCCCAAGAACTTCTACGGGGATTCTCCTACGATACACAGATATTGAACGAGAACTGGGACAAGTACCTCGATTCCTGTCGAACGATCGAACTCCTTTTACAATCGCGAATTCGTGAGTACGAGCGTCCCCAGGATGAGGCTATTGGCACCCTCAAGACTATTCATACTTTACAGGGATCACTATCCCAGGTTTCGGTTCAGCTCCAAGGCGGAAAGGTCGATCAGGCCCTACTTACGATTCAACACCTGGTCGAACTCCTGCAAAAACTTGCAAGGACCATGGGACTTTTGAAAAACCATCCCTCTTCGAGGGCACAAGACGATTTCAAAATTCAGGAAGCTGGCGAGACCTTGAATACACTTCTCGAAGAACTTGTTCAAGGCATGGAGAATAACGATGTGGTCCTAATCGGAGACATCCTTGAGTACGAACTGCCCCCGGTCTTCGAAAGGCTACAGTCTCTACTGGAGGACATATGAATTTAGGCGCCTTACTTCCTCTTCAATTCATTGCTGCTGCGGACATGAGTCAAGTGTATATCGTCGTGGGGCTCCTACTTGGCCTTGCCCTTTTCCTTTTTATCGGGTCTCGAAGCTCCACACCCTCTGGGCCGTCAGGTAAGGTAAGTATAGGAGGATTTAGACGCCAAGCGAAGTCGGCGGGGCTCGAGAAAGATCAAATCAAAATACTTGAGAAAGCCGTTAAGGATCAAAAAATTGGAAATCCCGTCCGATTGCTCACCCACGCAGGATTGCTCAACAAAGTTCTAAGAACCCTAATCGACGATGTAAGACAATCGTCCTTAGGAGATTCCCAAAAAGAAGCCCTGATCTCAGAATTTTTTCGAATCAAAACCACCCTTGGAAATACTCGTAAAGTTTCATCGGCTCCCGGAAGTCAAATAGTCGGTCAGGGGCAAACGGTTACCCTCTACACCCGTTCGAAGCCTCCTATGGAGTCCATGGTCACGGCGAATATGGAAAGCCGCCTCTCTCTACAAGTTCCTAAAACCCCCCAAGGTATACTCGTAAGGTATAAGGTCGGTGAACCTATACGAGTACGATTTGTACGAGACACGGGAAAAGTATTTCGTTTTGAAACGAAAATTTTGGAAGTGACAAACGTCGATGGGATAGACGTAATTCTTCTAGAACACGTGAAACAAATGGAACAAGTTCAGTTGCGAAGATACCCTCGAAAAGAGATCAATAAACCGACTTACTTCCAGAAGGTAGAAATCCTCACCGAGGGAAAGGGTAGGAAGGAAGTAAAGAGGGCTGTTGTCCAAAAAAATCGACGATTTTTGGGTCAGGTAGAAGACGTTAGCGTCGGCGGTTGTGCAATATTCTCTCGGACTTTACTCGAGAAAAATACTCTCGTAAAAATTACCTTTGATATCGGACCCCAACAAACGGTTAATGCCTTCGGAAAAATCCTGCATTCTCGATCTCGCAGGCCCCAAGGGGGTATCATGCACGTTGCTTTTACTCGGGTGAGTAAACAAAACTTGAATCAGATTCAGTCTTTTATTTACGGAATTACTGGACCTGATGAGTATTAACAATTAGGATTAGAATACTCTATGGTAGTAAAAAATGTCGAAAATATTACCCGCAAACCTATGCTTATCGCTTATCGAAAAGAATATTTAGGTGATGCAGTAATGGTGAGTAGTCAGTCCCAAGAAACACTCATAAAAATTGAATTCTCGATAGAGATGACTCCCCTCGGGGATAAGGTTGTAAGAATTCAGTTTCTTCAAGATATTCACTATCCTCTTGTTCCCATTCTTAGGAACCTGAAAGATCACATCGGCAGACTCGAACGCTCAGGATCGTTGCCCTAAAAACAATGGAAGACCTATTTACTCTCCACACCTCAAGCCTGAACGAAACCCAAACTTTTGCCACAGCTCTGGGGGCTATAGCGTGGCCCGGTTTGATTATTGGGCTTCTTGGCCCAATGGGAGCGGGCAAAACAGCTTTCGCCCAGGGTTTCGCCCGGGGACTGGGTGTACGAGAACTTGTGACGAGTCCCACGTACGCAATAATTCAAGAATACCACGGGGGTCGAGTTCCTTTATACCACATGGACTGGTACAGACTTTCGAGCGACGAAGAAGTCGAAGAAACCGGTGCCGAAGAGTATTTTACGTCTAGAGGAATCTGTCTTATAGAATGGCCCGAAAGAGGTACCCTACCCGTCGATAGTCTTCTTATTCATTTTTCGGTAGTAGATAAAGGTTTGGGCCGGCAACTCCTAGTAGTTGGGCTACCGGAGTACAACGGTGTTCGTCTCAAAGAGATTTTTCGGGAGTTACGCTATGAATAATGTCCTTGCTTATGATACCTCGGGTGAAAGCCTGACAATATCAATCCGGTCTCAACAGGGAATTAGTCACTACCGATACGAATTCGGTCTGCGGCACGGAGAAATCCTCGGTGATCGAGTTGAAAAAGCCTTATTCGACCACGGCCTTCGACCTCGCGATCTTGATGGAATCGTGTGTAGTAGAGGACCTGGGTCCTTTACAGGTCTACGAATAGGAATGGCCTTTGGAAAAGGATTAGCTGAGGCCCTCGATATTCCGATTGTGAGTATTTCGCCCCTGGAGTCCCTCGCTTATAACGGAAACAAACTATTTCCTAACGATCTTCTGCTCCCAGTTATCGACGGGAAGAAGAGGCGTTATTTTTGGGCACTGTATAACGAAGGGATTCTAAAGAGTGGTCCCGGGGACTGGACCCCCCAGCAGATTCACGACCTATTAATTGGAATGAAGCCGAAAAAAACTGTACGTATTTTGGCCTTCGACAAACCGGGTTTTCGGGAACTCCTCCTGAATATGGACTCCAAAGAAAAAATCGAAACAAAAGAGATCCTCGATAGAGATTTGGCACCCCTCTCTGCTGGGTTCTTAGAAATTGGTTTACCTCAACTTGTCCGGGGCGAGAGAGACCCCCACGATCAGGGTCCTGACTATCTACGAGAAAGCCAAGCGATTGAAGATAAGAAGTAGTTTACTGTCGGGTTTTTGGTAGTTGAATGGAAGGCAATGAGTCATCGATCGAGGAAAGAGCTGCAAGCTTATTTTCTTCTTGTATCGCCGAATAAACCTCTTTTCGATACACTTTCACTGTGTTTGGTGCTTGAATACCTATTTTTACCTGATCGCCCTTGATTTCGACCACGGAAATTTCGACCGAGTCCCCGATCATGATACTTTCGTTGAGTTTACGGGAGAGAATTAGCATTCTTCCGCCCCCATTTTGCTCATTTCCTCGAGGATGTTATGCCTTGTTTTCCAGGGCCCTCCCACTTGAATAACCTGTTTTCCAAGTTTTTTTTTCCGGTTCATCACCAAGGGACCCTGAAGATTTGCAGTCATTGGGCGACCGTCTCGAGGTATCGTAACGATAGCAAGAACAAGGAGTTCTTCATCATCGCCCCATTCAAGGTCATCAAGATCTCCCGTGGCCAAATCTAGAGAAAAGTCATTTCGAAATACCTCGGGACTTAAAACCACAAAAGCAATTTCTCGTTCATCGAGGCTTTGAAGAATAAAAAACGGCGGCTGTCGAGAATCGATGAGGGCATAAGAATGGTATTCTTCGAATCCAAGAAGACCATGGGAAAAGTAGAGTGTCTGTCGTTCATCAATTTCGACCGGCCCGTAGGCTTTTGTTTGTATCTCCATGGTTCATTGTCCTTTTTTAGCGTAGAAAGTCGAGCAGAGTTCGGGGAACAATTCGAGCCAGGGCTGCTAAGGCGGCCTGATGAGTAGTTTCTATGGTTTTGAGTCGAGTAATGGCTTCGGTCATATCGATATCTACTTCCTTACTTAAGGTCTCGTACATATCGGGAATTTCTTTTTCAATCCTCACCAAGGAAAAATCTAAGCGTTCAGTTTTTGCTCCAAGACTTCCTACCTCAGACAAGAGGTTATTCATGGCCCCGTCGAGACCTGCTATCGCCGCACCACCGATATCAATGGCATCCCCCGCAAAAAGTTCATCTCGAAGCCGAATAACGGCGTCAAAAAGACTGCCCCCGAAAACCTGGGCATCTGGGTTGGTATTATGGGGAGGTGGATCGGTCGGTTTGGAAAGGATTCCAAGATCGGTAAAAACTTGACCGGTTTTGTCCTGTATCCAAATTTGGTGGGGAGTCGTAGACTCGAGGACTAAGGCACTGGTCACAGGATCTAAGGATGCTCTAACCCCCGCATCGGAGCGGTTAATCTTTGACATGATACTATAGATGTTGTCCCCCGCATTTATCGGGACTTCGAAACCATCGAGGGCAACCGTAGAGTCTTCGGTCGCTAGGTAGTTTGAACTATCAACCGCACCATATACCGCTTGGTTTTCCGCCCAAAATACCCTATTCCCCGGGAAGTTCAGAGGAATGTACGATCCGTCGGAAATTTCGGCTTGTTTGAGTCCAATACTGCCGGTGTATTCGACCGAGGTAATTAACGAGCCTCCGTAGGAGGGAATGTTCCCTTCGACAACTCGGAATGGAAGGTTCCGAGTGCGGTCCCCGGAGAATACCGTGGAACCATCGCCATTTTTTGCATTTGCGGTTTCGACCAGAGCCCCCAAGAGTTCGTCTACCCGTCGAGCCATGTGTTGGGTGTCTTCTCGAGTATAGGTTCCGTTTGCTCCCTGAACGGCTAGAGCCCGGACTTCTTGCAAGATATCCACCGCATGACGCATGTGTCCCTCGGTTACCCGATAGGTGTCGATCCCTTGCTCTATATTTTGGGAGTACCGTTCTAATCGAGTAATGTAACTCTGGTAGCGGGTTGCATGGGCGGCGGACGCGGGATCGTCTCTGAGTCGTTGAATTCGGTTTTGGCTGCCAATTTGATTTTGAATATTATTGAGTTCGACTTGCCGGTGCCTGGTGTGGTTCATCATTGAGTTATTTGTCATATTTGAGCTTATCCGGTTCATTTTTTACCCCTATACCCCAAGCCTATTTATGACTGTATCGAGCATTTCGCTCCATACATTCAAGAAACGAGCTGCTGCGTTATACCCTTGTTGATATTTGATCATATTCGCTAATTCTTCGTCGATATTCACCCCACTAATGCTATCTCGTAGGTTTCGTAAGTCGGTCATAATGAGGTCGGTAGTTTTAAGGGCGATTTCGGATTCTTGTCCCTTGAGGGCGATTGACGCGACGGTATCGGCGAAATAGTCGTCGAAGGTTGATATTTGTCCTATCATTACCGGAGTGTTCCGTATTGAGGCTATTTCGAGGGCAATACGACCATCTCCAACTTCTCCCGCCGAGTCTCGGCCCCCAAGGCTGGTGCCTATTGCACCAGGATTTTCGATGAGTTCGGGATTGAGTCCTATCCACCCTGAGGGGTTCGTTTCTGGTGCTACAGCGACTTGAGTGCCCGGAGCGAGGCCATCTGCGGCATTCGGTTGGGCCCATTGATATCCATTTGCGACTCCTGGTCCGTTGAGAATACCCGCATATCCTGCAAGAAATTCTCCGGAATCGGAAAAATCCCGAAGAACAAAATCTGGATTATCGGCATTGTCCGACGGGGTGCCCTTGAGAGTGAGTCTACCGCTGTAGTCGAGTTGCATAACCGCTTCGGCACCGGAGTTGTTCACTCGTACCAAAAGGTCTTGAACCGTATCGGTACTTCGGTAGGGGACGTCGATGGTTCCATCGACACTAGGGAGACTCATGACCCCCTCGAATCCAATTTGTTGTTGAAGATCAAGGGGGTTAGTTCCTGTTACACGGAATAAATAGCTCGAGTCAAAGGTGCCGTCGCCGTCTCGGTCGTAGTTTCCTTGGGCGTTGACCACAAAGGGCAACTGAACAAAGAAATCTTTTCCGTTTTCTCCAGTAAGTCCATAGCCCTGTCGGTGAACCTCGTTTACGAGGTCAGAGAAATTCACCGCCATAGTGTCGAGGTTCTGGATTTCTTGACGGATGTCTTGATCTCTTAATTCTAAATACGCTCCAAGAGAACCACTTTCGGGGATAAAAATCTCACCGGTGTCTTCCCAAACGGGTACTTGAAAACCCCTCTCCGCTCCGGAATCTTCCATCGAAAACCGTCTACTAATAGCTCCCTGGACGATGTGGCGACCGCCGGTAAAAATTGAAAACTCGTCGGGATCTTGGGTACTTACGGAAATTGGAAGGATTTGACCTAACTCCTCGACCAAGAGATCTCTGCGGTCCATGAGGTCATTTGGGTTATCCCCCGCGGCTTGGCTTTGATTAATTTCTCGATTTAACAGACCTATTTCTTGGGTAAGGGAGTTCACTTGGTCTACCGTTATTCGAATTTCATCGTCTACTACCGTTTGGATCGAGGACAGACTTTGGAATCTGTCACGTATACCTTGGGTAAGAGCATTTCCGCGCTCAATGACCGCCTGCCGGCTAGCCATTTGCTCGGGAAAAAGTGACAATTCCTGCCATCCGTCCCAAAAGCGATCCATAGAAGAACGAAGGGAAGATTCGGTCGGTTCGTTGTAGACTTGCTCGATTTGTCCCAGATACTTGTCTCGAGAAGTCCAGTAGCCTTCTTCTCCTGCGGTAGACACAATTCGTCCCTCCAGGAGCATGTCTTTCACCCGTTCTATTCGTTCTACTTGTACCCCTTGGCCGATTTGGCCGGGAGTCATTGCTCTATTGAGCTGGGGCCGATAAAGTGCGTCGGTGGGGGCCATTTCTACCCGTTGGCGGCTGAAACCGGGGGTTGAGGCGTTGCTCATATTATGGCCAACAGTTTGGAGGGCCGTGCTATGGGCCTGAAGTGCCCGCTTTGATAACTCTATTCCAGAAAATGTAGACTGCATACTCTGCTCCTAACCCTCCATTAGAGGGTATGGTCTAAGACCATTGGGGAAGAAATCTCTCGGTGTCGGCCCCTATTGGTATAGGTCCTCTGACGACGTTCGGGATAGAGCTCATCGACTACCCCCTTTAGAACTGTAAGTGAATGCCTGGTAAACATGTCGATACCCTGAGCCTGAGCTTTGGCACCAAGTACGGCGATTTTTAGGTTTCGGTACGCTTCGGCCAAAAGTTCACGATCGGTGGGGGCAAGAAGTACCAGAACATCTTGAAGTCCTGATGTGGTCGGCAAACCCGCCTCGGCTAAAAGGAGTTGAAACTCCACTTCCCGATGGGTTTCGAGAGTAGCTATGACTCCCTTTAGGTTTTCCATCTTTTGGATGAGATAGTCATTGTCCTTAGAACTCCTGTCTAGAAGTGCTTCTTGAAGTTCTCGCTCTAGATCGCCCATTGCGAGAAAGGCATCGGTAAGTTCTGAAAGGTTTTGTAACACCGAAAGGGTCTGCATTGGGTCTCCTTGTTTCCTGGGTCCGTCTAGAAGATCGGCATTTCTAGGCAATAATTGAGTAGAAAAAGTCTTTGATGGTAGGTATACTTCCGGCCTATGAAATGGGACGTAGTAATAATTGGTGCGGGGGTAGCCGGTCTTTCGGCTGCCCACTATTCGAGGTTTCACAACCTTTCCACCCTCTTGGTTGAACAGGTAAGCCCCGGCGGGCAGGCGATGAATATTGTCCATGTACCGAATTACCCGGGAGTCGATGCTAGCCTAACGGGTGCCGAGTTAGTGCTCAATATGGAAACAAGAGCCCAAGAGCTAGGCACGGAATTCTTGTATACCCCAGTCGAAACGGTGCACAAAGAGTCGGATGGATTTATACTCGATGTGGACGATGGCACGATCGAGGCAAAAAGGGTAATTTTGGCTACCGGTACAATTCCCCGAACCCTCGAGATTCCCGGAGCCCAGGCATTAGCAGGCAGGGGAATTTCGAACTGTGCGCCTTGTGATGGACCGTTTTTTCGAAATAAGCCAACGGCGGTCATCGGTGGCGGAGATAGTGCCCTAGAAGATGCACTTTTCCTCTCTCAAATATGCCCAGAGGTACACGTAGTGGTAAGGGACTCTTTGACTGCTCAACCCTACCTTCTCGAGCAGTTAAGAAATTCTCCTTCGATAAAAGTCCATTTGGGTAAAGAGATCGCTTCTTTTGACTCCCTGGTCGGCCCCCATGGGTTTCCGGTTCTCCAAGGCCTAGTACTGAACGATGGCACGAAACTTGAAGTGGCCGGATTGTTCGTCCTTATAGGCTCAACTCCTCGAATTCCAAAAGTAGAACCCCTGTCCCCAGCCACGAATGCCCAAGGGTTTTTGGAAACCGACCGATGGAATGAGACTTCGGTGAGTGGCCTTTTTGCGGTTGGTGGGGTGCGAGATCAGGGGTTTTCCCAAATTATAGTCGGAGCAGCAGATGGAGCTTTAGCCGCTCGCCGGGTCTATTTTCAATTGCTTCCGACCCTAGGTAAGGAATGAAAAGTCGGGGGACGATTTTCTTTTACCTGCTTGGCCTCGGTCTCCTCCTTTTAGGATTAGGAGTGTTTTCCTTTTCTCGAGTTGATCTATCCCTTCCCCAGGGAATTGGGTATCCCTTGTCGGTCGATAGTCCCGAACCGCTCAATGCTACTCTTTCAACCCCTTCGTTGTCCCGTGGCCTGGATTTTTCACAAACTGGCCTCTTCTGGGAACCTTTCTCCCCTGAGGAAACGGTCGACCAGAGAATTGAGAAACTCCTTTCGATCTTGGGTGATGAGGAAATCCTTGGCCAAGTGTTTCTCCTCGGATGGGATAGCGAATACGCCGAAGGGCCAGTGGTCGAATGGATTGGTACCCGTAACATTGGTGGCGTGAAGATTTTTGGTTGGAACGGAAGAAATATTGCACGAACTGCCCAAACCCTTGGGGAATTGCAAACCTACGCCCTGGGAACCCGAGGAGGTATCCCCCTTCTCACATCAACCGATCAGGAAGGTGGATGGGTTCGACATGTAAAGGATACAACAAGCATTACTCCCGGAAATATGGCCCTGGGAGCGGGAGCGATACCCCGAGACGCTTTCCTTTCTGGTTACTTCATTGGGCAAGAATTGCGTGCGATTGGAATCAATATGAACCTTGCCCCAACGGTCGATGTATACATGAATCCCGAGGCTCACGTCATTGGACCGAGGTCCTTCTCAAGCGATGCAAACCTTACTGCTCTTTTGGGGCTGTCTTTCTATCAGGGGCACGAAAAGGTACGAGTTATTTCAACGGCGAAGCACTTCCCGGGCCATGGTAACGCAACTGGTGACAGCCACGGCGAGATGCCAGTAGTCCTGGATACATGGAAGGAACTGGAAGAACGAGACCTGGTGCCCTTCAAACTCCTTATAGATGAAGGAATTCCAGCAGTTCTCACTGGGCATTTGAGTTTTCCCGAAATTACCGGAGACAACAAGCCGGCGAGCTTGTCCGAGGTCTTTAAGACCGAAATATTGCGGGGTTCCTTGGGTTTCGAGGGTATTGCGGTTACCGATGACCTCTTTATGGAAGGAGCTTGGGAATATGGGGCGGACAAGAACTGGACTATTGCAGAAATAACCTTAGAATCGCTGCGAGCCGGAAACGACCTGGTTATGCTCTCTCAGACTCCCGGTCTTAATGATAGGGTCTGGACCCTCGCTTTGGAAAGATATCGATCAGATCCAAATTTACGAAATTCTATACAGAATTCTTTTCGGCGAATTCTAAGAATTAAGTACCGCTATCTTTTTCCTGAAGATCGGGTTCCTCTCCGTCCAGATCCGACGAAGGTATACGATCTCGTTCCCGCTCCGGGTTCGAAGGAGTTTTTTGCCGAACAAGCGGCCCGGGCTGTTCATATAATTTCGGGAGACAACTTGCCCCTAACCGATTGGCAGCCCGGGTCTACACTTCTACTTGGGCAGGATCCGGACTTTTTTAGGGTTGGTCGCCAATACTTTCCAGGAGCTCGGGAATATCAGTTTCCTTACAATCCCCCACTCTCGGCTTCGGCGACAGTCCTCAAAGACGTTCCTCTAATTGCCTCCCAGTACGAAACGGTAGTTTTTAACCTTGCTAACGGCAATTCTGCAGACGTCCTGGCGGCTTTAGAAAACCTCCCCAGGGCGCCCGAGAGAATTTTTGTTCTTTCGATACTCACGCCTTCGTATTTGGAAAAAATCCCCTGGGTAATAAATGCCCTGGCAGTTTACGGCTGGGGTTCTGATAGCTTTAACGCTGGTTTTGCCGCCCTTACCGGTAGAATTCCGGCCACCGGTAGTAATCCTATACCCCACGTCCTAAGAGATCGATAAAATGCCGTGGTTAAACAGGACGGCCCTTGGCTGGAGACATGTTCGACCTAAGGACCTAACAAATCTCCAAGATTTTTTATATTCTCACGAAATTTTTACGAACAACCTAACGAGCCGTCTCTTTGGAAAACACTTTCAGGGCCTGGATCGGGCCTGGTCGTTATTTTTGCTCGAGGCAGAATCGGGTATAATGGGAGTACTAGGAATTCATAAGCACGGTTTCGCGGGTATTCACGTCTCGCGGAACAGCACTCCAACGGGATATGACCCCATGACAACCGAAGATCTGAGCGAACTCAATAAAGTTGGGGCTTCGGCTTTTGGACGAATTCGCACCCTAATGGGAGCAAGGCCGATCGTTGAACAGCTCCTTGGGATATTGCCAAAACCCTTCGATCACCGGGTAGATTACTCGATGCTCTATCATCCCCTCGACACGAAAGTTCTTCTAGAACCTATTGAGGGACTTATCTGCCGTAGTTCGTCAATATACGACGAGGAAAGACTGCTTCCCCTCCAGCTACGCTACGAGAAGGAAGAAGTAGTCCTGCCCGGCCATCCAATAAATCCCGAAGGAACCCGCCGATTCCTTCTTCATAGCCTATCCCACCAAATCGCTGTTCACGGGGAATACAAGGGACGAATGGTGACCAAGGCTATGACCAACGCTCGGGGTAAACTCGTCGACCAGATTGGTGGTGTCTATACCGAGCCTGAGTACCGCGGGCAAGGTATGGCCCGGACAATTATGCTCGAACTTCTTTCCAGAATTGAAACTGAGGGAAAAGCGGCGAGCCTCTTTGTAAAACTTTCTAACTCCCCCGCCCTCCGGTTATACGCAAATCTTGGTTTTTTGCCAGTAGGCGGATTTTCTATTGTATACTTCTCCTAGGAGCGAACGATGACCCCAATGAACATCCTCATGGTTTCCAGCGAAGTTTTTCCCTATGCAAAATCTGGTGGACTGGCCGACGTTCTGCCAAAACTCGCCGAGGCCCTGGATAAACGCGGACATCGGGTGAAAATTGTTATGCCTCGATATTATGGAATAACCCGTTATCTTCTCGACAAACATCCGGCTCCCCTGGGTATTCCTATGGGGGATCAAGAATATTGGGTTGGGGTATATTCAACCCTCATACCGGGGACCCGAGTAGAAGTATATTTTCTCGACCACGAACAGCTCTTTGGGCGAGACGGAATATACTCCGAAGCTGGGGGACCGGAGTTTCCCGATAATGTTCTTCGATTTGGTCTGCTCAGTCGTGGGGCATTCCAATTAGCAAAAATGCTCAATTGGTTTCCGGATATTCTTCAAGCTCACGATTGGCCGGCGGCCCCGGCCTTAGCGTACCTCAAATCCCTGGAGTCTGCGGGTCCTTTTCGAAAAACGAAGGGCGTTTTTACTATTCATAATCTGGGATACCAAGGAATATTCTCCCAGGACCAATTCAAATACCTTGGTTTAGACCCAAGTGATGAGACCCGATTAGGCTTCTCTTACCACGGGGGTATAAATTTCTTGCAGGCCGCCCTCGTCTGTGCCCATGGTATTTCCACCGTAAGCCCGGGCTATGGGGAGGAAATCCTCCAACCAGAACTAGGTTTTGCCATGGATGGACTCCTGAATCTGAAAAAAAACGTCCTCGCCGGGATCCTCAACGGAATGGACTACGATATCTGGAATCCAAAAACCGATCAACTCTTGCCTTTTCTCTACGATGAGAACAATTTGGAGGGAAAAGCAAAAAATAAAGCTGCCCTACAAGAACTCGCAGGGTTTTCTCAGACACCAGGTGTTCCATTGATAGGAATGGTCAGCCGTCTTGTTACACAGAAAGGTTTTGCACACCTGGTGGAGAATGATGGAGAAGCTCTACGAAAAATATGTGCCCTCCCAGCTCAAATTATAATCCTGGGCACTGGTGAGAAGCATATAGAAAAAAAACTGAGTGACTTAGCCTTGGAACTTCCTCATCTACAGGTCTTTATTCGATACAACGAAAAAACGAGCCACCTTATTGAGGCAGGATCGGACTTCTTCCTCATGCCAAGCCTCTACGAGCCCTGTGGGCTTACCCAAATGTACGCCCTTTCCTATGGCACTATTCCGATAGTTTCTCCAACCGGGGGCCTCAAGGATACGGTCGTCGACCGAGGGAAAAATCCGAAGACAGCTACCGGTTACTACTTCCCTATACCCCTTACCGGAACCGGTATGGTTGAGACCCTAGCGAAAGCAACGAAGGTCTATCGTTTGCAACCTAAGGTCCATCGGGCAATGATTCTAAGAGGCATGGCCCTCCGGTTCGATTGGGAGTCCGCCGGACGACACTATGAGGAGTATTTTTTAAGTCTACCCTGATTTCCGTCTAAGTCGTTGATGTCGCGAATTCCACCGGGCCCCTTGGGCCTGGGATAACCTCATCCGGGAGTCTGGGTGGATAGCCCAATAGTCTTCGAGTTCTTTCAACGCCTTTGAGGGATTCTTTTCCCGATGTTCGTAGTAAATGAGTAACCGTTCCAAGGACCACAGAGATCCGTCACCCACCCCAGCCTTCAACCAAGGAAGACTCGAGGAGTAATCTCCAAGGCCTATTAGCAGGCGAGGCAATAATTGGGCAAAACCACTTCCCTGCTCCAGGGTCAAACCCGCCAAGTAATCGAGATCGTTCTTTGAATATCCCTGGGGTACAAGAAACCTCAGAAGTCCAAGGCGGGTTATTCCCCATTCCTCGAAAGCGGAGCTATCGGACTTCTGTTTCAGTGCCAGGGTGACCGTACCTAAAACCTGCGTGAGCTGAATCATGGACCAATGATCCGACAGGTGGTGGGCAAAAACATCGCTAAGGGAGGTAAAACTCCCCGGGTCTGGTATAGCAGCCCTGAGATACTCTTGATACAAACCTGGTATGAGCATGCCCGCTACATCCCTGATTCGTTGAACACCGAGGATCTCGTGTTCGATCGTTCCCAAACTACAAGATACTCGGGAATCGCGCCACAATCTTCGAACAGGACGAAGAAGATCGAGGTGATGAATCTCCGGCACGACGAGACCATTCATGATAAAACGGCTACGAAGTAAGGGTAAGTCGAAGGTCGATCCGTTATAGCTTGCCAGGCCGTCGAATTGGCAGATTAATTCTTGTATTCGACCTAAGAATTCTGGTTCGTAGGGGTAGTCTTCCAGGAATACCTGGGTGCACTCCCAACTTCCCATTCGAGGGGAGGCGATCCCAAAGAGAAATATGACCGTTCCCGCCCCATTGCTGAGTCCCGTGGTCTCGGTATCGAACCAGGCCCAGTTTCCCGGGTGCCCTTCGAGTCCGTGGTATATCAAATTGGGGTCGATGGCCAGGGGAAATAGGGTTTTTAACTCCCAGACACCTGGGCGAACGAGTTTCCAAAGGGAATTCGTTGGTTGCAGGGGTTCTTGCCGCACCCCAACCGAGGTGAAAAAATCTCGGTGAGATACCTTACTCCTTTTATTTCCCCTCCTATCCTGGTCTACTTTGTTGTCTTTAATCTTTTTGAGCCGGTTATAGAGACTTGAACTCATAGTTCACCTAGACTCCTGAGAAAACTCAAAACCGAGGGCTTAGGATTCTCGATAATTTCCAGCTCCGCCGATCTAGGTCCAATACACGAAGGACAGCCATCGGCGCAATGACAATCGCGAATTTGTTCCAGGGCCGCACGGGCAATGAGAGAAAAATTCTCCAAAAAACCTTCGGCAAGCCCTGTGCCACCGGGATAAGCATCGTAAAAAAAGAGGGCCGGTAGGTCAAAATGAGGATCTCGCAACCGCTCGCTGGTTCGAATATCCCCGGGATCGCAGAGTAAGAAAGCCGGCGCGACCT
The DNA here is from genome assembly GCA_009991955.1 of Spirochaetales bacterium. Lineage (GTDB taxonomy): Bacteria > Spirochaetota > Spirochaetia > DSM-27196 > Salinispiraceae > SKVS01. The sequence goes on from JAACWS010000030.1 coordinate 36,663, forward strand.
GCCGCAACAGATACCCTACTCGGGCCAATAGAGCAGGAACTTGTTCGGGCTCGACTTGTGCCAACAAATCGCCCCCTCGAGTTCCCGGGGGAAACAAGAGTATCGCCGAACGGGTATGCATTTCTTCTTCGGGTAAAAATATCTCCCCATAGCCAATATTTTCGTGGGTATGAAACTTCAACTTCTTAAATTTCGTTGCCTGACTTCGGACCAAGACGTCCCCAATAACTCCGTGACAGGTTTTCCAGTCTTCGTAGCTGTCCTCGGTAAGGACGTGTAAGTCGGTTTTTGTTACCGCATCGGTGTAATAGTTGAGGGTAGACTCCTCAACGTAACACCTTCGCTCCTCTAGATTTAGGTCGAGTACCGCAAACTGAACACCCCGGTGTAGATACACCGCTCGGGGAAATATGAGTTCTTTAGCACTCGGGCGATCCATTTCGCCAAGTACCCGGTTCTTTCCTCGGGTAGTGTCGATAATGACAATATTTTCATTGACCGCTGAGCGAAGGCTTACACCCTCCGCAGGATAACCCTGAGACGCCCAGTAGTACCGACCTTGAGTAAATCGAAGAGTGCCATCTTCGGTGAGGAGTTCAAGATAGTCTTGGGCGTCGGGGAAATATGTGTCGTTTGGGCTAAACGGAAGCTCGAAAGCAGCACACCGAATATGGTCGGTTCTTATGAAGGGATTATGGGGATTAATGTAACCCGCTTCGGGGGCTTGATTTTCAAAATACTCCGGATGGTTAACGATGTACTGGTCCAGAGGAGCCGCCCCAGCTACGAGAATAGCCACCGAAGAGGTTCCCGATCTTCCGGCTCTGCCGGACTGCTGCCAAACCGAGGCAATCGAGCCCGGATACCCGGCGAGTATAGAGGCGTCCAAACCACCGATATCGATACCCAGTTCAAGGGCATTGGTGGATACTACCCCGTGAATCGTCCCTTCCCGAAGTCCTCGTTCTATGTCCCTACGTTCATTGGGCAGGTACCCACCACGATAACTTTCGACTCGAATTCCTTGGTTATCGGTAAATATATTGCGCAGATTCTCATTCATATAGCCGGCGATGAGCTCTACCCGGACCCGACTGCGAGCAAAAACGATCGTCTTAATACCCTTCTTTAAAAGTACTATTCCGAGCTTCTGGGCTTCGTTCACCGTACTTTTGCGAATACCCTGCACTCGATCGACCAAGGGTGGATTATAGGTAATTAGGTGTTTCTCACCAGCTGGTGAGCCATTTTCATCGATGAGGGTAATGTCGAGACCGGTTACCTTTTTGGCTAACTGCCCGGGATTCCCGAGGGTGGCCGAGCAACAAATAAAGACAGGATTCGAGCCGTAAAAGTTCAGTATCCTTCGTAACCGAGCGATTACATTGGCCAGATGGGATCCAAAAACACCCCGGTAGGAGTGAAGTTCATCAATAACTACAAACTCCAGATTCTTGAGAAAGGTTATCCACTTGGGATGATTAGGCAAGATGCCCGAATGGAGCATATCGGGATTCGTGATAATTATTTGACCAGTTTGTTTTGCGCTCGCCCGAAGGCTCACTGGGGTATCGCCATCGTAGGTAGCAACCTTTATCTTGGGGCCGGACAGGGAAATTTCGTTGAGAACCGATTGCTGATCCTGGCTTAGGGCTTTGGTTGGAAACAGGTAGAGGGCCCGGGTCTCGGGTTTCTCGAGAATTTTCTGGAGTATCGGGAGGTTGTAACTGAGGGTTTTCCCCGACGCCGTTGGTGTAATCAAACAAACAGATGTGCGTTCCCTCACCAAATCCCAGGTTCGTCGTTGGTGAGAATAGAGTTCGGTGATTCCCAGGGCCTCCAGGGCAGTTTTTAGTCGCGGGTGAACCTCTTCGGGTAGAGGCAAGAAGCTTCCCTTTCGGGGTGGAAAGATTTTCCAGCTTACAACATTCTCGACAAATCGTGGTTCCTGCCTTAACTGATCAATCCAGGATAAACTCATAAAAAAATCATACCAAAAAAAAATACTTACGGATATAATAGAAAGAGGAGCCTGCAATGAACAATGTACTGACGATTATCCTCGGCGGTGGAAAAGGAACACGACTCTACCCACTGACCAAAGACAGAGCAAAACCTGCTGTCCCCTTCGGCGCAAAGTATAGGTTAGTTGATATTCCCATATCGAATTCAATAAATGCAGGCTTCAAAAAAATTTATGTTCTTACCCAATTCAACTCTGCAAGTTTGCACCTGCATTTAGCGAACTCGTATATGTTCGACTCCTTTACGAGAGGATTTGTTGAAATTCTTGCAGCCGAGCAGACCTTTGACC